>NYYT01000074.1 GCA_002686885.1 Pedosphaera sp.
CTGTGTAGCCCCTCTCCTCTGCGAGCACATCGAAACCCCGCTGTGCTAGCGATTCGGCTAAGGCCTTGGCATTTCTTACGATATCTCTTGCGTAGTCCTTTCCGAATGCCTCGAACTCGGCGAGAGCGACGGCTTTCCCAGCCACATGGTGGAGGTGATACGATGAGCATGTNCCNGGGAATACNGCATTATTCAGCCTCCTGTGCATCTTCGNATCATCGCTATCNGATATCAGNAAACCGCCCTGGGGGCCGGGGAATGTCTTGTGACTTGAACCCGTCACGACATCTGCTCCTTCCCGGAGGGGATCCTGAAAGACGCCCCCTGCAACGAGTCCGAGNACGTGTGCTGCATCATACATCACCGAGGCGCCTACCTCATGTGCGGCATCGGATAGTTCCTCGAGAGGGGTCGGAAAAAGGAANACAGATTGGCCGAATAACGCAACACTCGGCTTGATCTCCCTGATGAGCTTTGCAGCAGCATCGATATCCGGTTCCATCCTCTCCACNTCCCACGGATATGTGTGGAGNTCGAGCCCCCTGACTCCAACTGCGCCCATATTTGCATGGGANATGTGCCCCCCATCCGCTGTNGAGACTGCGGTTATTGACTGGCCTGGTTTGGATAGGGCTTTCAGAGCGGCNATGTTTGACACGGTTCCTGAGNTGGACTGNATNTTCACGAATTTTGAATTNAATACCCTCTTGGCAGANTCTATNCCTANCGATTCNATCGTNTCGAAGTCATCNCANCCCTGNTAGTATCTCTTGCCNGGGAGTCCCTCNGCATANCTCCCGTGCAAGTCCGAGGAAACAGCCCTNGCCACTANTGGNCTGAGGATGTTCTCGCTGGCGATCATGGGCAATGATGNCGCGTAATGTCTTCCCGAAGCTTCGACGGCGTCNANGACGTCGTANGCTCTCTGCTTNCTCTCCATGCACCTATCGGGTGGAAAGGGTCCTAAATCCTGTGCCAAGNGCATAGGTCAATTTGATGTGCTCTCGGCCTCCCATGAATGNCATGGGCCGGCACATCCCAGCAATCACNGCTACTCTCTTGATCGTNCTATCCATGTCTCCNATGGCGCAGGCAACGGACACCGACGGCGATGGTTACGANGANTCNGTGGATGCATTNCCGAATGATCCNTGTGCTAATTTNGATACNGATAACGATGGCCTTCCTGATGATGTNTCGCCGGGCTGCACGAGTAGCGGAATCGTAGCGCATACCTCTTTTGAAGATCCTCTCAACGGGAGCATCTACATCGACACGGGAGACTCGAGTGTCGATCGTTATCTNTGGAATAACGCNGGTNANTCGCACGTTTCGCACAATGTCACAACTGGTTCAGAAATGGGTTTTCANCTCTACTATCAGTCCACGGGNAGTAATGGGTTGACCGANGGGGATTTCTTTGGAGCNGTAGAGTATACAGGGACCGTCGGCAGTTTTACCGATGGNNATCANGGCTANGAGATGTCTGATGTAGATGGNATAGCCACNCTAGAGCTNGACATCGTNGATGNCGATTCCGTNGAATTCGANCTATATGTTCANCAAAAACTTCAGAGNGGNCAGAATGCAAACTGGGAAACGGCNGATAAAATTGTGATCTGGTTCGACGGTGCTAACTCGGATATCGAAATAGTGAACACGACCGGTGACGATATCGATACGGCGCACACCTCTCTTCTTGGCGTNTGGACCACGTATGTGGTTGATCTAACGGGCGCGGGTGCTGGNAGCCTGAAATTCATGCTCCAGTCTAATGCCGCGACTGAAGCAATCTATNTTGACAATNTCACNTTCANCGGAGGTACCGCCCTGGTTGAAGATGANGANGACGACAATGACGGCTGGACTGACTCAGACGAGGCNAGCTGTGGGACNGACCCCCTTGATGTGGCATCAGTNCCNTATGACGGCGATGGAAACGGAATATGCGATGTAGAGGAAGGAGGNGATACCGATGGAGACGGAGTTCCGGATCTCTCCGACTCAGATGANGACAATGATGGAGTTTCAGATGAGGACGAGATACTCTGTGGTAGCGACCCCAAAATGAGTAGCGATACCCCNNCCGATATGGACTCAGACGGCGTATGCGATGCACTNGATGATGACAAAGACGGAGACGGNTGGTCGAATTCGGATGAGGAAGATTGTGGNACGAATGCTGAGAGCNGCTCTTCNATCCCNGACGACATGGACANCGACGGCATATGCGACTACATCGATACGGANACTGANGGGGACGGAGTGAGCGATCTGAATGATGCCTTCCCAGGCAACCCACTGGAGTGGGAGGACTCGGATGGCGACGGCACAGGAGACAACAGCGATCCGGANGATGATGGAGACGGTGTTCCNGATCTGGATGATGCATATCCCAACGATCCAAACGAAAGTTACGATTCGGANGGCGACGGATTGGGGGATAATGCNGATTTNGATGACGATACNTGCGAAGACGCCTCCAATTGCGGTGANGGCTTCTATCCNGGAGANGGNATTAGTGATGNAGAGGAGATAGCATGCAACTCCGATCCATTCGANCCAACAAGCNTNCCCCTAGACGAAGANTCAGATGGNGTCTGCGACTACATGGACCAAGACATCGACAACGATGGAGTNAATGATGCAGAGGATGGTTTCCCTAACGATCCATGCGCATTCCTTGACACGGATCANGATGGACTTCCNGATTTCATCCTCGAATCATGCACNACTGACCTGACAACTGATTTGGATGATGATGGTGACGGGTGGTCTGATGAAGATGAAATCAGATGTGAATCGGAAGCCGACATTGAGACCAGCGTCCCTTCTGATTCCGACTCTGACGGCCTCTGCGACGGNGANGACGATGACGATGACGGCGATGGATACGNCGACTCAGAAGATGCGTTTCCCCTNGATNCTGCTGAGAATGCAGACTGGGATCAGGANGGCATNGGGGATAACAGCGACCTAGACGANGATAATGATGGNTGGCCCGATACGGACGAGATTNNTTGTGATTCNGACTCAAAATCGCCAGANAGCCTNCCANCAGACTTGGATTTAGACTTCATTTGCAANAACATGGATTCCGATATGGATGGAGANGGTTTCATCAATGAAATGGATGACTTCCCGCTTGATTCCTCTGATTGGAGAGATACGGACGGNGATGGAATTGGGGATATCGCTGATGATGACGATGATGGTGACGGATGGAGTGATTCGGAGGAAGAGGATTGTGAGTACGACCCCAATGATTCGGATTCAACGCCACCCGATTCAGATAACGACGGGATTTGCGATCTTCTTGATCCGACNCCAATAGACAACGAAGGAGNCANCGGNCTTCCAGGGTTTGGACTCNTNTCTGTNCTCGCAGCGATGATTGGAGCNAGCGCATTNGCTAGCAGAAGGACAGGGGCTTAGATTTCNATCGGTCTCGAAAANCCGCGCGCCCCTGCGCAACGATGTTAGATGAGCAGTTTCCCCTANGGCTCATGGCAGCCCATCCCGACAATGAGCCGATTCTCTCCTATGCAAAGGGAAGTCCTGAGCGAAGCATGTTGAAAGCAGAGTTAGAGCGCCAGCTCAGTGAAGTTGTAGAGATACCATGNATCATNGGGGGCAAGGAGGTAAAGACTGGGAATATCGTCAAACAAGTCGTCCCTCACAATCACGGGCACGTATTNGCCGAGGTTCACATGGCTGGCGAGAAGGAAATCGAAGATGCNTGCAAGGCNGCCGTATCTGCCCAGAGTGAATGGATAGAGATGGGTCTTGAAGCTCGATGCGAGATATTCGAGCGCTGTGCCGATCTCCTTGCGGGCCCTTGGAGAATGAAATCCAATGCATCAACAATGCTCAATCAGTCAAAAACCGCATTTCAAGCCGAAATTGANGCTGCATGCGAACTTATTGATTTCTGGCGTTTCAATTGCCACTATGCGAGAGGTTTTCACGATCAGCTCCAACCACTTGTATCGCCTGATGGAGTGGTCAATTCAACCGAGATTAGGCCATTGGAAGGATTCGTCCTCGCCATNACCCCATTCAACTTCTCTAGCATAGCTGCGAATCTCCCAAGTGCTCCAGCGATTGTTGGGTGTACGTCTGTGTGGAAGCCTAGNAGGAATTCATACCACTCNAACTATGTTCTGATGAGNNTNATGATGGAAGCTGGCCTCCCTCCTGGNGTGATTAATTTCGTNCCCTCTTCNGGCCCTACAATTTCTCGTNTGGCGCTCTCAAACCCTGACTTCGCTGGTCTGCACTTTACNGGTTCAACCTCAACATTCCAAGGGCTCTGGAANAGAATCGGNGAGTCANTGGATGGCCTTCGNTCTTATCCNAGAATCGTCGGGGAGACGGGNGGAAAGGACTTCNTCGTAGCCCACCCNGANTGTGACGAGCAGGGCCTAATCGTGGCACTCCTTAGAGGGGCNTTCGAATATCAGGGTCAGAAATGCTCCGCAGCGAGCCGNGCATACATCCCGGAATCGGTTTGGNCGAGGATATCNGNNCCACTTGCGAAAGAGATATCGAAAATCAAGATGGGCGATGCTAGTGATTTTACAAATTTNATGACCGCGGTTATCGATCANCGNGCCTTCGACAAAATTACCGGNTACATCGATAGNGCTCGAGAGAGGGAGACTTGCGATGTGTTCGTCGGAGGTGNATCGGATGATAGCACTGGATGGTTTATCGAACCGACGATCATTGTAACNNNGGACTCGCNATCNGAAACTATGGTNGAGGAGATATTTGGCCCGGTTCTTACTGTGAATGTGTATGNTGATGATCGATTCTTGGATATTCTCGAAACATGCGATACGGGCTCGCCATATGCATTAACGGGATCGATTTTTGCTTCGAATGAGGAGCACATAGATATCGCATTCAACAAGCTCAGGTTCTCTGCGGGCAACTTCTACATCAACGATAAGCCAACTGGTGCAGTTGTGGCTCAACAGCCATTCGGNGGCGCTAGGGCCAGCGGGACAAATGACAAAGCAGGTGGGCCGTTGAATCTGCTAAGATGGATATCGCCNCGATCCATAAAGAGGACTCTGAAAACGCCGCATGATTGGACGTATCCATTCATGGAAGATTGATTTTTAGAGAGTGTTATGGATCAATGAATCTCAATATATGCAACTTCACCTGGTCTGAGAAATGGATTCGATGTATCTGAATTCGATGTTCTTAGAATCGTATTGTCGTTATCGAAGCGGAATTCAGAATCACTGAAATTCATTATCACACGGACCTGTTTATTCTCAAACGTCTTGACAAATGAGAGTATGCCGGAGGATGAGTCGACTTCGCCGATTGAATCAGATTTCATCCAATTTTCCGTTTTTCTACGTTGAATCATGCTACGATAGTAATTCAGCATGGAGTTGGGATCATCGTGCTGAGTCGATGCCGAATAGTCTTCCCATCCGTCGGGCATCGGTAGCCATGGCTCTGAGTTAGTGAAACCGGCGTTTGGCAAATCTGCTTCCCAGGGCATGGGGATTCTGCATCCGTCCCTACCCTTGTAGTCCGATTCGGGCGTTTGACGGAAAAAGGCAGGGTCTTGTCTATGCTCATCGGGCACATCGGCCTGAGGAAGGGCTAGTTCCTCTCCATTGTAGAGGAATATTCGCCCGGGTAACGCCATAACTAGAGCGAGAAGCGATTTATAACGGACATTCGCTACTTGGTCATCTGGGGATCCATCCTCAAGTAGAGGTGCGTAACGCGACCAATGTCTGATTTCATCGTGATTCGACAGGGTCCAGACAGGAAGGGCGCCGGTATCTTTCCATAAATCCAAATTGGCCCTTATCTTATCCCTGAATCCATCACTGGACCAATCTTGATGGAGGAAAGAGAAGTCAAAAGCGGCATGCAGTTGGTCAGCTCGGACATATTCCAGAAGTCGTTCCCGTGTCGCAGTGTGTATCTCGCCAATGAGGAATCTGCTGGGCTCATACTCATCTACAATTTTCCTCCATTTGCGATAAATATCGTGAACTTCTGGCTGGTCCCAGCAAGCTGACCAATTGTCTCCGAATCCTTCCCTATTGGGCAATCCGGGTGCCTTGAAGAGTCCGTGTGCTACGTCGATCCTAAATCCGTCTACACCCCTGTCAAGCCAAAACCTGAGTATATTCTCAAATCTATCACGTACGTCCGTATGATGCCAATTCAAGTCGGGTTGACATGGATCGAACATATGGAGGTACCANCTCTGGAGGGAATCCCCTGAGGAGGGGAATGGGGACCAGGAAGGNCCTCCGAAAATACTGACCCAGTCGTTAGGGGGATTGGNNCCCCCTGGGCCAGTCCCGTCCCTGATGATGAATCGCCCCTCGTCAGTATTTCCTATGCCCCCGGATAATGCCGACTGAAACCATTCGTGATGAGATGAAACGTGGTTCGGAACTATATCCATGAGGACCATTATGCCTCGCTCATGAAAATCTTCGATCATTTGATCGAATTCTTCTAACGAACCGAACATCGGTTCGACATCGAAATAATCTGATACATCGTAGCCGTGGTCTCCTTGGGGCGAGGGGTATGTTGGATTTAGCCAGATAGCGTCGATGCCTAGTTGATGTATGTGGTCGATACGCGATCTCAGACCTTCGATATCCCCAATTCCATCTTGATTGGCGTCCATGAAAGAGCGCCAATATATCTGGTAAACAACCGCAGAATCCCAGCGATCATGGCTCATGGGTCTCCCTCATGCCTCATTGACAGCATTGCCTTCAGAATCGAATAGCCTGACGTCAGATTCGTTGATCTGTACCCCGACATTGGACGTTCTATCCATTATCTGCCGATTTGCCTCGGGCCCGGGTCTGTGCCATACCGCAGAAATCCTGATGTCTCCATGATCCAGATGGACAATTGTCTCAGAACCCAGTGACTCGAAACCGGCGATCTTGAATTTTCCATCCTCATCCCCGATCTTCAATGCGGTGTTCTCAGGGCGGAAGCCGAGAGTGCATCTGCCCTCATACGAGGAGTGATGCGAAGGCATTTTCATCGTGAATGGTTCTCCCCGGGCATTGGCATCTGTGGCGATGAAGACTCCATCGGACATACTTCCCTCGACCAGATTCATCGGAGGGGTGCCTAGGAATGACGCGACGAAGGTGTTTGATGGGCGATGGTATGCCTCAAGGGGGGTCGAGAACTGCTGCATCCTTCCTTCGTTCATTATGACTATTCGATCTGCAAGGGTCATCGCCTCGACTTGATCGTGTGTTACGTAGATCGTGGTCGTTCCCAGCTCCTCGTGAAGGCGGCGTAGTTCTATTCGCATCTGATTCCTTAGCTTTGCATCGAGATTTGACAAGGGCTCGTCCATCAGTAGCACCTCGGGCTGTCTTACCAGTGCCCTTCCCAATGCTACACGTTGCCTCTGTCCGCCGGAGAGGTTCTTCGGAAGGCGATCAAGATACTCTGTTAATCCCAGTAGTTCGGCTGCATCTGAAACTCTGCTGTCTATCTCCTTCTTCTCGAGGCGTTCGGATCCCTTCTGCATTCTCAGTCCGAACGAGAGGTTTCGCTCCACATTCATGTGAGGATACAGGGCATATGACTGGAATACCATCCCAATGCCTCTGGCCTTGGGCGGGAGATCATTCACAACAACCCCATCAATCGATATGGTTCCTTCAGTGATTTCTTCAAGACCGGCGAGCATTCTCAGGGATGTCGTCTTGCCGCATCCAGACGGGCCGACTAGAACTACGAACTCCCCCGTTTCAACGTGGATCGTCAAATCCTTGACTGCCACGCTATCACTATCATATTCCTTCCATACGCCGTCGAATCCCACTTCTGCCATACACAATCACCCCTTCACAGCTCCCGCGACCATGCCGTCGACGAGATATCTCTGGAATGTGATGAATAAGAGCACTACGGGGACGCTTATCAGAATCGACGCTGCAGCGAAATCGCCCCAATACGAGTCGCCGGCCTGAGCTGAGGATACCATGGAGGCAAGGCCCACGGGCAGTGTGTATCTGTCTGTGTCTGACAGGAATGTCAGTGCAAGGAGATACTCGTTCCAAGCAGCGAGGAATGAGAAGAGGCATGTAACGGCTACTGCCGGGAGAGAGAGGGGGAGTATTATTCGAGAGAATATCTGAATCTGTGAGCAACCATCTACTCTGGCTGCTTCTTCAAGCTCCCTTGGTATGGTGTCGAAGAATCCCTTCATCAGCCAGACGCAGAGCGGAAGGGCGGTTACGGAGTAGGCAACGACGAGTCCTGCATACGTGTTGAGGAGTCCGAGCCCCTTCATGACGATGAAATACGGGACGAGGATAAGGGCGCCAGGGAACATCTGAACGATCAAAAACATGAACAGACCTATTTTTCGACCATGGAACCGATATCTCGAGAAGCCATATGCCGCGGGGAATGCAATTGTTAAGCCGAAGATTGTAGTTGCAACCGAGACGATGATGGAGTTCCAGAACCACCCCCAGAATCTCTCTGAACCCCACATCTTCTCGTAATGCTCCAAAGTGGCATTCGAGAAGCTGAAGTCCATACTAAGGGAATTTCCAGGAGACAGGGACAGCATGATCGTCCACAGCGGCGGGAGGATTGCGAATATTCCCAAATGTATGAGCACGATCTGCTTAGCAGTCTGAATGACTGCGCCTGAGTGCTTCCTCGATCTTGCAAGCCCCCTGAGGGCCTCATCGGTCGATGCTTTGCCCATGAACCATCTTGATGAGCGAGATGCAGCGATAACTGCAGCTGCACCGACCAGCATAGAGGGTGCAGCGGTCCAATAGTCGACCATAGTAAGGCCAACAGAGGAGTCGGCCCTGTGAATGATATATGAGAGTGAAAGGATCGTCATAGAAGCCCCTGAAACAAGGAAGAGCGCGAATTTCTCTGGTACGGGACGAGCAGGGACATCCTCGGGGAGAATGAAGACAATGACTGAATTCGCGATTACCACCATGAATGCGGTTGTGAGTCCGGAGTCGTCCCCCCTCATCCAAGACACTGCACACATGAATAGTGCTATCATGAGGCTTATCCAACCAAATGATGCTACTGCACGGAGGCTGACGGGAGTCCACCAACGAACAGCGAGATTGTCTTTCATCCGTCCACCTCGCCTGCCTTTGTCACTACGAGATATGCTGTACTAAAGACGATTAGCATCAGGAAAATTATGACTGACCATGCTGCTCCTAAGCCGTACTCGCCGTCTATGAATGCGACATCGTAAACGAAAGTGACGAGTATGTCGGTGACGCCTGGCTCCCCGTAGAATCTGTCGGGACCGCCACCGGTCATCAGGAAGATGACGTGGAAGAGATTGAAGGTCCAGATCATGCCAAGTAGAGAAAGGGGGACCAGTGCGGGCATCAGCTGAGGTAGCGTGAGATACCTGAAACGATGATACCTCCCCACACCATCTATGTTGGCCGCCTCGTACATGTCCCTGGGTATGCCTGCCAATGCTCCGGACGTAGTCATGGTCATGAATGAGAAACCCATCCAGATATTGACGAAGATGACGGAGAATTTAGCCCAGTTATCAAGCCCCAGATAATCGATATCGGAAGTGAGAATCCCATTGACCCAACCGAATCTGTTGAGCATCCCCCTCCACATTATCACCGAGATGTACCCCGGGACGGCCCACGGTATCAGGAGTATCGTACGCCAAGCAACCTTCCCGATTATGCCGCTTTCGAGAAGCATGGCGAAAAGAACGCCCAGCAGCATATGCATAATCACACAGCCGAAGGTCCAGATGAGGGTGAATGTGAAAGTACGCCAGAAACCGGGGTCGCCATCGCCGTCGTAATCCCTCTCATCCGAGAACAGAAGCTCATAGTTGTCCAGACCGACGAATTCCCCCTCGCCATAATTTTCAGCGGATTCATCTGTGAAGGAGAGGTATATGCCGTAGCCCACGGGATAGAAGGTGAGTGTGGCCAATAGGAGGATTGCGGGCAATACGAAGAGGTAGCCGCTCCTCTCTCGTCGACTCGGGGACAGGAAATAGAGTACTATTGCCGTAAGGCAAAGACCTCCTACGATGACCCCGATGGCGATGTAGACTGGAGTCATGTCGGGATCAGGTGGCCTTTCGGACTCAGCGGTGGTTATTGCTGACAATACCTCGAGACCCTCGTCCACCGAAGAGCCGTCCTCGCCGATTGCAACTGTCGCCACATATACCTCTTGACCCCGGACTATGCCTGGAAGATCGCAGACCACGGATATCGCATCAGGGGGAATCACGGGCATACCGACTGAGAAGGTTGGTTCGAGCCAAACCTCCTCTGCCTGGAAATCAGCAGCGAGACTGTCTGGAATTGGATTCAGAGACCACCAACATCGAAAGAACTTGAGCGTCTCTTGGATCGAGGGGTCGTCTGCTGGCTCTTCAGAGACGGTTATCCACGCATCGGGGAAACCGGCTACCGAGGAAGTAGTCGGGACTATTTCCGTCAGATTGGAGAATGTCTCGGTGCTGTAATAGATGTCGTACTTAACAGCCTCAGGCACCGTCTGGAAGGCGTATCTGACTCTATTGTTGAGATCCACGTCGCCGTCTATGGATACCTCCGAGACTGGAGGGGGAGCGGCTTGCACCGTGGGAATGGAAAGGAGGAGGAGAGCGAGGAGGGCAGTGGCGGATATTCCCGCCGTCTGACCCTTCATCGCCCTCACTCCTTGTTGCGTTTTACCTCAGTTATTCCCGATTACTCGGTCGGCTTATGCCGCGGCCGTGGCCATGTAATGGAGCTTGGTCTGCCCTGTTACCGTGCCATCAGCTGCCACGGTGAACTCGCAGTTGCTTCCATCGTCAGAGGTGGTCCCATCTACATCCTCGCAGTGGGTACCGAGCCAGTTGGCTCCCTGATCTTCTGCACCCCACTCGTATGTGCCTGGGTTGGTGGTTATCTCCACGGTCCACATCATGCCGTCCTGGGTGCCTGACTCTAGAGCCCAGCCGCCGTATGCTCCCTTGAAACTCACAGCGGTGACCGAACTGTCATCCGTGTGAACCATCAGGGTCACGGTGACCGAGACGTCGACACCGTCGATGCCGTCGCAGTTCTGGTCGATTCCATCGCCCTCCGGGTCATCGGCGCCGGGGTAAACGGTGGCGTCATTGTCGTTGCAGTCTGCATCGGCACCGTCGATGGAGTATCCATCGTCATCAGCGTCGTCATCGACTGTCAGCGGTATTCCGAGTGCCTTCTCTATGGCGGCCTGCGCCTTTCGAGCTGCGTCGGCTGGAGCCATCCCGTTGTCGAAGACGTCTGCGAGCATGGAGTCCACAGGGCCCCATATGGATCCCATTGCCGAGTATGCAGGTGCTCCGAAGCCTCTGGCCATCTGGGCGCCGAAGCCCGCGACTACGGAGTCGCTGGCCACATCTGGGTGCTCCAGAACGGAGGGCATGACTGGCAGGAGCTTCGCGGTCTTTGCGAATTCGACCTGGCTGTCATATCCTGAGAGGTACTTCGTCAGAGTCACTGCAGCGGCCTTGGAGTCCGATCCGGAGGATACGGACCATCCCTTCATGCCCACGAATGGGCTGAATGGGATTTCGAGTACCGAGAGGGGCATCACAGTGTGGCCGAAGTTGACGTTGGAGGCCTCGATGCCGCCATACGCCCATGGCCCCTGGATGATGAAGGCAACCTCGTTGTCCTTGAACATGTCTTCCATGTTGCCCCAGTCGCAGCCGGCCTTGAGCACGGCTGGCGAGCTTCCATCAGGCAGAACCCCTGTACCGCCTGCTGGCTGTCCGTACAGGGCCAGCTGAATCGTCTGGATTGCCGAGACGGTGCTGGCACTGTTGATTGTGGGGTTGCCGGAGTCATCGAAGATCGATCCGCCGTAGCCTGTCAGCCATGGCCAGAACTGGTATGCGGCCTTGTAGGGGAAGCAGAGTCCCCAATGGTCATCGGAGGCCATGCTGACCGTTACGGCAGCGGTGTAGAACTCTGTGAAGGACCACTCGGAGATGTTGGTGTAATCGACGCCTACGAGGTCGAGTACGTCCTTGTTGTAGTACAGTGCCAAGGAGTCCCCGGACTGTGGTAGCCCGAGTATCTCGCCGTTGACTGTGACGCCCGACATCGACGTTCCATATGCTGCCAGCTCTGCTGGAGTCATGTAAGGAGCGAGGTCCTCGATGATTGAAACGCCACCGACGTTGTTTGCGGCGACTTCTCCCAGTGCATCGTTCTGAAGGCGGAACACGTCTGGCGCCTCGCCAGCCTGTGCTGCAGTGACGTACTGCGGCTTCAGATCGTCGAATGGCACGTACTGCACGTCGAGGTCATAGTTGGTATGTGAAGCCTCGAACGCCGCTATGACGTTGTTGAAGGCCTCCTCCTCGGTCGAGTCTAGCGCATATGAGTGCCATACAGTCAGGCTGTATGTGCATGAGCCGTCGTCCTCGACTGCTGCTTCGTCATAGTTGCTGGCCTCTGAGTCCATGCACCCGGCTAATGGCGGGAATGTGCATGTACCGTCATCCACTGTCGCATCGGGGTTGTAATTCGTAGCGGTGCTATCCGTACAGCCGTCTACGTCGGTCGTTGTCGTGTCGTCATCATCTCCGCCGAGACACCCTGCAGCGGCCATCGAGACCATCAGCATGCTTAGCAAGAGGGACAGAATCTTGTTGTCCATGCGTTTGGGGTGTCTTGGTACAATATTAACTCAATTGGTAACAATATGTTAGTGTGGATTTTGTCATTTAGAGGAGACTTCTTCCCAGTGCCTCATTTTTGAGTCATTATGCCAGCATGCCGCCCCTATGAGGCCGGCTTGATTGGAGTCAGGTGCCAATCTTACATCCCAATCCACATCGACCATGCCGAACCATGATTCTGGTTGCTCAGTGATTCCTCCGCCGAGTAGAATGATTTCTGGTGAGACGCACGAGGCTATTCTCGTGATGGCCGATGAGAGATTCTCGGCCCAACCTCTCATGTCCGTGCCGTTCTCCCTCAGGGCCCTTGCACTAGCCGTCTGATCAATACGGACGCCATCCTCATTCAACAGTCTGCCAAGCTCGACATTTCTGAGAAGGCGTCCACGCTGGGATACGGCTGTGCCGAGGGAGGTGCCTATTGTTATGAGGAGGGTTGTTTCTGTTCCCGAGTATTTCTTGTAATTCCTGATTGCATGGTAGAGTGCTGAGTCGGCGTCATTCAGCAATGTGCATGAAAATCCGTTTTCAGATAATGATTCTATTAGGGACCCGTGCCTGATGTCATCGCCCATGTTGGGGCCATTGATTACCTCATAATCAGATACCACTCCTGGGAATCCCACTCCTATCTCCGCGCCCTTGTATTGAACCTCGTGAATTATGGTCTTTATCGACTCAGTTATTATTTCGAGTCGTGGCAGGGGTTCATGCTCAATGGTGCATCTTTGGCCGACGACACGTCCCGCGTTGACGTCGACAATTCCCCCTTTTACGGAAGAGCCTCCGATGTCAATACCCAAGACTAAATTCTCGGCCATTGTACCATGGCAGACGGCCGGAGGATTTCACCGATTCGGAAAGCCATCCCCATGAATGGTGGGATTCCCACTCATCGGGAGCCGTCCATGACCAATTTCTCTTGCTGACAAGTCCGGGTGTGTTGATCCTTGCAGAGCTGCCGAGTCCTAATACATCCTGCAGAGGTATGACCACAATATCCGCTTTGGACGATATGAGCCTTTTCACCGCCTCCATCGGCACGTCCGCAGAATTACAGCCGAGGGTCTCTCTCACCCTTCTCCTGTCATCCGAACCGATCTTCGAATACCATCCTGCGAAAGTATCGTTATCGTGGGTGCCCGTGTATGCAACCACTCTCTCGGGGATGTGGTCAAGATGATGCGGAGGGGCTTCGTGGCCCCATCCGAACTGAAGTATTGACATCCCATGCAAATTGTAGGCATCCCTCAACCTGATTGCAGCGTCGCCAGCCATCCCCAGATCCTCAGCAATTAGGAAATCCGAGGAGTCGATTATCGCATCCATTAGCGAAGCACCCGGGCCCTCTACCCATCGGCCACCGCGTGCATCCTCAGCCTCGGGCGGTATCGCCCAGTATTCGGCAAGACCGATGAAATGGTCTATCCGGATGCCAGGAGTTCTGCGTGTAGCTATCTCGATTCTTTTCTTCCACCAATCATAACCAGATTTCTGGTGCGCTGACCACGCGTATGTGGGATTGCCCCAAAGTTGGCCGAGAGGGTTGAATGAATCAGGAGGAGCGCCTGAACGCTCAAGTGGCTCTCCATTTGGCCCTATATTGAATAGCTCCTTACTGTGCCACATGTCCGCAGAGTCATGCGCTACATAGAGCGGGATATCGCCAAGAATGAGCACACCATTCTCTCGTGCATGGGTCTCGATTAATTCCATGGCATGCTCGAGTTTCCACTGTATGCTAATTTCACGCCAGTACTGCTCTTCATTATCTGATCTAAGATGATCGAGTTCCTGAGCTGAGGGGTCGGACCAACGACCCCATTTCACCCAACTCCTTGGGTCGAGTGACTTCAGTATCCTGAATAATGCCCATGAGTCTGCCCACTCGGAGTTTTCGAGCCATGCATTCAAATCGTGTCTCGATGGGTCCCCTACATCTCCTGCGAGACCATGGAGCAATTCAGGGTCCATTGCAAAGGCAGAAGGGCTTGCATACGGAGAGCCTACAAAATCCGGGGGATTTAGAGGGAGTATTTGCCAGACCCCTATGCCAAAAGAAGAGAATGTATCTATCGCGCGGATACTGGCCTCTCTAAGGCCGCCTGGCGTATCGCCCCTCGGAATAGACTGAATTGGAAGCAGGATTCCGGCGACTCTCACTCTACTTTCGCGTTGAAGCCAGCAGATAAATGGGATGTTTGCCGGGAATAGGCCACTAACAATTCTATAGTGCGAGATTGAAACATATATGCTCTTACCAGCATCCAGCGATACAGGCGTGTTGGAGATGAATGGGTTGGTTGGATATTACCGAAAAAGGAGATTCGTGGGTCTTGCTCTTGTGGCAATTATGGTGTCTGTGCCTCTTGGTGGGGTGATACCAGCGTCTGCTGATACAGCTGATGCAGAAGACCACGGCCCCATTAATCTAGCAATAATACTGCACATGCATCAACCGTATTACAAGAACATAGAATCGGGATTCTACGAGTTGCCATGGGTTAGGGTGCATGGGAGTCATGAGTACATAGACAGCCCTGGTATTCTAGGGATGTACCCTGGCACGAACGTAACCTACAACATCGTTCCATCATTGATAGAGCAGCTTGAAGATTACAGCGACCCCGCCACCATGGATCTTCATCTAGCTCTTGCAAAATCAAATTGGATTACGGATGAAGATGGGTATGCTACAGGCTATCCAACTGATCTAAGCGAATGGGAACTCGCGCAAATGATGTTCGAATACTTCAGGATACAACCTTGGGTGTACGACGTGGATGAAGAGCATCCGGAATTGGGATGGATGGAGCCCGCTAGCAGCTCATTTGGGGCTCTAAAGGATGGAAGAGACAACAACGATCCTTCTTTCGTTAGACCGTATCAAGCCGCTCCCGGTGATTCGCGCGGCCCTAAATCGTCAGTCGTATTCCACCCTCAACACCTCCTTGACACGACTGTTCTATTCCATCTCTTCCAGAACTCCGGGCCATTAGTAATGGGAGATTATGATTACCTCCTCACACAATCTGCTGCAAGTGCCGAAATGCAATCGATATTTGAGAAGCAGGCTCCGTACACGGTGAATGATCTTGAGACAGTTCTTTCGTATCAGAGCGAACAGATGCTCAATGTTATGCCATTGTACTCAAATCTGGCTAATACCTCACAAGTGGAGTTGACGACAACACCGAAATATCACCCGATTATGCCTCTCCTAGCCATGCCTGGCTGGACTATGGAAGATGGGATACCTGTTGAGAAGGATGCGTGGATATCTGATGTGGAAGACCAAGTCTCGGATGGACTGGATCTTTTCGAGGCCAGTACGGGCATCAGGCCCAGCGGCATGTGGCCCTCCGAACAAGCGGTCTCGCAATCGGTAATCGCGCCGATGGCAGAGAACGGCATACAGTGGGCTGTGAGTGACAAACAAGTTCTATCCCAATCTGTCAAGATGGACGGGGGGAATCCGTCTGACGCCTCTACCATGGACATCACATCCCCCTGGATGGTTGAATCCGGAGGGCAAGAGATGATGATGGTGTTCAGGGAGACCGGGATATCTGATAGAATTGCGTTCACGTATGGGGATATGGATGTGGAGGATGCTGTAGCCGATTTCATCTCACAGGTGGAGAGCAGGAGAAATGATGTCATAAATGCCGGGGGAAATCCTGAGGATCACCTGCTAACAGTGGCGGCTGATGGGGAGAATTGGCTTTTCATGAGTGGTTTCGGCGCTAGTGACAATGGCAGAGAATTCCTTCACGAGTGGTTTGATGCACTGCAAGATCATCCCACCATCAGGACCATGACGCCCGGGCAGTATCTTGAAGAAAAGGGCACTGATCATCTTCCCAGGTTACAGGAGCTTGCAACGGGATCTTGGATTCATGGAGATTTGACCACCTGGGCCGGAGAAGAAGAAGAGTCGATTGGATGGCATCGTCTAGTATCTGCAAGAAATGCATACATGCAGGTTCTGAACGATGAACCCGACCACCCCGGACTACCAGCAGCCCGTCATGCCCTGATGGCTGCTCAGGGAAGTGATTGGTTCTGGTGGTACGGTGCAGACCAAGACTCCGGAGATGATTCGCAATTCGATGCGCTCTTCAGGACTCATCTCAGAACCATATACGATAGTCTAGGCGTTGAGCTTCCCCCGGACCTCCTAGACCTCGCCGGAAACGTGGCCACGCCAACAAGACCGTCGAGTGGGTTGATGGAGCCATTCTACGATGGCCTATCATTCCCAGGAGAATGGAACGCTGCTGCTGAATACGATGCAGGCAGCGGCAGTGATGCAACTGACATAACGAGTATAGAGGTTGGTCACGATACTGGCAGCATACACCTGAAGATTGGTGTCGGAGACATCGATTCATACCTCGATCCGGATTCATACGAAGGCGGAACGCCCCATATCCAAATCTACCTTATGGCAGCCAATGCAGTTGACAACAACGTTGCTCAGGCGAATTTCCACACGTACTACGGGATGGAATCGCTCGGTATGCCAACTACGAAGATGCTGTGGTTCGATTTCAATCAGCTCCGGGACGACGGGCGTATGACGTACAACACATTCCAATCACAGGGCAACGAAGAGTGGTCAATTACGTCACAGGGGGCATTGGGGCTAATTGTGGCTGATGAGGTCTTCGAGGTAGAGATCCCCTGGTCTACTGCTGACTTGGAGCCGAATGGTTTCACCAGACTTCGCATCGTTAGCAGCGTGTACCAAAGTAGAGCCGCTGGAGGGGGAGATGATGTCGAATTGGCCCCGACGCCGCCAATCCAGATTTCCATGCCAAATCTGGAATCATGGGTCAAAATCCTCGACATGCAAGATCCCACTGGCGATGAGACGGGGGATGGCGACTACACATATCCGCTAGCAGGGGATTTTTCACCTGGAGCAGGTCTGTTTGACCTTGAGCATGCGATAATCGAACAAAGTGCATGGAACGTGAGGTTCACATTCACGATGGCTGAGATTACCAATAACTGGAATATGATGTGGGGGTGGTCTCATGCCAATATTCAGATCTATGTGGATTCGGCACCTGGGGGCAATCAGGACTTGTTGCCGGGCACATACGCAAAGACGTCTCCGGAATGGGGCTGGGAATCTGCTGTCATGCTTGTGGGCGAGGCGGGGCCGGTCTACGGCATGACTCACGAATCGTCGACACGAATAACCACTGGCATAGAGGCTCAGGCGAATCCGGAGACGAATACGATTGTCGCGACTATCTCAAAATCGATAATCGGAGGAGATCTCGCTACATCCAGGTTCCTCATAGTCGTAGGTAGTCAGGACGGTTATGGCGAAGGGAAACTCCGAGCTGTTGATGAGTCGGCCTCTACATGGGTCGCTGGAGGCGGCGCGCCAGCGAATCCAACTAACTTGCAGAAATACCACTCAACCATCTGGGATGTGCTTCTACCAGAAAGCGTGGATCAAGAGGCCATGCTAAACTCATATGACGTCAGCATGATGGCGTACGCTGAACTCCACGGGGTTGAGCTTCCGCCTATCGAACAGCAGGTGTACGGATTGGCTGTGAACGAAGTAACTGGTAACTCCGCATTGTTGACATGGTCTTCCGCCAAATCCGGTCAGATGGACCTGCACGTAACCGGTGATGAGGGCGATGTCGTGGATGAAACGTGGGTATCTTCCAGCTCTGACCACGTATACGTCATTTCAGGCATGGACCCAGGGCAAGAATACACCGTAACAATCAGTGCTGAGGGAGTCAGCGTCAGTGCATCATTCACTACCCCTTCAGAGGTTGATACCGAAGCTCCGGAGATACTGGGTGCTGAGTACGAAGTCGATGAGGGTGCTTACCACCTGAGCTTCTTCACAACTGAGCCATCTTCGATAGTCATCGAGGTATGCACGGAAGTATCGTGTTCACCGGCTGATATTGGCAATGAGGCGGATTATCCAACGGAACAAGTCCACCGCTACTCCCTGGCTGTACCAGAGGGGAACCACACAGTGACGATTCACGCTATGGACGTTGCTGGAAACGATGGTTCCATGCTTCTAATCGAATCTGGCACCATATCGGATACGCAAGTAAACAATGGTACACAGAATGGAAACGGCACGGCTGCGGGAGGGAATGACGGAAGTTCGGAGGCGAATTCATTGGTCGTCCCCTTGATCTTAGTGGTCATTGCTCTAGCCGCGGCGATTCTTGTCTTACAAGGCACGAGAAAGCCATCCTCCGGCAATATGGAAGATGGCCCTTCGGATGCTGAGATGGAAGATTAGGAGGGGGTCTGTTTTTGATTGCCTATCTCAGTGCTGAAATAGGCCTATACAGCGAGTTACACACATACTCCGGGGGCTTGGGAGTTCTAGCAGGCGATCATCTGAAGTCTGCTGCGGACGAAGGTTTGGACATTGCAGCAGTGACGCTGCTATATCGAGAGGGATATGGCAGACAGCATCTGGATGCTGAGGGCAACCAAACCGAAACGTACCCAGACCTAGACCCCAATAAGCACCTTGAGGATACGGGTCTAGAATTATCCATACGCTTGGACGGTTCGAACCTCAAGTCAAAAATCTGGAAGACTGTGATACACGGGCATAGCGGCCACAAGGTGCCGGTATACTTCCTCGATACCCGCCACAACAGCAACGACGAGGGGCACATCAGCCTGTCTGACCGGCTTTACGCAGGAGGTGACGAGATGCGTGTACGTCAGGAGTATCTCCTTGGAGTGGGAGGGATAAGGGCACTCAAAATCCTGGGTCACTGGCCCCTGAAGGGCTTGCACTTGAATGAGGGCCATTGCTCGATGGCTGCCTTAGAGATGATGCGCCAGGGGTGGAGCAGGGAAGAGGTCTCGTCGAGAACCCTGTTCACGACTCACACGCCTGTCGCTGCAGGGCACGATCGCTTCGAATGGGGACTTGTTGAGGGCGTTGTTGAGGACCTCATAGGGCCCGAAGAGAAGAAAGTGGCAAATGATGGGGGCCGATGCTCGATGAGCCATCTCGGAATCGGTATGGCGGGCAATGTGAATGCTGTCTCGATTCTGAATGCCGAGGTTGCATCGGGCATGTTCCCTGGTGCCGACATATCGCCGATTACCAATGGGGTTCACCATCCGACATGGATATCTCCCACAATGTCGCGCCTATACGACGAAGAATTACAAGGTTGGAGATCGGACAGCGGTATTTTGCTTGAAGCGGACACGCTCAGCGAAACTGGACTTGAGCGTGCACGGTCAGAGTCACGCGCCGTCTTGCGTGAACTTGTCAGGTCGATGACGGGCGTGGATCTCGATGGGAATAGGCTTACGATAGGTTTTGCAAGGCGTTTCGCGACTTACAAGCGTGCTTCGCTCGTATTCAGGGATATTCCGAGGCTCAATGAGATAGGTTCGGGCCAGATTCAATTCGTCTTCTCCGGTAAGGCTCACCCTAGGGATGAGGGGGGGAAGGCTCTGATCAAGGAGATATTCGATGCCTCAAACATGCTCGAGGATATTCCTGTTGCTTTCCTGGAAGATTATTCCATGGCAACCGGTCTGGCGATGACCAGCGGGGTCGATATTTGGCTCAACACCCCTGTGAGACCCATGGAAGCAAGTGGCACCTCTGGCATGAAAGCAGTCATGAACGGCGTGCCCAACCTTTCCATCTTAGATGGATGGTGGCCTGAAGCCTGCAATCACGGAGTGAATGGATGGGGAATTGGAAACAAGGAAGATTCCCGAGATGATGACAGGGATGCGAACTCGCTGTACGATCTGCTGGAGAATGATGTTCTGCCCGCGTGGAAATCGAGTAGAGGCAGATGGTTGTCCATGATGAGGTCGGCTATCGTCGCAGGGTCTGCGTTCACGGGGCAACGCATGATTCGGGAATACCAGAATATCTACGAGACATTCGGAATGTGACCTCTCAATAAGGACATTGATAAAAAAGAGGTATTGAGCAACTTCATGATGCGCTCGTCAAGATTGGCCGTGACTGATGTCTCGTTCATGTTGCATGATGAGTCAAAGCGACTCAGGACGCCGCATATCAAGGGATCTTTCAACGATTGGATTTTAGCCCCCATGGAGAAGATAGAAGATGCTACATGGACCTACTCTCAGCCGATAGCCGAAGGGACATACGAATGGGGAGTGGTTGAGCCCGATGGTTCCGAATGGGGCGTGTGGCTTCCAGAGAAGGCGGGGCACAGAGTCAATCTCGTAGTTACAGTAAGTCGCACCGGAGGAGTAGATGGGGCGACATCGATTAGAGTACCTTCGAAGCCATTGGGTACGAACAACGTAGTCGAGCCATTTCTGGGCCTATCGGTTAAAGACAGGAAAGGCGTAGACGAGCTTCTGAAACTTCTATCGAAAGCGAGCATGCTTAATGTCCTACACGTCATAATATCTGCAAGAGAACCGGTGAGATTTGGGAAAATACAGAGATTGGCGGGGATATCGGCCACATCTCTCTCGAGGAGGCTGAAAGAGCTGGAGGGCTGTGGACTGGTAAGACGCAGCACCCACAATACCATTCCTCCGACGGTAGAGTACCAGGCGACACAGGTGGCCTTCGAAATGGGGCCTTCGCTGATACATCTGTACAATTGGGCGATTGATAACCACGCCAAACTAGGATTTACACAAGCGTGAATTGTGGCGCCGACAGCAGGACTCGAACCTGCGACCTGCGGATTAACAGTCCGCCGCTCCACCAACTAAGCTATGTCGGCCCGACCTGTGGCTGGACAGGCCCTTCATCAATCAATCGCTAGTAAGACTGCTCAAATTCGCAGGGATATCATTCCCATTCAATGGTGCCCGGGGGTTTGTGCGTGATATCGTAGACGACCCTATTGACGTGGCCTTTGAGGGAGTTGGTGATTTCAGTACTAATCCCGGATAATACATCATGGGGAATTGGGGAATACCTGGCGGACATACCGTCTAAACTTGTCACGGCACGCACCACGATTGTCTCGCCATGAACCCGTGCATCGCCATGTACGCCAACTGAGCGAACAGGGAGCAAGGCTGCGAAGTATTGCCAAGGAAGGTCGCAAAGTCCGGACTCTGCCGCCTCCATGATCCTCCTTTCGACGATATCGCATGCTATCCTACAGGCATCGGCACGTTCTCTCGTGACATCGCCCAGTACTCGGACGGCTAAACCGGGTCCGGGGAAAGGCTGTCTCTCAGAGGATGCGATACCCAGATGTCGTGCGATTGCTCTGACTTCGTCCTTGTAGAAATCTCGCAGGGGTTCGACGATTGAGAGATCTATGTCCTCGGGTATACCTCCCACATTGTGATGGCTCTTGATGACGTCGCGCTCCCCGCCTCCCGATTCTATCCAGTCGGGGGCGATCGTGCCCTGCACCAGATATTTGGCGCCGATTTCACGCTGCTCCTCTTCGAATACCCTGATGAACTGCTCCCCTATCGCTTTCCTCTTGTCCTCGGGATCGGTTACCCCGTCCAATGAAGCGAAGAAGCGATCCGATGCATCCACGACCTTGAGATGTATGCCCATCTCATCGAACATGGAAGATACCTCTTCAGACTCGCCCAACCTCATGAGTCCCGTATCAACATAAACGCAATGAAGAAGGTCGCCTACAGCCCTGTGTGCTAAAACCGCAGCGACGGTGGAGTCGATTCCGCCGCTACATGCTATGATGGCAGTATCGTCTATCCCCGACTTGAGGAGCTCTAGGGCCTCTTCGACGAGGTTTTCAGTCTTCATCGTATCACCCTTGAATCGATGAGTCGTCCGAGATGACCTTCTGAGTCATCTCATCCCTCCATGAGGCATAGGAGTCCGACAATTCAGAATCGCTTGACGCCAGTATCTGGACAGCGAGGGCCCCCGCATTGTCCCCTCTATCGACTCCAACTGTTGCAACAGGCATGCCCGGGGGCATCTGAACAATCGAGAGTAGTGAATCGAGGGGAACCTTTCCCCCTACTGGGACTCCTATCACCGGCTTGGAAGTCATGGATGCGATTACTCCCGGAAGAGCTGCGGCGACGCCTGCGATGCCGACGAACACTGTACATCCGGCCTCTTCCGCGGCCTCAATTATGCTCTCGAGATACTTTGGGGCACGGTGCGCTGATGCAACTCGTAACTCGTATTCAATTCCAAAGCGATCCAGAATCGCGGTGCATTTCTGACCGACCGAAAGATCGGATTTTGAGCCCATTACTATGCAGACGTCCATGCTACACGGCTGCGAAGGCGGTGCTAAAGCGTGACGGCTCGAAGCGCATCCTTAGAATTCGTCTTTTTGCCATTGGAGGTTCGTTATCTCGATGGGGGGTTCGCTGAGTATATCCTCTGGAATTGGGTTGTGGAGCCTCTTCTGGAATGGATCATAGCGGTACCCCGATCTTCCTAGAAGCGAAACGGCCAGATACGTTCCCGTACGGTGCCTGACGCCTTCGATGATGATTTTCGAGTCCCCGACTTCTGGGCCAACGGCAAGACATGCGGTGCCGAATCTATCCTCTTTCTTCTGCCAGCCTTCTGCCACCTTGGAGGAGACATATGCCTCAGGGGTTATTGGCAGCAGCCATCTCCCGCAAGAAGGCTCAACTGCTTCTGATATTGCTATCACAGTCCTGATCCATGCAATCCAGAAGAAGAGGTAGGCGAGCCATCCGAACAAGGTATTGATGAAAATGTGAGCTGCGAAGAAGAAGAGTCCGACCAGAATCGATTTCGCATCGATAGGGTAGATGTCAAAAATAGATCTCCGAGCAGGATGATGGCCAATCGCCCCTGTGAATGCTAAGGGGGCTATCGTCAGTATCCACCCGATGCCGAACGTGACTGAGGCGACGAGCTGATCATCCGGGGTTCGCCCGGGGAAGATAAGGGGGAAAGAAGCGGCCAGGAGAAAGAATGCCGTCCATGCAATGGGGACGAGCATCGATGGACCTGGCGGGCGTAGTCTCTGTCTACGCCATGACGTCCATGAATCGGGAGGCTGGATTTCATGATCGTGCTCAATAATCAGCGATCCCTTGCTCTTGGGCCACCAACTTGGATCGCCTTCGAGCCATTGTTGGTTCAGCCGGCCCACGACGTCGCACCTACCCACAGGATATTGAGTTGGCTCATTCACATGGGTGCCTCAAGATGAGTTGNCTTGCAGCGAGAACCTCGTCGACACGCCTGACGGGAGTGGTATGCGGGGCGTTCTTGACTATCTCGGGGTCCTCTGACAATATGCTAAGGAAATCTTCGGCGAACTTGTCGAGCACGTCCTTAGATTCTGTTTCAGTTGGTTCCAGCATCAGGCACTCNGGGACAATCTGGGGGAAGTAGAGNGTGGGNGCCATGTATCCGTAATCCAACAGGCGTTTTGCCACATCCTTTGCAGTTACTCCCGTGGCATCCTTGACAGGAGTCATGTCGAGTGTGAATTCGTGTTTTACGACATCAGCCGGAGCCCCGTCTTTCGGCATTGGTGGCTTGCCTTTCGCGGTATCGTCATGATTCCGCATGATCCTGTGTCGTAGGTAATTAGCATTCAGAACAGCGTGTTCGCTCATCCGCTCGAGATCCCGCCCGTATCTTCGATAGAATGCCCACGCCCTAACGACNGCTCCCGCGTTGCCGTTCCACTGCTGGACCTTGCCTATCGAGGATTCCGGGTCTTCCCANGAGTACCAGAANCCNTCGCCCACGCCNTGNGGGTCGTCTTCTGTNCGCTCCCTTCTGGCTGCTATCGGAGATGGAAGATACTTCGCGAGATGTGATTTGACGCCTATNGGCCCNCTTCCTGGGCCGCCGCCGCCNTGTGGTTGGCTGAACGTCTTGTGAAGATTGTAATGGACGGCGTCGAANCCCATCCGCCCTGGATCNGTCTTACCCAGTATGGCATTGAAGTTCGCACCATCATAGTACATCTGGCCTCCCGCCTCATGGACGATTCGCGCNGCCTCTGCTATTTCTGGCTCGAATACCCCGAGAGTACTNGGNTTGGTGATCATCATAGCAGCGGTCTCNTCATCCACAGCNGCCCTGAGTGCTTGCAGGTCTATGCGCCCGTCTGGNCCACTAGGTATCTCCACGATCTCATAACCGCACATGGCTGCTGAAGCNGGATTTGTNCCATGGGCCGAATCNGGAACAATGACCTTGTTTCTATTGCNCTCGCCATTCGAATTNTGATATTCCTGTATNCANCTTATTGCNGTGAATTCGCCCTGTGCGCCCGCAACNGGCTGCAGAGTCACTGAATCCATNCCTGCGCAAATGGAAAGCATATCTTGCATCTCGTAGTATATTGCTAGAAGNCCCTGNACCTGTCTATCGGGTTGAAGTGGGTGGATCCTATCTATCCCNGGCATCTGAACNATGCGCTCATTGATTCTGGGGTTGTGCTTCATCGTGCATGAGCCCAATGGATAGAATCCNGTATCGATNCCAAAATTTCTCTGNGATAGGAGNGTATAGTGNCGGACAAGNTCTGGCTCACTGGCTCGNGGCCAACGAGGAAGAGNNTTGCGCCTCATTGAATTTGGTACNTTTTTGCCGGCGTCCTGCCTGATGGGTTCCGGCTGGGACCACCCGGATCCCGGNGCTCCNTTGAAATCGAATACNGAACTCATTGGGACGCCTCCATTAGACTAGCGGCCAGTGCTGAACATAGCCTTTCNATATCCTCTTTCGTGGTTCTCTCATCACAGCCTATCAGAAGACAGTCCCCCATAGTGCTCCACCACTGGCTTAGATCAAATCCGCCCAAGACCCCCATCGAATCCATTCGCTCCAGTGCCTCGCGAGAACTGCAGGGGAGCTTGACTGCAAACTCCCTGAAGACAGGGGCCTCAGGATAGACGAGTTCGACACCTTCTACGCCCACAACAGCCTCGAGTGCGTTTTGAGTTGCTGCAGTTACTCTCAATGCCAACCTCTCGAGGCCCTCTGGGCCCAACAATGACATGTGCATCGCGCCCATTAGGGCGATCAGCGTCTCATTCGAACATATGTTCGAAGTCGCTCTGTGTCGACGTATGTGCTGTTCTCGAGTGGAAAGTGTGAGCGTGTATGCGATCTTTCCATCAGCATCTAGNCTCTGCCCNACTATTCGCCCTGGCATTAGTCGGAGNTAGTCCTTCGTACANGCAAATATGCCGTATATTGGGCCTCCTGCTGTAGGGCCTATNCCGAAGGGCTGACCCTCGCCCACAACTATGTCTGCACCCCAATTGCCAGGNGCCTCTATCAGACCAAGTGAGACTACGTCAACACCGACTATCAAAGCTGTTTTTTCACCGATGATCGATCTTAGNNCAAGCAAGCCTTCGTCCATGGAGCCGAAAGCATTCGGCTGCTCCACGTATACTGCACACGAATCGTTGGCGGCCTTTGCTGCTTCGAGGTCGAGTGTTCCATCATCTCGATGAGGCAGGACCTTGATNTCAATCCCCACGCCCTGCGTATAATTCTCTATCACAGACATCCTGTGCGGAGGGACGAATTCGGAAACATAGACTGTNTTGGGCTGAGATGAGCGCTTTGAACGCACCCTTACGGCACAAGTTATCGCCTCAGCAGCAGCAGTACTGGCNTCATACATGGAAACATTGGCAACGGGCAAGCCAACGAGTTCCGAGACCATCGTCTGGAATTCCCACATCGCCTGCAACATGCCCTGACTTACTTCCGGCTGATAGGGCGTGTAGGATGTTAGGAACTCCCCCCTTGTTGCAAGCATCGGCACCATNGTAGGTACGAAATTCCTCGCTAGTCCGGCAGAGATGAAGGAGGGACGTGAGTCNAGATGGGTATTGGCTCCAAGCAGACGCTGGGCGTCTGCTAGTATCTCCTCCTCCGACTGAGGCTCGGGGAGGGGNAATGGGCCATTCCTACGGACATCCTCNGGGATATCGGCAAATAGCTCATCGATGGACTCCATGCCCATTTCAGAAAGCATCTCTAGTTCTCGNCCGAGGTTCGGAAGTTGATCCATGGATATGCCTGTAGTGTGGCCGGTGTAAGAGGTGCTTGAAGGATGCGTTTACACGGAATCTTGTACCGACACACTCTTAGACGTAGAAATTCGTTTTGGGGCGAGAGAGATGGGGGTTGCTATCACCGCGTCTGATGGATTCGTCGGGCCATGGATCGCAGAGATGCTNGGCGAAGACGCCATTGTCGTACCTAACGAGGCCCTTTCNGAGCCCATGATGCTCGATGCTCTCCTCACNCCGTGCACCGCAGTGATACACATCAACTCCTGGGCTCCTGATGCGGCTTTGGGCCGTGATGACAGGCAAACCATGCTTGAGATGCGAGAGCGCTCCCGTCCGGTCCTAGAGGCCGTTGGCAGGCATGGTGGGCTTCACCTGATAGTAGTTGGAACGCTTCGAGTTCACCCTCAATGGGAAGAAGGGGAACCCTACTACGGGTCCGATTCAACTATCGCGCCCAGAGACGTTGCCGCAGAGGCGCAGCTTTGGATGGAAGAGATGGCGCTTGAGCAGGCGACTCCTGAACGTCCTGTGAGCATACTTCGAGCCTCGAATGTCCAAGGCGTCCCGCTAAGCGGGCCGCCGGGGAACGGCCTGCTCCACAAATGGGCCGAGGAATCCCCCATTGGTTGGGTCAACGTACCTGGAGATGGCTCCGAGATGAAGGACTTCGTACACGTACATGACTTGGCACAGTGCGTTTTAGGCGTGCTTTCCAGCCCGCCGCCGACAAGAGAGAGTCTCGCTGTGGGTTCCGGGAAGGGGATCCAGCTGAGGGACCTCGCTGAGACGTATGCGCAAATGACCGGTTGCGAAGCGGAATATGGGCAGAGTTCTGAGGGACAGGTCTTCGGTATAGTGGATGCCTCAGAGATAGAGGGGCGTCTTGGATTCAGGCCGGCTATAAGTCTTGAAGAGATGCTTAGGGAAGCGCTCGAAGCAGCAGGTCACTGAACTTCAGTCGAGGGCCATCTCCAGTATAGGCCTTCCATGGGCGAAATTCCACCCGGTTATCTTGACAGGGATATCAAGGGAATCTCCCATGGAGGGTGATTGTTGGTCACTTCCTAACCTCATTTCTACCTCTCCGAGGAGAGCGGATGTGGCAATGACGGTTGTCCCGAATAGGAGTTTCTTAGACAATCCTGGGCCA
>NYYT01000075.1 GCA_002686885.1 Pedosphaera sp.
TAAAATCCTTTGTGTCAGCCTTGACGCTGTTTATGGCGAGGATTGGTGCACACCACGCGAATGACGCCCTTGCGTCGAATGATGCGGCAATGCTCGCAAAGTTTTTTTACTGATGCTCTAACCTTCATAAAATTAGCATTCCAACTTCCTGAGAATGATCCCTCTCGCCATGTCTGCCGGCGAGAAGAAAATCGCGACTTTATCGCCTGTTTTCAGGCCTGACAATTCTATTTTTGTTTTTTTTTGAATCACCCCATAGACCCTGTGTCCATTGGGCATCTCAACCAAAAAACGATCCTTTTCAAGCAATTCTAGGATCGTTCCGTATCCTTCAAAACCATCCGGGTCGCGCATGTGAGTATTTCCGGCTCACCGTCGGTCACGAGAACCGTATGTTCAAAATGGGCTGACGGTTTCTGATCCCTGGTGATCACAGTCCATCCATCTTGTAATATTTGCACCTCTGGAGCACCGAGGTTCACCATGGGTTCAATGGCGATCGTCATACCTGCCTTCAGGCGAGGTGATGAACCACCATCCACATAATTGGGTATCTGGGGCTCTTCGTGCATGCTACGCCCCACTCCATGCCCGACAAATTCCCGAACCACACTCATACCGTTAGCCTCCACATACTCTTGGATGGCCCTGGAAATATCTGAAACCCGATTTCCTACCACAGCCTGAGAAATGCCTTTCTGCAGGGATGTTTCAGTGACATCCATCAATGCCTGTTTCTCCACAGTGCAACCTCCGGCAGCCACTGTCAGGGCATTGTCACCAATAAAACCCCCATAGACGACACCTACGTCCAAACTGATGATGTCCCCCACATCGATTCTTCTGGAGCCTGCAATGCCGTGAACGACCTCTTCGTTCACAGAAATACATGTGTAACAAGGATACCCCTTGTAGCCAATAAAGGCCGACTTGGCTCCCAAACCTTCAATGCATTTGGCCGCGATTTGATCGATTTCCTCTGTCGTGACCCCTGGCTGGATCGATTTGGCTGTCTCCAGAAGAACATGATTGGCCAATGCTCCAGCCTGCCGCATTGCCTCAATTTCCTTCTCATTTTTGGGGCGAATCATAAGCGGTGAGCTGGCTATGGCCAACGGGCGGCATCGTGGTCAAAAACCAGACCCGTTCTCATCCATTGCGCCCCTTGATACGACCCTTTTTCAGGAACCCATCGTAATGACGAGTTAATAAGTGAGATTCCACTTGGCGCATGGTGTCGAGCACGACGCCCACAGTGATGAGCAGACTAGTGCCTCCGAAGAAGGTGGCTGCTGCAAAAGGAATATTCAAACCCCGCGTGATCAGCAGGGGAATAATAGCGATAGCCGTTAAAAACATCGCTCCAGCAAAGGTGATTCGACTCATGGTACGATGCAGGAACTCACTTGTAGCGTTCCCAGGTCGGACGCCAGGTATGTAACCACCATACTTCTTGAGGTCGTCTGCGATTTGTATCTCATTGAACTGAGTCGCCACCCAGAAATAGGAGAAGAAGAGAATCATGAGACCTTCAAATATCATGTAACCCACGCTACCGTAAGTAATCATGGCACTGAGTTGATCAAAAAACGGAACGTCGAGGGTACGAGCCATCAAGCTGAGAATCTTGTCGGGAAACATTAAGATAGCTTGCGCAAAAATGATGGGCATAACGCCAGCATAATTGACCCTCAAAGGCATGAAGGAACTACCGCCTGAATACACCTTTCGCCCCACTGCCCTTTGGGCATATTGAACGGGAATTTTGCGTTGAGCCTGGGTCACCGCAATCACGACGCCCGTGACGATGACGAAAATGGCGACCATGGCGATGGCCGTTAAAGCCGTAAACTCCTTCTCCACCCCTTCGGGAGGGAAGAACATTCCCCAGACTTGCAGAAGAGCATCAGGGAGTCGTGCAAGGATTCCGATCGTGATCACCAGGGAGATACCATTACCAATGCCTCTTTCGGTAATTTGCTCACCCAGCCACATCAGCAAAAGCGTTCCAGTGGTCAAAACCAAGACTGTTTGCAATCGATAAGCCCAGATATAATCAGGACTAAAGAGGACCAGGTTCCCGGCAAAGCCAGGGAAGAGCGCTTCGGGTTTTTCCCAACCAAGAGACATGAAGAAACCTTGTCCAAGACAAAGCAGAACTGTCAGGTAGCGTCCTATCTGGATAACCTTGCTGCGCCCTCCTTCTTCACGAGCCATTTTACTCAAACCAGGCAAGACTGCAGTCAGCAGCTGGATGATGATGGTTGCGCTGATGTATGGCATGATGCCCAGAGAGCCAATCCCGCAGCGTTCAAGAGCTCCTCCCGTGAAGAGGCTATACATACCCAGAAGGCTGTTATCGTTCTTGGCCGCTGACTCCTTGAGGAATTCTGTGAGGAGAGCCCCATCCAATCCAGGCACAGGGATCAGCGATATCAAACGAACCACAAAAAGAACAGCTACTGTAAAGATGATCCTGTGCTGGAGTTCAGGAATCTTGAAGCAGTTCAAGGTTGTCGTAAAGACGCCTCTGATGCGATTGATCATGAAACTAAACTAAGATTAAAGTGCTCTCGGTCCCGTCTTGGGAATGCGTTCAACAATCTCACAGCTACCACCGGCAGCTTCGATTTTCTGCTTTGCCGATGCGCTGAAGGCTTGTGCTTTCACACTCAGTTTTTTGGAGAGAGAACCTTGACCAAGAATTTTCACACCTTCGCCACTACCTTGAGCCAGCCCTGCCTGTCGCAGGACATCAAGGGTGATTTCGGCATCAGCGTCAAACTTATCCAGATCACTCACATTGACGGGAATGAAATAAGTTGTGTGCCGAGCGTTGTTGAAACCACGCTTGGGAAGGCGCCGGTGCAAGGGCATTTGACCACCTTCAAAACCCTCTCGCACCGTTCCACCGGAGCGAGATCTCTGACCTTTATGTCCACGGCCACTGGTTTTTCCAAGACCACTACCCTCGCCTCGCCCAAGGCGTTTGCGACGGTGCTTGGCACCTGGTTGAGGTTTTAAATCATGTAAACGCATAGAATTGGTTAGGCTTGTTCAGTTGATGTTTCCACTGCAGGTTCCACAGTTTCTGCAACAGAAGCAGCGGATGGAGTGGGTCGGACTTCCATGCCACGTTTGGCATAAATATCCTTTTTAAGTTTCAGTTGCTTCAAGGCCTGCAGTGTGGCTTTCGCAACATTCGCGGCATTTTTGGACCCCAAAGACTTGGAGAGCACGTTGCTGACGCCTGCAGCATCGAGAACAGAGCGTACCACCTTACCCGCGATCACACCCGTTCCCTGACAGGCAGGTTTCAGCAGGATGTTCGCGCCATCATAAACCGAGTGAACTTCGTGAGGGATCGTGTCATTGCGGAGGGAAACCATTTCCATCTCCCGACGAGCATTTTCACTTCCCTTTTTGATGGCACTGGCAACTTCTGTCGCCTTACCAAAGCCCAACCCCACTTTGCCCTCGCGATCGCCGACCACAACAAGAGCACTGAAATTGAACCGGCGCCCACCTTTGACTACCTTGGATGAGCGATTGATATAAATCACTTTCTCGAATAATTCGGGCCCCTTGTCTTCCGACCCGTTATCCTGACCGTCTCTTCCACGAGGCCGACGCCCAAAGCGAGGATTGTTTCCCCTTCCTCCGGGACGGTTGTCGCGCTGAGGATGAGTTCTTCTTGTGTTTTGATTTTCCACCACGGTTTATCTCCTTAAAGTCACTTTAAAATTTCAGCCCTGCTTCTCTCGCGGCGTCGGCAAGAGCCTTAACCTTGCCGTGGTACTTGGCGCCACTACGGTCGAAAACAACTTGCTCAATCCCCGCGGCTTTGGCCCGACTGGCGGCCTCCGTACCCAATTTTGCGGCACTGACAACGTTGGCTGAAAAAGACTCTCTCCCATCAAGAGATTTGTGGAGCGTCGATACCGAAGCCAGAGTGGCTCCTTTGCCGTCATCAACAAATTGCACGTAAATGTTCTTACCGGTAAATTTGACACTCATACGTGGACGTTCCGCGGTTCCCACCACTTTTTTACGGGTGCGCCATCGACGTCGTTGAACTTTAAATTGCCTAGAATTGGATTTCATTTTTTGAGGACCACGGATTTTGCCGTGAACACATTTTAAATCACCTTATTTGACCGACTTACCTTCCTTGCGTCGGACTTGCTCGTCACTGTAGCGAACCCCCTTGCCTTTGTAGGGCTCTGGAGGGTAAAAACTGCGAATTTCGGAGGCCACCTTACCTACGAGAGCCTTGTCCGGGCCTTCGATTTTAACGCGCGTCCCATTTTCCTCAATGGTGACGTCAATCGAGGGCGGCACAGGGTAGACAATTTCATGAGAGTAGCCCAAGTTCAGCGTAATTTTGGCGTTGGCAAGGGTCGCTTTAAACCCAACCCCTTGAATTTCCAGCTGTTTGGCGAAGCCAGTCGTTACCCCTATCACCATGTTCTGAACCAATGAACGCGTGAGGCCATGCTGAGCTTTAGATGGCTTGGTGTCATCAGCTCGGGTCACAACGACTTGGTTGTCATTCACTGCAACACTCGCAAGAGGAGGCAAAGCGAGACTGAGCTTACCTTTGGGACCTTCCACTTCCACACGTTGATCTGAAACCTGAACTTTGACCTTTTCAGGGATATCGACGGGAATTTTTCCTATTCTTGACATGTGATGAATATCTAAAGATTACCAAACGAAACAGAGGAGTTCACCCCCCATATTTTGACGCCGTGCCTGGGTACCTGTCATTAATCCCTGAGAAGTGGACACAATGGCAATTCCCATACCACCCAAGACTTTTGGGATATCTGCGGCCCCGACGTAACGACGCAAACCAGGCTTGCTGATTTTTTTCAGACCAGCAAAAACACCCTTACGGTCGTTAAACTTGAGAGTGATTTTAAGTTTCTTGATTTTTTCGCCCTCCACTTGATACCCGGTAATGAAACCCTCTTTTTGGAGGATGTTGGCGATGCTCTCCTTGACTTTAGAGTGGCGCATTTCGACTTTTGGCAACAGCGCGGAATTGGCGTTGCGCAAAATGGTCAGCATGTCTGCGATAGGATCCATAAGTAATTTCTTTCTTTACCAGCTTGCCTTGGTGACCCCTGGAATGAGCCCGTGTAGAGCCATTTCTCTGAATGTGAGCCTCGAAACACCAAACTTACGGAAATATCCGTGCCTTCTGCCTGTAATCTTGCAGCGGTTCACGATCCGTGTGGGACTGGCATTGCGGGGCAATTGACTCAGACCTTCGTAGTCACGTTTGGACCGGAGCTCGGCTCTCAGCGCAGCGTATTTGTCTACGATTTTCTGCTTCTTTTTATTACGTTCTTTCCAAGAGGACTTAGCCATAGCGTTTAGGAATTAAAAATTTCTCAATCGTTTATTTGGTGAACGGCATGCCCATGAGAGTGAGGAGTTCCTTGGCATCCGAGTCATTCTTGGCACTGGTGACAATAGTAATGTCCATACCTTGTTGACGTTTCACTTTGTCGAGTTCTATTTCGGGGAAGATACTTTGATCGTTAATCCCCAAAGAATAATTGCCTCGCCCATCGAACGAGCGTTTGGGAATACCGCGAAAGTCTCGAATACGAGGCAGTGCAGCCGTGACCAGTCGGTCAAAAAATTCCCACATGATCTGGCGACGCAAAGTCACCTTGCATCCAATAGGCTGCCCTTCGCGCAATTTGAAGTTGGAGACACTCTTCTTTGCGAGACAATAGACCGGCTTTTGACCGGTGATGAGCATCAAGTCAGAAGCTGCATATTCCAGCGCCCCCTTTTCCAACGTACCACTCACCCCCATGTTGATGACGATTTTCTGGATCGCTGGCACTTGATGGACATTCTTGAACCGATCAGCCCCCAGTAGTTGGGGACGAATGTCATTTTCGTACTTTTCTAAAAGTCTTGGCTTCATGAAAAAAATCTAATAGAGGCCTTTTCAGCCCTTGGCACTTTTTCGCTTATCAAAGGTTTCCTGCTTCATGACATTTGAAACATGAATGGAACCTTCTCGTTCCAGGATCGCTCCCTCTGGATGCTGCTGACTCCGTTTGGTATGTTTTTTGATCAGATTGAGGCCTTCCACAATCACACGATCCTTTTTGGGTAATACCTGAATGATCTTGCCTGATTTGCCCTTCTCATCTCCAGCAATCAGCACAACATTGTCTCCCGTTTTAACGTGGTATTTGGTGGACATAATTTTTAAATAACTTCGGGTGCGAGAGATACGATCTTCATGAACTTTTTCTCCCGAAGTTCACGAGCCACAGGGCCGAAGATACGCGTACCTTTCGGGTTTTTGTCTTTGTCGATGATGACAACGGCGTTGGAGTCAAAGCGCAATACAGAGCCATCAGGACGATGAATAGATTTCCTGGTGCGCACCACGACGGCGTTGACAACATCCCCTTTTTTCACCGAGCCGTCTGGAGCAGCTTCTTTGATATGCACTTTGAGCACATCTCCAATTTTGGCATAGCGTTGGTTCTTACCTAGAGCGCCAATGGCAGCCGCCTTTTTGGCGCCTGTGTTGTCGGCAACATTTAATATGGACCGTAATTGTAGCATGGATTGAAAGGATTAAGGTTTTAGGCTTCTGAACGGTGGGTCACCTCTATCAATCGCCAGCACTTGGTTTTGGAAAGAGGGCGGGTTTCCTGAATCCGGACCTGATCTCCAAGCTTTGCTTCGCCCTTGGCATCATGGGCATAGCACTTGCTGAAAACGGTAATAATTTTCTTGAATCTTGGGTGACGAACACGCCTTCTGACACGAACCACAATGGTCTTGTCCATCTTTTCGGAGATGACTTCTCCAACCCTGAGTTTGCGGTGTCCGCGTTTGATATTCTCTTCAGACATGGTCGAAATTATTGGTTTATTGCCTGATGACGCAAAGCGGTCAACTGGGTTTCAATTCGAGCGATCCCACGTCTGAGGTCTCTCAATCGTGAGGGTTTTTCCAGCTGACTGCTGGCCTTCTGCAATTTCAGATTGAACAACTCCTTGCGAAAGTCACTGGCTTTGGCCAGGAGCTCGGTCTGGGATAATTCTTTGACTTCGGAAAATTTTATAGCCATGTGTTTCTCCTCTTAGCGTTGTCGACTGATGAATTTAGTGCGGATCGGCAGCTTGGCAGCGGCTAGTCGAAACGATTCACGCGCGACGTTTTCCGGCACTCCATCCACTTCAAACAAGACATTGGCAGGGCGGATCACGGCAACCCAACCTTCGGGGCTCGCTTTACCTTTACCCATTCGTGTTTCGAGTGGTTTCTTGGTGTAAGATTTATCAGGAAAGATACGGATCCAAACCTTACCGCGTCTTTTCATGTTACGGGTGATGGCTACACGGGCCGCTTCAATCTGCTTATTGTTGAGCCAGCAACGCTGCAGGGCCTGAAGTCCGTATTCCCCGAAGGATACGACCGCCCCTCTGCGTGCCAGACCGGCACGACTGCCGCGATGCATGCGCCTGTATTTTACCCTGGATGGCATTAATGGCATAATTCAACCTTTCTTGTAATTTCTTAAAACGGGCGGTTAACCAATTTCGGTGTATGAAGGGCGCTCGGCCTTTTCAATCTTCATGTCACCCTTGCAAATCCAACACTTGACGCCGAGAATTCCATAAAGGGTCTTGGCTTCAGCAAATCCATAATCGATGTTGGCACGCAGTGTGTGCAGAGGGACGCGACCTTGGTTGTAAGACTCGACTCGTGCCAATTCCGCCCCACCCAATCGACCTGCACAACGAATACGAATACCATCAGCCCCAAAATCCATGGTTGTTTGCAGGGACTTCTTCATTGCACGGCGAAACGAAACACGACGCTCGAGCTGTAGAGCAATGTTTTCGGCAACCAGTTGGGCATCGAGTTCAGGTGTCTTGACTTCCTGAATGTCCACATACACTTCCTTGCCCGTAACACGGCTCAGTTCTTCTTTGACTTTATCGATTTCTGCGCCTTTGCGTCCGATGACCACACCTGGACGAGCCGTGTGAATCGTGACACGACAGCGAGTCGCGGCTCTTTCGATCTGAATACGGGGCACAGCAGCGGTCTCGAGTTTCTTTTTCAGAATCGAACGGATCTTGTGATCTTCTGCGAGAAGTCCCCCAAAATCTTTTTTGTCGGCATACCACTTGGAGCGCCAGTCGCGGTTCAAGGCAATACGAAGGCCGATTGGATTGGTCTTTTGTCCCATAATGTAAAATTAGCTAAGATCTGAAACGACGATTTTGACGTGGCATGTGCGCTTGAGGATGGGCCCAGCAGAACCACGCGCCTTGGGAATGAACCGCTTCATCGTGGACCCCTGTCCGGCAACGGCTACTTTGACAATCAATGATTCGGGCTTGGCGTTGTCGTTGTGTTCAGCATTGGCAATCGCACTTTTGAGAGTTTTAGCAACGATACGAGCGGATTTGCGCGGCACCGCACCTAGAACAGCAACAGCCTGAAGGGCATTCATGCCCTGAATCTGCCGAACGACCTCACGCATTTTCTGCGCAGACATACGGACGTTTTTGGTAATACTCTGAACTTCCATGCGATTACTTTGTTACTTTGGCTGTGTGAGCCCCATGGCCTTTGAATGTTCTCGTAAGAGCAAATTCACCTAATTTATGTCCTACCATGTTTTCTGTAATGAAAACCGTTTCGAAAGTGCGGCCATTGTGAACATTAATGGTGTGGCCCACGAGTTCTGGTGTGACAGTGGAACGCCTGGACCAAGTCTTGATAGGCTTCTTTTTACCACTTTCATTCATCTGATCGACCTTCTTTTGAAGGCTCTGATCGACGTAAAAACCTTTTTTAATTGAACGTGCCATGATGAAAATTATTTAACTTTATTGGGGCGACCGTCTCGTCGAACCAGAATGAATTTGTTGGAAGGTTTGTACTTTGATCGGGTTTTATAACCTTTGGCCAAGAGCCCCCAAGGGGAAACCAGATGTTGGCGTCCTCCACCACTTTTGGACTTGCCATTGCCACCCCCATTTGGATGGTCTACAGGATTCCGGCAAACACCTCGTGTCATCGGGCGTCTCCCTCGGTGCCGATTGCGACCAGCACTTCCAATGACGATATTTTCGTGCTCCGTGTTGCCCACTTGACCAATAGTTGCCATGCATTTGGTGTGAATCCGTCGAATTTCTCCGGACGGCAGCTTGATTTGAGCATAGTCACCTTCATTCGACATCACGGTAGCGAAGCTTCCGGCGGATCGAGCGATCTGGCCACCTCGTCCAGGAGTCAACTCAATGCTGTATACCGAGGAACCCGCAGGAACACAGGAGAGCGGCATGGCGTTTCCTACGCTAGCAGGAGCCTGATCACCACTCATGACCTTGTCTCCAACTTTCAGCCCGACAGGCGCCACAATATAGCGTTTTTCCCCATCGGTATACTGCAACAGGGCCAAACGAGCACTGCGCATCGGATCATACTCCAGCGCGATAACCTCTGCTTCGATGCCTGTTTTGTTGCGGCGAAAATCCACTGTGCGAATCTTCTGCTTGTGGCCTCCCCCAATGGCACGCGCAGTGATACGGCCATAACAGTTACGGCCACCGGTTTTCTTCTTGGTTTTTACCAACCTCTTCTCAGGCTTCTTTTTCGTTAAATTCGAAAAATCCGCTACCGCTTGCCAGCGCTGCGTGGGCGTGAGGGGTCTATAAGTTTTAACGGCCATGATTTCCCTTTAAATGAATTCTTTAAACGCGTCAGACGAGTTCGATTTTGTCTCCTTTGGCCAGCTTGACGATGGCTTTTTTCCAATGGTTGGAGCGACCGGCTTGCTTGGTGCGCTGGCGACGCTTCTTGCCATGAACACTCAACGTATTCACACGGAGTACTTTCACCTTGAACAGTTCTTCGACGGCATCACGGATCTGAAATTTGTTGGCCCGAGTGTCTGCCACCACCGTGTACTGATCAAACTCACTTTGAGCGGATCCTTTTTCGGTCAGTCGCACCGTTTTGATAATGTCGTATGCTTTCATCGTTGGACTCCTTGTCTAACTGAGCCTGGACTCAAGTCCACTGAGTGCATCCTTAGTCAGGATGAGGCAATCGAACTTGAGCGTGTCGTAAGTGTTGAGTGAAGCACTCGTGGTCACATCCACATAAGGAATGTTGCGCGCTGAAAGCTGTGCATTGGCGTTCACCTCACCGGTCACGATGAGGGCCGTACCATCCACTTTGAGTTGATCTAGAAGACGGATGACATCCTTGGTTTTCGGCTGATCCATCTGAACCTGATCGACGACCAAAACCTCCCCTGCCTTGAAGCGCTCGCTCAAGGCTTTACGCAATGCCAGCTTGCGGGTCTTCTTGTTGATATCTTTTCGAAAACTGCGCGGGCGTGGGCCAAAAACGACACCACCACCTCGCCATATGGGAGATTGCTTGGAGCCAGCACGAGCACGACCGGTTCCCTTTTGCCTCCAAGGCTTCTTACCTGTTCCAGCCACTTCCGAACGTGTCTTGGCACAAGCGGTTCCACTGCGCTGGGAAGCGCGATAAGCAACAACGGCATCGTGGACGGCCTGCAGGCCCTTGGAATCATCCTCGAAGGCATCGAAGTTAATCTCCAATTCCTCAACAGAATCTCCTTTAGTATTTTGAACGTTTACTTTCATGCGTTAGCTCCCCTCGCGATGTTCAATCCTTTTTAGAGGGCTTTTTCTTGGCCCCACGGATGACGACATAATCGCCATCGGCGCCAGGAATGGCACCATGGACGAGCAATAAATTATCCTCTCCCAAAACCTCAACAACTTTGAGATTCTGGACGGTTCGCCGACGCTGGCCCATATGGCCAGGCATCTTTTTGCCTTTAGCGACCCAACCTGGAGTCGAACCCCAGCTGATGGCACCCGGACGGCGTTTCCAACCTTTGGCGCCGTGGGTTGCACGACCACCACCAAAATTCCAACGCTTCATGACGCCTTGAAAGCCTCTGCCCTTGGTCGTTCCAATGACATCAACAAAATCTCCAGCGCCGAAACAGTCTTCCACCTTAACCACATCTCCGGACTTCACATCAAGAGCGAAATCACGGAATTCACGAATTCTTTTGAACCCCGTTGTCTTGTGTTTGGTGTAATGCCCAAGCTTTGGCTTACTCAGCCGCTGGTCCTTTTGTGGATCAAAAGCCAATTGAACCGCACTGTAACCATCGCTTTCGGGTGTCTTGCACTGAACAACGTGATTGGGACCACACTCGACTACAGTGACATGCAAGGCACTGCCGTCGCTGGCATATACCCTTGTCTGTCCCAATTTTTTACCAAGTAATCCTACCATGATCGTCTCCTTCGCTTAAATCTTGATGGTGATGTCCACACCGGCTGGCAGGTTCAGTTTCTTGAGCTCATCCACGGTTTTGGCCGTAGGCTCAAGGATATCCAGCAGGCGTTTGTGGGTGCGCTGCTCGAAAGTTTCATGGGATTTTTTATCCACGTGCGGTGAGCGAGTCACCGTGAAACGCTCAATGCGAGTGGGAAGTGGTATGGGCCCAGCCACGCGAGCACCTGAGCGCTTGACAGTTTCCACAATTTCCAATGCGGACTGATCGATCACTCGATGGTCATACGCCTTGAGACGAATTCTAATACGTTGTCCTGCCATAAATATAAAGAACGATTGATTTAAATAATTTAATCCCGGTTCACCATCATCGGCGACACCGTTTCCAACATGGTATTCAAAATTTGTGATGGCACCGGATCAAACCGACATGGTTCCATCGAATAAGATGCCCTTCCTTTGGACAGTGATCGGGCGGCTGTGGCATAACCAAACATTTCGGCTAGAGGCACTTCCGCACTAATCAATGTCATTTGAGGTTTGGCATCGATACTCAATATTTTGCCTCTCCTCCGATTCAAATCTCCAAGAATGTCTCCCTGATATTCATCTGGGGTGGTCACCTCTACCTTCATTAAAGGTTCCAACAAAGTAAGCGATGCTCTCTCCGCCGCCTCCTTAAAAGCGAAAATTCCTGCCATCTTGTAAGCTAGTTCAGTGGCATCCACCTCATGAAAACTTCCGTCAAAAACTTCAACTGCGAGGTCTACCATGGGATAGTTGGCCAACACACCTCCGGCAATGGCCTCCTGGATTCCAGCAATGACGTGGGGAACAAATTCCTTTGGGATCACTCCCCCCACAATCTGGCTCTCCACCGATATCCCCTTCCCGCGTTCCAGAGGCCTTATGCGCACCTTTGCATGACCATATTGACCCCGACCGCCGGATTGCCGGATAAATTTACCTTCTCCTTCGGCCGCCTGGGTGATGGTCTCACGGTAAGCAATTTGGGGCGCTCCTGCATTGGCTCCCACTTTAAACTCCCGCAACAAACGATCACGAATGATCTCCAAATGAAGCTCACCCATCCCTGCAATGATCAATTGCCCCGTTTCTTCGTTGGTATAACAACGAAAAGTCGGATCCTCTTCCGACAACCGTTGCAATCCTTCAGAAAGCTTTTCTCGATCGGCTTTGGTCTTGGGCTCAATGGCCATGGAGATCACTGGCTCCGGAAAAGTCGGAGGCTCCAAACTGACCTGCAAACCTTGCTGGGAGAGCGTATCTCCCGTAGTCACCTGCCTCACACCTACAATGGCGGCAATATCTCCGGAATAAACAGCCTCGCAATCAGTGCGTTTGTCGGCCTGAATCATCAGAAGACGACTGGCTCTCTCTCGCTTGCCTGTTCGCGTATTCAGCAGAGTATCTCCTTTTTTCAAAGTTCCACGATACACTCGAATAAAAACAAGCTTACCCACGAAAGGGTCTGTCCAGAGCTTGAAGGCGAGACCACAAAAGGACCCGCCATCATCCGCACTGACCTCCAACTGGCAGTCTTTGGTCAAATCGTGAGCCTGAGCTGCAGGCACTTCTACCGGCGATGGCAGATAATCGATCACCGCATCGACTACGGCATGAACCCCCTTGTTCTTGAAAGCAGAGCCCCCCAAGACAGGAACAAATTCCAGCTGACAGGTCAAACGCCTGATGGCCGCCTTGAGGATCGATGGCTCAACTGGTTTTTCTTCCAGCACCAACTCCATGATCTGGTCATCCTTTTCAGCTACTGCATCCAGAAGTTCCATGTAAGCCGCTTCAGCACGCTCTTTCTGATCACCTGACAAGTCGACCACCCGATGGCTCAAGCCTGAAAGATCCGCTTCATCATAAACCACAGCCTTTTGGCTGATCACGTCGATCACCCCTTGAAGATGATCCTCCGCGCCCAAAGGAAGAACCACAGGGAAAGCATAGGCTCCAAGCTTCTCGCGCATCTCACTGACGACATAGTCGAAATCAGCCCCCGTTCGATCCATTTTGTTCACAAACGCGATGCGCGGAACACGATACTTGGTGGCCTGCCTCCAGACCGTTTCGGATTGTGGCTGAACGCCAGCCACACCACAAAACACAGCGACAGCTCCATCAAGGACTCTCATGGACCGCTCCACCTCGGCGGTAAAGTCCACATGCCCTGGGGTATCGATGATATTGATGCGATGGGGAATGTCCGGATAGGACTTGAAAAGACCATCTTTGGCCTGTTTCCAGAAACAGGTAATGGCCGCTGAGGTAATGGTGATGCCTCTTTCTTTTTCTTGAGACATCCAGTCCGTCACGGTGTTCCCGTCGTGGACTTCTCCCATTTTGTGGATCAACCCTGTGTAAAACAGGATACGCTCAGTGGTCGTTGTCTTACCTGCGTCGATGTGCGCGGCGATGCCAATGTTGCGAGTACGTTCCAGTGAATACTCCCTGTCTGGGGCATTCAACGCAGACCGCTCTTCTGTGACAGCTACACTCATCAAAGATTCGAATTAAACAAAGAACAAAAAAACCCCAGAGTGTTGAACAAACCACACGGGGGTTGAAAAAACCCTCGCCTTACCAGCGAAAATGAGCAAAGGCCTTATTGGCCTGTGCCATTTTGTGCACCTCATCCCGACGACGGATTGAGGCACCTTGCCCTTGATAGGCATCCATGATTTCGTTGGCCAAAGCCTCTGACATGGGCACACCCTTTCGGGAATTAGCAAACTTCACAATCCATCGGATCGCCAAAGCCTGCTGACGTTCCGCAGGAACCTCCATGGGGACCTGGTAGGTCGCGCCGCCAACACGGCGAGGCTTCACTTCAAGACGAGGTTTAGCATTGTCAACGGCCCTCTGTAGCAAATCCAAGGGGCTGCTTGAGGGGTTCTTCTCGCCAAGATTGTCCATGGCTCCATAAACCACCTTCTGAGCAATGCTTTTTTTACCCTCCAACATTAAAATACTAACCAAGCGAGCAACTAATGTGCTCCCATATTTGGGGTCTGCGACTACCTTACGTTTTACAGCTCTGCGACGTCTGGACATAAAAATCTAAAGTTGATGGCTCTACTTCTGAGGTTTGGGTCGCTTGACGCCGTACTTCGAACGGCTGACACGTCGTTTTTCAACTCCATTGGAGTCCAAGGCACCTCGCACCACGTGGTAACGCACACCTGGCAAATCTTTCACACGACCACCACGCACCAAAACAATGCTGTGCTCNTGNAGATTGTGGCCCTCATCAGGAATGTAAGCGATCACCTCATAGCCATTGGTGAGGCGCACTTTGGCAACCTTACGCATGGCAGAGTTGGGCTTCTTTGGAGTACGAGTCATGACNTGGACACACACACCCCGCCGAAAAGGACAATTCTCCAAGGCNGGAGAAGTGGANTTCACCTTGATTTTCTGGCGTCCCTTTCGGACTAACTGATTAATTGTTGGCATTTGTTATCGTCTAAAAATTCTCTCGGGCTTAGCCCTCATTTCCGGGGAAATGGAGCGCAGATTATCTGCAAAGGGCATTCGCCTTGCAAGAGATAATTTAAATAATCTTCATTATTTTTCTTCCAAGCTCAGCCGGCAACAGGTTCGTCGATTTCTTCAATGATGTCCTCCTCTAATTCGGGAGCTTCCACCAAAGGTTTCACCTTGATATTACGATGCTTAGGATAACCCGTTCCGGCAGGGATGATGTGCCCCATAATCACATTTTCCTTGAAACCCCTGAGGTAATCGACCTTGCCCATCGTAGCAGCGTCAGTCAAAACACGAGTGGTGTCCTGGAAAGAGGCAGCACTGAGGAAACTTTCGGTTTCGAGCGAAGCCTTGGTGATGCCCAGTAACACAGGGCTAGCATCGGCTGGTTGACCTCCCATTTCTTCGACTCGACGATTTTCTCGTTCAAAAATACTTTTCTCAACCTGCTCACCCCACAAGAATATCGTATCCCCAGGTTCGGTCACTCGGACCTTGCGAAGCATTTGCCGAACGATGATTTCGATATGCTTGTCGTTGATGGTCACCCCCTGTAGTCGGTAGACCTCCTGAACCTCATTGACCAAATGCTCCTGCAGTTCCTGCGGCCCACAAACCTCGAGGATTTCATGGGGGACTACAGGCCCTTCGGTAAGCTGCTGGCCCTTTTTNACATAATCTCCTTTGAAGACGATGACGTGCTTGGCAATCGGGATCAAATGCTCCTCTTCCGTTCCGGAATCGGGATCTCGGATGATGATGCAACGTTTACCACGAACACTGGGACCAAAATCCACCACACCATCCATTTTGGCGATTTCAGCAGCATCCTTTGGACGCCGTGCCTCAAAAAGTTCCGCTACACGAGGCAAACCACCTGTAATGTCTTTAGTCTTACTGGTTTTGCGAGGAGTCTTGGCCATCAAGGCACCCGCAGGAATTTTTGCACCTTCCTGGACGACGATATGGGCTCCCGAGGGAATGGGATAATTGGCTATTACCTCTCCATTTTTCGATTCCAATACCATCACCTGGGGATGAAGATCCTCTTTGTGGTCGATGACCACCATGGCCTCTTGGCCCGTCGCTTCATCCACCTCTTGTTTCATGGTGACCCCTTCGATGATATCGTGGAATTTCACAACTCCAGCTCGCTCGGAGAGAATCGGGACGTTGTAAGGATCCCATTGAACAAAGGTTTGTCCTTTTTTAACTTTGCCCCCATCGGGTACGAGGATCACTGAACCAATGATGATGTTGTGCTCTTCAAGCTCCCTTCCATCCTCATCCAACAGTCGAATGGAGCCATTCTTGTTCAGCACGATATTGTTACCGTCCTCAAGCTCAACACAGCGCAGATCACTGTAGACCACGGTGGCTTCCAATTTGGATTTGATTTGAGGCTGCTTGAAAATCTGCGAAGCCGTTCCACCAATNTGGAACGTACGCATGGTGAGCTGAGTGCCCGGTTCACCAATCGATTGGGCAGCGATGATACCGACAGCTTCCCCTTGTTTGACCAACTTGCCGGTTGCCAGATTACGACCGTAACACTTGGCGCATAGACTCACGCTGGATTCACACGTGAGAACCGAACGGATTTTGACTCTCTCAATACCTGCCGAATCGACGGTCTTGGCTTTGACTTCGTCAATTTCGTCATTGGCAGCGACGATCACATTCTTCACGTCACTGGGATCGACAATGTCCTCGCATGAGACACGCCCCACCAGACGTTCGCTCAGTTTGACCACTTCATCTTCACCCTCATAGATAGCTGAAACCCAGATGCCATTGCTGGTCTCGCAATCCTGCTCACGCACAATGACATCCTGCGCGACGTCCACCAGCTTACGTGTCATGTAACCTGAGTCGGCAGTTTTCAAAGCCGTATCTGCAAGCCCCTTACGCGCACCGTGTGTGGAAATAAAGTATTCGAGGACAGTCAGTCCTTCACGGAAATTGGAGAGAATTGGCTTTTCGATAATATCTCCAGATGGTTTTGCCATCAAACCACGGATACCCGCCAACTGACGGACCTGCTGGCGATTACCACGGGCACCGGAGTCGACCATCAGATAGACAGGATTGAATTCATCCTTTGCCTGATTGGCTTGCAACGTGCGTAGCATCACATTGGAGATCTGGTCTGTGCAATGAGTCCAGATATCGATAATTTTGTTATCCCGTTCGCCAGGCGTGATCACACCGCGACGATACTGGTTTTCCACTTCAGAAATCTGCTCCTGGGCTGAACCTATTTCCTGATCTTTTTCCACAGGGATGATCATGTCATCGATCCCAATGGAGACACCCGCCTTGGTAGCTTCACGGAAGCCAAGTTCTTTGAGCCGGTCAAGAGTCCGCACCGTTTCCTGATGACCGCAGACCTTGTAACAATTCCAAATCAGATCGCCAATTTGGCCCTTCCCGATAGGACGGTTGGGAAAGCCCAATTCTGTAGGCCAGATTTCACTGAACACCACTCTACCGACAGTGGTTTCGATCACTTTCTTGTCTTTGTCACCGTAAACGGTCTCCTGGCCATGGTCCGGATTCAGCAGAAGCACCCTTGAATGGGTGTTCAGTTCGCCGTCATCAAAGGCGAAAATCACTTCTTCTTTTGTTCCGAAGAAACTCAGGCGTTGACCCTTCTTTTTCTGTTCACGCGGCTCCGCAGTCAGGTAGTAGCATCCCAAGGTGATATCCTGGGTAGGAGTCATGATGGGCTTACCACTGGATGGGCTGAAAATATTGTTGGGAGCCATCATCAACAATCTGGCTTCCATCTGTGCCTCGACAGACAAAGGCACATGAACCGCCATTTGGTCACCATCGAAATCCGCGTTGTAAGCGGTACAAACCAATGGATGCACACGAATAGCCTCACCCTCGATCAATACGGGCTCAAAGGCCTGAATGGAAAGTCGGTGCAAGGTAGGCGCACGATTCAGTAACACAGGATGCCCCATCGTGACCTCTTCGAGAATATCCCACACCTCCGGCGACTGCCGCTCAATCATCTTCTTTGCCGATCGGACGGTATGGACATAACCCAACTCCTTGAGGCGACGGATGATGAATGGTTCGAAAAGAACCAAGGCCATTTTCTTGGGCAAACCGCACTGGTTGAGTTTCAATTCGGGACCAATGACGATCACAGATCGTCCAGAATAATCCACACGCTTACCCAGTAGATTCTGTCTGAATCGCCCGCTCTTGCCTTTCAGCATGTCGCTTAATGATTTGAGCGGACGGTTTCCGGCGCCAGTGACCGCACGTCCATGCCGCCCGTTGTCAAACAAGGCATCCACCGCTTCCTGAAGCATGCGCTTTTCATTGCGGATGATGACTTCAGGAGTCTTGAGTTGAAGCAGGTTTTTGAGGCGGTTGTTTCGATTGATCACCCGCCGATAAAGATCGTTCAAATCGGAAGTCGCAAAGCGCCCACCCTCCAATGGCACCAGCGGCCTGAGATCTGGGGGAATGACTGGCAGAACGACAAGAATCATCCAATCAGGACGGGTCTTGCTGGCAATGAACCCTTGAAAAAGCTTGATGCGCTTGGCCAGTTTTTTGCGTATTTGCTTACTGCGGGTCTCCGTCATGGCAACCTGAAGCTCCTCAACCTGTTCGTTCAAGTCGACCGCTTCGAGAGCCCTTCGGACAGCACCCGCACCCATTTCTGCCTCAAAAGCGTCAACCCCGTAGGTCTCCCGAGCCTCACGGTATTCCATTTCGCTGAGCAACTGATGCTCCTTCAACGGGGTCGTGCCAGGGTCAATGACAAG
>NYYT01000076.1 GCA_002686885.1 Pedosphaera sp.
CGCTAGCCACTGGCTCAACTATTATCAGAACGAAGCCAAGGCGGCCCTGCACCTAGGTCATTCCCCTACCATGCTGCATCGCCACTACAAGGCATTGGTGACACGAAAAGAATCGGAAGAGTTCTTCACATCATGGGAACAAGCAAGTTGATGGTTTGCGTCACAAGCAATCCTTTGTGTTGAACCGATTAGCGCCACCAGTCATGCGCACGCGCCGGCCTCGTGCGTGGAAACCTGCTTCTGAGCGCTTGGTAATAGATTCCTTACCCAGGGGGGCTATCGGCTCAATAAATTGACAAAACCGCCTACAATCCTCTATTAAAGAGACTAGCCTTTGACCATGCCAACCTACGTTTACGAAATCATACCAGATAACCCGTCCCAGCCTTCCGATACATTCGAATACAAGCAAGGGATGAATGACAAACCAATATCTGTTCACCCAGAGACCGGGCAACCGGTGCGCCGGGTCGTGACCGGTGGCTTTATTCTTAATTCCTCAGTTAACGACAGCTCTGGGGGAAGTAGTTGCTGTAACTCTGGAAGTTGTTGCAGCTAGAGCTATGATTTCGATTTGTTACGCATAGGAACAAGGTTTCTTGCTTTGTTGGCAAAGTTTAAAATACTGCCCGCCCACGGTCTTGAATGCGCCGAGGCGTTTTTTTGTGGCGGCATTCGGTGTTCCGTGATGTGTATTGAGGCATGAAGTGCTTGAGCTGGTATTGGCCGATGATTCTATGCTTCACGGTTTGGGCTCTGACACTCTACCTCGTTATCTATCGTGGGTGGTTGTTTGTTCGGTAACCTACCGCCTTCTCAAGTAATCCTGCGCTTTCTCCGCTGAGCTGAACACAGGGCCGATTCGTTTGCCTCGGCTTGAATTTGCTCCTGCTGTTGGATACTCAGGGGCGGGTTTTTTCGTGGCACAAACAATAAGATAGCAGGTTGACTGAGGCGCCTCTCGAAGCACTTTGAAAATGTTGCCTCAAGCAACTTATTCAATACTACTACCGAGTAATCCTACCTAGAAACCCAGACCGCCTCATCCGGGCACCNGCATTCGNTGACTTGAGCNNCATCCCGGCNTGGGAATCCACGGACNNNGCCGGGTTCGATTGATGGGCTNTGGCTGANAGGAAGCTCCTCTTGATGATCANAGNCCATGAGATAGGTTGGTGGCCATGAAGAAGGCGCATCTCCCTACCAAGNTCTGNCCTGNATGCCAGCGGCCCTTTAGCTGGCGCAAGAAATGGGANAGGGACTGGGAGCANGTGCGCTACTGCTCCAAACGGTGCTCCGGACAGGGTCGCTCCANGGCCTCCNAANCATAGCTGTGNCCATCAGCGCCGTGTTTTGCTTTTCAGGCAGCACGGACATCCCTCATAGTGCGGTCATGTCGCAGGTCATTGCCATTGTCGGACGCCCCAATGTGGGAAAGTCTGCCCTCTTCAATCGCATCGTTCGCAAGCGAATCGCCATCGTTCACGACGAACCGGGCGTCACGCGCGATCGCATGTTGATCGAGGCAGAATGGCATGGGCGCCCTTTCACNCTGGTCGATACCGGGGGGATTGGCCTGCGCCGGGGAGAAAAATCCGAAGACGTGATTACGTCGGCGGCCATGGATCAAGTGTCCCTGGCACTGGAGTCTGCCTCGGTGCTGTTGTTTGTGGTCAACGTGCAGGAGGGGCTCCTGCCCCTNGATCAGGAGGTTGCCAGCCGACTGCACGCCTCGGGAAAAACCATCCTGGTGGTGGCCAACAAGGCCGATCATGCCGGCTACGATGGCGATGCTGAGCCCCTGGCAGCTCTGGGCTTTGATCGCATCTTTCCGGTTTCAGCCATTCATGGCCGTGGCATCGAGAACCTCATGCGGGCGGCGATGTCAGGGCTGCCCGAAAGCCTCGAGACCAACGAATGTGAGGAGCCGACACCGGAAGAAAACNCTGCCTTGAAGCTAGCGATCGTTGGGCGCCCCAACGTCGGAAAGTCGAGCATCATCAATGCCTTCGCTCAGTCCGAACGCGTGATTGTCAGCCCCATTGCCGGAACCACGCGCGACTCGGTGGACGTGCCCATCGAAATCGAGAATGAAGGGCAACGGCATGCCTATGTCCTGATCGACACCGCCGGCATTCGCAAGAAAAGACGGGTGGCGGACTCGGTGGAGTTTTTCAGTGTCAAGCGGGCCGAAGATTCCATTGAGCGCTGCGACATCGCCATCCATGTGATGGATGCCCAGTGTGGGGTGACGGTGCAGGACAAGAAAATCGCCGGCAAGATCGTCGAAGCCAAGAAAGCCTGCATCCTGGTGGTCAACAAGTGGGATCTTTACGAAAAGTCCATCGCCGAGGCCCGCGACGAAATTCAGGGTTCGGTGAATAAGAANCGCAGTACCAGTAAGTGGCTGACGTCCCTCTCGGACTTCGGCCAGTGGGTTCAGGAGCAGCTGTTTTTCATGGACTACGCACCGGTGATTTTCACCAGCGCCGAATCGGGTTTCCATCTCGATCGTCTCCTGGAGGCGATTCGTTTCGTCGCTGACCAGCTCAAGCAGCAAATTCCTACCTCTCTGCTNAATCGTACCCTGCACGATGCGGTCAATCATCGACAGCCCGTCTCCAAACAGGGAACACGGCTGAAATTCTATTACGCCACTCAGGTCCGACAAGTCCCTCCCACCTTTCGCATGTTTATCAACCGGCGTGACCTGTTTTCCGACCAATACACGAAGTATCTGGCAGGTCAGATGCGAAAGGCTTTTGGTTACGAGGGATGCCCGGTGATCTTCGAACCGCGCAGTCGGCCCAAAGCCGTTGAGTCCATTCGGTCGCGCAAGCCTCTCCAGAAGAAAACCGTCAAAAAACGTGTCGGGTCAGAGACACAAACTCCCGCACACGGCCAGACCAAGGCAGCTGCAAAGGCCGGTTCTGCAGCGCCATCGCGATCCAAGAAGGCANCTCGCACCAAGAGTCGAACCGCTGGGGGGCGTCCCAAGGCCGGAGGCCGAAAAAAACGGTAGAGGTATTCTACTGGCCCGGGAGCCGGCGCTGATGCGTNCCCCCGACAGCCCTTACTCGGGCTGATCGGGCTGATACCCCCGCCACATCCAGACCAGGGTATCGGCCAGGGTATGCTCGAATACCCTTCGGTCGCAGTGTCGGGAGTCACGGCTGAAAAGATAGCGATAGTGGTAACCCTTGGCCTTGAGTGCCGCCGCAGTGCGCTGATTGGCCATCACCCAATTGTGGTAGGTCTCTTCGGGGTCCTTGGCTCGATTGTCGAATTCGGAAACATGGGTAAAGATGCGCAGAGGCTTGGCTTCGGTATTTTCAATCAACCGCATGCTGGAATGGTATTCCCAGGCTCCCAGTGGGTAGTCGGCCTCCTCCGGGGCATCATCATCCTGCTGATCGACAAAAGTGCCTGAGTAGGTGATCAAACGACGAAAAAGATCCGGGCGAAACCAACCCATGGTCAGAGCGGCCGCCCCCCCCGAACTGCACCCCATCACTCCCCGCCCCCAAGGGTTTTCGGTCAGGGCAAAGTTAGGATAAGCCTCTCGAAGGGCAGGCTGACGTAGTACTGCTGGCAACACTTCATGATGAATGAAAAGGGCCAGACGATCGCTCATGGTATCGTATTCCAGCCCTCGCTGACTGTTCTTGCCATCGTTCCCACCGTTTTGAACGGAAATCGCAACAAAGGCTGGGAGTCGTCGCTCGGCATCCTTGGAAAGGGTAAGATTATCAAGCGCAAAACGCACCAGGTCGAGGCGGTTTGGCCCGTCATGCATCACCAGAAAAGGTGCCTTGTCTCCATCTCGATAGGCTGCCGGAACATACACGAAAATGCGGCGCTCCTTTCGTACCGGCTTGCGATCTGGTTCCAAGGTAGCATCATCCCCCTTAAAGTAACGACTTTCGGCCAAGGGCATGGTGAATTCGAACAGCCGTCCCTTGGGATTGCCTCGATCGGTCAGGTCAGGGTCGAGGGTGTATTCTGGACCAATGACATAATCGCCATCACCTTCACTGGAAACCGTCTCAGCTTGAGCGCTCGAAGCTGCCCCCCCCTCACCTTGAGCCGAGTCATTGCTGGCATCCTGATCCAAGTGTTCCTGGATCCATCGAGCCAAGGTCGAGCTTCCTCGACCATAACCCCCGGGCAAAGGGCGCAAATCGCGTGTCTGAAGAGCAGGAGGTTCGCCCCAGTGATCTGGAAAAGGCTTCAACACTTGTGCATGCACGCCAACTGAGAAGGCCAGCCCACACATCAAACACCCCATGATCAGCCAGGGGAGAAAGGTGTTCGAGCGCCTACGGGACAAGCCAAAACGGTGGGAGATAGCCTTCGAGTCCAGCGCCGCAGCAGTCGGCGCTGGAGGGGTTTCACAAAGGGATGATTCCATGCGTGAGAGCATGTCTTAGAGCACGTCTCGGGGGCAAGCCAAACCCGTGCCTACAAGGGTGCGAGCCACAAATCCATGATCGCCCTTATGTTAAAAGCCTTCTAGTGTGACTTCATGGATGCGTCGCAAATCAAAGCCTTGAAGGAAAAAGTTCAAGCCATGCTGAAGGAACTGGAGGCAGAGCTGCATGCATCCGCTGGAGACGAGGCGGTGGTCACTTTGGATACTTCGATCGGCAGGCTTTCACGAATGGATGCCATGCAGCAGCAACAAATGGCCCTCGAATTGAAACGTCGAAAGGAACAATACCGCCTGCGTCTGGAAAATGCCCTCAAACGCATGGATCAGGGAACCTACGGTCGGTGTGGACGTTGCAGAGGCCTCATCACCGCTGAGCGGCTAGAGATTCAGCCCGACGCAGTGCTTTGTGTTCGTTGCGCGGCGCCGAAATAGCGCTGACTCATCCGAGCATTAAACGATCCGAAGGCGATTCTTAAACTCTCTTTACCTAAAGGCTTGTCAGCTCACTTCCGACGCTTAGGAGGCCACACAGGCCTTTATGATAGGACCATGATGACTTAGGGATTGTCATTCCAAATGGTTGGAATTACTTTGACAAGATGGTCCCCCTAAACGCCTTCTATAAGCGCTGTCACTCCCTTGCCTTCACGCTCATCGAATTGCTTGTGGTGATTGCGATCATTGCGATTCTGGCAGGAATGCTCTTACCAGCCCTCAGCAAGGCCAAGGGCCAAGCACAGACAACGCTTTGTCGAAGCAATCTAAAACAGATGGGAATGGCTGTCTTCATGTATGCCGATGACAATAACGACAAGCTCCCCTATGCGTGGGGAGCAGGCAAAGACACCTACATTCACAATGCCAATATCAATAATTTTGAAGCACTTTTATTTTCTTATTATGGCCGCGCATCATTTGATGCCAGCCGGGAGGGACAAAACTTCACCAACGGGATTTCCCAATGCCCCATTCGACTGAAAGAACCCCTGGAAGGGGGCAACCCATGGAGAATCAGTTATGGCATGAATCAATACACCTCGAAGAATTTCCCCAATACCAGAGGCAAGTTCCCCTCAGCAGACACAGCCAAATTGGGCAGTGTCAACAACCCCTCTCAGACCCTACTCATCGCCGACCTGGCCTTCGTGAGGAATCACCCTCCCATCGTTAACCTTTCGACCAACAACCTTGGGTTTCGCCATGGAGAAAAGCATCCCAGCGGAAAAGCGCTTATCTTGTTTATGGATGCGCATGTCGATTCGTTTCGCCCTTCCCAAACCAACAACATTCTCCTTGATTTCAAAAAACGATAATCCAATAAGAATTGAATTATATAATTTTTGAATTGGAGATTGAACGCCTACCCCGCTACAAGCTCTATAGCTTACCATGATTTTATGCATAACATAATCCACTTGACTTCAACTGCTTAAGGTTAGATGATTATCTTATCCCACACCTATTGAAATGTGCAGTGACTCTTTAGAAGAGAGTCACTCACTCCATCCGCTTGTGCATTCACGCGGACAGCAAACACAGCTGGCCTTTGAATGGCAAAGCGGTTCTTTCGATGTTGTGTCATTACAGATCATAAACTGTAAACGATCATGAAAAGCATACACCTGATCCCACCTAAGTTGATGAGAGATTTCATCAAAAAACCACTCTGGCATGTCATCAGAAGCCACGCATTTTTTGCGATACTGATTTCACTTTGCCAGGCAACGATACAAGCCCAAATCAGCAGTGTCGTGTTTGAGGATGATTTTTCCTCCAATGCCATCGACCCGGGCACCTACGAGCAGGCAACTCCATTTTTTGAAGGTGGAGTTGGGGACATCCATGCCGAAGCAGGCGATGGGGTCATGCGTTTTGTGGGGACCACCACCCAGCAATGGTGGTCGGGTGGCACGCTAAAGCTCAAACAATCGTTTCAGGCGACTCCTGACACTCCTGTCACCATCAGCATTGACCGCGTGGCCGAAGCGGGACAGGGAACCGCTTCACGTAGTGCCCTTTGGATTTTTGATGAAACCGAGACCAGCTACGTGCTCTTTGCCGATGTGCGTGGAGAGGGCGGCTGGCGCTACAATCGCAAAATCGGTGAGGATGGAGATGTGCCCACCGGTGGCGGAAATAACATGGCCGCTTTCGATGGTGCTGCCTTTGACGATGGCGGGCTGCATACCATGTCCATCGTTGCCAACGGTTCCACTGTTAAGCTCCTTCTAGATGGCGTTGAGGGTGCCGAGGTCGCCTTCCCGTTTGAAAATGTTCAATTTCAGTTTGGATCCTTTGCGCGGGCCAACGACGACACCGCAGACACCACCTGGGACAATCTCGCGGTCGAAACCGTTTTAGGCCTGTCCGTTGTGTTTGAGGATGATTTTTCGTCCAATGACATCGATCCAGCCCGATACGAGCAAGCGACCCCGTTCTTTGAGGGCGGCGTCGGTGACATTCATGCAGAGGCGGGGGACGGAGTCATGCGCTTTGTCGGCACGACCACCCAACAATGGTGGTCAGGAGGCACCCTCAAAATCAAGGAGACCTACAATGCGGGGCAAGACTCTCCTGTGAACATCTCCATTGATCGCGTCGCTGAAGCCGGTCAGGGAACCGCTTCGCGCAGCGCCTTGTGGATCTTTGATGAGACGGAAACCAACTACGTTCTNTTTGCCGATGTGCGGGGAGAGGGCGGCTGGCGNTACAACCGTAAAATTGGTGAGGATGGCGATGTGCCTACCGGTGGCGGAAACAACATGGCTGCCTTCGACGGCGCNGCNTTTGANGATGGNGGCCTGCATACCATGTCCATCGTTGCCNATGGCTCCACCGTCAAACTCCTTTTGGACGGNATCGAGGGNGCCGAAGTCGCTTTCCCATTCTCNAAGGTCAGCTTCCAGTTTGGTTCTTTTGCCAGAGCCAATGACGANACGGCCGACACCACGTGGGACAACCTGCAAATCAANGCNGTCCCCCAACAGAGCAATGTNGTNTTCTCCGATGACTTTTCCNGTNACNCCATTGATCCNAATCGGTTTGCAGCCGACTCACCTTTCTTTGAAGGAGGCGTTGGCGATATCCATGCAGAGGCAGGAGNTGGAGTCATGCGCTTTGTGGGGACCACCACCCAGCAATGGTGGTCGGGTGGTACTCTGCGAGTGGTTCCTACCTTTGCCCCATCCGAATCGGAAACCATTACCCTNTCCATTGATCGTGTGGCTGAGGCTGGTCAGGGAACAGCCTCGAGAAGTGCACTATGGATCCTGGATGAAACCCAAACCAATTACATTCTCTTTGCTGATGTAAGAGGAGAAGGTGGCTGGCGCTACAATCGCAAGATTGGGCAAGATGGCGACGTTCCCACCGGCGGTGGGAATAACATGGCCGTCTTTGATGGTGATGCTTTTGATGACGGAGGCCTGCATACCATGTCCATGGTCGCAGATGGTCAAACGGTGAAGCTTCTCTTGGATGGCATCGAAGGTGCCGAGGTCCAATTCCCCTTCTCACCTGTCATCTTCCAATTTGGTTCCTATGCGCGTGCCAATGATGACACCGCAGATACCACTTGGGACAACCTGGTCATTGAGTCTGAAGGTGGAGCCACCTTCGACCCCGGTGCGGTCAGCGTGACCGAGGGGGGGCTGAGTCAGCCCGTAAATGTCAGGATTCCCCAAGGCCTGAATTCGCAGCGTGACATCACCCTGACGATCAGTAGCGCCGACACGTCCATTGCCACACCTGTCGGTGGCAGCAATGGCAAGTTGGCCCTTGTCTTTCCTGCTGGGGGAGACAACACCCAAAGTTTCCGGGTGCAGGGGGGAGCTCTGGGTGGCACAGAACTCAGCATCCAAGGAGATCTTGCTGGAGGCAATCGCCTTTCCGTAGCGGTGATTTCCGGCCCTGGTGCTCTATTGGAGGACGGGTTTGGTGCCTCACTCAATGCTGCCAACTGGGTCGTCTCCAATGAAGGCCTCGGAGGGGGTGAAGGCGACTCCACGGTTAGCGTGGAAGACGGGGAATTGAAAGTCTTCACCTATGCCTTAAGTGATGGCTGGGCCGGTGCCTCTGCCAAGACAAAAGACGGCTACCTCGCAGTACAGGATCTACACCTGGTATTCGAGGTTGATCGTGTTTCCATCGATCAATTTGGTACCGCAGGGCGGGCTGGCGTGATGATCAGCAACGATGATCGTTCAAAGTTCGTTTTTCTTTCTCAACAATACGATGAAAATGACAACATCTCCTGGCAAGCCAATGTGAACCCAGGCAGTCCCACCGGGGGTGGAGTTGGCATTGCGGCATTCAATCAGTTTGAAAGCCTTGGAGAATACCGAATCNGAATGGTTGCCAATGGTTCCGAGGTCGAGGTGTTTGTCAATGGNGTTTCAGGGGGCACTTTCCCTTTTGAAGTTTCAACGGGAATTCACTTCGAGTTGGGTGCTTACGCCCAAAGCAGCGATGACGATGCCACAGGGGTATTTGACAATGTCACAATTGAGAACGTANTACCTTGTGTGGATACCTCCATGGACAATGTCACTCTAACCCTTGCGGACCGCAGCCAGAGCTTCGAGGTATTCGTCCCTCAACTGCTCAATGCCGATCAAGATGTGCAGGTCACCATCACCAGTAGCAACCCGGATGCAGCCATTCCCGCAGGCGCCAGCGGTGGCAGTCTGGTGCTCAACTTCCCAGCGGGTTCGGCCAGCACACAAAGCGTGTCCATCATACCCGTGGGTATCGGATCGACTCAATTTTCGCTCTCCAACAATGCGGGGGCTTGCGATGAGTCTGGAGTCAAGGTCAGCGTAACAGCAGTGCCTGACACCTTACTGAGCGATGATTTTTCTGCCGACGGCCTCTCGGGTTGGACGCAGGATGACATCGCTCTGGATGGAACGGGGCTTGCCACCGAAGGCTCAGGCGTTCGCGTTGAAAACGGTCAGGTGGTGATCGACGTCACCGTTGAGACGCCATTATGGCCGGGCTTTGCTCTGTTCACCTCGGAAACGTTCTCAGCGTCCGCAGGCGAACCCCTGGCCTTTGAACTGGATCGTACCGATTTGGATTTTGTGCTGACCACAGGCACCGGTTCCGAACAACGCACAGGCGTCTATGTTCGCGATGGCAGTGGAAACTTCATTTTCTTCAATGATTACGTAGCACATGACGGTCGCAACTACGGATGGCGCTACAACAAATCGGTTGGAGACGACGATGACGACCCCAGTGGAGCAGGCGTCAATATACCAGCCTTTGATGGTGGGAAATTTGACGATCGAGGAGCTCACCGCATGAAAATTCTCGCCAATGGAGAAACCGTCAAACTCTATCTGGATGATGTTTTCGGAGTGGAGATTCCCTTTGCTGCCACTAGTGGCATCAGCTTCGGTTTCGGCACTTACTGTGATGAAGCGGGTAATGTTGCCATTGGGTATTTTGATAACGCCCTGGTCAAGGGAGGGTCCATCCCCTTTGTGGCTCAAGGGAATATCGACGGCTACTCGGTGCAGGATGGCAACATCGTCATCGAATATACCGGCACATTAAAGAGTGCCGCCGAGGCAACCGGACCTTACACGCCCGTCGCAGGAGCCGCATCCCCCTACTCCGTGACGCCAGCTAAAGCTGCTGAATTCTTCATAGCGGAATAAGGGCATCGGTCTTTTGAACACGGCCGGCTCTCCTCACGGGGAGCCGGCTTTTTAATGCACCCCGGGATCAACCCACAAAATGGCTCCTTCCAAAAGGACCACCTGGAATAAGAGGTGGTGAGGGAAATTTTTGGAACGATGCCTTTCTTGAAAATTTTCTTGAGCCAGCAGCCCAAGTTATCACCAAAATTTTTGAGATATGATCTCAAGTTCTCTAGCTGGAAAACGTTGCTTTCATCTCTCATTTTCCTGTTTTCCCGGGAGTCGGGAAACTAAAGTGGTCGCATGTCCTTCATGCCACACATCATGATTCTCCTCGGAGGATGCTGCTGGCTTGCCGGACAAGCTGCCGAGCCCCCGGTATGGTCTCCTGGCTCCAACCAGAACCTCACCTTTTTTTCCGTCGATCTGGCATCCAAACCGGACGCCCTGCCGTTGGAAAACAAGGACCCTCAGAAAGCCGGTATTGACTTCATCAATCGTTTGGATGTCCAACGCAGCCTGAGGAACCAAATTCTGCTCAATGGGTCCGGGCTGGCCATCGGGGATGTCAATGGAGATGATCTACCGGATCTCTACTTCTGTGGCTTGGACACCCCCAATGCACTGTATCTCAATCAGGGACAATGGTCTTTTGAACGGGCCCCCCAGGCAGGAGGGGCCGAGTGTGCCGATCAATCATCAACGGGTGCCTTGCTGGCAGACATGGATGGGGACGATGATCTGGACCTCCTGGTCACCGCTCACCGGCGAGGGGTCCGTCTTTTCCTGAACAATGGTTTAGGGCTCTTTGAGGAGGGGACCCATGATTGGGGCCTCGAAAGCATGCAGGCAGGGGCTTCCATGGCACTGGGGGATATCCAGGGCAATGGTTGGCTGGATCTGTATGTCGTTCACTACCGCAATGACACCCTGAGGGACCTGCCCGAGGGACAATTCGACATCCGCATGAAGGATGGAAAATACGAGCTCCTTTCCTACAACGGCCTGCCGGCAGACGACCCTCGAGTCCAAGGGCGTTTTCACTTCGATCGTACCAGCGGAATCCTGGAGAATGGGGAACCAGACCAACTTTATCTCAACCGCGGAGAAGGCAAAATGACCCCCATACGGTGGGGAGAAGAAGTCTTTTTCGCCCGCCCAGGAGAGCCATCTAAAATCCCGTATGACTGGGGCCTTTCTGCCATGCTGCAGGACATCAACGGAGACGGCGCTCCCGATCTCTACGTCTGCAATGATTTCCAATCACCGGATCGGTTCTGGATCAACCAAAACGATGGCACTTTCCTTGCGGCACTTCCGCCACGGATCAAGCAAACCAGCCTGTTCTCGATGGGCCTGGACATGACCGATGTGGACCGCAATGGCCATCGGGATCTTTTTGTGGTCGACATGTTGAGTCGTTCTCATCATCGACGCCTGGTGCAAGTCATGGATGGTGCCGCGTTCCAGCAGTTCAGAGACACACGATCTGACTTACCTCAGACGCCCCGCAACACACTACTCATGCAGCAGGCAAAGGGTCATTTCGCCGAACTGGCTCGTTTTGCCGATGTGGCTGCTTCGGAATGGTCCTGGTGTCCCATTTTCATCGATCTTGATTTGGATGGTTATGAAGATTTGTTGATCACTACGGGCCATGAGCGCGATGCTCAAAACGCCGATGTGGCCCGCTCTCTGGATAAGATGGCCACCTCTCAATCTTTGTCTCATTCACAGAAACTGGCCTCTCGAAAGGCTTTTCCCGTGCTCGATACACCCAACATGGCGTTTCGTAATCTGGGTGATGGGCGGTTCGAGGAAGTCGGCAAGGCCTGGGGCTTCGATTCAAAAGCCGTTTCCCATGGCATGGCCCTGGGAGATCTGGACAACGATGGCGACATGGATGTCGTGATCAATCCTCTCAATCACCCTGCCCTCCTTTATCAAAACCAATCCGCCTCCCCCCGCGTGCGCATTCAACTTGAAGGTATGGCAGGTAACACCAAAGGCATTGGAGCGGAAATTACGGTCATGGCCCCCCACCTGCCGATACAAAAACAATCTGTGATTGCCGGCGGGCGCTACCTCTCCAGCGACCAGCCCACTCGCACCTTTGCCGTGCAGGGGGCAGAGGATCGAGTGAGCGTACACATTCTTTGGAGGGATGGAGTTCTGCAGAAAGCAGACGACCTCAAGGCAAACCACGTATACCGATTCACCCATCCAGGTAAGGACGCCCAAAAAACGCTGCAGCAGCCCACACTTGCAGAGGCGCCGAAGGGACAAGTCACGACTCTGTTCAAGAACGTTTCGGAAAAGCTTGAACACATCCACGAGGAGGCCCCTCAGGATCCATCCATGGCTCAACCTCTGTTGCCCAGGCAATTGGACGGGATGGGCCCTGGCATTGCCTGGTTCGACTTCAACCAGGATGGATGGGAGGACTTGTTCATCGGGGGAGGCAGGGGTGGCAAAATGGGCGTGTATCGCAATCAGCAGGGTCAGGGCTTTGTGCGTCAACGGGCCAAGGCCTTTGAAAGGCCGCTGGCACAGGATCAAACCACGTTGCTGGCTTGGCGCCCCTCCAGCCAGGACATGCAGCTGCTGATGGGGCAATCCTCGATCGAAACTCCAGCGCCGCAAGCCAGCGCCTTCACTTCTTTTTCCATGGTGAACGGACAAAGTCTCTCCTTCCCATCACCAGCAGGAACAAGCTCTGGCCCCATGGCCATGGCCGACTGGGATGGGGACGGTGATGTGGACCTGTTTGTGGGAGGACGGGTGCGCCCCGGACACTACCCGACGCCTGCTTCAAGCCAATGGTATCAAAACCAGGACGGTCAGTGGATTGCGGTGACCATGCCTGAGATTGAAGATCTCTCTTCAGGTATGGTCAGTGCTGCCGTGTTCACTCAGCTCTTGGGCGATGCCTTGCCCGAATTGGTCGTCGCCTGCGAATGGGGAGAGGTGATCATTCTGGAAAACCGGGCGGGTGCCTTTCGCCGGTGGAAGGGAGAGTGGCATGTCACAAAAGAGTCGAAGTCTCCCATCGAGGGCCCCAGGAAGGGTTGGTGGACCAGTTTGGCATCTTTGGATGCCGATGGGGACGGCCACATGGATTTGGTGGCAGGCAACTGGGGAGTCAACCACCAATGGGCCCATTCGCGGTTCTCTCCTCTGGAGATTTATTTTCCAACACAAGCTCGTGGAGGCATCCTGTCGTTGATCGAAGGTTATCGTTCTGCGACCGATCAAGAGAGCTACCCAACACGGGATTGGGGACATCTTTCGGGCTCGATTCCTTGGTTGGGCCAGGCCTTCACTTCCTTCACCGAATTCTCCCTGGCCAACATGACTCAGATTCTGAGTTCGAGCCCAACGGCGATGCAGTCTTTGGCAGTCTCCCATTTTGAATCCGTGTTACTCCTGAATCGAGGAGATCACTTCCTCATGCGCCCACTGCCCACCCCCGTTCAATGGAGCCCACTCTTTGGGATGGGGGTCAGCGATTTCAACGGCGATGGCCATGAAGACTTGGTTGGCAGTCAGAATTTCTATGGGGTTTCCGAGCGAGACAGTCGACAGGATGCTGGAGAAGGTTTTCTGCTACTTGGAAAGGGAGATGGCACCTTCGAATGGGTCGATTCGACCCTATCGGGCATCGATCTCCCGGGGGAAGGGCGCGGCTTGGCAGTCGCTGATTTCAACAAAGATCATCGTCCGGACTTCGTTGCCATTCAGCGATTGTCCCAAACCCGGGTGTGGGAAAACCAAGGAGGGAAACCCGGCATCACGCTGGAGTTGACCGGCACCGGTGGGAACCTTCAGGCCATCGGTACCCGAGTGCGGTGGATCTACGACGATGGGTCCAAGGGTCCCATGCGCGAGATCCATCTGGGAGAAGGCTACTGGTCTCAATCCTCAACCCGCCCCATTTTGGGAATGGCCAAAGAGCCACGGGAACTGGAGATCCACTGGCCAGGAGGCATTTCCGAGATCATTGCTTTGACCCAAGAACATCTTAAAAGGCGACTTATGGTATTGGCACACCCTTCCCGTTTGCCTTGAGTAGCTTACCTGCTTGTAAGGACCCCACGGGAAGGCAAGCTTCATGCCGCAACCCTTTCCTATGGCTTCATTGATGAAAAACACAGGTAAAAGAGGCGATATTTCTTGACGGATGACGGGGAATTCTCGGCAATGGAACTTCATGGTTTCCAAGAAACAATCTTCAAGCAAATCGGTGTCGCGTTCGGACAAGCAGACCCGATCCTTTGATAAGATCATGGCTGCCAACCGCTCCGAAATCGCCATCCGCGTATTTCGGGCAGCCACCGAGCTACGCAAGAAAACCGTAGCCATTTATGCCCAGGAGGATCGCTTTTGCATGCACCGTTTCAAGGCTGATGAAGCCTACCAGGTCGGGCAAGGCAAAGGCCCGGTAGCCGCCTATCTCGACATCGATAACATTGTGGAGATTGCCAAGGCCAAGGGGGTCGAGGCCATCCACCCGGGTTACGGGTTTTTGAGTGAAAACCCCAATCTGGCCCGAGCCTGCCAGAAGGCCGGAATCACCTTCATCGGGCCATGTGCTGAATTATTGGACATGATGGGTGACAAGACTGCGGCGCGTGCCGTCGCCCAGCGCATCGGCATTCCTACCCTGGCAGGAACCGACGAACCCATCACCGAGCGCAAGGAGGCCATTGCCAAAGCCAAAGAAATCGGCTTTCCACTCATCATCAAGGCTGCGTTTGGCGGTGGAGGGCGAGGCATGCGTATTGTCAAGCAAGCCAGCGAGCTGCAATCCCTTCTGGATGAAGCCCAGAGCGAGGCCGATCGTGCTTTCGGCAATCCGGCCGTTTTCCTCGAAAAGTTCATCCCAAAGGCCAAGCACATTGAGGTTCAGATTCTGGCAGACCGACATGGCAACGTCGTTCATCTGCACGAACGAGATTGTTCCGTTCAACGCAGACATCAAAAAGTCATCGAAGTAGCCCCCAGCTTTGGGCTCCCCAAAGAGCTCATTGACCAGATGTGTCAGGATGCGGTCAAACTCGCCAAGGAAATCCGGTATGAGAACGCCGGAACCGTCGAGTTCCTCTATGATCTGGACCAACACCAGGCCTACTTCATTGAGATGAATCCCCGCATTCAGGTCGAGCACACGGTCACGGAAGAAATCACCGGGATCGATCTGGTACGAAGCCAAATTCTGATTGCCGAAAACCACACCTTGCATGACGCGGTGATTGGCATCCCTGCTCAAGAAGCCATTCCGAGGAACGGGTTTGCCATCCAAGCAAGAGTCACCACGGAGGATCCTGAGAATCATTTTACTCCCGATTATGGTAAGCTGCTGGCCTATCGCTCACCAGGAGGCCTTGGGATACGACTGGACGGAGGCATGGGATATTCTGGAGCGGTGGTCACCCCATTTTATGATTCGATGCTGGTGAAGTTGATCACCTGTGGTGGCACCTATGAAAATGCCATGGATCGGATGCATCGTGCCTTGACGGAATTTCGAATTCGAGGAGTCAAAACCAACATTCCTTTCATTGAAAACGTCATCGACCACGAAGCGTTCCGTTCAGGTCAGGCAACCACGCGACTGATTGACACCACGCCGGAACTTTTTGATTTCAAGCCTCGACGGGATCGCGCTTCGAGGCTTCTCAAGTTCCTTGCCGATGTCACAGTCAACGGCAACCCTCATGTCAAAGCAAGGCGCCCTGAAGTGGAAGTGGTCTCCCCGCAACCCATGTCGCATGAATGCGAAGGCCCCATGCAAAAAGGCACCCGAGACCTGCTGCTCGAGCTGGGGCCGAAGGGTTTCTCACAATGGGTATTGAAACAAAAGCGCCTCCTGATCACCGACACTACCTTCCGCGATGCCCACCAGTCGCTCATGGCCACTCGCATGCGCACTCATGACATGCTGGGGTGCTCGGATTTCATGGCGCACCATTTGGGAGACGCACAGAAGGGATTGTTTTCCATGGAAATGTGGGGAGGCGCCACCTTTGATACTGCCATGCGCTTCCTTCGTGAGGACCCCTGGGAACGCCTCCGGGTCTTGCGCAAACAGATTCCAAATATCTGTTTCCAAATGCTTTTTCGTGGTAGTAACGCCGTCGGCTACTCCAACTACCCGGATAACGTGGTCGATGGATTCGTGCGACATGCTGCGGATGCCGGAATGGATATTTTCAGGGTGTTTGACAGTCTCAATTACCTGCCCAATCTCAAAACGGCCATGGAGGCGGTTCAACAGACCCACGGCATCTGCGAAGCCGCCCTGTGCTACACCGGAAACATCCTCGATGATCGACGCGATAAGTTCAGTTTGACCTATTATGTCAAGCTGGCGAAAGAGCTGGAAAAAATGGGGGCGCACATGCTGGCCATCAAGGACATGGCCGGGCTATGCCGACCAGCCGCCGCACGCAAACTGGTCAAAGCACTCAAGCAGGAGATCGGCATTCCCATTCACTTCCACACGCATGAAACAGCGGGTGTCCAATCCGCAGCCATTCTGGAGGCATCCCAAGCAGGTGTGGATGTGGTGGATCTGGCGGTTGCGTCCATGTCAGGAAGCACCTCGCAACCCAACATGAATTCGCTGGTGGCGGCTCTGGAAAGCTCGCCCCGACGCACCCACGTCGATCTAGGTGCTCTCAATCAACTATCCGATTACTGGGAACAAGTGCGTGAAGTCTATCAACCTTTTGATACCGCGCCCAAGACCGGCAGCGCCGACGTCTATCTTCATGAAATGCCCGGAGGGCAATACACCAACTTGAAGGCACAGGCAGCCAGCATGGGAGTGGCCCATCGCTGGAATGAAATCGCCCGGACCTATGCGGAGGTCAATTTGTTGTTTGGAGACATCGTCAAGGTGACTCCCTCGAGCAAGGTCGTGGGGGACATGGCTCTCTACCTTTTCACCCACGGCATCCGCCCTGAAGATGTGGTGAACCTGAGCCCCGAAGAGCACAGTTGGCCGGAGTCGGTCATCGACATGTTCCAAGGAGGCCTCGGATGGCCGGAGGGAGGGTGGCCTGAAAAAGTGTGGAAAGCCATTTTGCCCAAGCCATCTTATCAGAAGGCCAGGAAGCGCTACCAGGATGACTGCCGCCGCGGCCGACCCAAGCCAGCACCCAAGCTGGATCTGGAAAAGACACGCAAGGAAATCACACAGAAAATCAAACGGAAAGTCACCGACGATGATCTGTATGCCTATTTGATGTATCCCAAGGTGTTTCTGGATTTCCAACAGCATCACAAGGCTCATGGAAAAGTCGGGGCCCTGCCGACTCTGAACTTCCTCTATGGTCTACAGGCTGGGGAAGAAATTCAGGTCAGTATCGAAGAGGGCAAAGATTTGTTTATCCGACTGATTACCATCGGTTCTCCTGATGAGCATGGCCAGCGCGCCATCACCTACGAATTGAACGGTATGGCGCGAGATACGATGATCACCGATCTGCAGATCGCCCCCCAAGAGGCTCAGCGAGCCAAGGCCGATGAATCCGATCCTTCACAAATTGGAGCCCCGATTCCCGGCCTGATTGCCGAGGTGCATGTCAGTGTCGGTCAAAAAGTCCAAAAGGGAGAGCGCCTGATCATGATGGAGGCGATGAAAATGCAGACCTCCATCAATGCTCCTGCCGATGGAACGATCAGTGCCCTGGCTGTTCAGTTTGGAGATCATGTGGAGATCAAGGATCTACTGATCCAGCTGAGTTGAAGGGGCGCCACTTAGAACATTGCAAGCCCAGTGGGATATTTTTAGGGTAAGGGCTTCTATGAGTTTGGATGCACAGATGAAGGAACTTGCCAGTCGCTCCAAGGCGGCAGCGCGGCAACTCACCGGGTTGGACACCGAACAGAAAAACCGGTGTCTTCATGCCATGGCCCAGGCGCTTTGCGAGAACAAGGCAGCGATTGGCAAGGCAAATGAGCAGGATCTGGAGACGGCTCGAGGCATGGGCCTCTCACAGGCCATGATCGATCGTCTGGTGCTCAATGAGGCACGTATCGAGGCCATGGCCCAGGGGCTGCGTGAGGTCGCAGCATTGCCGGACCCCATTGGTCGCGTCCTGGACGAGCGAGAGCGGCCCAATGGGCTCTTGCTACAGAAAATCACCACCCCGATCGGAGTCGTCGTCATCATCTATGAATCACGCCCCAACGTCACAGCCGATGCTGCCGGGCTCTGCTTCAAGTCCGGGAATGCCACCATCCTGCGAGGAGGGAAAGAAGCCATTCATTCCAACCAAATCATTGCCGAGCTGATGGTTCAGGCAGCACAGGCGTGTGAACCACACTTTCCTGTCGACGCCATCCAAGTCGTGCCCACCACCGATCGAGCTGCCATTCCAGCCCTCCTTTCCCTGACCGATGAGGTGGATCTATGCATGCCACGAGGAGGCGAAGGTCTGATCCGAGCAGTGGCTGAATGCTCGAAGGTACCTGTCATCAAGCACTACAAAGGGGTGTGTCATGTCTACATACATGGCCAGGCAAATGCCAAAATGGCCATCGACATTGCCATCAATGCCAAAACCCAGCGGCCCGGGGTATGCAATGCCATGGAAACCCTTTTGGTGGATGCGGCCATCGCAGAAAAGATCCTTCCCGAATTGGGAGAGGCCCTGGCACGTCACAAGGTCGAGGTTCGAGGAGATGAGGTTTCGAGAAAATGGCTCGCGCCCTTGATCGATCAAGGAGAGCTCTCATTCAAATGGGCCCAGGAGGAGGATTGGGGAGCGGAGTATCTGGATCTGATTCTAGCCCTCAAGGTCGTTGCCAACCTTGAAGAAGCCATGGCTCATATCAACCGACACGGATCGGGTCATTCCGATGCGATCGTGACCGAGGATCCTGCCAGCGCCGAGCGCTTCATGCGCGATGTCGACGCATCGGCCGTTTACTGGAACGCTTCGACCCGGTTCACCGATGGGGCGGAATTTGGCATGGGAGCCGAAATCGGTATCAGTACCGACAAGGTGGGAGCCCGAGGTCCCATGGGGCTGGACGAACTGACCAGCTACAAGTGGCGATGCTATGGCAAGGGCCAGATCCGCTGAGGGAGTTGCAACCCGTTCACAAAGATCCTTTCTTGAGCGCAGAGCAGAGCAGTTCAGCCAGTGACCGTGCCGAAGCCGTGCATTCGGCGCTTCCCAGCCAAGGGCTTTTTCAGGGCCTTTCCTGGCGCACCTCCCCCACCCCCTTTCCCTTGGAGGCCAAGCTGGTTCGCACTTTGGAAAAACTGGGGCGAACGCTTCTACAATTTTACCGCGCTCTGGATCATTTGTATCGCCAGAGTCATCAAGGCCGCGCCCCCGCATGGGTCGCGCAATGGCTCGACGCAGGGAAGCCGCGTAGTCTGATCGATCAGGCTCTCTCCAAGCCCTTCCGCCATTCCCTGCCAAAGGTCATTCGACCGGATATCCTACTCACCGAAGACGGATTCATCATGAGTGAGTTGGACAGCGTCCCTGGTGGGATTGGATTGACTGCCTGGCTGAACCAAACGTATGCCCAACTGGATCAGGACAACTCGATCATTGGAGGGGAAAAGGCCATGCTGGAGGGTTTTTCCGGGATGTTCGCTCCGAAGCAAAAAGTTCGAATTGTCGTTTCAGAAGAATCGGCGACCTACCGTCCCGAGATGCGCTGGCTGTGTGAGCAAATCGATGATCGGGACATAACCTGCGAAAACGAGAGGTTTGATGATTTCAAGCCGGGAGAAGCAGTTTATCGCTTTTTCGAACTCTTTGATCTGGCAAACGTGCCCAGCGCCAGCCCCATTCTCCGAGGCGCCATGGATGGATCCTTGACCCTGACCCCTCCACCCAAGTCCCATCTGGAGGAGAAAAGCGCCTTCGCTCTCCTGCACAATCACAACCTGGCCACGTTCTGGCACCAGCACCTTGGCGGTGCTTTCTTCAAGACCATGAAGGCCCATGTGCCCTACACCTGGATGATAGATCCCAGCCCCATGCCGCCACAGGGGGCCATTCCGCGACTGAACTGCACCGACTGGCATCAGCTCAAAAACCTGTCCCAAAAGGAGCGTCAGCTCATCATCAAAGTCTCAGGGTTTTCCGAAAAAGCATGGGGCGCGCGGGGCGTGCATCTGGGGAGTGATTTATCGGGCGAAGCCTGGTCGGAGGTCGTGGATCGTGCCATCCGTGGTTTTGGTCAGGAGAATCACATCCTCCAGGAATACCATAAACCCTGTTCGATGCCTGCGCAGTATGTCGATTTTGAGACAGGAAAAACCGTTTCCATGAACGGAAGAGTCCGGCTTTGCCCTTATTATTTTGTCCATGGGGAGGGAGACCAAGCCAGAGCTTCCCTGAAAGGCATTCTGGCAACCATTTGCCCGGATGACAAAAAAATCATTCATGGCATGTCCGACGCCATCCTCGCTCCTTGCTCCGTCGCCTGAGTCATCGGCGCCCGTCATACCACATGAACCAAGCTCCCTTTCGCTGACGCACGAAGGGGTAGAGAAACATCGAAAAGATCAGGGTCTTCAACAATTCACCTCTTGAGTAGAGGGAGACCTTTCGCGCTGAGGTCATGAGCGGGTGCCTGGATAGCACCTTGAATGGCATGCCCTTCTTTCTCCCCCAGGCCTTGAGTTTTCGGCTGAACCAAATTTCTTCACCTGTGTAGCAGTCCTGCGGGAATCCCCCGGTGTCGCGAAAAGCCTCTGCACGACAATAAACAAAGGAACCGGCAGCCAGTCGAAAGCAACGGCTGATGCCATTCCACGCGTGCACCCACATCATCCAGAAGGCCGGAAGCTCACGATCCAGACAAAGCGTCGCCCCTCCACCCACCACTCGATCGGCTTTCAGGGTTTCCTTCAAATCCAGGAGCAATGCTTCGGATGGGATGGAATCCGCATCAATGAAGACGAGCCATTGGCCTTTGGCGATGGAGGCCCCGGTATTGCGGGAACGAGCAATCTGGCGCATGGGCTCATGCACCACCCGTGCTCCATGGGATTGAGCCAGTTCACCTGTTCCATCGGTCGAACCATTGTCACAGACGATCAGCTCCCATGGCTCATCCCAAGGGCCAAGGGCCGCGGCAATGCCCTCCAGTGTTGCTGGCAGAAGCTTGGCTTCGTTGTAGGCAGGAATGATGAAACTTACCCAGGGGTCTGTCATGACGCTTGCAGAAGGTGCCATATCAGGAGGGTCTGAGCAAACGAGGATCCAAGCTGATGTCCTGAAATTGGGGATGCTCCAACAGTGCTTGCCATGTCGTGTGGGTCATGGAAGAGCGCTGGTGAGGAAGGGTCCGAATCGGCTCCGCATTGGTGGATCGACTGGCTCGGCGCAACCATTCAGCACCAAGCAAGGGAGATATCAGGGTGGCGGTGGTCGCAGCCACCGTGGTTTCCTCCTTCTCGCCAACCTGCCCCCCCTTCCCGACGACGAAGCCCGCCAGCAACAGGGTGACCCGCACGCTGGTGCTTCGAGAGTACGTGGCGAGCGTCGCAGATGTGGGAAGGCATGTGGCGAGAGATTGAAACATACCAAGCGACCACATTTCGGGATTCTTGGCTGGAGAATAGGGATCGTAGAGAATGGCATCAGGGCGGGCACTGGCATGGGCAGGAGCCATAAAACCCTTTTGACTGAGATCGCCCAGATGCAACTTCCAGTGCACCTCGAGATGCTGCCATTGAAAGTGCACCTCACTTTCCTGCATCAGGGTCTCGAGGGGGCGCTCAAAACCATGGAGGTAGGGAAATTTCTCCGCATGATCCAGTGCAAAGCGAAGTCCTCCCAACGTTTTGTCAAAACTATGGAGCCGCAGCTTGCGTGGGGTCTTTTCGTGAGCGCGCATCAAATGCAGGGCATTTCCAGCGCTGCCAAGACCCACATCCCACACACAAAGCTCGTTGCAGCGCGATCCCCAGCGTTGCTCCAATCGCATGGGATCGAAATAAACACACCGAGCCTCCACCTTGGACCCGACAACCGGATGAAAGGTTTCCTGATGGACTTCCGACCGGACCGAATAGGATCCATCGGCCAGTTGGACTGCAGAATAGGATTCAGAGGGCTGCCCCATAAAGATCCTCATCTTGATCCTTCAGAGAGCCGCGCATCAACTTTTTTCCATGGGGTCTGCAGCTGTGCTTGGCTTGAAATTCGATATCCCACTTGCGATCCCCCGACAACTCACTTAGCTTTTGGCTGCGCATGCGTCAGATCAGGGACATTCATCAGCAGAGAAAATCAGAGGGCAAACCTGCCTTCTCCTTTGAATTCTTCCCCCCCAAGACCGAGAAAGGGGAAGAAGCCCTCTTTGGGTCCGTACTTCCTGAGCTCCAGACCATGGCACCCGACTATTGCTCTGTCACCTATGGAGCTGGCGGAAGCACAAGGGATAAGACCCTGGATATGGTCGAGCGCATCCAGAAGGATTTTGGTCTTGTTTGCATGAGCCATTTGACTTGCGTGCAGGCAACCAAGGAACAAATTGCTCAAGTTCTCCAGGATGCCGAAAAACGCAACATTCGCAATATCCTCGCTCTGAGAGGGGATCCTCCAGGAGGCGTGGGTCCCTTTGAAGCCACCGAGGGCGGTTTTGCCTACTCCAAGGATCTGGTAGCCTTCATACGCGCCCATCACGAGATGTCCATCGGTGTCGCTGGCTTTCCTGAGGGTCACATCGCCTGCAAAGAAGGGAAGGAGATCGACTGGGGGCGACTGAAGGAAAAAGTGGATGCGGGTGCCGATTTTGTGGTCACGCAGCTTTTCTTCGATAATGAGGATTTCCTGCGATTCCGAGATCACATGGTCAAAGAACTGGGGATGCATCAGACCCTCATCCCCGGCATTTTGCCGGTCCTCTCCACTCGACAAATCCAGCGTTTCACCGAGCTTTGCGGTGCCTCCATACCGACTCCCATGATGCAACGCCTGGAAGATCTCTCCGAGGATGATGCCGCTGCCGCTGCCTTTGGCATCGAGTATGCCGTTGGCCAATGTGAGGAACTTCTCAAGGAAGGAGTGGCTGGACTCCATTTTTACTGCCTGAACAAGGCACACTCGACCTTGGAGGTCGTCCGAGCGCTGGCCTCTCACCGATAGACATTCAGGGCGTTCCTTTCAAAATTCCTGGCTCCCTGCTACCTTGCCAATAAGCCGTGCCACTGTAAGGTAAGCCATGCGAGTGCTGATTACTGGTGCCAACGGTATGGTTGGCCAAGCTCTTGAGCGTTCCCTCACAGCTGAGGGTCATCAGGTCAACTGCCTTGTTCGTCGGCCTCGCCTGCAGCGGGTTGCCCCCCCACCCCAAAGCCAGGATTATGCCTGGGACCCTGACAGGGGAACCATCGACCCAGACGCCCTGGAGGGACTGGATGGAGTGATTCATCTTGCGGGAGCCAACATTGCCCAAGGGCGATGGACTTCTCGCAGAAAACAGCAGCTTAGATCCAGCAGGGTGGAAGCCACCACCTTTTTGGTTAAGGCACTTCGAAACGCCTCGACCCGTCCAGATTTCTTTTTGACGGCCTCAGCCATTGGGATTTACGGAGACCAATCAGATCGCGAGATCGTGGAAACGCACCCCGCAGCCGATGATTTTCTCGGAACCCTTGGACAGGATTGGGAGAAAGCCAGCGCCGTCATGGAGCAGGATGGCGTTCGCGTGGTGGCTCTCCGACTGGGGATGGTGCTCTCTTCCCATGGAGGCGCATTGGCAACCATGCTACCCGCCTTTCGATGGGGACTGGGAGCCATTTTGGGATCTGGGAGTCAATATGTCAGCTGGGTGTCTTTGGAAGATGTCGTTGGCTGTGTTCGCTTCCTGCTGGAACAACCTCGGCTGAGGGGCCCCATCAATGTTACTGCCCCCGACCCGGTCACTTTCAAAACCTTCGCTCACACCCTTGGTGGCGTGCTCCATCGGCCGGTTTGGATGCGCATCCCATCCCTGGGAGTGCGCTTCCTCTTTGGTGAGATGGGACAGGCGGTGCTACTGAGCAGCTGCCGCGTCCTACCCCAGCGCCTCCTGGATCATGGTTTTGTCTTCCATCATGCCTCCTTGCCCGCAGCGTTGAATGCCTGCGTGAACGAAAGGGAACAACGCTNATGAAAAGAAAAAGGCGCCCGGGAAANCCCGGACGCCTTGATNNAATGAACNATGACCTCAATCGTCAAAAGGNCAANNTNGTNAGNATCAGTGCCNGAGGCCNNAATCAACGNCCNCGCTCGTCCTCNTCACCAGGAACGGCAAGTTGGACTTCCTGAATGCCCATGTCGCGAATACCTTCGCGCAGCTTGGAGCTACTNAANGCTTGNACAGATCCATCACCGAGAGCCACATTGCCAGCGGTGTCGTGAATGTTTTTGTCCCAGCCTGGCTNAGGAGTGGGCAAGGGGGGGGGATCGTTACGACGAGCACGCATGCGGAAACGGAAAACGATTCCCTTGCTGATGTCGGTTCGGTCCGAATTGGTGATGTTGCGATCGCCTGAGAGCAAGCTCTGAGGCAAGGTTTCATCCGCTTCGAAGCCAACGAAGTAACTCACACTGGAGTTGCCGGCAAAATACTGGGCGGCATCCCGACCGCGCGTGCGGTTAGTGCTCCAGTTAACAGCTTCCACACGACCCAGACCATCGCTAGGGCAGAGCACGATCTTGGGAGTCTGCAACTCGTTAGAAAGTGAAAGGAAGTGACGATAGACCAGTGTGGCTCCTCGACGCAGGTCCGCCGCACTGGCTGATCCGCCTTGCGCATCGGGCACCGCCATGGGGTAAAGATCCCCATTGTCGGTCGCAAAGATGCGGAACCCAAGACCAATGTTCTTGAGGTTACTCGTACACTTGATTTTCTGTGCCTTGGCCTTGGCTTTCGCCAGCGCCGGCAACAGCATACCCGCCAAAATGGCGATGATGGCGATCACGACCAGCAGCTCGATGAGCGTGAAAGCGCCTATTTTCGTTTTTTTCAAACGTTGGTTCATACTTTAGGATTAGGTTGATATTTACGAATGATTGGGTTNCTCGNGGGNGATCATGCAAAAAGCAGAATCGTTCATCAATTAGAGGTAACCCTATTTACAGGCTCGTGTTACCACTACAGACCGCCTGATTGACTTCAGATTCCCCTGTCAACGCATCCCTGAAACCTCATCGGCTGCATGTTCCGTGGTCCACAGGACGGCAAACCGAACCAGCTCGGCCCGGTTACGGATGTCCAGTTTCTGCCGAATGCTNGTTCGATGGGCCTCCACCGTCTTGACACTCATCTTGAGTTCTTCAGCAATNTCCTTGCTCTCATAGGCCTTTCCAACCAGCGCCAGCACTTCCAATTCACGATCGGAGAGTCGGTCTATCGGTGAGCTTTTTTCATCAGAGTCCCGACCGGTCATCTTATCAAAAAACTGGTTTTTGACCGACTCGCTGACAAAGACCTTCCCNTCCAATACCGTGTGAATTGCCTGGATCAACAATACGGCACCTTCAGACTTCTGAACGTAACCTCGCGCACCCGCTCTCAAAGCGCGCTCGGCATAGAAGGCTTCCTCATGCATGGAAAAGACCAGAATATCCACTTCAGGCTGTANTTTTCTCAGATCCTTGATNAGTTCCAGACCACTTCTCCCNTTNAGGGTCAAATCAACCAGGAGGATATCGGGCGGAAGTTTTTGCACCTTGGCCAGAGTATCTTCCGCATTGTCTGATTCACCGGCCAGACACAGAGAGGGCTCCGATGCAATCAGCTCCTTGAGCCCGAATCGTGTCATGGGATGGTCGTCCAGCACGAATACGGATTTTTGGGAGGATCTTTTTGTGGCAGCAGATGTCTTCGATAAATGCGTCTTCATGAATCAGGCTCCGGGCTTTCAAATTGAATACTGAAAGGAATCTTACACGAAAGAGTCAAGCCGCCGTGGGCATTGGCTTCAAACAAAAGTTGGGCATGCAGCAAACTGCTGCGGTAACGCATGGTTTTCATCCCAAGACCCCTGGAATGAGTCGCCGCCCCCTCGGCCATCCCAACCCCATTATCTTCAATCGACAGCCACAACTCGTGATCCCTCGGGATCAGGCGCACGGTAATCTGGTCTCCATGAGAATGCTTGATGGCATTTTGAACCGCCTCTTGAATGATGCGATAAATATGAATGGCCATGCCCGGTTCTTTCAAACCCCACCCTTGAGGGCTCTCATAGCGTATCTGAAAGGGCANCAAATGATTCAGGCTTCCCAGCCAATGGGCAATGGAAGCCGACAAGCCTGATTGCCCCAGCTCCAAGGTGGAAAGACCACGCGCCATGTGGCGGGCCGTGACCATGCATTTGCGTAGGTGGTGTGTGAGCTCCTGAAGTCTCTCCGGTTCTGCAGATCCTTCTTTGGCCTGACGGCGCTGGATGGAATGGAGCAGCATTTCCACACAGGCAAGTTGCTGACATAAATCATCGTGCAGATCACGACCCAGTTTCTGTTTTTCCTCCTCACTGATGTCGGAAACTTCCCTTTCCAGTGCCTTGCGTCGGGTCACATCCAGCCAGGCTCCCATGCATTTTTGCACTTTTTGAGGGTCGGACTTGGAGGGCAGCCCCACCCAGCGATCGAGGATTTCCATCCACTGACCTGCCCCCACTTGAAAGCGATAATCCATTTCAACCACTTGCCCGGGAGCTGCGCATTCAAGCTGTCGCTGGACCCGATCACGATCGCTGGGGTGGATGCGCGCAAGCCATCCACCCGGTTCCTCCAGCAGGCATTCGGCCGCAATACCTGTCAGCGACACCACGTATGGGGAGATCCACTGAAAACAATCCTCAGGGGCCGAAGGCCTCACATAGACGGCAAACGGGAATTGATCAAAGGGTTCAAACTCCAACCAAGGTTCCTCCGAGTCAGAAGAGGATCGAACTTCGGATTCGTCCACGGGCATCGCGGGAAGGACCAGGCTGGGAGAGGGGTCTCCCTGAATATGATCCTCAATCCATTGCAGGAGTTCACGCCGTGTGAGCCCTTCAAGGAAGGAAAGATCCATCAGATCCACCCCCTCATGCGGTAGTAGACTTGGCCTACCTTTTCATGCAGGTAAACATGAATGTCTGAAAACCTTCCAGAACTGGGAAAGATACGCCAGGGATGCGCGCCGAGTGAGCTGGTCATTCCCTTCAAGTCGCATCCCACAGGGATGGCCTCGATGCCCGCTTTCTCAAACAGGGCCAAAGACCGCTGCATGTGCCACGCCGAGGTGACCAGGAGAATTCGCTGCCAGCCTTGCTCCTCCATGAGTGCCTTGACCTCCACACATTCATCCCGTGTCGTCGTCATTCTTCCCAGAAGATGCACCTCACCATTTCCAAGGCCCCAGCGTTCCACCCAGGCCTTGAGGACTTCTCCTTCAGAAATGGCCTCTCCTTGAATCCGAAAGGTCCCCCCTCCAAAGACCAGATGCGACGCATGCCCACGGTGATACAAATCCAGCGCGGTCAGATAGCGATCGCTGGCATCACTGGCCGAAAAAGAAAGGGTCTCCAGAGGTTGAGGGTGCAGGCCACCTCCCAGACAGACGATGGCATCGGCTTTCGGGAGCCCTTCCCAATCGCCGATGGCATAGGGTTTTTCCAGTTGCGCCAGGAGCGTGGCAGAAAGCGGCGTCGCCCCCAAACACCAGATCAGGGCAAAGAGAGACCAAGCCGTAACGGCCCTGGATTTCGACCCAGAGCGCCAGCAGCGAATCCCCCACCACAGCACGCCCAACCAAATCCACGCCAGCGGATCCAGGGCGGCATCGAGCAACTTGCTGAGACGTAAGTCGACCATTTGAATCAGACACCATTCTATGAGCCGATCCGGAAAGCTCAAACCCACAGATGGAAAAATCGGTTGTTTTGTCACCCAATGAAACGCAGATTGTTGCCGACTCTGCGTCCCATGAATCTCACCCAAGACCCGATCGGACCCCTCATCCAGAAACTGGCCATCCCTGCCAGCGTGGGATTTTTCTTCAACACCATGTACAATGTGGTGGATACCTGGTACGCAGGCAGCCTTTCAACCGATGCACTGGCTGCGCTTTCCATCGCTTTTCCCGTCTTTTTCATTCTCATCGCCATCAGCAATGGTTTGTCTCAGGNAGCCACTGCGCTGATGGCCCATGCGCTGGGAGCCAAAAAACCGATGGAAGCCGCAGATCTTTCACGGCAATCCGTGTTGCTGGGCCTGAGTCTAGGCGTCCTTCTGACCGGGGCAGGCTGGATGTTGGGCCCCAGCATGTTTCGCATGCTTGGGGCAGAAGGGTCTTATTTGACGCTTTCCCTGACCTACATGAACATCATCTGGGCAGGCACCCTTTTTTTCATCGCCCAGTCCATGATCAATGCCACACTCCAAGCGCAAGGCGACACCACAACGTATCGCAACTTACTCATCGTTGGCTTTTTTCTCAATCTGCTGCTCGATCCCTGGCTAATGCATGGCGGCCTTGGCGTGCCGGCAATGGGCATGGCTGGTATTGCCTGGGCGACGGTGCTCATTCAGGTCGTCGGGGTGTTCTACCTGGTCTACCGCGTGATGGGTTCCTCTTTGAGGTGGTCCTTGAGATTGGGAGATTGGAAACCCCAGTGGCACCTGTGGCGATCCCTCATCGCTCAGGGTTTTCCTGCCGCCGTGAACATGATGACCGTGGCAGCAGGTATCTTCATCATCACCTGGTTCATCAGTTTTTTCAGCAAGGAAGGGGTTGCCGCCTACGGCATTGCCACTCGCATTGAACAGATCCTTCTCTTACCCACCATTGGGTTGAATGTCGCCGTGCTCACCCTGGTCGGGCAAAATTATGGAGCCCGACAGTTGGAAAGGATCTACGAGGTGCGGCAAACGGCGCTGCGCTGGGGCCTGGCCATGATGATTCTGGGTGGCATGCTCCTCTACCCCATGGCCGAAACCACCATGGCATGGTTCACCGACAGTGAAGCCGTCATCACTTTGGGGGCCGATTACCTGAGAGTAGCGAGCATCACCCTCTGTTCGTATGTCATCCTTTTTCAGACCGTGTTCATGTTGCAGGGTCTCAAACGCCCCATGGTCGGGCTTTGGATCGGGCTCTACCGGCAAATCGTGGCTCCCCTGCTTGTCTTCTATGGATTGGCCTATGGATTGGATTGGGGAATCGATGGCATTTGGTGGGGTATTTTCGGAGTGACCTGGAGTGCCGCGCTGTTTACTTTGATTTACGGGAAGCGCATTCTTAAGAAGTTGACGGCCCTCACACCTTCCCAATAAAGCATGGATGCTTCTGCCAACATGACGCCCGATCCTGCCTCTTCGGCTCACATGCCCCGGCATGGCATTCGCAGTCTGGATGAGCTCCAGCAGCTGACCCAACTGGCTGCTGCGCTTTCGGGGTGCTCCACCCTTCTCATTCATCTTTGTCAGGAAACGTCGATCACCCTTATCACGGGACGGCAGTGGGAGCCCTCAGCTCAGGATCTCGAAATTCCCTTCTGCCGATTTGCCTTGAGCCAACCCGAGCCCACAGTGATCGAAGATGCCGATCGACACCCGGAATGGGCCAGTTCTCCGCTGGTAGCCGGTCCTTGGCAATTCAAGTTCCTTGCAGGATTTCCGATTCGAGGCAAACAGGGAGAGCTCATGGGGCTTCTGACATTGCTCGATCCCCAGAATCTGCATCTGGATTCAGCCGTCCTGCAGGCCTTGGGCATTGTTGCTCGCCAGGCAGCCTCAGCGATCCTTCTGGGAGACACGCGGGCCCGCATCAGCCAGCTTTCTGACGAGCATCAGAAGGTCAAGAGGGCCTACGACGACTCAGAGTCGTTTTATCACAATCTCGTCGAAAGTCTTCCCCAGCACATCATCCGTAAGGATCTGGAGGGGCGCTTCACCTTTGCCAACCAGAACTTCTGTCGGGCGCTTGGTAAGGAATTGAAGGACATTCTTAAAAAAACGGATCTCGACCTTTTTCCCGCACACCTTGCTCGGAAGTATCAGCAGGATGATCAGCAGGTCATGCACACCGGACAGAAGATCGAAACCACTGAGGCAAACGAGGGCTTGAATCAGCAAACCAGCTATGTCCATGTCATCAAGACGCCTCTTTTTGACACCAAGGGCAAGGTATCAGGCATTCAGGGTATCTTCTGGGATGTCACCGAACAGATTCATACCGAACAGAATTTGGCCTCGGAGCGTCAATTGCTCCGCTCCTTGCTGGAAACCATACCAGATCATGTCTACTTCAAGGACACGGCTTCCCGTTTCATCCGATGCAGCCGTGAACTCTCCGACCGCCTCGGCCTCAAAAACCCTTCCCTTGCCGTGGGGAAAACCGATTTTGATTTTTTCAAGGAGGAGCATGCTCGTCCGGCATTCGAGGATGAGCAACACATTATTCGGACCGGGGAACCCATCATCAACAAGATCGAAAAGGAAACCTGGCAAGATGGTCAAGTCGGGTGGGTCCTGACCAGCAAGATGCCTTACAGGGATGAAACCGGAACCATCATCGGCACCTTTGGCGTCTCCAAGGACATCACCAAACTCATCCAGACGGAGGAGGCCCTGAGACAAGCGGAGCAGAAATATCGGGATATCTTCGAAAAGGCGGTGGAGGGTATTTTTCAAACCACGCCCGAAGGGCATTACCTCAATGTCAACCCAGCCCTGGCACGCATTTACGGCTACCCCACTCCCGAAGCTCTGCTGGATTCCCTGACCGACATTCAGAAGCAGCTCTACGTCGATCCCTCACGCCGCGCCACCTTCCAGCGCATCATGAAGGAGCATGGTGAAATTCATGAATTTGAGTCTGAAATTTTTCATCGGGATGGAAAGAAAATCTGGATCAGCGAGACCGCTCGAACCGTATGCGATGAGGCCGGAAACATTCTCTACTACGAAGGTCTGGTCGAAGATATTTCCGAGAGAAAACGGGCCGAAGCTGCCATGGAATTTGCTCGTGATGCTGCCATGGAATCCAATCGCCTCAAGTCGGTCTTCCTGGCCAGCATGAGTCACGAAATACGCACCCCGATGAATGGCATCATCGGCATGACCTCACTCCTGAAACAGACCTCTCTTTCCGAGGAACAACACACCTTTGCCGAGACCATTGAAACCAGTGCCAATGGACTCTTGCGCCTGATCAATGACTTACTGGATTTCTCCAAGATCGAATCGGGAAAAATGACCTTGGAGAAAACCTCCCTGGCCCTCCACGACATCATCGAGCAATCGGTCGGGTTGCTGGCAGATCAAGCCCAACAAAAGGGACTGGAGATGATCCTCAAACTCGACCCACAGGTACCTCAACAGGTTCTGGGAGACCCGGTTCGGCTGCAGCAAATCCTCAACAACCTGTTGGGCAACGCCATCAAGTTCACGCAGAAGGGCGAAATCCAAGTCATGGTCCAGACCCTCAAGGCTCAGCGGGACACGCACTGGGTTCAATTCCAAATCAAGGACACAGGGATCGGCATCAAGGAAGAGGCCATGGAAAGCATCTTCGAAGCCTTCATGCAGGCCGACGACTCCATGACGCGTCAATATGGAGGTACGGGCCTGGGCTTGGCCATCACGCGGCAGCTGATCGAGCTCATGCATGGACAACTGCATGTGGAGAGCACTCACGGCAAGGGGTCTTGCTTCTGGTTCACACTTCCCCTTGAAATGGGCAAGGGTAAGCTCACCGTTGAGCGATCAACTCCTTACCCCTGGAGCGGCTCCAAGGCGCTGATTCTGGAGCCCAACGATCATTCCCAGGAAGCCCTGGCTCCCATCTTGAGAAACTATCGTTTCGACTACCATTTCATGACCCAGGGTAAACAGGCGATTGCCGAGTTGTCCAAAGTCCAGCGCAGCGATGCCCCCTATCGATTTGTTCTGGTCAATGACAGCCTGAAGGATCAGACCGGCATCGATTTCTGTCAGGTCGTGCACGATTTGAAACTAAGCCCCGCTCCCACGTTGATTCTCATGACCTCCATAAGAACCCAGCCCGACAAAAAGAGGCTGGAGCAGTGTGGCATCCAATTGGTGGTGAAAAAACCCATCATGCAGGGTGTTTTCACTCGAGGATTCAATCGATTGTTCAAATCGCATGCATCGGAACCCGAAATCGAAAAGGAAGACACTTCGGCCGTTACAATGCATCAGGTCCAACCTCTGAGCGGAGAACATCCCGAGGTGCTGGTGGTAGAAGACAACCCCGTCAATCAGTCGGTTGCCGAGCACATGCTGAAAAAACTGGGGTTTCGTCCCACGGTGGCTGAATCCGGCGACCAAGCGCTGGAATGGGTTCAGCGACATCCCTTTGCCATGATCCTCATGGATTGCCAAATGCCGGGCCTGGATGGCTATCAGACCACCTATAAATTGAGATCCATGGAGCGCCTGGGCCAGACCAAGGCAAAGGTTCCCATCCAGATCATCGCCATGACAGCCAATTCCATGGATGGAGACCGGCAAAAGTGCCTTGAGTCTGGCATGGATGACTACATTGCCAAGCCCGTCCTCATCCATACGCTGGCGTCAGCCTTGAAACGGGCCATGAATCTTGAAGGCGACTCGACTGAGGAAGGGAACCCCCATCCGGAGGAGGCTTCCACCAAGTCCACTTCAGACCATGCGCCTGTCGAGCCGGATAGGCCCACCCTCGATCATCAGATCCTGATGACTTACATCGATGAGGCAGCAGACAAAAAGGAAAGCATGCTGGCCAAGCTAACCCACCTTTTTGTCGACAACGAGTGCCCCAAGCGACTGGAGGCGTGGAGAGAGGCCTTGGAAACCACCGATCGCGATGCGATTGGCCGCTGCGCACACAGCCTGAAGGGCAGCGCCGCGAACATGGGAGCTCAACGATTGTCCCAGCATTGCGCAGAGATGGAAACAAGGGCTCAAGACATCTCCCGAGAAGCTCTGGAGCAAGGGCTTGACGAAGCTCTTGCTCTGGCGCAGGAGGCCTGTGATGCACTGAAAGCCTTCCTCGATTCCTAGAGTCCTGCCTCTTCGATAATAGGTCTTGCCCTCTCTGTGGGAAGGGCTTTGGATAGCCTCATGTCAACACCCATGCTGATTCGCAAGGCCTTGCTGTCCCTTTGGGGGATCCGCATCCTCCTGCTTGCCTTTTGCCCTGTCTTGGCAGACGGACCAGCGGACAATCAAAGCCATCAGGTTCGCCCGATCCCCCCTGAGGGCACTCCCTGGAATGAAGATCAGGTCTCTCAAATACAAAAGCCCCTTCAAGCATTGCAGGCCAGGCTCAAGCAAAGCAGACGAAGCCTGAAGGGAGACTCAGAACGTTTGAGACTTCTGTGTGATATCGATGTCTTTGTGTCTGCCGTCGAAGTCGCCCTGACTCATCAGGAAATCTATGATCCAGAAAAAAGCATGGCTCAGGCACAAGAACAGCTCGATGTTGCCTCGGCCCGCCTGGAGGCCTTACTGGAAAGGGGACCGACCTGGCTCGACAAAGCCGGACTGGTTCCCAGAGGATATCGCTCGAAGATCGATGATTCCATTCAGCCCTATGGTCTGGTCTTGCCCGACACATGGCAGCCTCATTCTCCGAAGCCCTACCGCCTGGACCTATGGTTTCATGGTCGGGGAGAAAAGCTCACGGAGCTGGATTTTCTCCATCAGCGGCTGCATCAGAAAGGAGCCTTCACCCCACCGGATACCATCGTGCTGCATCTCTACGGACGTTATTGCAATGCCAATAAATTTGCCGGAGAAATGGACCTCTTTGAAGCCCTGGATCATGTCAAAAAAGATTTCTCCATCGATGAGAACCGTATCCTCGTCCGAGGTTTTTCCATGGGGGGAGCCGCCTGTTGGCAATTCGCCACTCATTACGCCGGGCTTTGGGCTGCAGCCGCACCCGGAGCCGGTTTCTCAGAAACCAAGGAATTCCTCGAATTCTTTCAAAAGGAGGAACTCAAACCTTACTGGTGGGAAACCCGCTTGTGGAATCTCTATGATGCCACGGTCTATGCTGAAAACCTCTATCACTGCCCCACCGTCGCCTACAGTGGAGCGGTGGATCGACAAAAGCAGGCTGCGGATATCATGGCCCGCTACATGGAGCGTGAGGGCTTGAGCCTGACCCATCTGGTAGGCCCCGATACAGCGCACAGCTACCACCCCCAGACGAAGCGCGAACTCGAAGATCGCATCGATGCCTTAGCTCGGATCGGACGAGACCCCTTCCCTCGAAAAATACGTTTCACGACCCACACCTTGAGATATCACCGCATGCATTGGATCACACTCACCGGTCTTCAGGAGCATTGGCAAAAAGCACGTATCGTTGCAGAAATGGAGAATGATTCCATCGTCCGCATCCAGACGCAAAACGTCTCTGCCTTTCGGATCGACATGGCCTCAGGGACCTGTCCTCTGGACCCCACACGTGCCCCCACCCTTCAGGTCGATGGGCAAACCATTCAGGCACCCCGCCCCTTGAGTGATCGTTCCTGGTCCGTTCAACTGGTTCAAAACAAAGACTCATGGGCTCTGGGCACGTCATCTCAGCCAAAGGTGCTGCACAAGCGGCATGGCCTGCAGGGTCCGATTGACGATGCGTTCATGGGGCGCTTTCTCATGGTGGGACCCAGCGGTTGGCCCCTGAACCCCCAAGTGGGAGAGTGGGTAGCCTCTGAAATGGGACATGCCCTGACGCACTGGCGCCAGCAGTTTCGAGGGAATGCCCGATTCAAACTGGACCGCGAGGTCGATGCCTCGGACATTGCTGAAAGCAATCTCATCCTCTGGGGGGACCCCGCCAGCAACTCCGTGATCCGGGATCTGATGGAAGCACTCCCCATTCAATGGGATGCCAGCGGAGTGCGGCTGCCCGATCAGAGGTGGGATGCCGGCCATCACCTTCCAGTCATGATCTATCCCAACCCACTCAACCCTGAAAAATACATTGTGTTCAACAGTGGCTTCACCTACCGGGAATACGATTATCTCAACAACGCGCGGCAGGTACCCAAACTGCCTGACTGGGCCATCATCGACATTCGTCAACCCGCTTCACCACGCTGGCCCGGTGGTATTGCTCAGGCAGGTTTTTTTGACGAAAAATGGCAGTGGAAGCCTCAACCCAAGATCGCTCTTTCCGAGGCAGCGACCGCACCCTGATTTCTATCACATGTCCTCAAGCTCCCAACCTTTCTACGAATCGGAAAAGGCCATCAGTGAATACCTGCTCTTTCACTACGGTTCATCACAGGAACAATGCCCCCACCCTGAGGGTCCCTCCGAAGCACTCCACTATCCCGAGCGCTGTGTCTCCCAATGTCTCCAGAAAGAGCTGCTGGGAGATCATCCAAGGGCATTGGACCTCGGATGCGCTGTCGGGCGCTCGACCTTTGAGCTGGCGCGCCATTGCCACGAAGTAGTCGGTATCGATTATTCGCACGGATTCATTGAACATGCCAACAAGCTTCGAATCGAAGGCTCCCTGCCTTACCGATTCGCTGTCGAAGGCAACTTGACTCAAGATGCCGTTGCCAAAGTCCCCGATGAAATCGATCGAGATCGAGTCCGCTTTCTGCAAGGTGACGCCATGCACCTGCGCGAGGACCTGGGGGTTTTTGATGTCGTCTTGATGGCCAATCTCATTGATCGGTTGGACGATCCCGTTGCATGCTTGAGTCAATTGAGTGGCCTGTTGAAATCAGGAGGACAGCTCATCATCACATCTCCCTACACCTGGTTGGAGGCCTACACTCCTTCGACGCATTGGCTGGGTGGCTTGCAAAGGGACGGGGAAAACGTGCAAACCCTGGATGGCTTGCACCATCATCTAAACCCCGCTTTTCAATGGACCCAGACGCTCGAACTGCCCTTTCTTATTCGAGAGCACGCACGCAAATATCAATGGAGTGTGGCTCAAGGCTCGTGCTGGGTGCGACGGTAGGCAAGCTGGGATAGCACTGACAGGCCACTCAAGGCCGCTGTCTCCGAGCGTAGAACCAAATCACCCAAAGAGCAGGGGCGGGCACCCTTCTGACGCAGAAGGGTCCGTTCTTCTGGAGTAAAATCCCCCTCGGGCCCGACACACCAGCAACCCAATTCATAGGTTTGCTCGAATGCGGCTTCCAACAAGGTAGGCTTCTCCATTCCCTCATCCAGATCGCCATAAAAAACCCGATGGGTCGATGGGAAGGCCTGAATCCAGGATGCCAGAGGTTCCGGAGCATGCAGACTGGGCTTCCATGCCTGGCCACACTGCTTCATGGCCTCCATGAGGTGGGTTTCCCATTTCTGCATCTTGGCTTTCACTTCACCAGAATGCCAGCGAGCAACGGATCGATCGCATTGAAGTAACCAAATCTGCTCCGCGCCAAGCTCAACAGCTTTCTGCATCGCCATGTCCAAAGCCTTGGGCTTGAGCAAGGCCAAAGCAAGCCCCAGGCGCTGCTGGGGTCGTTGCTGCACCCGACGCTGCGTCACTTGAATGGTGACCGATCGCCTCTGAATCTCCTCAGTACGACCTTCCAACACGCCTCCCTGACCATCGATGATCTGAACCGAATCCCCAGGTTTGAGACGTAGCACTTGTTGAGCGTGTCGCACATCCGGTTCGCTCAGCCGGCAGAATTCTTGAGCGCATGCCTCGGGTGGAAGAAAAAAACGATGCATGCCGCGCGATACAGTTTATTGCCCGGTAAAAAACTTCTTGGCCTTCTCAAAGAACCCATGGGAGATGGGATTGACGCTGGCATCGCAGCTCTGAGCGAAGGACTCCAACTTTTCCTTCTGTTCTGAGTTGAGTCGAGTGGGCACTTCGACCAGAACGCGCACATGGAGATCTCCCCAGCCATAGCCCTTGACGTTTTTGACTCCTTTGCCGCGCAATCGGAAGATCGTGCCGGGTTGGGTTCCGGCAGGGATGCGAATGGTGGCTTTGCCCGACAAGGTGGGCACTTCTATTTCAGCACCCAGCGTGGCATGGACAAAACTGACCGGGACCTCGCAAATCAGATCATCCCCTTCCCGCTCGAAGATCTCGTGATCCTTCACATGAATCACCACATAAAGATCCCCCGGAGTGCCGCCTCTGAGGCCCGTTTCTCCCTTTCCGGTCGAGCGTATCCTGGCGCCCGTGTCGACTCCAGGCGGGATTCTAAGACGAATTTTTGATGTCTTCTCCTTACGTCCCGCTCCGTTGCAACGCTTGCAGGGCTTTTCAATAGTTTTGCCCGACCCTTCGCATCGCGGACAGGTTTGAGTGAAGGTAAAGATTCCTCGGGATGTCGCCACCTGTCCTTTGCCTCGGCAGGTGGTGCAGCTCACGCTGCGTGAACCAGGGGCTGCTCCACTTCCCTGACACTCTTCACACCCATCGAGCTTGGTCACTGGGATTTCTTTTTCGCAGCCAAGGCTGGCTTCCTCAAAGGAAATTTCGAGGTCGTAGCGCAAGTCAGAGCCACGCTGAGGGCCATTGGGATCGCGTCCTCCGCCTCCAAATAAATCTTCAAAGATGCTACCGCCTCCGCCGCCGCCTCCGCCGCCTCCAAAGACTTCACGGAAGATGTCAAATGGATCATGAAACCCGCCCCCGCCTCCGCCACCAAAACCGCGCGAACGGCCATCAAAGGCAGCATGCCCGTATTGGTCATAGGCCGCTCTCTTTTGCGGATCACTTAAGGCTTCATAGGCCTGCCCCAGCTCCTTGAATTTGTCCTCGGCTTTCTTGTCGCCTGGATTCTTATCCGGATGAAATTTCACGGCCATTTTTCGATAGGCCTTTTTGATTTCCTCTGCTGAGGCGCTCTTGCTGACGCCTAAAATCTCGTAATAATCCCTTTGTGACATGATGTTTGAAAACGCTTTTTTTGAAAGTCACGCAGACTTCAGGAGGTCGACTCCTCAGAATTCACGGGTGCCTTGGCAACCACGACATTGGCCGGTCTGAGCAAACGGTCATTCAATTTGTATCCCTTTCGGGCTTGTTCGATGACCTGTCCCTCTGCCACTTCAGATGTCTCTTTCTGGGACACCGCTTCGTGCCAAGCCGGGTCGAAGCATTTGCCCAAGGCATCAATTTCCTCCAAGCCCGATTCCTTCAGGGTCGCCTTCAATTGGCTATGGACCATTTCAATGCCCATCTTGATCGAGTCCAGACTATTTTCTTTTGCATGTTCCACTGCCAACATGGCCATTTCGAAGTGATCGAGTGAAGGGATCAATCGCTCCATAAGAGCTTCATTGGCATACTTGATGGCCTCCAGACGTTCCCTGGCGGCTCGCTTCTTGAAATTGTCAAACTCGGCATTGAGGCGCACGTAGCGATCCCAATGGGCATCGGCCTTCTCCGATTTTTCCACCAACTCTTTGTAGGCAATGCTCTCGAGAGTGACTGGAGAGTCGTCCTCGGGCTCCCCTTCACTGCTGAGGTTGCCTTCAGACGAATCAACGGGTTCACCTTCTTCGCCCGAGGGTTGGTCTGTCACCGGCTCAGGGGACTCCTTGACCTCTTCGGCATGCTCATCGACAGGAGGTGTCTGGTTTTCTGGCACTTCCTGGTTTGCGGGCTGGGTTTCTTCAGATTCCTTGCTCATATCCTTGATTCATTTCCTTAACGACCGTTAAAGGAGGATAGAACATAGGCAATCAAAAGGGGGGATGCAACCCGTAGTCTAAGCAAAAAAGCGTCACATCTGACCGCTTTTCAAGCGGCTTCAAGGAGTCCCTGAGCGTGCCCACTCCTTGGCCGCTCTCTTTCAGGGGTTCATTGCCGTCCAGGAGGCAGAAAACAGATACGATGGATCTCCCCGGTCCATAAGCGACTGAATCATGGTTTCCAGGCGCCGCTCGAGTTTGCCCGAAAAGAGCTTCTGCCCTTTTCTGAGAATGGTCACTTCTCTGTCCAAGTCCACCAGATGGTCATTGAGCCTCAGGGTCAAAGTGGAGCACTCCATGGTTTCAATGACCATTTTCTGAGCATCGATGGAAACCACGATCTCTCCCCTTTCCGAGAAGGATTCCTTTGGAGCATGCAACCAATAAAATCTCTCATGCATCACATCATCCTGCTTCCAGACCACTTTGCTGGGATACTTCTGGCGACGATACTGGCTCATCCAGGGCAATGCCTCGGCGTCTTTTTTCTGCATCCAATGCCCAAACTCAGGAAAAATGCGAACGCGATGCAGGTAGCCCTCCGGATCCGAACTCCTCAGGGCCTGGAGCTTCTTCTCCCAATCTGCAGCAATTTCATTGCGTTTGTAGGCTGCATCCTTGCCTCCCATGTAGATTGCAAAAGGCAGGTTGCGCAATCCCAGGGGTGAGGTTTCGTTAGGATGGCCCGCCATCATGGAAGCAGCAGCAAAAAAATCGGCCATGCGCGGTGCCAGCTGATAGACCCCATCCCCACCTGCGGAATATCCCATCAAATAAACCTTATCGGGATTCACCTGATGAAAAAGCACCATGTTCTGGATCAGACGCTGGAAAAAGTCATCGATATGATCCTGATGCCAAAGGTTCCAAGTATTGGTAGGAGCTCGGGGAGCCACATAAACCCCCTCGGCAGGTTCGTAAAGCCGCTTTTGATTTTCCCATTGCTGATCGTTGACTCTCGCGGGAGCCCCTCCTCCACCATGCATGGAAAGAAACATGGACCGCCCATCAGCGGGTGCTTCCCCATAGATGGCAACGAAGAACGGCATGGAAAGATCTCCGATACGAAGCACGTTCTCATCCATTTCCTGGGCTCGTTCGGAGCGCAAACGCGAAAGGTAGGCGTGGGCGAGAAGGTCCTCGGCCCGCTCGGCATCTTGGCGGGTCAATGCCGTCTTGGAGAAGGGAGTCTTGGCCAACACATCCCAAGAAGGCTGGGCCTGATCCAGAGCTCTTTCCAGCGCTTGAACAGCCCCCCTGGATGCCTCCGGGTTGACATCACCCGACAGAGGGAAAAAGGTCGAGCTTCCCAAACCCAAGAGGGCGATGCTTATCCATTTGAACCAGTCGCGCATGGGTCTCAAGGGATTTCGTCCAGGGTCACATCCACGAGTTGACCATCCCGCTGGACCTGGATGGTTTGTTTCATCACAGTTCCCTCATCGGAGGGAATGGTCAATTCGTAGGTTTTGCCTTTTTCCACCGCAACACTCAGATGATCGTTGGCATCGAAACGCTCATCCTTGGAAGCCCCCTCAAAGACAAGTTGTCCGGTGGACTCCCTCAGCTCAATAGGAGCCGAGCAGCGATCGCCGGATTGTTCGTCAAAGACTCGAAACATGAGCTGCACCATGCCCTCTGGCATGGCTGTTCCAAGCGCGGTGTAGCGATCCGTGACGTTGACAGCATGCACTTGGTCAGAACCACGCTTCCAGACCATGGGAAAGGGTTGTGGGGTGCGGCGAAAGGAAACCGCGTAAATGGCATGGCGGCGACTCTCGCGCTCGGCTTTCGAGGCTCGCCCAATGAACCACGCCTGATCCAGGGCATCNCCCGCCGGTTCGGCAGCCCCGGTAAAGTGCCAGCCCTCATCCCACACCTCCACCCAGGAGTGATTGCCGCTCCCATCACTCCAAAGGGGAACTCCGACAAAACGGGCAGGAATACCCACCGCGCGNCACGCATCGATCAAGAGGATGCTCAGCCCAGTGCAGGAGGCTAGACCATTTTCCATGGTCTCAAAGGGGCTCTGATCAGCTTTTTTGCGCTTGGTTGAATAACGCACGCCGAAAAGGGGGAAAATTTCCTGGTTCAACCGAGCAGCCGCAAGCCCCGGCGAATCCATGCCACGAACCAGCGGCTTCAACCGCTCATAAAAGGAGCGTCTCCATGCATCCCTTCGTTCATTGATGCTTGCGTAGGGAAGAATCTGGTTGAAAAAAAGTTGCTCTGAAACTTGGCTTTTCCATGGCGATTCCTTCCACGCGCGGTAGGCNTAATCCACATTTTCAAGAAGAAAACCACTTGAAAGGCTCTGAAGATCGCTTTCNGGCATGTGTGTCAGCAAAAAGCGCAGTCCGGCACGCTGGGATGCAGGTATGCGATCCAGGGCCTGACTGATTTCGAAACGATTCTGACCGGCACGCTCCAGAACAGCGTCCGGGTCCCATGCCAGGTCCTTGCCCACTAAACCGAGGGAAAAAAAGCAGAAGCAGAGTCCGGCCATGTGCCAGACGTCACGCATTCGCCTCAAAAAGACGCTCATGCTGGATAACTTAAAAGGCCTTTGGAACGATCACAACCTTAAAGGATGCATGGTCCCTTCCGAGCGCCTATCCGCAAAGCAGGGGTTTTTGTTTCAAAACAAGCGGCNCCACCAAACACTTCAGGCCCATCCCGTGGACATCCAAATGCCATGGAAACCATGATCCTTGGATCTTGCAGAAAAAGGGCTCGCCTTTCTCGCCATTTGGTCAAGAATTGTCCNNANCAAACCCATCATGCATTCACACATGGAATCANCNTTTCACATCATGAAACTCAACAGCGTTTNGATCGCCTCATNTGCCCTCTACCTGACCGGGCTTCAAGGAGCAACNGCAGCAGAGGGTCCTCAACCACCAACTGGGTTCAAGGCCCTTTTCAACGGAAAAGATCTCCAAGGTTGGCATGGAATGGGACACTTCGATCCCAGAAAACTCTGGGCCATGTCCGAAGAGGATCGGCAGGCAAAGCGAGAGAAGGATCTGGAGGATGTCCGCCAGCACTGGAGTGTGGATGAAGGCGAGCTGGTCAACGATGGTCATGGGGTGTACCTCACGACCGATCAGGATTATGGAAACATCGAATTCATGATCGACTACAAAACCGTAGCNCAAGCTGACAGCGGAATTTACCTGCGCGGCAACCCTCAGGTTCAAATCTGGGATTACACCAAAGAGGGCGGCAAATGGAACATCGATGCCGACAAGGGATCCGGTGGGCTTTGGAACAACAGTCNAGGTGCCCCCGGCAAAAACCCGATGGTGCTGGCTGACCGACCNTTTGGTGAGTGGAACTCCTTTCGAATCATTCAAGCCAAGGATTACACCACGGTTTTCCTGAATGATCAGTTGGTGGTGGATCATGCCAAAATGGAAAACTTCTGGGATCGCTCGAACCCTCTCTGGGACAAGGGACCGATTCAACTCCAAACCCATGGCGGAGAAATTCGCTGGCGCAACCTTTTCATCCGGGAAATCCCTGACCGGGAGGTAAAACAGATGCTTGCTGAACCGGGTTTCAAACCCATTTTCAACGGTCACAATCTCGACGGATGGGCTGGTCCGGTGGAGAATTACGAAGTCAAGGAGGGTGCCATCGTCTGCAAACCCAACAATGGCGGAACCATCTACTACCACCAGAATCTCACTGATTTCGTGGCACGACTCGAGTTCAAGCTCCCTCCAGGTGGTAACAACGGCCTTGCCATTCGATACCCTGGTCAAGGAGATACCGCCTACAGTGGCATGTGTGAGCTGCAGGTGCTTGATAACTCAGCAGAGAAGTACGCCAAACTGGATGCGCGCCAGTATCACGGCTCCGCCTACGGCATGGTCGCCGCCAAACGTGGCCACCAAAAAGCTGTCGGGGAATGGAACGAGCAGGAAGTCACGGTCCAAGGNTCCAAGATCAAGGTGGTCCTCAATGGCACCACCATTCTGGATACCGATTTACGGGAAGTGCGGGAATACATGGGTGGCAGCCCTCATCCCGGCAAGGAACGCTACGATGGATTTTTTGGTTTTGCAGGGCACGGNGACCCAGTGTCATTCCGCAACATTCGCATNAAGGCCCTGAGATAACTCAGGCCGCAAGGATTAATTGGCAACACGCATCGCTCAGCCCTGAGGGGCTGGGCTTTTTTATTCCAACCAACCCCATGAAGGACTTGAAGGGTCGCTGCACCCAACTTCCGATCGGTCGGATTGTTCACCGATCTGGTTGTTTTTTTGATCGAACCTCCTTGTTGCGATGCGACCGAATGCCATCAAAGCTGGCATGAGCCATGCATTGCCCCATGGCGATCGCCTGATCACCCAACGGTAGCTCCTGACTCATGATCACCGGAATCCCATCCTCATGAAGACGTTGACCCAGCCTCTCAGTGAAGGATCGGTTTTCAAAACCATTTCCAGCAAAGATCACACCCTCGGGCTTCAAGGCCTGAATCAAGCGATTCAGCATATCGTAGAAAGTTTCTACCAATCGTTGGAAGGCATGGTCACTACCACGACCTTTGTGGAGATCTTCGAGCATCTCGCGAAACATGGGAAACCAATCCATCTGAGCGATCGATCCTTCCTCAAGGGCCCCATCCAGGCACCAAGCGTATGGTTTGATTCCCCGAGGGGCATGCCCCTCCTGGCCGCGGAGGGCCTCCATGATCAGCCAGGCGTCCCCATCAAAACGATTGCGATTGGAGTGAGTCAGTAGTGCTCCAATTCCCTGCCACCACCGCGTGACACTTCGAGTTCTCAGGCATTGGCACTGAGTCGCCAAGACCTGGTTCCACTGCTTGATTTCCAAAGTTTGCAAGGGGGCTCTCAACCTCAGCGGCAGCTGGTCCCAAAGATTCTCTTTGAACACCTCCCACATCATTCCATAAAGACATGCTCGATGATCCGGTTGGGAGCTCTGACCACCAGGCAACCAAAAAGGAGACCATTGAGCAATCCGGCGCCACCCTTTTGGATGGAGCATGAAGACATCGCCTCCCGATGCACTCGAGCCATCCTGAGAGGATCCCTCGTCAAAGCACACGCCCAACAAGCGCTCCTGGTCCACCCCACGTCCCAGAGAACCCATCACATGAGCCAGATCGTGATCGACCACCGTACAGGGTCTCTGGGTGGAACGTGCATATTGGACCCCCAGTTGCGAGACATCCGAGTCCACAAGGTAATGATCCACTGGGGATTNCCTTCTTTGCTTGATGTCACCCAGGACATCCAAAAAAGCATCCATANGGGCTTTCTCCTCAGAGCCATCCATGGCTTGCCCCAGAAAGACACGGTCACGCATTGTTTGGGCGAATCCCCCCAGAGCACTCCCCCCCATGGCCATGATCGATTGTGATGGCCTGGGCAGCTTCTTTTCGATTGGGACCATTCCAAAGCCCTGTCGAAGCACTTGCTTGAATCCACAGACTCGCCAGATCAAGGAGCGGGTGGTCTGGCGCAGCACCGAAAGGTTCGATGCGAGAAAACCATCCACTTGCCCTCCAAATACCTTGTTCACTTCCCCCGGGCTGCAGGCATAGGAACAAAAACCTGGACCTGCCGGAAAGGCAGCCAGAGGTAAATCCAGCAAATGCATCAGCAAGTGCATCACCCCACTCGCAGGTAGACCCACATCAAGAAAAGCGCACGATGGAGAAAGTTCTCCCGAAAGACTGAACCTCCCTTCTCGACGCCGCATACGTATCAATGGGGCATCCGGTGCCTGCATCCAGGCGCGCTCCTGGGGATGCATGTCACAAAAGGTGTCAGCGGCATCGGGTGTCGCCACCAGGAGCATGGCTGGCTGATGGGGTTGGCCAAGGATGGAGCGTATCCGCTTGATGGCCGAAGAAGATCGTGCGATGGCCACCAGCTGATAGCCGTGAGGCTCCTCAACCACCAGCACTTGGCCACGGTCCAAGCAGGCTGCCGCCTGAATCAACGCCTCGCGATGGTGAAACCTTGGTCTACCTCCGGCATCCTGCAGTGTGAGACGCGGTCCACAGGTGGCGCAGACATTCAGCGGATAGAGAAAGCGTCGATCTCGCGATTGGTTCGCCTCTGCCTGGCATTGTTCACAAGGCACATACTCCGAAAGAATGGTTTGCAAGCGATCCATAAGCCCCTGTCGAGCCCATGAATAGCGCGGGCCACATTCCGTGCAGCTGGTGTAGGGATAGAAAAATCGACGCTGGTGAGGATTGAGCATTTCAGCCACGCAATCAGGACAGGGTGTTCGATCGGGCGGTAACCAGCAGNCCTCGTCGACCTGAGGCAGGGGGGCGAGGTTTTCGAAAGAAGTGTCTCCTTGAAAGGCCACCCACTGGCTTTGCAGCGAGATCGACCAACCATGGCGCTTCTGCATAGCCAACATGCGCTTCTCAAAGGCGACCAGGGTGGATTCATCTCCCTCCAGCTCCAGATCAAACCCACTGACTTGTGGGCGCATCCANCCCTTCAGATTGAGTGTACGCACAATGCGAAAAACAGCTGGCTGCAGGGGGCTGCCATGCACATTGCCACAGATATGAATGGCTTTTCGCTTGAGGGCCTCAGAGCTCATCTAGGTAACTTCCAACAGTGGNCGGCTTCCACCACCGGCATCAAAGGATATCCGACCCAGCATCAGGTCCATCGCACGACCAAAGACCTTACGACCGTCATGAACTGATTCATTTCATCCTCCGATCCAATCGTCACCCGTAACCGGTCCTTGAAAGGAGAATGGGCAAACCAGCGAACCAGAATTTTTCGCTTCCTCAGCCCATCATACCATTGAGCCGCTTTGGCCCCTGGTGGGCGTACGAAGAGGAAGTTGGTCTGGCTGGGCAACACATCAAANCCGAGAGAGGCCAGCTCCTGGCCAATCTGGGTGCGAAGCCGGATGATACGTTTGAAATTTTTACGGTAGTAGCCGAGATGCTTCAAGGTTGCCTCGGCAGCTACCTGCCCCAATCCATTCACGTTGTAGCTGTCCCTGATGGCATCCAAGGCGGCGATCGATTTGGGGTGGCCGACAAAATAGCCCACGCGCTGAAAGCACAGAGAGTAGGACTTGGAAAAGGTACGCGAAACAATCACATTGGGAAGTTCTGCTACCAGCTCCATGGCATGCTCCTGAGCAAAATCTACGTACGCCTCATCCAGCACCACCATCCCCTGCTGGGCGCGACACAAGGCTCGCAGCTGAGAGGTGGGGTAGCCACGCCCTGTGGGAGCGTTTGGAGTCGTCACAAAACTAAGTGCTGCGCGAAAATTCCATCGTTTCTCCCGCTTCAATTTCGCCAGGGATGGGATGGAAAAATCAGCTTCCAAAGGCACTTCATTGATGATCGCCCCATGCACCTGGCACAACACCGGATACAGCGAATAGCTGGGGGTCCAGTATTGAATGGTGGAAGCATTGCTTTTCTCGCGATTGGATCGACCCACCTTGGGTTCGACGAAAGCTCGGGTAGCCAAGGCGAGGAGCTCGTCAGAACCATTGCCAATCATGATATGGTCACCACTTAGCCCGTGCACTTTTCCGAGAGCCTCGCGGAGTCCCTGAGCACGGGGGTTGGGATACAGCCGAAGACGTCCATCGACTGCCTTTCGCATCGTTTCGAGCACCTTNGGAGACGGAGGGTATGGATTCTCATTGGTATTGAGTTTGATCAGCCCTTTGACTCGAGGCTGTTCACCGGGAGCGTAAGGCTCGATCCCCCTTACCAAGGGTCGAATCCACTCATCTTTGGGTGCAGAAGAACGCGGCATGAGAAAATCCTTGGGGACGGCCAGCAGATCAACAACGACGGATTTCGGCGGATTGCCCGTGGGCATCCAGGCCTTCCATTCCTGCAAATGCCCGCACGGCTGGCAATGCCTTGGTCAGATGACTTGGACCGTACTCGACAAGACTGGTGCGTCGCTGGAACTGATCCACGGTCAAGCCAGGAAAAGAGGCGCCCGCTCCGCCGGTAGGGAGCACATGGCTGGGACCCGCCACGTAGTCACCGAGCACCGTTGGAGAGTGATGTCCCAGAAAGATGGCTCCCGCGGTCACCACACCTTTGGACACCCGACGGGCATCTTGGGTCATAATCTCACAATGCTCAGGTGCAAAGGCATTGGCAAGGGCGACGGCTTGAGACAGGTCACGCACCTGGATCAACCAACCATTTTTCTTGAGGCTCTTGCGAATGAAATCCGCTCGGCTCAACTTGGGAATCTGTTTTTGGAGCGCTGCCTCAACTTTTCGAATCAAGGCTGCACTGGTGCTGAGCAAACAGACGCGTTCCTTGCCTGAACCATGCTCGGCCTGCGCCAGCAGGTCGGCCGCGACGTAGTCCGCATGGGCTGAACGGTCCGCGATGACCAACACTTCACTGGGCCCAGGCAGCAGATCAATGGAGACGTGCCCGACAGCCAACCGCTTAGCGGCCACTACATAAGCGTTGCCCGGCCCAAAGATCTTGTCCACTTTGGGAAGGGAGGATGTCCCATAAGCCATGGCTGCGATGGCCTGGGCTCCTCCTAATTTGTAGATGGAGGTCGCCCCAGCGTGTTTGAGGGCATAGAGAAGATCGTCATTGACTCGGCCTTGCGCATTACAAGGCGTACACACCACGATTTCCGGACAACCCGCCACCTTGGCCAAACCAACGGTCATCAGAGCCGTGGATGCCAAAGGAGCCGTTCCACCAGGCACATAGAGCCCCACACGACGAAAAGGATCATATTTCTCTCCCACTTTGGCGCCATGACTGTTGCGCCCCTGCCAACCGCTGCGTCGCGATTGTCGTCCAAAACTCTGAATATTCGCGTAAGCCTCCTTGACGGCAGCACGGGTCTGGGGACCCACTTGNCGGCTTGCATGCTGCAACTCCCTGGCAGAAACCAAAAGGGTTTGGCGCGTTAGAGAGGCTCCATCAAACTGGNGNGTNANGTCGATCAGCGCTTTGTCTCCACCCTTTTGAACCTGGGCCATGATGGATCGAGTGCGCTCATCGATCAAAGGATCGAACAAACTCGAGGTCGAGAGGACCTTTTGCCACTGTCGATCAAAGTTTTTATCTGAATATACCGCAACATTCATCAACCGTTACTCATACGGTCAAGCAAGGCCCTTTGCAAATGGCAAATCCACCGCCAAGTGGAAGCACCACGATGGTCTGGATGCGTTCGGCAGGAACTGATCGTCTGGAAAGCTTATTGTGGCCAAGTTCGGGGAGGCAATGGATCACATGAATCCNAGGNTGATGCTTCGAGGGAGCGTCGATCAGTTGATCTTGCCAATGAGCAAAGCACCTCATCATACTCCTTGTATGATCCGCATGCTCGTCCGCTCAGGCAAGATGGAATGTTCTGTCAGCAAACAGAGACACGTTTGCTCTCTGAATTGGGGCATTTGTCTACTCGCTGGCCTGGTCTTCCTGGTCCTTCATCCAGTCCACGCACGTCAACCCAATGTCATCCTCATTTACACAGATGATCAGGGATCAGTCGATCTCAACTGCTATGGAGCCAAAGACCTTTACACNCCACACTTGGATCAACTGGCCAAGGAGGGCATCCGCTTCACTCAATTTTACTCGGCTGCCCCGGTTTGCTCCCCCTCGCGAGCCGCGGTGCTCACAGGACGTTTCCCACAACATGCCGGTGTNCCNGGAAACGTGAGTTCGCAGCAAGGGCATGGGGGCATGCCCGCGCATCAAACGACCATGGCTGAGCTGCTNAAAGCATCCGGCTACACGACGGGTCACATAGGGAAATGGCACCTGGGATACACGCCTGCAACCATGCCCAACGGTCAGGGATTCGACCATTCCTTCGGTCACATGGGGGGGTGCATCGACAATTGGTCCCATTTCTTTTACTGGCAGGGTCCGAACCGACACGACCTGTGGCGCAATGGGGAGGAAATATGGGAAGACGGTGCATTCTTTCCCGATTTGATGGTCCAGGAGACAGAGCATTTTTTGCAAACAAACAAGGACAAACCTTTTTTTCTCTACTGGGCCATCAACGTGCCTCACTACCCCCTGCAGGGTACAGAAGGCTGGCGACGCTTCTATCAACACCTTGAAGAGCCCAGAAGCATGTATGCAGCTTTTGTTTCCACGATGGATGAGAAAATCGGTCAAGTGCTCAGCCTCATCGACCGTCATGGGCTCAAGGAAGATACGATCATTGTCTTCCAGTCCGATCATGGCCACTCAACAGAGGTGCGCACTTTTGGAGGCGGCGGAAGCGCCGGCCCTTACCGCGGCGCAAAATTCAGCCTGTTTGAGGGCGGTATTCGCGTGCCTGCCATCATTCGCTGGCCGGNGAAACTACCGGGCAACGCGGTCCGGGATCAACTTGCAACCTCCATCGACTGGTTTCCAACCATTGCGGACCTTTGTGGAATCCCCCTTCCGCTCAAGCCNATCGATGGCAAGAGTCTAAAACCCATCCTTATCTCGGATGAGGCGGGAGATGCTCACGCCCAATTTCATTGGCAGAGTGGTGGTGGCAAGCAACCTCANTGGGCCGTGCGCGAAGGCCCATGGAAACTCATCGGCAACCCTTTTGACACGAGTCATGCAACTCACGTGAAATTGGAGGAAACTCGATTTCTAATTCACCTGAGCGATGATCCTTCTGAGAGCCAGAATCTCGCCGCCCAATTCCCCGACAAGGTCACGGAACTTGAAAAGGCTCATTTCAACTGGGCCTCNCGGTGGGAACCCTGAGGAGAGACGATAGTGGCCGACCATGAGATCTTTTTTCAAAACCCGCCCGTCCTTGAATTCATGATCCATCCATTATGGGTGATGGCCTCAAGCCAGCATTCCAACCTTTAACCAAGCATCCGAAAAGCATGTCTGTCAGAGTCGGCATCCTTGGAGCCAGTGACCGNCCCGATCGNTATGCCTATCTNGCAGCCCTGGAGCTCATGGACCANGGGTTTGATATCCTGCCCATCAATCCCACCAAGGAGGAAATTCTNGGAAAACCCGTTTTGAAGTCACTTCTGGATACCGATCTCGCGCTTCANACGCTGACCATCTACGTTCAACCGTCCAGGCTGAAAGAACATTTGGAAGCCATCCTGCAAAAGCGACCCAAACGCATCGTTTTCAACCCCGGCACNGAGGCTCCGGAACTGTATCCTATCCTGGAGGAAGCGGGCATCGAGGTGNTNGAAGATTGCACCTTGGTCATGCTGCAAACCGGCTCGTTTGGTGGATCCGACTCACCCTCCCAGCGCTGAAGCCATCAGCGCTTGAGCTTCAATCGAGACTCCAGCTCGAGGGTCATGGCAGCGACGACGCCCATCTGCTCGGAGGCAACGTTTTGCGTTTCGCCTGCTGCNCTGCGATGGTCGTAGAGTTCCACATACCCATCCTGGTGCCTTATGAGGCGGTGCGTCTTAGATCGCATGGTTTGAGCCTTGCCTGCGTATGCAAAACTTGAATGNCCNTCATGATTGGGGTCTTTGAGCTGAGGTTCCAATGAACGCCCATGCAGACCGNCAGGCAAAGGAAGCCCAGCCAAGCCACACAAGGTCGGAAAGACATCCAGAGTTTCGACCATGGAGTGGGTCGCCTCACCCTGTCTGGGCAGGGAAGAATGGGCAATGATCAATGGAGAACGTAGGGATTCTTCGAAAAGCGCATGCTTTCCCCAAATCCCATGTTCTCCCAAGTGCCACCCATGGTCCCCCCAGAGCAGGACAATGGTGTCATCCACCAGACCGTTTTTCTCGAGAGCTGCGAGNAGTCGACCCACCTGGGCATCGGCAAAGCTGACACAGGCAGCATAGTGCCTCCGAACTTCCAAGGCGAAGGACGGATCNTNATTGGGATCCTTTCCCCATCTTTGGTATTTCATGAATTCGCCGGAACCATGCCAGGTCGTNCGCCCTGAAGGTTTCTCAGGGTGTTCCACGGGAGGTAAAGCAAGATCGCGATACCTCCTGTAATAGTCAGCGGGGGCCCCCAAGGGTAAGTGGGGCCTCAAAAGGCCCACGGCCAAAAAGAAAGGTGAAGCGTCCGAAGGGGTCATCTGATTCAAAAGATCCACGGCTAGATCCACCGAAGGGCCATCGGGATAGATCTCATCTCCACCGTCNACAGATTGAAATAAAGCCATATCCCCGGCCTTGATACGGATCTCCCCATGAGCCAGTCCATGCATCCAGCCTCGAGGATGCTTCCATGGCCCGGATGGCAAGAGGTGCTGATCCCAGGAAAAAGGCATTTCCAGAATATCCTCCTGGTTCCAATCAGGCCCACCCCGCCCTCCGGGATGATGGGAAACCTTGCCCACTGAAAGAGTGCGATACCCATGAGATCGAAACCAGGCCGGCATGCTGGGAGGAAGCATCCCAGGNTGCGCCTTGATTTTCTCAGCACGCTGGAAGAGTGCCTGGTTGCCTGTGGGCCCATAGCGCCCGGTCAGCAATGTGTAGCGCGAAGCTCCGCAGGTTGGTGCCTGCACGTAATGGGATTGAAAGAGCCGCCCTCTGGAGGCCAGGGCATCGATGTGAGGAGAATGGATGTAATCGACTCCATAACAGTGCAGCTCCGGACGAAGATCATCGACGCAAATGAGAAGCACATTGGGCCGAGAGCCCGCATCNATCGGGCGTGCTCCAACGACACCCAGAAAGCAAGCGAAGAACANGGAATGATGCCAACATTTCATAGNANAGAGGATTCATCGTTGCCATAAATNGGGTCATGGTTGAAGCTTTAATTACTGTCTCGGCGATGGAGTCATGCCCATGCTCAACAACAAGATGCCCCCGCCATGAGTCCTGATGGTATGGCATGGACCTGCTGCGAGGCGACAAGTTTTGGAACATTGAAAATGAGCCCCTCACGCAATCGTCTGGATCAAGTTTTGGTGGACCGAGGTCTTTTTGAGAGCCGGGAAAAAGCCAAGCGATCCATCATGGCTGGGAATGTTCTGGTGGACGGCCACCCCATCACCAAGCCCGGGCATCCCGTCAAGGCAGACCAGCCCATTGATCTCAAAAAAACAGAGCCCTTCGTGTCGCGGGGAGGACTCAAGCTGGATCATGCCTTGCAACAGTTTCCGCTGGCAGTTCAAGGGTTGGTCGCTGCAGACCTTGGGGCCTCGACAGGTGGATTTACCGATTGTCTGCTGCAGCATCAGTGTTCGAAAGTTTACGCGATTGACGTGGGAAGTGGCCAATTGGCATGGAAACTACGTCAGGATGAGCGCGTGATTGTCATGGAGAGAATCAACGCCAGACATTTGAAGGCAACGGATCTTCCAGAGCCCATGGATCTGGTGGTCATTGATTGTTCCTTCATTTCCTTGCGCCAAATCCTGCCCGCAGCAAGAGACATCCTGGGCGAAGCAGGCGATGTCGTGGCTCTGATCAAGCCCCAGTTCGAGGCAGGAAAGACCGCCGTCGACAAAGGAAAAGGTGTGATAAAAGATCCCGAGATTCATCGCGAGGTCATTGAATCGCTGCAGACCTTTGCCACCCAAGAACTCTCTATGGACTGGAAAGAAGTCACTCCTTCTCCCATAATGGGGCCGGCCGGGAACAGGGAGTTCCTGGTGTGGCTCCAACATCATGCAAATTCCCATGAATCGCATCGGACTGATAGCCAATCCTGAAAAACCTTTTTGGAGGGAAGCTCTCGATGAAGCAGAGCGATGGATCCGGTCCCATGGTCGTGAGGTCATGCATCTCGAAGGTATGTCCTCGAAGGAAGCCTTTCGAGAGGTGGGAAAGGACTTGATCCGCGAAATGGCCAGCCAGTGTGATCTCCTGGTGGTTTTCGGGGGGGATGGCACCATGTTGCATGTGGCACGATCCCTTGCAGGCTGCCCGACCCCCCTTCTTGGCATCAATACGGGTGGGCTCGGATTTTTAACAGCCGCTCCTTACACATCGTTCCAAACCACCCTGGAAGCCATCTGGAAGGGTCAGGGGGTACAGGATGTCAGGCCGTCTTTGCATGCCACCTTGAGTGGAGAAGGCAAGCCATCTCAGTCATTGACAGCCATCAACGACATCGTGATCAGTCGTGGCACCGCTTCTCGCATGATCGAGCTGGAAGTGAAGGTGGACGGTGAGTTGCTCACCCAATACCGATGCGATGGTTTCATCATTTGCACGCCCACAGGCTCCACCGCTTATTCACTATCAGCAGGTGGAGCGATCGTCTGCCCCAATGCGCAAGTCTTCACCCTGACCCCGATCTGCCCGCACACCCTTTCCAATCGATCGGTAATTGTGAGCATGGCATCCATCATTGAAGTCACCATTCTCAGTAAAGAGGTGGATACCGTCCTGACCGCTGATGGTCAGATCCAGGTGGAAGGCGCACCGAACGATCGGATCCGCATCCACGCAGAGCAAGATCAGGTCACCTTTCTCAACACAACCAATAATCCTTTTTTCTCGATCTTGAGGCAAAAAATGCAGTGGAGTGGCTCCAACCTCCATCACTCCAACTCGTGATGAGCGCTTTGGTGAGCACGAGCCTGGGAGCATGGTGCATCGAAACGTCCCCCATTCGGCGGAACCGATTCCATTTGGGGTCGATGCTTCTTGCCTTTGTCTTGCTGGCTTCGTTTGGCTGTCTTGGAGGAACAGAGGCCATGGATTTTCGTCGAGACATCCAGCCCATCCTATCCAACCACTGTTTCCCCTGCCATGGACCGGATGCCGCTGAGCGCAAAGCCAACCTGAGACTGGACCGGTTGGATGATTTGGATGGGTTACCTGAGGGTATTCTCATTCCCGAACATCCAGAAAGCTCTGCGATCATCCACCGCGTTCTGTCACAGGATCCGGCTGAGAGGATGCCGCCACCCGACACTCACCTCGAGTTGAACTCTCAACAGAAAAAGCAACTCACGCAATGGGTCCTGGAGGGAGCTCAGTGGCAGCCTCACTGGTCCTTCATTCCACCGAGCCGTCCCCCATTGCCAGAAGTCCATCATGCTGATTGGGTCCGCAACCCCATTGACGCATTCGTTCTTCATCTATTGGAACTCCAAGGTCTGACTCCCAGCCCACGAGCCGAACCCCATACCCTGGCCCGGCGATTGAGTCTGGCTCTCACGGGCCTAGCCCTGGAATGGGATAGACTTCAAGAGGAAGATGCCGGCCACCCCAGGCGATATGAGGATTGGGTCGAACATTGCCTGGCTTCACCCCATTACGGTGAAGCCATGGCGCTACCATGGTTGGATGCGGCTCGCTATGCAGACACTCATGGATATCAAAACGACGGAGAACGCGAAATGTGGCCCTGGAGGGACTGGGTCATCCATGCGTTCAATCAGAACATGCCCTACGACCAGTTCACCATCGAGCAATTGGCCGGGGATCTACTGCCCATGCCTGAAGTGGATCAAATCATTGCCACTGGGTTCAATCGCAACCACCGCTATAATTCCGAGGGAGGATCCATTCCACAGGAAGTCACCACCGAGAATGTCGCGGATCGGGTGGAAACCACCTGTGCGACCTGGATGGGGGTCACCATGCAGTGTGCCCGATGCCACGATCACAAATACGACCCTTTCAGTATGGAAGAATATTACGGGCTCTTTGCCATCTTCCATAATATTACCGAGAGTGGAAGGGCGATCCGTGATGGGAATTCCGAACCCTACATCAAGGCTCCCAACTGGCATCAACAAGAGACCCTGAGAACGCTGCACAAAGCACGGGAAGAAGCCCAACAGCGTCTCGATGCGCTGCATCCATCCATCGAGCGCGATCTGGTCACCTTTTCACGATGGCATCAGCAGGACGCCTCTCAACTCAATTGGATGCAGGATGGGCTGATTCATCAGCGTTCCTTTGAGGGTCACTTGCAGGGTGTGGATGCCCGAACCATTGAGGATCAGGATCCGATGCCACTTCCCAGATGGGGGAAAGGTATTCGTGGCCAGGGAGCGGTCCTCGATGGTCAGTGGAAAGGGTCGCTGGGGGATATCGGCAGGTTCACCAATCAAACGCCCTACACCATCAGCATATGGTTTCATCCAGACTCGATCCAAGATGGGGCCATCTTTTCCAGAATTGAGGATGGGGTAGGTGGCAAGGGGTATCAACTTACTTACGATGCCGGACACTTCGCGTATTTGTTCATCTCACAAGGCTACGCGGGGCGTATGGGTATTGAGAGTCTTGAACCCTTTACCGAGAAGCGCTGGTATCACCTCACGGTCACTTACGATGCCAGCATGAGCGCAAGAGGTTTGCGTCTTTTCATCGATGGGGAGCCTGTTGCATGCCGCATAACTCAAAATAACGACTCCAATCCCGGAGCCGTTTCCAGTCAGCCCTTTCGAATCGGAGTCAGTTCCATGGCTGAGCACCTCTTCGGAATGCTGGACGAACTGCTCATCTTTGATCGAGTCCTGAAGCCTCGGGAAATTCACTGGCTATCCGAACCCAGCAGCCTTGGGACAATCCTAAGCTTGGAGAGCACCCAACGCTCTCCCCGGCAGAAAGAGGTTGCAAGGGCGTTGTATCTTCAAAACGTGTCCCATGGACCGGTGCATCAAGCTGTCAAAGGCCTTGCGGAGGCTCAATCGCGCCTGCAGGCATTTGTGGATGATCTTCCCACAGTGATGATTATGCAAGAGCGCGATAGCACCCGCCCAACCCACCTTCTGGAGCGGGGCCAATACGATCGTCCCCTGGCCCTTGTGGAACCTTCTTTACCCAAAAGCATTCATCCCTCCAAAACGGACTCGAGAATCGATCGTCTCGATCTGGCCCATTGGCTTGTCGCCCCTCATCACCCACTCACGGCACGGGTTCAAGTCAATCGACTTTGGCAGCAAATGTTCGGGAAAGGTCTGGTTTCCACCAGCGAGGATTTCGGTATCCAGGGGGAACCCCCTTCCCATCCGGAACTGTTGGATTGGCTGGCGGTGGAATTCATTGAAAGCGGCTGGGACATCAAACACATGCTTCGCCTCATCGCTCAAAGCGCCACTTATCAACAATCTTCGGCATCATCCACACACCAGAGGGAACGGGATCCGGAGAACCAATGGATGGGGCGAGGGCCCAGCGTGCGGCTTCATGCTTTTCACATCAGGGATTTGTGGCTTCAGGCCTCAGCGATGCTCGTCACCCGACATGGGGGGCCTCCCGTCTATCCCTATCAACCGAAGGATCTTTGGAGTGAACTGAGCCGCAAAACCTATCCTCAATCTTCGGGGCCCGACCTTTATCGCCGCAGTATTTACACTTACTTCAAACGAACCATCAATCCACCATTGATGGCAACCTTTGATGCATCACAGAGAGAATCATGTATTTTGAAAAAAGAAACCACCAACACTCCATTGCAGGCGTTGGCGTTGTTCAACGCTCCAGAGGTGATGGAGGCTGCCAAGGCATTGGCCCAGCAAAGTCATTGGCAACATCCCCATGCACCGGAAGGTCAGATTCATTACCTCTATCGCCACATCCTGCTTCGTAATCCTTCGCAGAAGGAAATCGAAGGCCTGTTGGCGAGCTACGCATCCTATCAAACCATGCCTCAGGCAACTTCCAAAGACTTGGGCGTCACCGTCTCGAACGATCCTGTGGAGGCTTCAACGTTTCCGGCGTTCTGCACCGCGCTCTGTCTTTTTGGACTCCATGAAACCCTTTCTCCAAGGTAGGGAGGCACCGTAAGAGGCGTATGTGTGGCAAAAGCTTGCCTACCCAATAAAACGGGCCCCGAAGAAGCACACACGGTTTCATGCTTTCCGGGACCCGCTAAATCCTGTCTTACGACAAGGAAATGGATCAACTGACAAGGAAATCCCTGTCAGGGTAAAATGGAACGCCCGAACTGTAAGGGCAATTGGTCCCCGGGGCCAAGAATAATCGGACTCTGGCTATCATCGGCAAAATCCTGCCAAGGACCACGAATGTCCGTGGCGGACTGCAGCATTCCCTTCCATTCAACCACGATATTTTCGCCCTCTCGTCTGATATGAACCTCCGGAACGATGATTTCAAACGCTCCTGAAGTAATCCTAAGGTTATCCATACCAACGATTTAGTTCCACCAAGTAGTCACTGATTCGACTCTGAGGCGAATCTCGGAAAGGCCATCTGGAAGATCATATGTCACATCCTGGAAATTAAGATCCAGTCGGGTGGGATTTTCACCATTGGTTCCCTGATCATTGAAAAATTTATCGTTTCCGGAAGGGGCCGAAAAGGAAATCAGAGGATTGTTTCCGTCATCAATGTAGAAATTCAGGAAGTCTGAGGTTTCAAAATCAAGAAAAGTCGCTGCCAAAGCAACCGTGAGTTTGAGATTCTCTTTGCCTGAAACATCGATCGGCGCATTCCAAGTAATGGATTTGGTGGAAACCCCGGACTCAAATTTGTTCAAGGCAGAGCCCGCAAAAAAAACGTCTCCCTCATAACCACCAAATTGCCCCCCTCCAAAGACACTTCCCCCATCTTCAGGAGCCTCGATCGCCACCAGAAACGGGATTGTTTTTTCCTCAGGTGCCGCGGTCACGGTATAGGTGGTAACGGCAATACTTCCAACCAGAGTGACCGTCGAACTGATCGGGCTGATGGGTTCCCATTCCCAATCGTCGACTGCTGAGGGGGTTCCTCCACCCGCGGTAAAGGAAGTGATCAATTCACTCCCAAATGCGCCGCCCGCATTGTAGGCCAGCCATTCAAAATCGAAGGTACCAGCGGGGAAATCAACATCCGCTGTCCCGTAACGAAAGGCCCCAGTCCCATCCAGGGCGACCACCTGATCGGAGGCAGATATCCCATTGCCGTCCAAATCAATGCGCAAATACCCACCATCATCGGCACCCATACCCACCGATACGATGCCTGCTGTCGAAACTTTGACCTTACCGGTAGCCACGGTGACCAGTGCACCCTTTGGATCTCCGGGCGCTGCAAAGTCACCCCCAAAAACACCACTGGCGGGATTGCCTGAGGAAACCAGATCGGCTTCTGAGATTTGCCCTGTCGACCTGTTTGATGGAATGTCTCCGTCAATCACCATTTGCGCCTCTTCAAGGTCATCCACACTGGCGGGAGTGACCTGACTGAAGCTTGCGACAACAGTGGCACCACCGGGAATAATGTCTCCAATCAAATCAAAAGATTGCGCATTGGCGACGAACTCAGCGGAAGAGCGAAGGCCCTTTGCGATAGGGTGACCTGTTTCAGGAACGCTGACTTGACCTAATTCCGCGGTAACCGTTGTTCCGATGCTGGAAATGAGCATGTCATCATGGTCCGTCGATCGGTAACTCAACAATGGAACCTCATAGATGGCGAAGCGACTCGGGTTGCTCCCGCCACTGCTGCTTTTGATGACGGCATCCACCGAGGCAGGATCCGGTAGATCGCTGGATTCATCGTCATCGATGACGGTATGGCCGTTGGCTTCCAGTCGATCGACCAAAACAAAATCCCCTTCCCCGCTGGGTGCCGGAGAAAATAAAATGGTTGCCTTGGCTTTTCCTCCCGTCATCCAATCCACGACGTTGTCGAATAGTTTCAGAAAATCTTCGCTCACATCATCCGCAACAATCGTATGGTGCCAGGCCATGATGGCGCGTTTTTCAGGAGTCGGAGCCGGCACACCGACGAAAGAAACATCACTGCTGCGCGACCAATAGATGGGTCCTTGCTGATCAGCAAGACCTAGTTCTGAAGTGATGCGATCTATTTCATAAACCGCACCTCCTTCCACCCTATAGCGACTGCCATCGCCGTCGGTTTCGAATGTTTCCTGAAAAAGGATCTCCTGAGATTGAAGTGCCGTTTGGATTTCGGTCACGCCTAACAAGAGAGTGATGAGCAAAACCCATGCGGGTGGATACCAATGGAATGATAAGGATGATTTGACAGGTTTCATGACGATATGGTGGGTGATCCTCAACCCTATCTCCGGCAAACTTCACCCGAAGATTGCTTATCGTTCCCCTATCATGAAGCAACCAACAAGGTGCCCACAAGAGGAGAACCGGATTACGTTGAGGGGTATGATAGAACACTGTTCCCCCATCCTGATAAAATCAAGTACTTTATTGCCCATCAACACTTTAGCAACAAGGTCTACCCTGCAAACACCAGACCAGGCACTCCAACTTTCACGAACCATAGGACACACCGAATGGGCGCGTAGTCAACGCGGCAATCTCTTGAAAAAAAGCGAGATTCCTTGGAATCTCGCTTTGCATGAATGGTTGGCATCTTGAAAATGCCTACTGAATCCATCCGATCCTATGGATGACAGATATCTCTTAAGATGCTGCTTTCTTGGACGCTGCTTTCTTCGGAGCTGCTTTCTTGGACGCTGCTTTCTTGGACGCTGCTTTCTTGGACGCTGCTTTCTTAGGCGCTGCTTTGTCAGCCCCCGACTTCAAGGAATACAGTTTGCCGTTTTTATGAATGCCCTTGTGCGTGTATAGGGAGACGGTCAGGGAGTTCAGAGGGTTATTGGTAGAGAATTTATAACCCAGGTTTTTGACAGCTTCTAGAATGGCCTTACGATCGAGAGCCCCTACCGTTAAGGCCTTCGAAATAACTTCCTTTAAACTCATCGCATTTTGTTTGCGAGCTCCTTTGGCGGCAGAGCTTGAAGCTTTTTTGGAAGCTTTGGATGAGGTTTTTCTACCCGTTTTGGTGGAAGCTTTCCTGCCTGGTTTTCTGCCCGGTTTTTTTGCTGATTTTTTGGACGAAACGGCCTGAACCGCCTCGATATCACCTGAACTACCGAGGAGACGGTCTATTTCACGGAGCTTTTCAAGGAGTTCCTCCCTGGTGTCCAACAATTTGTTTCTGACTTCTAAGTATTGGTTGATGGCATCTTGCATAACATATGGAAACATGCGGATCGCCACTAAGCGATCATTGCATATTCGACATTATTATTATTTCATAAAATTAAAATGCAACTTTCTTTTATTAAAAAGTGGCTTTAGTTAGAGTTTGGTAAATATCGCATTATTCGATTAAATAAATAGATAGAAGTATATAATGGGTGTGAAATAGTTGCTTTTACTCAAAATCCTGTTGGCTGTAAAAAACCCCAATATAGAAGCGCCACCTTACTCGCAAAGGATATTGGCCTGATAAATCTTTCAGCTAAGGAGCCAATACCTATGAAGTCTATCTATATGATAAGTTCTTTTTACGCACTATGGTAAAAGCTGAAAGAGGGATTTTAATACGTTTACAAGCACTTGATTCTTTCAGGCATCCTACCACCCACAAACCACTCAATCGAGTCGACCATCATGGTTCAAGGGTTTCCAACAACGATTCTGATTGGGCTTCCTGCAATGCGAATAGCACCCGACGAACCAATTTCCTGAGGGACGGATAAGCATCTGAAAGTTCAAGCAGGTCCCCTTGGATCACCGCCGCACATATTTCTCTCGCTCCCTCAAGGTCCCCGTCCCTCCAGGCATCCTCAGCAAGATAACACATGGTCCTTAGCTTTGCAGAGGGATCGATACTGTCATCGACTGGGCCGAAAAGTTCCATGTCAGGATTCAATGATTGTTCTGCGTACGTTCGAAAAGTATCCAGATCATTGCGTCCCCATGCCAATTCAGCCAACCACATTCGGTAGGTTCGCTGGCGGCTGGGGTCTTCAGTTATTAACTGTTCAATATAGGCCCCGAGTTCAGGCTTTGAGGGGTCATAGACAACGGTTTGCTGATTCCGGTATAACTCCATCATCATCACCGTCGCTTGCTGAAGCAGTTCGGTATTTCTACCAGGATGGCCCTCAATATATTCTATCAGTCCTTCAACATCCCTGGCAGTCGCGTGCTCACCCTCTGCAGTGGATGCCAGCAGCATGCGCAAGGCTTCACTCTCTGGCTCGTATGCAATCCATTTTTGCAGGAGTGAACGAAACAGGTTTGCGTCCAGCAATTCGTGATCCAGATGAAGAAGGCTCATCGCACGCAATTGGTCAACACTCAGATCTTTCTGCCTGAGGTAGGCTGCCAAGAGTGTCGACGCATTGAGCTGCTTGCGCTCATCAAAGAGTCTCAGGCTGGCAGGTGGCTCATTGGCACTACGACCACCCGGTGCCATCCACCGCAAGGAGGGGAAGGTGGCTGTGTGTAGAAGTGTGTCATCATCCATCAAATGATAACCATTTTCCGAAGACACTCTTTCAAGCAACAGTAAGGTTGGCCATGAAGACAAGCCATGCTGCTCAAGAATCGCTTGCACCGATTCCTGTTCGCAGAAGGTCTCAAGACGATTCAGAGCGTTGAGATGTTGATGGACTGCGCCTAGCAGAAGACACTCACCAAAGCCAAGATCCCAAATGGAAAAGTAGGGAAAGACTTGCCCGAAAGTTCCCAATATGGAGTGGAAGGACGCATCGTTGAGATGCGTCAGTTGGATATTCTGAACCATGAGACCATTCTCCGACAGACGGGATCGGCAAGCTTCAAAAAACTCTACGGTGAAAAGGTCTTCCTGGTCAGCCAGCCAAGGCATGGCATGTTGATTCATGATCAAATCAAATGTCCTGAATGATTTCTGATCATTCATGTAAACATGCGGTTGCTGGCTCACCCACTCAAACCGGGTTTGTTCCAATACTTCACCATTGAATGGTCCAAAAAGGGACACCACCTCCTTCAGTTCATCGCAAGGATCGACAGCAACAATCGACGCTTCCTTAAGCAACTCGGAAACGTAGCCTGCCAACAGTCCAGCACGCATGCCGAGGATGGCAATATCCGTTGCGTCACTTTGCAAGCCACAAGGAACCACTGCATTGACCGCCTGTTGGACCCGCTGGGCATAACTTCGTTCCATCACCTGACCATTGACGATGAGTTCCAGTTGCTGGTTCGGCTCCGGATAGTCGTAGGAACGGATCTGTAATGTCCCTTCAGGAGTCTCACGATAATAAATCTGGGTGGATTGTCGTGCCCATTGGAGCGTGTGAGGTTTGGTCTTGAAAAAACCAGTCGCCAGTGGATCTGTCTGGCTAAAGACGGCCATCCAGTTGCTCGACCATTGAAAGGAAACATAAGAAAGTAAAAGAACGCCTCCCAGACCTGAGGCCACCTTGCGAAGGCCTTGAAGACCTGTCCCCGTAAAGCCTTGGTAGAGGGCTAGAGCAAGGCACAAGGCAGCAGGCAGACCCACCACACGAAAGGCGGGAATCCACGAGCCTGCCGTTTGTATTAAGAGAAACCAACAAGCGAACCCCATCATGGATAGAAGGATCGGATAAGGAACTCCGACCACAGGCCGATGAAGTGCGACATGCCTACCCGCCAGATAGCCCATGCACCAAAGAGGAGGAACCATGAGGCATCCCCCTAAAATCACCACCGCTGAAGCAAAGAGAACCCACGCCTCTGACACATCGGCGAATTGGCCTTGGACCCACCCCAGCCAGAACGGGAGGTCCTCGTAGAAACAACACGCAGTCAAGCTGAAGACCCCTGTTATGAGATAAAGCCATGCCCCGGGCTCTGCCGGAATACGTTTCGCACGAGTGGATCCTATAAAACCGACCACCAAAGCGCCAAGTCCAAGCACCAGGAACACCGAATGCCACAAATGCATGTTGCCAAGAGTCCATTGCAGCACCTTCATGAGACCCCCAAGAGTCACCCCCATCATGAGTGCCAGCGACCATGTCATGACGGGACGAGGAAGTCTTACCCCCCATTCCCCTTGATCCGCGGGTAAGCTCTCAGAAATCTCCTCTGACAAATTGGCTGTTCCCCATCTGACCTTCATCACCAAACCGGAAGCCCCCAGTAAAAGCCATGAAGCAGACACCCAAAGCACCAGTGACTCGAGACCGTAGGTGGGTAAGAGAAAACATTGTCCCAAAGCGTAGGCCAAAGACATGAACCAAAGCGCGATGGCCGATCTTCGATTCGCCTGCTGTCCATTTCCCGATGTAAACAGAGAGAGAACCCAACCCATCATGGTCGACAATAGAGCAACCCAAGTCATCATGATGGCGAGTGGCATCGACGAAGTTCGTATGTCCTGACCCCATTGAACCATGGCCTGCGGAGCCAATCCCAGCAGGGCTCCCAACGAAACACAGCACCAACCCATGATCGAGAGGCTATTCCAACCCTTTCGCGATCCAAACCTGCCCCCGAGCATCCAGCCCAACCCCACAGCAAATACCCAGACCGTGGCCATTCCAACCTGGCTTTGGGGAGTGTAGCCGAACCACAGACGCGTTTGATGAAGGCATAGGACGCATGAAAGCCCACTGCAAAGGCTCAGAATCCAAAGCCACACAAGCGTCCCATAAGAGGACTTTCTGTTTTGAGGCCGCCCGCGGTCCAAAGTCGATGAGGTCCAACTCATATGCTTTTCACCCATTGACGCAGTGTAGCAAGATCCTTGTTGAGAGCTTGAGCATTGGCTTCCGATCCGGCCTGCTGCAGATATTCCACATGAAGGGTGATGGGGCCTTGAAAGTGCTTCAATCGACCTTCATGAAAGAACGCTTCACCAACCCACCCTTGCCCCAATGGCACGTTGATCACTTTTCCCTGATCCCAAACAAAATCCTTTACGTAAAGTGCCCCGAGATGGGGACGGGCAATCTCCCAATAAACCGGCCAGCTCAACCCTGCTTCCACTTTAGCATGGCGCACATCAAATCCGATGGATATGTCCTCTTGTGGTATGCCTTCAAGAAGGTCCACCAAATCCCACATGGTTGCCCCCAGATATCGGGCCCCTGCATGATTTTGATACAAGGCTTGAATTCCCAGCTCATGATTGAAGGCTGCCAGGTCTTTGGCCATCGCCTTAAAGGACGCTCTTTGAGGAGCCATGGGTTTATCCATGTCATAACGGAAATAGTTCATACGGTATCGCTTGACACCCCATTTTGTCGCAAGCCGAAGGGTATGCTCGGCGACAGGGTCATCGATACGATTGATGCCCGAAGCCATGATGGTCATTTCCAGGCTCTCGCGGCGAAGGGCTTCCATCAATCTGGGCAGGTCTTCATCCACTTTTTCAGGAGTAATGAGTCCTCCGGGGCGAACCGTTCCCTCTATGCCATCAAAGCCCATTTTTCGGATGGTTCGAGCCAAGTCTTCAAAAGAGAGATTCTGGAGGAATTTCACGAAGGCACAGACCTCCTGCGCAGGCAGGCTCTCAGCCCCATAGGAAGCCCTTTGAGATATTGGCAAAGAAAGCCCCCCGAGCAAACCAAGCTTCAAAAAGGATCGGCGAGGGTGCAAGCCCTTCAATGAATTCATGGTGGAGAGAATAATCTGCTCTAAAAGTCTCTCCAAGCCCAATTCGATCGGGAATACCAACAAAACAGGACGCATCGCCCGGTGCCGAGGACTTGACCGGGGAGATGGGATGGAAGACGATGAATGCACGTGGTTTGAGCTTTTTGATGCAACGCAACAACTTGATCTTGATTCTGGAATGCCTGCTGATGGTCTTTCAGCCCACGAGCGCCTTGTGGGGCGATAGGGTGGATGAATCGATGTTCACGAACGACGACCCTTTGGCGGATGCAAAATTAGGGCAGGACTGGTTTGGCCCACTCACCTACCACCAATCAAGCGACGCAGGGACGCGATGGGGGTGGCCGGGGGTGTTTTCCTATCAAAGCTTCAAACCCATCGACTCAGTCGAGTGGGATTTTCTCTATCCGGTGCTGCGCTACGATCGATTTGGGGATGAATCACGACTCAATTTTATGAGCTTTTTCACCATCGACCGTGGGGATCATGCAACCGGAGGGCCCCGAACTCGAAGTGCTTTTTTTCCGTTTTATTTCAGCGATCGAGGAGCGGAACCTTCTCTCAATCGCAAAGCTTTATGGCCTGTCTATGGGCACATGCGTCGGCATTTCCTCAGGGATGAAATCTCTTTTTTTCTTTGGCCATTGTATGTTCGGACAGAAAAGAAGGATGTCACGACCTACAATTTTTTAACGCCCCTCATTCACTGGCGAAAAGGACATCAGTTGGAGGGGTGGCAATTCCTTCCCTTCGGTAGCTGGGAAAGGCGGAAGTCTCATGTCATGCCGAATGCGGATGGCAGCCAAACCTTTGTCCCAGGTTACCTCAAGAAGTCCGTGGCTTGGCCTTTTTTTCAGACACAACAATCGGAGCTGCAAAATGGCGATACCATGACGCGCACGGCTCTCATCCCTTTTTATAGTCTGGAGAAAGCTCCCGACAGGTTTTCCCTGACCCTCCCTTGGCCTGTTGGAGTGACTCGTACAGTGGATCATCAAAAGGACTATCGCGAGTGGGGAATCCCATGGCCCATCATCACCTGGGCCCGCGGGGACGACAAAAGGGCCATACGCATTTGGCCCCTGTTTGGAAGCCAAAACAGCCCCAATCAACAAAAAGGCTTTGTGGCTTGGCCCCTGCTGAGGTTTCAAAACAAAAGAAACACCGCGTCGGTCAAGAACAGTCAACAAATACTCCTTCACCTCTACAAGCACGTGGAAGAAACCCAGCGATCCAATGATGAGGTCCTGCGTGAGCGCTGGAGCTTTTGGCCTCTGTTCATCAAAGAGAGAAAAAATGAAATCACCAGTATCCAATGGTTGGCTCCCTTGGAAGCCATCCTGTGGAACAAGGAGACCCTTCAACGCCACTACTCACCCCTCTGGGCCATTTGGCGTTCTCAAAAAGACGAGGTATCTGGTCGCCATGTCAGGTCCTTTCTCTGGAATATCTGGCGCTCGGATCGATCACCAAAAGGAAATGAGTCCTCTCTACTCTTCGGATTGTTCAAACACAAAGAATCCTCATCCAAGAGCCATTGGTCCATCCTCGGACGCCCCATAGGGCCTTCGAGCAACACCCCTTGATTTTATCATCTCCCTCTTGTTTGATGAAAGGATACTTCGAGGCATGATTCGTTACACCAGCGAAATAGTTTCTCTTGGGCTACAGACCTTGGGGGCCTGGCCTGAGATGTGGCACCACCGGAGGAAGATCATCCAGTGCTTTTATGACATGGCCAATGCATCCTTACTGATGAGTTGTGTCTTATCGCTTTTTATTGGGGGTGTGCTGGCTCTCCAATCCGGCCCAGTGTTGGTGGAACGTGGCCTTTCTTTTGTCGTGGGGCAGCTTGTAGGCCTGTCCATGTGCAAGGAACTCGCTCCGGTCATGATGGCCATATTAATGGCCGGACGCATCGGTTCGGCCATCACTGCAGAACTTGGATCCATGAAGGTGTATCAGGAAATCGATGCCCTCTGGACCATGAAAATCAACCCCATTCATTACTTGGTTCTCCCAAGAGTTGCAGCCATTCTTTGTGCGCTGCCCCTGCTCGTCTTGTTTTCCATCCTGGTAGGCTGGATGGGAGGTGGCTTGGTCAGTTGGCTGAATCAGGAAATCGGACTCTCACTACAAGCCTATTTCTCGCATTTGAAGGCTGGCATTTCCTTGCAGGATCTGGCCCAGGGCATCACCAAAAGCATTTTCTTCGCCATGCTCATTGGAATCGTCAGTTGTCATCACGGACTGCAGACCAAAGGAGGTCCCAGGTCCATCGGCAGGTCCGTGACCCAATCGGTGGTTCAGTCCATTGTCTGCATCCTCATTTCTGACTATGCAATCACCCGTATTTTCGTCTGGATCGAATGACACCCTCCCATTCCAAAGGCGTGAATTTGGCAGTTTCAGGACTCGGACGTTCTTTGAGCGGCGTGCCTGTTCTGAGTGAGGTTCACCTATCTGTGGAAGCTGGATCCATCTGTGTCATAATGGGAGCCAGCGGCTCTGGCAAAAGCGTCCTGCTCAGGCACCTTGTAGGTCTTGAAACGCCGGATGAAGGATCCATTCTCTACAATGGGTCTCCCCTCAGCGAGGCGATCACATGGAATCAGATCGAGATGGCCATTGTCTTTCAGCAGGGCGGACTACTTCATTCCCTGGACGTTGGTGAGAACATCGCACTGTATTTGAGGGAAACCAAACGTCTTTCCGATGCAGAGGTAGAACCCTTGGTGGATCAAGCGATCACTCAAGTAGGGCTGGATGTAGCGCATGACAAACACAAGATGCCGTCGGATCTTTCCGGAGGCATGAAGAAGCGAGTGGCCATTGCCCGCGCCCTGGCGATCGATCCGGGAATTATTTTCTACGACGAACCGACCAGTGAGCTAGATCCGGTCACAGCGGTCGCCATCGGGAAGGAAATACGCCGCGTCAACAAAGACCATGGCACGACATCGATCATTGTCACACATGATCGTGATCTGGCTTTTGGCATTGCAGATACCATCACCTTCATGGCCCAAGGACGACTCACCGATCCACAGACACCTGAAGAAATCAAGTCATTGAGTGACCCTCAAACCCGCCAATTTCTCCATGCCGGAAGCCAGAAAGATTATCTTTAACATCAAAAACAACATGAGAGCACCAACACCATCATCCGACTCAAAACCAAACCGCACCGCACCCAGAAAAGGTCCCGGATCGATCGAGGCTCAGATCGGTCTACTGGTGATCTTCGGTATCCTTGCCGCTTTTATTTTATTGGAAGTCGCAGGATCCCTTTCTCCGTTTGCTGATACCATGGAATTCCAGACACGATTTACCAACATCAAGGATTTAAGAGAAGGAGATCCGGTCAAAATGGCAGGGATGACCATTGGTCAGGTGGGTTCGATGACCTTGGATGAGGGCATGGTACGAGTCACCCTTGCCATCGATGAAAAGCATCACGCATCGGTTCGGACCGACAGTGAGGCCGCCATTCAATTTGAAGGACTCATGGGACAGCACTATGTTTCCCTGTCTTTCGGCAAGCAAGGGCTTACCGCGGAAAGCGGCGCGCTGCTCCCATCTGTAGAGCAGCCTGATTTGAACAGACTGATGTCCAAGCTGGAGTCGGTTGCCGAAGGCGTCCAGAACCTGACTTCATCGTTTTCGGGTGATTCATTTAATGCCGTCCTGCGACCTTTGGGAGACCTGATCGAACAGAACAAGGACAAGGTTTCTGGCATACTCTCTCATCTCGAATCGATATCTGGCAAAGTCGCCTCTGGGGAGGGAACCATTGGAAAGCTTGTTCAGGAACAGACACTCTATGAATCGGCTCTCGCAGCCGTTGAGCAATTGGAAAAAGCAGGCAACGACATTCAAGTGACAGCGGAACAGGCAAAGGAAGTCGTCAGCAGACTGAAGGAGGGTCAGGGCACCTTGGGCAAACTCTCGGTAGATCCGACCCTTTACGATGAGACGACCCAAGCCATGACTCAGCTTCGAGAAATACTCGTCAAACTCAATGATGGAAAGGGAAGCCTGGGAAGGATCATCAACGATCCCGCCTTACTGAACAACGCAACCACCACTCTGCAGAAAATCAATAAGGCCACCGAAAGCATCGAAGACCAAGGCCCCATGAGCGTCATCGGCATGACCATTGGCAATTTGTTCTAAAAGCCTTCATCCCTTCCTCATTGGAATGGCATTGAAGGACGGGCCTAAACCCCTTAGGGTAAAAAAATGGAATGGCTCACCACGCCTGAAGGCTGGATCAGCCTCATGACGCTCACCTTGCTGGAGATCGTTCTGGGCATTGATAATATCGTATTCATCTCAATCCTGGCATCCAAGCTTCCCAAGGCCGACCAAGCCACCGCCAGGAAGTTGGGGCTAGGAATGGCACTTGTCGGCAGATTGTGTCTCCTGATGGGGATCGCATGGATCGCCAGCCTTACCCAACCTCTATTAACCCTCTTGGGGAAATCTTTTAGCGGCAGGGATCTTATCCTTCTGTTGGGAGGTCTTTTCCTNATCGCCAAGGCAACCCATGANATCTANGANAAGCTCGAGGGNGCTGANGGNGAAANANACTCAAAAAACAANGNCACCTTCACCAGTGTATTGATTCAAATCGCACTGTTGGATTTGGTTTTCTCCCTTGATTCAGTCATTACGGCCGTTGGCATGGTGAAGGAAATCCCCATCATGGTGACGGCAGTCATCATCTCGATGATGATTATGTTGCTNTTTGTTCAATCNGTGAGTCGGTTCATTGAAGCACATCCCAGTTTGAAGATCCTCGCCTTNAGCTTTCTCATCATGATTGGNTTCGTACTGACACTCGAAGGNTTTCACGTCGAGGTGCAAAAAGGATACATCTACACGGCGATGGCATTTTCACTGNTTGTGGAGCTCATCAACATCAAACTCAGAAAACGTCATCGCAGCCACAAGGTGCGACTCAACCAACCCTATCGCTAGATCGTAGACCGGCACGATGATGGGATCGAGGCTGACAACCCTCCCAGTGGACTGGATGGATCATTCAACGGAAAGACATTCATGCGATGGTTNCACATNATGGCCCTATCGGTNGGCCTGTTTTCNCGACTCTGGGCAGTGCCGCAGGCAGANCGTCCCAACGTGGTGCTGATCCTACTGGATGACCTGAACGATTGGGTGGGATGTATGGGTGGACACCCTCAAGCCAGAACACCCAACATCGACGCATTGGCTCAAAGGGGCGTTCTCTTCAAGAATGCTCACTGTCAGGCACCCGTATGCAACCCATCACGCGTGAGCATGATGATGGGGCTACGACCTTCCACGACTTCAGTCTATGACAATGATGATTCTTTGCAAAAAGCAACGATNTTGTCGGAAATACCCTCCTTGCCAGAGTGGTTCACGCATCAAGGCTACCTCACCATGGGGTGTGGCAAAGTGTTCCATGCCTCGAGAGGACAAAAGCGCTTCACCCGTTACGGTCCCTCCGGAGGTCAAGGCCCACTGCCGGACCAAAGGCTTTCCACTACCCCGGAAGCCTCTCGCAGCAAGCTCTGGGACTGGGGAACCTTTCCCCCAGAGGAATCTCAATACCACGATGTCATCAACAGCCAATGGGCTGCGGAGCAGTTGCAGAAGGACCATGAAGCGCCCTTGTTCCTGACCGTCGGGCTTTATCGCCCCCATGTACCTCTCTTTGCCCCGAAACGCTTTCTTGATCTGTATCCCCTGAAAGATGTCTTGCTTCCGACGGTTCTTGAAGACGACATGGAGGACATCCCTCAAGGCGGCCGTTCACTCGCCCACAACCCACTGCCTCCNGCACACGCGTGGTTCCTGAAGAAGAATCGCTGGAAAGAGGCCGTGCAGGCGTATCTGGCTTCGGTGAGTTTTGTGGATGCATGTGTGGGACGCTTGATAAAATCTTTGGATGATGGNCCGATGGCCGATCACACCTGGGTGGTNCTTCTTTCAGATCATGGATTCTTTCTGGGAGAAAAGGAGCGTTGGGCCAAGCAAGCTCTGTGGGAGCGAGCCACCCGGGTTCCGCTGATCATCGTACCCCCCAAATCGTTACCCGAATCATCCGTGCGCAACAGCACCTGTTCGGCTCCGGTCGAACTCCTCAGCCTTTACCCCACGCTATTGGACTTCTGCCAGTTGAAGCACCCTCCCCATCTGGAAGGTCGCTCCCTCATGCCACTGGTCCAAAGCCCACAAAGACCGTGGCCTTATCCCGCCATCACGACCTTCGGTAAAGGAAACCACTCCATTCGCAGCAAACGTTGGCGGTACACACGCTATGCGGATCAGTCTGAGGAGCTTTACGACCATATAGCCGATCCACACGAATGGCATAACCTGGCACCGCAGTCAGAAGTGCTTGAACAGGTAAGACCCACCTTGGCACCCTGGCTGCCTTAAGCGCACTCTACCAGAGGTTGCGTTTCCCCTAGCGTCCGTATCGAGTCAGGGCACTTGTCATCAAAAGCCCGACCCAGAGAGCGCCCAACGAAAGGAAAACAAATCCCATGCGCATTCCCCACCCTACGGTGAGGTGCGAGAGTCGGGCTTCGACCGAAAGCTCCAGACTCGACCAGTCTTCAAACTGAAGACTTTGTTCAAAAGTATAGGTGTGGCCTATTTCCGGAAAGGAAGCTCGAAGCCGCTCGGCCGTTTCACTCGCCGCCTCCTGCTGTTGAATAATTCGTTCGGCCTGAAGATTGAACGCGACATTGACATCATCGCTATTGTCGTTGGCAAATCGTTCCACATTTTCTTGACTGAAGCGCAGGCCATCCTTCGCTGAATCCCCTTTCGCTTCCAAAGCATTGCTTAACTGGTTTTCCAGAAAACCATTGCGTGCATTCAAACCTAAAAATGCTTGCTGAGTCTTGAGATTCCTCAATTGAACACGTGCATCCTCATTGAATGCCGCATCATTTTTGGAAAGACTGTAGGCTTGTTCAAAAGCCTTTTGAGCAAATCTGGAATCACCCTCCACCAAGAGTTGATTCCCCAGTTGCAGCATGCGCTGAGCATCGCGGGACTGGGCGGCTTGCTCCTGCCTTTGCGATTCAAAATAGCGATCCCAGTCCATCTTGAGGGGCATTGCTTGCTGATCGGTGCCCGCCAGCTGCAGAGACCCAGTATGTTCCTCCAGTTCCCATTTCTCATCCATGAGCACTTGCCAGGTGACATTTTCAAGCGGGAGGTCGAACTTGGGTGCCGAGAGCTCCTGCTTCAGCACTCTTCGGTTGGTTTGCAAATGACTGGAAGCATAAAGAAATTCCAATCGCGTGCTTTCACCAGGATTGGCAGCCGATTCGAGAGGGATCAGGATGCGCCCTTCTTCATCCTGCCAGGGCCAGACACTCCGCCCATTGACAAGCGCATACCAAAAGACAGCAGAAGGATCCAACTCGACCGGCAAAAGACGCTTGTCTCCGGGGTCTATTTCCATGGTGACCTCCGTCAGAATGGCCCCGGCATCGGCCGCTACGGACCGAAGACGGGTCGACCGAATCTGAGCAGGGAGCAGTCGCGCTATGTCCCGCCTCAACAGGCTCAAGGGTAACTCAAAAGCAGGCTGAATGAGACGATAACTCAACCGTGAAGTCACCGTAGTGGTTTCCTGCCTCCACTCACCGGGGATGGATTGCCAATCCACTGGCTGCAATTCCCTGGGCAGATCGTCAACCGACACCTGCAATCGTCCGGCAAAGGCGATGGACACATAGCCACGCTGAAGGCGGACCCCCTGCGCCAGATCACCAAGCAGTGAGATCCTTTCCATGTCTGATTCCACCTGGAGATAAAAACATTCAAGGAACCCGAGTCTTGAGCCATCGACTCAGATGCTGGTAGGCCGCATCGGGCTCCTGAAGATCGAAACCCATCGCCTGTTCGACTGATTCAAGGGCATTTCTCCGATCCTGGAGGATGGATGCCAGTTTCGGATCAGCAGAGAGCACATACACTCCTTCAACACGGACCTGGTCTTCCCAGCGGATGGTTTTTTCCTGCCACTGAGGTTGACACTTTTCCATGCCCTCCCGGGTGAGTCGCCACATTTGCCAATCGGGTTTCATGGCGCCCAGGTGAGGAAAGACAAATGTTTCACGACGATCGGTGAATTGAAACACCTGATGGACCGGATCGACCGTATACGCCAGGTTGATGACAAAGAGGAGAAGGGTGTCGTGGGTTTGGATCGCATTGAAGTCCCACTGCGGTTGATCCACCTCGGACACTCTGCGATGGTAACTATCAACTCCCTCCAGCATCCAGGGAGACAAAATGAGAGCCATTCGGTTCACTTCGGCAATCGGCTCCATCAGGTCGGGAAAGGCCAGCAGGGACTCCAGTGAAAGGTTAAACCAGTAGAGGGAAGTGATGCGATTGGCCATCGCCTGCCAGGCTTGCATCCTCAATTCATCGGGAGTCGGCGAGCTGCGGGGGCGTCTTCTGGAAGACCAGTCATTGTGCGCTCCCTGAGACCAATACCCAATGGAGACAGGGCGGTAAAGATCCCTGATAGAACGGGTCATCGTACCGATCGTTTCCAAGGGGGCTCCCCAGCGAATCCGCTCTCCTTCCCAGCGGTCATAGGCCGACCAGGAATCGGCAGCAGGGGCCACAACCCGATAGGCATCGTAGTGAGGAAAATCCGAAAGGCCCGCATAAAAGCGCCAAATGCGCTCTTCACTGTGCGTCACGGTGGTAGCAAGCCGGCTGTTGCGATAGGGAAGCAATGCGCGGTGGACCTCCATCGGAGGCACGGGCCTTCCGCCGCCGTATTGAGGTTCACCCAAAAATTCAACCGCATGCACTTCCTTGAGTTTGTCCCATGCGCCATACCGCTGGGTATCTTCCAGCTTGTGAAAACGCTTGAGTGGGTATCGGGCGTAGAGCTCTGGGTGATCGGTATAGCCACGAATCTCTCCAATATGGGCCGTATTGAGATGCATACCCCTGAGTGTTTGCAGAAAGGGCTCGTAGGTCAGCGTGCTCTTGCCATCGAGTTCGGAGGAAACCCAGCCACCGCTGATGTCGAACATTTCTCGACGCACTCGTATCTTGGCCATGATGGAATCAACCTCATCTTCTCCCTGAGAGGAAAACTGAGCTTCAACAATGGCATAGCCCAGCTCGAGAGAGCCCATTTCGAGCTTCTGACTCCAAATCTGCCCGGGAGCAAGGATTCGATCGGTGGAAGACAACGGATCCAATCCCACTCGAAGAGTTGGCTCAAAGATGTGAGAGGATGCATTCTCGGAGGGTGTCCACAGCCGCAAACCAGAGAGTGTGTAAGTCTGATCGGAATCGTTTTGCAAATGGAGGGCCATTTCATGCGGTCGAGGATCTTCCCCATGTCCGAGAAAGGTGATAGCGCGAAAGCTCACCGGCGAGGGAGTGAGTGCTGGATCACCTATGTGGATCTTCTCACCCGAAAGAAGCGTCGCATCCAGGGCTACTTGTGTGTTTGGGCCCCAATCCGATCGAGCACCATTCCATTCAAGGACCACAAGGCCACCGGGTGGTAGAGAGTATGCGTCCTCAGCGTGCAGAGAGGGGGTATCAAACCAGGTCCACTCTCCTGAATCCACCAGTGCCTGACCGGTGCGTCCGCGAAAGAGAAAGCCCTGTGATGGGTGCAAGTCGACTCGCTGCTTTCCCTCATTCACGACAAACATCCTGACCAAGGCTCCCAGGGATGGATCCGCAGGGCGGCGATAACGCATCTCCTTGGAGGCTGGGTGTGGCGTCGAATGAATGCCTTTGAGAGCCAACTCTCCCTGGACGCCCCAATGCCATCCAGTCATCAACACCCACCAAAGCATCCATTCCACAGCCACCCGGTTTTTTCTCTTGTTTTCAGATTCCACGATAGATCCTCCACAATTCTACAACTGGATACCCCCCTTCATCCACCCTGAATTCGCCCGGGACAACACCTCGGAAAATGGTTCTTGAGCCATCCAACCGTTGAGGGATAGTGAGAGTATGAAATCCCGTCGGATGTGGATGATCTGGATAGTCTGCGTGGCGCTATGCCCATATTGCCTGGAGTCTGCCACCTGGAAAAAACACCTCATCGCCGAGGGAGGCCATTGCAACACGGCCCTGGCATTCGATGTCAATAAAGATGCTCTCCCCGACGTGATCGCTAGCTATGCAGGAAAGGTCTCCTTGTTTCTGGCACCCACCTGGGAAAAGGAAGTGGTGCTGCATCGTTTCCAGCAACCAGGAGCTGGCTGCATTCACAGCACTTCCCTGGATGTCGATGGCGATGGCGACATGGACTGGGCCGGGGCGCTTTCAAGCGGTCACCCCTTTTGGCTGGAAAACCCCGGGTGGCCTGCGGCCGGAATGGGCGCTTGGACAGCCCGAGTGATCGATGAGGCAATCACTGGCATTCATTGCCTGTTAACGGCAGATGTGGACCACGACGGTAGGGACGATGTCATCATCAACAATTTTGAACCGGCAAGAGGCATCCCGGACTCCATCGCCTGGTTGAGTGTTCCCAAGAACCCCTACTCGGCCAATGCCTGGAATCGACATGTCTTTGCCCGTGGCGATGCGCAAGGAGGCAGTCATTACATGGGCCTGGGCGATGTCAACGGGGATGGATGGATGGAGATTGCCGTGGGCGCCAAGGGAAGACCTTTTCAGGAGGGTAACTGGTTCGCATTCTGGACACACCCTGGCAGCAGCGAAGTGCGCCAACCATGGTCCAAAACGGTATTGGCAGTGGATGAACCTGGGGCTACCAGTGTGCTCGGCATCGATGTGAATCAGGATGGTAAAACCGACTGGGTCGCCTCTCGAGGTCATGGTGTGGGTCTCCTTTGGTTTGAGAATCCTAACTGGAACGCGCATCCCATAGACCAGGAGATCCGCTCTCCCCACAGCCTGACCTCGGCTGACTACAATCTGGACGGCCTGCCCGATGTCGCCAGTTGCGGCTATGAAAGTCGGTGGGTTCGTTGGTACGAGAACTCGGGCAAGGGTACTTTCATCACTCATCAAATCGATTCAGATCAAGAGAGCTATGACCTGAGAAGCTTGGACATGGATGGGGATGGGGATGCCGATCTGTTAAATGCCGGAAGAGGTTCCAAAAATGTGGTTTGGTATGAGAATCCCAACCGCTAACGATGTGGAGGAAAGCGGCCCCTTTGTCCACTGATGCGCTTTAAGAGCTTCCAGGCTGGCAGGCCCATCGAACTTCTCTTACAATGTTCTCATTGTTCCCATCATGCAGCGCATCTGGTATCCATTTAAGTTGTCGGTCAACCCTCGATGGGCATGGGTTTCAGTCTGGCTGTTGTCGCTCTCTCTCCAGGGCCAGGAACCTCCCCGCATGGAGTGGGATCAGCTTCCCGCATTACCCAACGCAGTCGGTGTCGCAGGGCCCTTTGTCGGCATGCATCAGGATGCCCTGATCGTTGCGGGCGGAGCCAACTTTCAACCCCCGGTTTGGGAATCGGGGAAAGTCTGGCATGATCAAATTCATGTTCTGACTCGGACGGAGGACGGCCATCAATGGCAGGATGGCGGAAACCTTCACCATCCCATCGCCTACGGGGCGAATGTGAGTCTCCCCGAAGGCCTCGTGTGCATGGGGGGCAATGATGCTGATGAGGTGTTCGACGATGTTTTTCTCCTCCGGTGGGATCCCGACACCGCAAGCATTGAGACCGAAGCCCTTCCCTCACTGCCTCGGCCCTGTGCGCATGGACAGGCAGCCCTTATCGGCCGGATTATCTATCTGGCAGGTGGACAAGGTGGCCTGACACTGGAGACTGCCACCGATCAGTTATGGGCCCTGGACCTGTCGCAACGAGGAAAAGATTCCGACTTCCAGTGGAAGATTCTCCCGCCCATTCCAGGAGGGGCGCGTGCCTTCAACCTCACCTTGGCTCAGCACAACGGATATCAGGACAGTCTCTATGTTCTGAGCGGAAGGACTCAAGACCCTGAAGGGGTGCGTTTTCTGGACGACTTTTGGGAATACCAGCCGATGAGCTCCACCTGGCGGCCGCGCAAGGCAGCCCCAAAGTGTGTCATGGCAGGAAGCGGCGTGCCCTGGGGGCAAAGTCACTTGCTGGTTCTGGGGGGAGCCGACGGTCAGCTGTTTCATCAGGGCGATGCGTTGAAGGATGATCACCCTGGCTTCCCAAAAGAGGCGTGGGCCTACCATACCATCACGGACACGTGGACCTCCGCCGGTCCCATACCTGAAAACCAAGTCACCACCTCAGCCGTGCTTTGGGACGATACCATCATCATCCCCAGTGGGGAGATCCGGCCCAGGGTGCGCACCCCCACCATTCGAAGAGGCAAGGTCTTGATTCAACCGGCCTCGTTCGGGTGGTTGCATTACCTCATCCTGGGCGGGTATCTCGCGGCCATGGTCGTCATTGGCATCGGGTTCAAGCGTCGCCACCGTCACAGTGAAGATTACTTCAGGGGAGGCAAGCGTATTCCGTGGTGGGCGGCAGGATGCAGCATTTTTGCCACCATGCTCAGTTCCTTGACCTTCACGGGTGTCCCAGCCAAGGCCTATGCTCAGGATTGGGTTTATGCCGTGGGCAACATGATGATTCCAGTGGTCGCCCTTCTGGCTGTGGGGCTCGCTCTGCCCTTCTTTCGGCGCATGGATGCCACCAGTGCCTACGAATACCTGGAACTCCGCTTCCATCGAGGCCTCCGGCTTTTTGGCAGTGCCAGCTTCACCTTTTTTCATCTTTTCCGCATGGCCATTGTGATGTCGTTAACAGGACTGGCGCTAGCTGCAGCCACGCCATTGGACCCTGTCTCATCGGTCCTGCTCATGGGTGTTTTGAGTATTTTGTATTGCTCACTGGGAGGTATCGAGGCGGTCATCTGGACCGACACCCTTCAAACCCTGGTTTTGTTGGGTGGAGCCATCATCGCATTGGTGTGGTTGATCCAGGGTAGTGATCAGGGGTGGAGTGGGTTCATGGCCACCGCCCATCAAGCCGACAAGTTCCGACTGGCCAACTGGCACTGGGATCCTTCACATCTGCAAATTGCTTTTTGGGTCATCATTGTCGGTGGCATCGGCCAGAACATTTCCTCCTACACGGCCGATCAAGCCGTCGTGCAACGCTACATGACCACCGCCACCCAAACCCTTGCAGCTCGGTCCATCTGGACCAATGGTTTGATGAGCATTGTCTCGACTCTCCTCTTTTTCGGCATTGGTACGGCCCTGTTCACCTTCTACCAGCATCACCCCGATCGTCTCGACTGGTCCATCCACACCGATCAAATCTTTCCTCTGTTCATCTCCAGAGAATTGCCCGCAGGCCTGGCAGGCCTCATGGTGGCTGCCATTTTTGCCGCCGCGCAGTCCACCGTATCCACCAGCATGAATTCGACGGCCACCACCCTGGTGACCGATTTCCTGCGCCCGGGGGGCCACATTTCATCTGATCGTCAAGCCCTGAAGGCCGCTCGCATGCTCACAGCCTTGAGTGGCCTTTTGGGGACAGCCCTGGCGTTGTTGTTCGTACAACCAGAAATCCGCTCTCTCTTTGATGCGTTCATCAAGGTGATCGGACTCTTCATGGGGGTCCTCGGCGGCCTGTTCATGCTTGGGATGCTGACACGTCGCGCCAATACACTGGGAGCAACCGTCGGGGTCGTCGCCGGTTCAGGAGTCATGCTCTATTTGTGGCTTTTCACGCATATCAACGGTTACCTTTATACCGCGATCGGCATCGCCACCTGCATGGCAGTCGGGTATCTCGTGAGTCTTTTCGCCAGCCACAGTGAACGGTCCCTGAAAGGTCTGACCATCTTCACTCAGCAGGAGCCCTCCTCACAGCGAGACTCATGAAAAGCTCATATGACGCCGTCATCGTGGGTGCGGGCCATAATGGGTTGATCGCATCGGCCTATCTGGCGCGGGCGGGTCTCCGGACCTTGGTGGTCGAGAGGCAGGCCACACTGGGAGGGGCTTCCTGTTCGGAGCGGCTGTTTCCCGGCATGGATGCCAAGCTTTCGGTCTTTTCCTATCTCATCAGCCTCTTGCCTGCAAAAATTCTCAACGACCTCGGAGTACGTCTTTCCTTACTTCAGCGTCGCACGGCTTCGTGGACACCGGTGGGCTCTGAAAAAGGATATCGCGAGCTCATCCTCCGCTCTCAGGATCCCGCAGGTAACCAGAAAGCGATTTCCCAATTCACCAAGCGGCCCTCGGATCTCCATGGATACGAACAATGGGCAAAGATGGAGGGGGTCCTCCAGTCCATGCTGTGGCCCACCCTTTGGAAACCCCTCACCTCACGCCAGTCTCTGATGGAGAGACTTGAGGCTTCGCAAAAAAAAGCCTGGCAGGCATTGATCGAAGAACCTTTGGGGGTTTGCCTGGAATCACTGATTCAGGATGACGCTCTTCGTGGGACACTCTTTACCGATGCCAAGATCGGGGTGTCCACCTATGGACAGGATCCCAGTCTTCTTCAAAACCGATGCTTCCTCACCCACATCCTCGGGCAAGGCACCGGGCAATGGCTTGTGCCCATGGGGGGCATGGGGGCCTTGATAAAAGAGTTGGAGCGCGTCAACCAAGCGACGGGTCAGGTGACCTTGCGCACATCCTGCGAAATCACCGCCATCGCGCCCGATCCCCATCATGTCACCGTTGGCCTGGAGTCAGACCAGGGCAACGAATGGATCCAGGCCGACCATCTGTTACTCAATGCCTGTCTGCCCCCAGAACGGGTTCAGGGAGATCCTATCGGGCTACCCATACCAGTTCAGGAAGGGAGTGCTTTCAAGATCAACATGCTTCTGAAAAAGCTCCCTGCACTCAAGCAGAGTGTTGCCCGCCCCGAGGAGGTCTTTGCCGGCACCGTGCATCTGGATGAGGGCTACCAAGGCATGGAGAAAAGCTACTTGGAGAGCATGAACGGGCAATGCCCCACAAAACCTCCCTGTGAAATCTACTGCCATAGCCTGACCGACCCCTCCATTTTATCTCCTGCCCTTCAGAACAGCGGTTACCAGACCCTGACACTCTTCGGATTGGACATGCCCCACCGTCTCTTCACGGATGAGCCTGAAGAGCAACGAAACCTCGCCACCCAAAGGTATCTTGATGCCATCAATCAACATCTGGCCGAACCGATACAAGACTCTCTGGCCATGGATGCCGACGGCAAACCCTGCCTGAGTGCGATGAGCGCCATGGACCTGGAAGAACACTTGCGACTGCCCAAAGGACATATTTTTCATGGGGATCTCTCCTGGCCTTTTACCGATGTGGAAGAAGAAATCGGTCGCTGGGGTGTCGAAACCCAGCACCCTAGAGTGCTGGTTTGTGGCTCATCCGCCAAGCGAGGGGGTGCGGTCAGCGGTCTGCCGGGGCACAATGCCGCCATGTGCCTGCTGGAGAGGCTCGGTAAATCATGGGCATGAGAGTGGGGAAGGCTACTGGCTTGACCCGTGAGCCGTTCCTTGGGATCGTATCCCATCATGCAAAGCCCCCTACTTCGATGCCTCGGCACCTTGATCGTGGCGCAAGCCGCCTACGGTGCAGATCATCTCCTGCATCAGTTTGACAAAGTGCAGCTCACCGATCGCTTCTGGAGTGAAGGAGCCACCTTCGGCGACTTCAACCACGATGGCAACCAGGATGTCGCTTCAGGGCCCTATTGGTGGGAAGGGCCGGCTTTTGCAGCTCGACACACCTACTATCCGGACCGTCGCGGATGGCAACAAAAACAGAAAGACGGAAGCACTCAGACCGTTCAGGGCTACGAAGGCGCGCTGGGCACCAAGAACACCTACTCGGACAACTTTTTTGCCTTCTCCCATGATTTCAATGGCGATGGTTGGGATGACATCCTGATTCTGGGGTTTCCTGGAGCCGAATCCTCCTGGTATGAAAACCCGCAGGGGAAAGACGGTTACTGGGTGCGTCACGTGATCCTCGATGTCACCGACAACGAATCTCCCACCTTCACCGATCTGACAGGGGACGGAAAACCGGAAATCGTCTGCAGCTCGGGNGGCTATTATGGTTATGCCTCCCCCNATTGGGATCATCCCGAAAAGCCGTGGACCTTTCACCCCGTAACGGCCAAAGGGCCNTGGCANCGATTCACTCATGGAATGGGCGTGGGNGATGTCAATGGTGATGGNCGCATGGACATNATGGCCAAGGAGGGNTGGTGGGAGCAGCCCNCTTCTCTGGGAGGAGACCCTGAATGGGCCTTCCATCCTGTCGCCTTCAGCCCGGGAGGTGGGGCCCAAATGTATGCCTACGATGTGGACGGTGACGGCGACAACGACGTCATCACCAGCCTGGCGGCCCATGGCTACGGACTGGCCTGGTATGAGCACATTCCCGCCCCCGAGGGCATCACCTTCAAGGCTCATACTTTCATGAACAAGGAGGATCATGAAAACCGCTATGGGGTTCATTTCTCCCAGCTGCACGCCATCGATCTAATCGACATGAATGGGGATGGCCTCAAGGACATTGTCACTGGCAAGCGGTTCTGGGCACATGGCCCCAATGGCGATGCGGAGCCCAACGCACCAGCCGTTCTTTATTGGTTTGAACTGACTCGATCCAAGGAGGGTGTCGACTTTGTGCCACATCTAATCGATGAAGATTCAGGGATCGGCACCCAGGTCATGGCCCAGGACATCGATCAGGACGGCTATCCGGAAATCGTGGTCGGCAACAAGAAGGGAACCTTCGTTCACCGACATGGCGTTGAAAAGGTCAATCGTGATGCCTGGCTGAAGGCTCAGCCGAAGGCCCTTCACTGACCTGACCGGGCAGCCATCCATCGAGATGTGAAAAAAACGCTGAGCATCGCCGATGCCTGGCGGTTTCGTTCAACGGAGCGTAAACTGTTTTTCGCCTGCTTTTGCACCATCGCCCTGGGCTACCTGGGGTTATCCCTCAATGACATGGCCGATCAGGAGGGTTGGTCCAGAAAGGACTTTCTACCTCTGATGGTCTTTGGGCTCAGTCTCTGCCTGATTCATCTCTGGTTTGTCTGTTTCCGATTTCAGGGAGACACCAAATTACTGGGGGCTGTTGTGCTGCTTGGCGGGTTTGGCATCCTGGCCCAACACCGCATGGGTTTGTTTGATCTGGATCACCCCTGGAAACTCAGCCACCTGGCCTACCCCATCGGCATCACCTTGATGCTGATCACTTCCTCCCTTTTCAAAGGATCACGCATTGTCATCTTGCAAAGGCTGGGATGGCTTTCAGCCCTCCTGTCCCTGGGGCTGATGGTGGCTTTGTTACTGACGGGCACGCGATACCGCGGTGCCACCTACGCTGCCGGCCAACTCACACCCACAGAAATCATCAAACTGTTCATGGTCCTTTTCCTGGCCAGTGCGCTGGCGAGCCGGGAAAAGGCCATTCGGAAATCCCTCGAATCCAAGGGGGGGCGCTCCATCACCCTCATGATCCTTCCCATCTACCTGGTCTTTGCCTGCCTGGTAGGGCTGCTGATCCTTCAACGCGATCTGGGCATGGTCATGATACTGGCCCTGATGCTGTGTCTGGTTCTTTTCTTCCTCACCGGCCAGTGGCGCTACGTGATACTTTCTTCCGGTGGCATGGTGTTGGCAGGGTGGATCGCGCAATCATGGCTCTCGCATGCCAGGGGCCGCATTCAAACCTGGCTGGATCCCTTCACTGACCCAACGGGAGCGGGTTGGCAAATCCTGCAGGGGCTCTCAGGCATGTTCGCCGGTGGCATTTGGGGTGCAGGATTTGGCAAGGGTAACCCGGAACGCATCCCCATCGCCGAATCCGATTTCATCTATGCCGTCATCGGGGAAGAGCTGGGTTTTGCGGGATGTGTGGTACTGGTCGGTTTCTACCTCATCTTTTTTCATCAATGTTACCGGGTGGCCATCCAGTGCAAGGACACCTTCGGATCCATTCTGGCGGCTGGCATCACTTCCATTTGGGCCTGTCAGACCTTGCTCAACATGGGAGGCGTCACCAAGGCCATCCCCATGACAGGCATTCCATTGCCGTTGGTCAGCCATGGTGGGAGCAATCTGGTAACCGTGTGTATCGGCCTGGGATTGTTGCTCAGTCTATCAGAATCCGAAGGACGTTATCCATCGAAGGCCTCCAAACCGCCGCCCAAGCGATCGAGCAGTCGGAAATCCAGCTGAACTTGCAGTGCTCAAGCCCCATCAAGGCTCGAGTAAGTGCTCCACAAAAAAGGAGGTCATCCGCTTTCGCCCGTAGGGCGTTCCAGCGGCTCCATGGCCTACACCGGGCATGACCAGCATGTCAAAGGGCTTGTCGGCCTTGATCAGGGCATCCACCACCTGCAGGGTCGATGCCGGATCCACATTGCGATCCAGCTCCCCCACGATGAGAAGCAGGTCCCCTTCCAGGCGATGAGCCTGGGTCACATTGGATTGTTCCTCATAGTGAGGTCCCAGGGGCCACCCCATCCACAATTCATTCCACCAGATCTTGTCCATGCGGTTGTCATGGCAGCCACAGTCAGCCACTCCCACTTTGTAGAAGTCTCCATGTGCGAGGAGGCCGCGCAAGGTGTTCTGTCCCCCCGCTGAGCCACCGTAAATCCCCACTCGATTCAAGTCCATGTAGGGGCGGGTGCGGGCAGCCTCACGCATCCATGCGATACGATCCGGAAAGCCGGCATCTCCAATGTTTTTCCAACACACATCATGGAAGGCCTTGGATCGGTTGGATGTCCCCATTCCGTCAATTTGAACCACTATGAAACCGTGTTCGGCCATCGATTGCGCCGAATGATGAGGGCGAAACGCCTTGGGAACAAAGGAACCGTGCGGTCCAGCATAGATCTTTTCGATCACAGGGTAGGAGCGTTCCGGATCAAAGTCAGTCGGCTTGTAAATCACTCCATGAATGTCGGTCACTCCATCTCTTCCCTTGGCCACAAATCGCTCTGGTATCTGCCATCCCGCTTCGAGCAGACCCTCTAATGCCGCTCGCTCCAATTCCATGACCAGAGCACCATCCTCTGCCCGCCTCAGCTCCACGACGGGTGCCCGGTCGACCCTGGACCAGCGGTCCAACAAGAAGCGTCCATCGGGCGAAAAGGTGATCTCATGATCTCCATCCGAGGACGTCAGACGCACCCATCGATCNCCATCGAGATCNANGCGACAGTGATGAATNTAATACGGGTCCTGATGNGCATCCAAGCCGCTGGCTTCAAACCAGACATGGCCTTTTGCTTCATTCACCTCACGGATTCGACGCACCACCCANTCTCCTTGCGTGAGCTGNCGCTTGAGTTGCCCTGTTTGGGCATCCANGAGATAGAGGTGGTTCCAGCCATCTCGCTCCGACATCCAGAGAATNTCCCCTCTTTCCTCCATGAAATAGTACGCGTGTTTGNAGGCGTAATCAATGAAGGTCGCACTCTGCTCGTCGATCAAGGCGGACACCGTGCCATCGGGCACGGAAACGGCCACCACACGCAGNACCTGATGCCCNCGCTGNTTGTAGAGGAAGGTGAATCGCTCACTGGAGCTGNCCCATCGCATGCGGGTGATTGACCAGGGATTGGAAAAGAGACGATCATCCAGGGCAAGCTCCTTGCCCGAAGTCACATGAAAGAGCCTTGGCTTCTGAATGGGAATGCGATCCCCCGGTTTCAGATAGGGATATTGATGCCACTTGGGCTGCAACTGNTCCTTGGGNGNAGANTCNACCAGGTGCACCTCACGCTCAATTCCGGGCTCGTAGCACATGGCCACCACCCATTGACCATCAGGTGACCAATAAGCCTGAGGCACCCCCTGAGCGGGTTCCTCACGCTCATACTGCATGCCCACNTAACGATCCCTGGCAGCATTGGGCTGAAAGGAGGCCCCTGGGTTTCCATCAAAACTCAGCGCTCTTTGCTGNCGGGTTTCCAGATCTTCCAACCAGAGATTGTGATCCTTGACCCAAAGACGCCGCAAACCATCGGGTGATTTCAGGCCACGATCCACCGGGTCNCGTTGNTTNCTNCGGCGCCTNNCCCCCGGGNCCGCGTCAGGGGCNGNNTTTTCTNTGACAGGGGCGGAAGCACATGCCGTCAGGCGACCTTGGAGGGGCACCCAGAGCCAGTCCCGATCAGGTCCGATCAGACGTATGACGCCGTCCTCATCATCCAACCCTTCAAGGGCCTCGACAGGTAATCGATAAGGATCCACAGAGACTCCGGAAAAGGCCGTGAAGCAAGCGGCCAGCAGGGCGTGGTCCATGGCGGGAGCCTGGATCCCCTCGATCGCATGCACCTTTTGAAAGGAAACCCGACCATCCCCCATCTTTTTGCGATACCAGAATTGATTCCCATCATCGAACCAATGAGGGTCTACNGTGNTGTCGATCACCTTGCCCCTGAACCGGTCGGAAAGTCTCANCCCATCACGGTCCTGAGGGGTCGCATGGGGCACCTGAGCTTGGGGGTCTCCTGACTTGCCGGGTTCTTCTTGCTCCTCCAAAGCACGGTAAAATCTCCATTGAGGTTTGTAGTCTNGCTTCAGGTCGGTGGACATCAAACTGGCACGAATCAAATCAATGGGAATGGCATTTTCTTTCAGGATCGCATCGTGAAAGGNGCGATCGGACATGTGACCCGTATCAACCAACTCTTCCCTCAGGGCCCTGAGTTGAAGCCCTCCCAGCATGTAGGCGGCTTGATAAAGCGGAACGTAACCTCCCTGCACCGATCGCCTGACCTCCGCCCTAGCATTGCGAGGCTCATGACCTACTTCTTTCACGAGGAAGGCAATCGCCTCTTCAGCGCTCATTTCTCCCAAATGAAAACCCAGGGAGAAAAGAATGCGCGCACAACGGTGGGATCTCCAGAACAGCATCCCCAAGCGATCCTCTGCAGAGCGTTGAAAATCCAAATCCCACAGAAGCATTTCCCAATACAAGGCCCAGCCTTCCACCAGAAAGGGTGTGCGAAAGAGTTGACGGTGTGTGCGGTAGCGATCGGCCATGAAAAGCTGTAGATGGTGCCCTGGAATCAGTTCGTGATGCACGGTCGCCCGAGCGAAGTGGACATTGTTACCCCGCATGCTCATGAGCTTATCTTCATGCGCCATCTCCTCCGTCGGATAGGAAACTGAAATCACCTCTCCTCCCGTGAAATAAGGGTTCACCTTCTGGCGCTCCGCACTCATCATCTGCATCCGCCACACCTCCTTGGCNAGGGGTGGAATCGTGAGAAGCGATCGGTCTTCNAGAAAATCAATGGCCTCCTGTGCCAAGGTCTTGATCAACTGGGGTTGTTCACCGGGTGGGACATACTTGGATTTCACGTGGTCGTAGGCAGCTCTCCAATCTTCCCCAAAGCCCAGCTCGCGTGAGGCCCGCAGCCGCTCCTTGCGGCACCAGTCAAACTCCATCCGCGCAATTTCCAGCAGTGCCTCAGGCGTATAGGCCACCATTTCATATTCGAGTGCCTCCATTAACGCCTGCCTGCCAATAGGATCCCCGATNACAGGAGGATCCTCTCCCTCCTGATAGCCGGCAAACTGTTTCCGCACCTCCGAGGCAAACGTTTTGAGTTCTTGGATCACCTGCTCCTGAGGGGCTTGCGTCCACCAGGAAAACGCCGGGTGATACCCCTCATAGAAAGCAAACCAATCCTCGAGTGCGCGCCGATACACTTCAGTCCAATCCGCGATGCGCACAGCCAGGATGGCGGTTGGCTTNCTCGACGCTTCCTGCTCGAGTTCATCCANGGTCGACCGTATTTCCCCGGCCAGNGCATGCAAGACCAACCGCAGCGCTCTCAGGGTCGATCGGCTCCACCCGCTGTCGCGCCTCNGCCAANGCAAGAATGCCATCNCCAAAGCGAATCCATGGNTGGATCTCNGCATGGCGCTGCCGCTCCTGAGTCAAACGTCGCTCATCGAATTTCAACTGGTTTTGAAAAAGAAGATANTCGATGCGCTCCTCCTGGCTCAGCGGAGNAAACCNGATGNCGTTGAGGCGATGNGNAAACTGCTCNATGAGNGTGCCCATGCGTTGGTGGCGCGCCATCGACATCCTCCAGGGNTGANACCGNCGNAGAGCGGAGGCNTCCTCTTGATAAGCCTCNATCAACGCTCGCACCGGAGGCAGGGAAGGGTCCACCTCCTGAGCCTTGGAAGCAACCATGAAACATCCGAACCACCCCAGGAAAAAGGTCCACGCACAAAGGGAAACTGGAGAACGCATCACCCGACTCTAGTGGACGCACCGGGGCTTGAGAAGATCCAAAGCAAGAGTCACAACCATCCGAGNGGTGGGAACCCTCAAAGACCTCGAGCCTTGAGCAGGCGATCCACGTATTTGCCCAGCAAGTCGGTCTCGATGTTCAACTCATCCCCTGTCTTGCGGTTTTTAAGATTGGTCACCTTTCGGGTATGGGGAATCACCCAAACTCGNAAACTCTGCTCCAGGACTTCCGCTACGGTTAAACTGATGCCATCCAGTGCGACCGATCCCTTGGTCACCAGAAGAGGCATCATCTCCAGCGGTGGTTCGACCTCCAGGAGCCAGTCCGCGCCCTGTTCCTCCCAGCGTCGGATCGTCGCCACGCCGTCCACATGCCCGGAGACAAAATGACCATCCAAGCCCGACTGGAAGGCCAGTGGACGCTCCAGATTGACCTCACTTTGGCATTCGACCGACTGNAGGTTGGTGCGTTTCCACGTCTCTTGNAACAAGTCAAAGCCGAGNAGCGACCCCTCTTCACCNTCCAANCCTTGNANCTCCACNACGGTCAAGCAGCAACCATTGACAGCNAGACTGTCCCCGAGCTGGATGCGGTCTGCGGTGCGACGGGCATGGATCTTCAGATGGATGCCTTGCCCAGATCGCTCAACCCGACTCACCTTGCCCGTTTCGGCTACGATTCCCGTGAACATGGACTCAAACTTGCCGATGCGCAGACAATGCGCAAGCCGGGATTTGCGCTTTCAAAGCATCTCAAAAAAGCTATGTTGGAATGATTACGATCCAAGTCCGGCGAACCAAGATCCCAAATGGCCTGGACACCCTTGACCCAGCATGAAGCATTCACTCCATTCCATCACGCATCTCATGCTTGGTCTCCTGGCGATCCTTCATGCCATGGAGACCGAGGTGGGAGCTGCCATCGATTTCACACGCGATGTGTATCCCATCCTTTCGGACCGTTGTTTTGCCTGCCATGGCCCGGATGCCGAAGCGAGAAAAGCNGATCTCCGCCTGGATCAGGAAGGCTTCATCACCGCATCTTCCAGTGAAGGAGAACGACTGGTTCAACCAGGGGATGCCGCCTCCAGTATCCTAATTGCCCGCATCCATTCGGAGGACCCCGACAGCGTCATGCCACCTCCGGAATCCTTCCTGACNCTNAATCCTGATGAGAAGGCGACCTTGTCTCAGTGGATCAACGAAGGAGCCTCCTGGGGCAAGCATTGGGCCTTTGAACGCGTTGTGGCACCCAAGATCCCCCAGATGGACGGGGTTCCTCCGGCCCCTCACCCCATTGATGCCTTCATTGAAAAGACGCTTTCGCTCAAGGGTCTCTCCACCCGGGAGGAGGCCTCCAAGGAGCGTCTCCTTCGCCGCGTCCATCTGGATTTGACCGGTTTACCCCCCAGCCCGGATACGTTGGAGCGATTCCTCTCCGACCCGGATCCTCTGGCATACGAACGCATGGTCGACCAATTGCTGGCCTCCGAGCATTACGGTGAGCGCATGGCCATGGAATGGTTGGATGTGGCGCGATTTGCCGACACCTATGGTTATCAGTCAGACCGTTTCAATCATCTGTGGCCTTGGCGAGACTGGGTGATCGCTGCCTTCAATGACAACCTTTCCTACGACACCTTCATCCTCCATCAAATGGCGGGGGATCTCATCGATCAACCGACCCAGCAAAGCATTTTGGCGACCGCCTTCCACCGCAACCATCGACAGACCAACGAGGGCGGTAGCGTCAACGAAGAATTCCGGGTGGAATACAACGCAGATCGTCTCAAGACCACCGCACTAGCCTTCATGGGTTTGACAATCGAATGCGCTCGTTGTCACGACCACAAATACGATCCGATTTCACAGAAGGACTACTACCGCCTTTTTGCGTTTTTCAACAACACCGATGAATCAGGTCTGTATTCTCATTTCACCGACGCCATTCCCTCCCCCACGCGCTTTCTTTATCAGAACACGGGTCAGGAAGCAGAGCACCGCCGCGCCATGGAGCAAATCCGGACCCTGGAGGCCGAGGAATCGATGCTTCGCGAAAGCGCACGGGAACCATTCGCCCTCTGGCTCCAGAACACGACGGAGAAGGAAGACTTCATCCTTCCACTCAACAACGCCCTGGTGGGCCACTTTGACTTCGAGACCAAGGAAGAAAAAGGATACCTCAACCTGGCCCAGGCCGATCACTACGCATCTCTGGGCGATCAGCCCGAGAGCATTGATGGACCTACGGGAAAGGCCCTCCGGTTTGATGGTGAAAACTCGGCTTCCATCGCCAAGGTCGCTGATTTCAATCGCAACCAGGCTTTCTCCATGAGCGTTTCGATGTGGATCCCGGAGGTGCGTGATCGACTCATCGTGATGCATCACTCGAAGGCAGGATCGGATGCAGGCAGCCGTGGCTATGAATTGCTTCTCGAGGATGGGCATGCTTCTTTTGCCTTGATCCACTTCTGGCCAGGCAATGCCATCAAGATCAGAACCCGCGAAAGACTGCCCATTGAGCAGTGGTTGACGCTGGGATGGACGTATGATGGATCCAGTCGCGCCTCCGGCATGGCCTTTTACCTCAATGGACAGCCCATGGAAGTGGAGATCGAACGCGATTCTCTCTACAGGGACATCTCCTATGGTGGCAATACGCCCCTGCAACTTGCAGCCCGATTTCGTGGAAGAGGTTTCAAGGGAGGCGCCCTGGACAACCTGAAGATCTACCATCGCGCGCTGAGCGCTCCAGAAATGGCCTTGGCAACGCGCCAGCCCTCGGTGGCAGACCAGTCCACTGAGCAACCGAGCGACAAGCTAGGGTGGTTCGATTACTGGCTTCAGCACCATCACGAGCCCTATCAGGCATGGCTCGGAAAACTGCAAGAGGCCAGAGGGCATGAAAGTCAGCTCGTGGAAAGATTGCGGGAGATCATGGTGATGGGAGAAATCCCCGGCGGACGCCAGACCCACGTTCTGATTCGTGGGCAATACGATCAGCCCGGTGAGCGCGTGAGCGCCGGAACCCCGGACAGCATTCTACCCTTCCCCGAAGATTGGCCTGCCAATCGCCTGGGACTGGCACGCTGGCTGGTGGATCGCGACCATCCCCTGACCTCAAGAGTGGTGGTCAATCGTTTTTGGCAGATGCTCTTTGGGAGAGGATTGGTGGTGACCTCCGAAGACTTCGGAAGCCAAGGGGCACAACCCAGTCACCCCGAGCTGCTGGACTGGTTGGCGGCCTCCTTCATGGATACGGGATGGGATGTCAAACGGCTGCTCAAGCTCATGGTCACCTCTCAGGCATACCGTCGGGATTCCGCTCCAACCACTGAAATGACGGACATGGATCCAAAAAATCTCTGGTTGGCTCGTGGCCCGCACCTGCGACTCATGGCCGAGATGCTTCGTGATCAGGCACTGAGTGCGGCAGGGATCCTGTCGACCAAACTGGGCGGCCCCAGTGTGAAGCCCTATCAACCCGCTGGGGTCTGGAAAGAGGTCTCTGGCGCGACCTATCAGGCGGACAAGGGCGAAGGCCTGCATCGAAGAAGCCTTTACACTTACTGGAAACGCACCGCTCCGCCACCTGCCATGCTGACCTTTGATGCCACCACCCGTGAAGATTGCGTGGCAAGAAGGAGTACGACCAACACCCCACTGCAGGCGCTTGTCCTGCTCAACGATCCTCAATTTGTGGAGGCCGCTCGCATGCTTGCCCAGCGCATGCTGGTTGCTTTCCCAGAAGATCTCAGCGCTCAACTGACCTTTGGCGTGCAATGTGTGCTCGGGAGACCGCCGTACCCCGAAGAAGTGCAGTGGTTGGAGCGCATTTATCAGGAACGACTGGACTCGGGACAAGACACGGATGAAAGTCTCGAATCCGTGGGCACTCTTGCCTGGAAGGAAGGCCTGGACCGCAACTCCTTGAAAGCACTGAGCGCCGTNTCCCTTGCCATCCTCAATTTTGACGAAGCGATTGTNCGCAGATAAACCATGNCCTCATTCATTNCTCACANCNCAGAAGCAACCATGAATGTCTCNCGNACAGANCTTNCAAGCCGTCGATCTTTTTTGAGCCGTTCCGCAATGGGTCTGGGTGCCCTGGGCCTGCAGGAGCTGATGCAGGCCGAAAGTCCCGACCCCACGCCAAAGGCTATCTTTGGAAACCAGCATCACGCAGCAAAGGCCAAGCGCGTGATTTACCTCTTTATGAGTGGGGGGCCTTCCCAGCTGGATTTGTTCGATCACAAACCGCTGCTCAACAAGATGCACGGAGAAGAATTGCCCGACTCGGTGCGCCAGGGTCAGCGCCTCACCGGCATGTCGGCCAATCAAGCCAGTCTTCCTTTGGCCGGGTCCGCTTTCAAATTTTCCAAGCATGGGCAGAGTGGCATGGAGATCAGCGAAATCCTGCCCTACACCTCCAAGATCGCCGATGATCTTTGTCTCATCCGATCCCTGCACACTGAAGCCATCAATCACGATCCTGCCATCACCTTTTTTCAGACTGGCTCACAAATCGCTGGCCGCCCCTCGATGGGTTCCTGGTTGAGCTATGGGCTGGGTTCGGAGAACGCCAACCTGCCCGCGTTCTGCGTTTTGATCACCAAGGACAAGGGAGGCCAGCCGCTTTATTCCAGGCTTTGGGGCAATGGGTTTCTGCCTTCCGTGCATCAAGGAGTCCCCTTTCGTGCCGGGAGCGATCCGGTGCTCTACCTGGACAATCCCAAGGGCATCAGCCAGAGCCAGCGTCGTCGCATGCTCGACACCTTGAAGGAGTGGAATCAGTGGCAGATGTCGCGAGAACACGATCCAGAAATCGCCACCCGCATCGCCCAGTATGAGATGGCTTTTCGCATGCAGAGCTCGGTTCCGGAAGTCATGGATTTAAGCGGTGAGAGTGAGGCCACCTTCAAGCTCTATGGAGACGATGCCAAAAAGCCCGGCACCTTCGCCTCCAATTGCCTGCTGGCCCGAAGGCTGGCCGAGCGTGGAGTCCGTTTCATTCAACTCTTCCATCAAGGCTGGGATCAGCACGGAGGCCTCCCCGGGGGCATTCGAAATCAATGCAAGGAAACCGACCAGGCATCGGCTGCNCTGGTCACNGANCTCAAGCAACGTGGGCTCCTCGAAGATACCCTGGTGGTCTGGGGTGGAGAATTCGGCCGCACCAATTATTCTCAAGGCAAGCTGACGGCCGATAATTACGGCCGTGATCATCATCCACGCTGTTTTTCCCAATGGGTCGCNGGAGGTGGCTTCAAAGGNGGGGTGACCTATGGAAGCACCGATGATTTCGGCTACAACGTGGCCGAAAATGCGGTGGATGTTCATGATCTCCATGCCACCATGCTCCACCAACTAGGCATCCACCACGAGCAATTGACCTTCAAGTATCAGGGAAGGAGATTCCGTCTCACGGATATCAAGGGAAAGGTCCTCNATCCTCTGGTCGGCTGATCCTGCTGCTNGGNATCTTGTTTNCTTGACCCTCGCACTGCCATTTTTTATGGTNATNAGTGTTGACTGGCTAAGGAGCTGGGCAAAGAGGGGAAGAGCTTTTGTAGCCGTTCAGCAACTGGACGAACACTAGTAGTTCATGGATTCCATGGACGACTAGTGTTTTTTTTTGAACTCATACTTCGAAACATCAACGCCATGAAAGGCATTGTCGCGTCATGATCGCAACANCACANAACACCCACAAGCCATCCCATCAGGAAACCGCCATGCAGGCCTATTTCCTGTGGGAAAAAAACGGTCGGCCTTGGGGAGAGGANGAAGCGTTCTGGTTTCAAGCCGAACGCATCCTCTGGGATCGGATCGAGGCCAAGCAATNGAGGGACGAGGAGGAAGTGCAGGCCGTCGCCAAGAAAGTCGCTGCGACGACCAAACCTGGCTCAAGCCGAGCCAAGGCCAAAGCCAGCACCAAGCCGTTGGAAACTTCGGCTCCAACTGAGAAAAAGCCCAAGCGGGTTGCTCGCAAAAAGGCAAGCTCCACGGCCACGGCAACGCCCACCAAAGCTTCCTCAACTCGGAAGAAGGCGGCNGCAGCAAAGACGACCGCCAAAGCAAAGAAGCCCAGCAAAGCAAGCGCTTCNAAGCGGNCTCGATAGATTCCCCGGATCCCGAGGNAAAGNTCCATTCAAGGCCGGGAGTGACATCGTTCACTTCCGGCCTTTTCCATGGACAAGGATACACCTTGTCCTGCGTTCATGGCCTGACCTTCTCCCGAAGATCCAAAAGCCCCCTTGCAGGCAAGGGTTTCATCACCTAGGGTTTGCCATAAGCACTCTCCACGAAAACCCTACTGGCAAATGCACTTCAGCCCCACGATTGGCCGTTCCATCATCGCTTGTCTGGCTCCTTTTCTGGTGGAGTACCTGTCATGGTTTNGCCTTTTGGCCCAAGGGGCTGAGAGCGCCAGAGAAATCCGCTTCAGCCAGGATATTCTCCCCATCCTCTCGGATAAGTGCTTTCAATGCCATGGTCCCGACGCCCAGGCCCGCAAGGGCGATCTGAGGCTGGATCAGGAATCCGCAGCCAAGGGGCANGCCTCCTCTGGCCTGGCCATCATTGANCCTGNGAAGAGCAACACGAGTGAACTCCTTGTTCGCATCCACAGCCAGGATGTGGATGAGNTCATGCCACCTCCGGAATTGGGGCGCCCTCTCAGCCAAGAGGAAAAAGAACGTCTCGAGACGTGGATCCAAGAAGGCGCTGCATGGGGTCGTCATTGGTCCCTCGAACCCATCGAGGCCCCGGTTCCTCCCAACCAGGATCTCCACCCGGTCGATGCGTTTGTGGAGCTGAAGCTCGCCGAAAAAGGATTGAAACCGCAACCCGAAGCCTCTCGCTCGACACTGATCCGCCGCCTTGCACTNGACTTGACCGGCTTACCCCCTACCCCAAGCGAAATGGATGCCATGCTNAAGGATGATGCTTCCTCATGGTGGGAAAAAGCCATCGACCGTTTTCTGGCCTCTCCAGCCTACGGAGAGCGCATGGCCTGGGAGTGGCTGGATGCTGCTCGCTATGCTGATTCCAACGGCTATCAGGGAGATCGAGAGCGAACCATGTGGCCTTGGCGAGATTGGGTTGTGCGAGCCTTCAATCGGAACATGCCATGGGATCAGTTTACTCAATGGCAGTTGGCGGGTGATTTGCTACCGCAGAGCTCGGAAGAAAGCATCTTGGCAACAGGCTTCTGCCGCAATCACATGATCAACGGAGAAGGTGGACGCATCGCGGAAGAAAACCGAGTCGATTACGTCATGGACATGACCGAAACCATGGGAACCGTCTGGTTGGGAGCGACCCTGAATTGCGCCCGCTGCCACGATCACAAGTTTGACCCGATCACCCAAAAGGAATACTACCAATTCTTCGACTTCTTCAACCAGACCCCTGTGAGCGGAGGAGGAGGCGATCCGCAGACTCCCCCGGTCCTGGCCATCGCCTCCGAGTCACAGACCATGGCTATCCAGCGAGGAGAGGCAGCTCGGGATCATGCCCAGGCACAAGTGGACCAGGCCTGGAAAACGTTCGGAGCCCTCGCCCCCATCTGGGAACGGCGGCAATCCGAAATCCTGCCCGGGGAACTGGAGTCCCTAGCCCAGGATCGTGAAGAAGAACGCAAGGAACTTGAAGCGCTTCAAGAAGCCCTCCAACAACCGGCGCAAGAGCGAGATGATGCCGCCAAGAAGCGGATCCGGAAAAGGGCTGGCCAAACCTATCTTCCTCTCCAGGAGGCACAAAAGGAACTCACAGCTGCCACTGAAGCCCTCAATCGCCTCAAGGCTGGCATCCCAAAAGTGATGGTGATGCAGGAAAGAAAGGAAAGACGCAACTCCTATCGCCTGGAACGCGGGCTCTACAACCAACCACGTGAGACTCTCATCGCAGGGGTTCCGGCTTCACTGCCTGCGTTGGAACCTCAAGAGGATCAACCCCTCAATCGTCTGGATCTGGCCCGCTGGTTGACGCATCGCAATCACCCACTCACCGCCCGTGTCACCGTCAATCGCCTTTGGCAACAACTCTTTGGCATCGGACTGGTCAAGACCAGCGAAGATTTTGGCATTCAGGGAGAGATTCCCGAGCACATGGCACTCCTGGATTGGTTGTCCGCGCAATTCATGGATTCGGGCTGGAACCTCAAGGAACTTCTCAAGACCATCTTGACCAGTGAAGCCTATCGCCGGAGCTCCGACACCACACCGCAGCTTCAGGAAAGTGACCCTGAAAACCGCTTCATGGCACGCGGAGCACGCTACCGACTACCTTCCTGGATGATCCGCGATCAGGCCCTGTCGGTGGCCGGTCTTCTTGACCCGCGACAGGGAGGCCCACCTGTCAATGGTTATCAACCTGAAGGCGTCTGGGAAGAAGCCACTTTTGGGAACAAGAAATACACAATGGACGATCCCAGCAAACGCTACCGACGCAGCCTGTATACTTTCTGGCGTCGCATCATTGCCCCGACCATGTTTTTTGATACCGCTTCTCGACAAACCTGCACGGTGAGCATCAAGCGCACCAACAGTCCCTTGCACGCGCTGGCCACGCTCAATGATGTTACCTATATCGAGGCATCCCGAGCCCTGGCAAGCAGGGCCATGGAACAGGCCGAAGAGGCCCCAGACCAGAAGCTTGAATGGATTTACCGACGTGTGCTGGGTCGTTCGCCCACAGTCGACGAACAGGCCATCTGGAAAGAAAGCTATCAGCGCGCTTTCCATCACTTCTCGGATCAACCCGATGCACGAGACGCCTGGCTGAAACAGGGTTCCCACGGGGTGCGAGATTCCGTGGATCGCGAGGCCCTTTCGGCCTGGGCCACCGTTTGCCTGGGCATCCTCAACCTGGATGAAACACTCAACCGCGAATAAGGCCATGACACTCCCCTCCCCTGACATCGAAAAGGCATTGCGCATCAATCGACGACACTTTTTTGGCCGGCAGGCAAAGGGCCTTGGGACGGCCGCCCTGGCCTCTCTGCTCGACCGGCAAGGGCTCCTGGCTCAGCAGGCTCAGCCCCCCGCAGGCACTGGAATGGGTTTGGAAGGACTCCCCCATCACCCGGCAAAAGCCAAGCGAATGATTTATCTTTGCCAGAATGGGGCGCCCACCCATGTGGATCTTTTTGACTACAAACCCGAAATCGTCGCTCAGCACGGCAAACCTGTTCCGGAGGATTACTTCAAGGGCAAGCGCTTCAGCACGATGACGGGCGACCCGACCGGAAAAGTCATGCTGCAACCCGTCGAACCCTTCAAGCAGAGGGGACAAAGTGGGGCCTGGGTAAGCAACTTCCTGCCGTATACAGCAGCCATCGCCGATGACCTGTGCTTCGTGAAGAGCATGCACACCGACGCCGTCAACCATGCACCGGCGATTTCCTTTTTTGTCAGTGGTGCCCAAATACCGGGTAGACCGACCTTGGGTGCCTGGATGACTTACGGTTTGGGCGTGGAAAGTGACAACCTGCCGGGATTTGTCGTCATGACTTCGGTGAGCAAGGGAACCACTTGCGGACAGATTTTCTATGACTTTTACTGGGGTTCGGGATTCCTGCCCTCTCGCTTTCAAGGAGTCCAATTCAGGGGAGGAGGCACTCCGGTACTTTACCTCGACGATCCGGCAGGCATGACGCGCGGGCTCAAACGTGGACTCCTGGATGACATCGCGCAGGTGAATCGACTCAAGTGGCAGCAAAGTGGTGATCCAGAGATCGAAACCCGCATTGCCCAGTATGAGATGGCCTACCGCATGCAGACGGGTGTGCCTGAGTTGACCGACTTCAGCAATGAACCCAAGCATGTCCTCGACATGTATGGTCCTCAGGTGCGTGAACAGGGCACCTTCGCTTACAACTGCCTCATGGCACGACGATTGATTGAGCGAGGCACGCGTTACGTGCAGGTGATGCATGCCGGCTGGGATCAACACAACAGTGTGACGACCGAGCTCTACACCCAGTGCAAGGATACCGATCAGCCCAGCGCCGCCCTGGTGCAGGATTTGAAACAGCGCGGATTGCTAGATGACACCTTGGTGCTATGGGGAGGGGAATTCGGTCGCACCCCATTCCTGCAGGGAGATATCAACAACCGCCCCAAGTGGGGTCGCGACCACCACCCGTATGCGTTTACGGTATGGATGGCCGGCGGTGGCATCCAACCCGGCATTTCTTATGGAGCTTCCGACGAACTGGCAATGAACGCGGTGGAAAAGCCCGTCCACATCCACGATCTGCAGGCCACGATCCTGCACCAGCTTGGAATCGACCACGAACGTCTCACATACAAATTTCAGGGGCGTTACTATCGGTTGACCGATGTTCATGGCCAGGTGGTGCGTGACATCCTTTCCTGAGACCTTGTCGACAAGGTCCACGCCACAGACATCTCATTTTTCACTATTTTGTGTCTCATGAAAAAAACACGATGGATCCTAACCCTTTGTCTAGGTGCTCTGCTGGCACTCTTCATCTTTTCCACTCAGGCCGATACCTCTTCATCGAAGGCAGTCAAAGCAACGGTTAAAGTCGCTGCGGTTCAGATCAGTGGCTATGACAAGGGGGACTGGCCACCCTCGGGGCTGGATGTCGTGGGCAGGCTACTGCCCTACAT
>NYYT01000077.1 GCA_002686885.1 Pedosphaera sp.
TGCGTTACAACGAATTTTAGTAGTATCACCTAACGGTTGGAAAAAGCAGGGTTTCGCGATGGTGAATAGGCAAATNGAAAAGGTAGGCATAGCCATGATAGCAAGCTGCGAAGTTTGGTTTTAGCTATGGATGGGTGATGTATTGAGAGCTCTCTGGTGAACACATCGAAGAATTCGAAAGCCTGCCCGAACAGCAGAAAATCCACACACCTGATATCAGGAGACACAGATAACGCAGAGGGACATGTTGTTATTTATGTTGTGTTTGGGAACGGAACCGAAGAACCCAAAACCCGTAACCCACTGTTGGAGAATTTATAAGAAGAAGTGGTACACCCGTAGGGAGTCGAACCCCAAACCTTCTGATCCGTAGTCAGACGCTCTATCCAATTGAGCTACGGGTGCACCCAAGGCACAAAAACCTAGAAAACAAGGCTCCGGGCTGCAAGCGCTAATTTAGCGACTCTTTTTGCTCCTCAGGATGTCAAAGCCCCGTANNCTGNAGGGCATGGCCGAGGAACCCTTCAAAGGGGATCAAAAACACGGCACCTCNGTGCTNATGCGTTGGGAGAATGCCTTTCGGGCCAAGTGGGTGCCACGGCTCCCCCTCTGGCTTGAGACCTGGCATCTCACCTACCTCACCCTGCTTTGGTCGGGGCTCATCCTTCTCAGTGGCTGGCTGGCCCGTGAAGCGTTGCACTGGCTGTGGCTCACCTCCGCGATGGTCGTGGCGCAGTATCTATCCGATCTGTTTGATGGGGCCGTGGGAAGGCATCGCAACACCGGGCTCATCAAGTGGGGCTATTACATGGACCACTTTCTGGACTACGTGTTTCAATCGTCCATTGTCATTGCCTACATGCTCATCGCACCTGGGGGGCTGAGTGGATACTTCGTTGCGATCCTGGTGCTGTCCTCGGCCTTCATGGTCAGCTCCTTCCTTTCCTTTGCCGCCACCAACCGCTTTGAAATCTATTTCTTTGGCATTGGTCCTACGGAGATTCGCGTCGCCATCATCNCCCTGAACACCTCCATCATCTTCCTGGGTACCTCCTGGTGGCCGGTGACGGTGCCTCTATTCACAGCCCTGCTGGCCCTCGGGCTGATCTTTATGATCTTTCGAACGCAGAAGGAGTTGTGGCGCATCGACATGGAAGCAAAAAGGGCTTCCCAAAAGGGGCCTGAAGATTCATAAGAGAAGGAAACCTTTTCGCCAACTCATGCCCGCACGCTGTACCCACGTTCTCAGCAAGAGGAGGTATCCCCTCTCCGCCGGTTTTACCTTGATTGAGCTGTTGGTGGTCATCGCCATCATTGCCATTCTGGCCGGCATGCTCCTCCCCGCATTGAGCAAGGCCAAGATGAAGGCNCANGCCATCACCTGCATGAACAACCATCGCCAGCTGGCNTTTGCCTGGCGGATGTATGCGGATGACCANGNGGACAAACTGGTGGGTTCNTGGCATGGCATCAATGGGGCCAACACNGATGCGCCGGATTGGACGGGNGGTAGCTGGCTGACGCTGAATGACCCGCGCAACCCCAACAACTGGGACCACGATCGTTACACCCGCCAAAGCCCTCTCTGGCCCTACTGTGGAGAGTCANTGGACATCTGGAAATGCCCGGCTGACAAATCGCGGGCCATCAACCGCGCTGGAGAATCGGTGCCTCGCATTCGCAGCATGTCCATCAACAACTGGATTGGAGGCTCGGGATGGGGGCGATCGGGCACCTGGTATCCCAACAGCTCGCGAGGGTGGAAGGCCTATCGCAAGATGAGCGACATCAACGACCCTGGCCCTACCCGCACCTGGGTGTTTGTCGATGAGAGGGAGGATAGCATCAACAACGGATTTTTCGTGGTCGACATGACGGGCTACCCGGATCAGCCCGGNCAGCATCGCCTGGCCAACACCCCCGCCAGCTATCACAACCGCGCGGCCACCTTGTCCTTCGCCGATGGGCACTCAGAAATCAAGGTATGGNAGGANCCCCGCACCTTNCCNCNCCTCACCAAGCGNGATCGTCCCTTGAATTTGGACACACCCCACAANGTCGATGTCTTCTGGTTGCAGGACCACAGCACCCGCTGGTTTGGAAGCCGCCGGTAGAGAGAACGAAGACANGNTCCAGAATTGAGGGTTGGCAGAGCCAAAGCCGAAGATAGACTNGAGAAGCACATGATGACCGCCTTTCGCCATCCAACAGATCGCCTGAGCAGGCATCTTGGCATGCGCCTGATAACCTGGGTGCAAGGCATGGTCGTGGGCGCAGGGTTCTTGCCCTGCACCCTTGCTTTGGGAGATCCGGCCGAAGAGATCGCTTTTTTCGAAAACCACATTCGGCCCATCTTGATCGATCGATGCTACGAATGCCACGCAGCCGATCAAAAGGTCAAAGGGGGGTTGCGGTTGGACATCCGCCAAGGATGGCATCTGGGAGGGGACAGNGGCCCCAGCATTCTCCCNGGGCAGCCTCANGAAAGCNTGCTCATCGAGGCCATCGGTTATGGCAATCCTGATCTGGAAATGCCACCCAAAGGGAAACTCCCCCAGACTGAAATTGATCTGCTCACCCAGTGGGTGCGACTGGGCGCCCCAGACCCCCGCGATGGTACCATGCAAAAACCCACCGAAGGACTGGATGTGGAAGCAGGCAGATCCTTCTGGTCTTTCCAGCCGATTGCCCACCCCACCCCACCGCAGGTGATGGATGCTGCATGGCCCCTGAATGAAGTGGATCGTTTCATTCGCTCGGANCAGGAAGCTCACGGCATCGAGCCCAACCCGGAGGCAAGCCCTGCCCAACAGCTGCGTCGACTGAGTTTTGATCTCACCGGGCTACCCCCCGATCCCGACACCCTGGCGGCATTTGAGAGGGACCCTTCCGAAGCGCATTACCGCCGGCTGGTGGAGTCCATGCTGGCATCCCAGGCTTTTGGTGAAACCTGGGGCNGGCACTGGCTGGATCTNGCCCGTTACGCTGAATCCACCGGTGGAGGGCGCAGNTCGGTGCTGGCCAATGCCTGGCGCTATCGCAATTACGTGATNGNGGCGTTNAATGACGACATGCCTTACGGACAGTTCATTACCGAACAGATCGCCGGGGACCTCTTGCCGCACACTTCGGCTGCGGCGCGAGAACGCCAGCTGGTGGCAACTGCCTTCCTCGCCCTGGGGCCAAAAAACCTCGATCTGCAGGACAAGGAATTGCTGAGGATGAACACCGTCGATGAACAGATCGAAACCATTGGCCGCTCGATGCTGGGCATGACCATCAGCTGCGCCCGCTGCCATGCCCACAAGTTTGACCCGATCCCCATGGAGGACTACTACGCCATGGCGGGAATCCTCCGCAGCACCCGCACCCTGGTGCTGGGCAATGTGTCCTCGCTGGTCGAGCAGGAACTCCCGGTAGCCAAAGAGCGCAAGNAGGCCTATCANGCCCATGTGGCTGCCAGCAAGCAGTTGGAGGCGGCCATCANGAAAGCCAAGGNGCGGAAGGAANCCAGCCCTGAGGAGAAGCAGGAGCTGGCCGATCTNCAGACCGAGCTCAAGGCGCTCAAGGANGCGGCCCCTGCACCGCTGCCCAAGGCCATCAGCGTTCACGATGAAACCNAGGCTGAGGACTATGCCCTGTGNATTCGGGGCAACGTCCANCAGCTGGGCGAGCCGGTGCCCAGAGGCTTTCTCCAGGTCACGCTTCCCAAGGGCCATCAACCCCCTTCCATTGCCCAGGGGCAGAGTGGTCGACTGGAGCTGGCCCGGTGGCTGGCCGACCCCAGCCAACCCCTGGTTGCCAGGGTGTATGTGAATCGCTTGTGGCATCATTTGTTCGGGCGCGGGCTGGTGCGCACTGTGGATAATTTTGGGACCACGGGTGAGCCACCCAGCCACCCTGCCCTGCTCGATTACCTGGCCCACCGTTTTCTGAAACAGGGTGGATCGACCAAGCAACTCATCCGCGCCCTAGTGCTTTCCCGCACTTACCGGCTGAGCACCGATGACCAACCCGGTGGACTGAAGGAGGATCCCGAAAACGTGCTGCTGTGGCGTCGAGATCGTCGAAGCCTCAACGCCGAAGCCATGCGGGATGCCATCCTGCAGATCAGTGGCAACCTCGAGCGCGGTTGGCGTGAGAGCATGCTACCCGGCGCGGCTTCCAGCGATTCGGCCCTCAACAACGCCAAGCTGGATTACCCTGCCATCGTGGCACCTCGGGCTCGCTCGGTTTACATCCCCATCTTCCGCGAAGAAGGGCGCAACCCTCTGCTGGATGCTTTCGATTTTGCCAATCCCAGTTTCACCGTGGGCCGACGTATCCCGGGTGTTCGCCCGACCCAGTCGCTTTACCTGATGAACAATCAGTGGATCATGGAGCAGGCCAGCCTGGCGGCCGATCACCTGCTGGCTCACCCGTGGACCGACCCCGCCGAGGCGGTGGCACACGCCTACCGCCTGACCCTCGCCAGGCCTCCCAGCCCAGCGGAGCTGGCCGCCTACCAGGAGTATCTGGCCCTTCCGGAAAACCAGCAGCACCCCCAAGAGGCCTGGGCGGGGATCTATCATGCACTGTTTTCCTGTGTGGACTTTCGCTACCTTTAGGCAAGCCCTCTTCCACTTCTGCCAACCCATGCCTTGGCTCAAGTGAGGACTGGGCTTTGAGTCTGGATCCTGGAGAGATCAAGAGAGCACTTGCCCGATGAGATCGCTTCGGGCCATAATCTCCATTCAACTCCCTGAATACACGCGGCCGATAAGCATGCAGCTACCAGCTGCCCACAGTCGGAGGGATTTGACGGAACCATGCGCTCAACAAAGATGTCTTTCATGAAATCGATCGTCCCTACGTTTTTGAAGCTCTCATCAACAACAGGCTGGATGGCCTGCGTCATCACCCTGCTTCTCGCATCAGGTTGTGGCCCCTCCTCCACCACGCCTTCCACCGACAGTGCCTCGGCACCGGCCAAGCAGGGGACCATTGGTGTTTCCCTGCTTACCCTGAAGAACCCCTTCTTCAAGGTGATCGGAGATCACATCACCGAAGAAGGCCAGAAGGTGGGCTACGACACGATCGTTCTGAGTGCCGATGAAGATGTCGCCAAGCAGTCCAACCAGGTGAAGGATTTCATTGTGAAGAAGGTTTCGGCCATTGTCTTAAGTCCCTGCGAATCCAAGTCCATCGTCCCCGTGATTCAGGAAGCCAATCAGGCAGGGATTCCGGTGATCACCGTCGACATCCCCTGCAATGAGCCCGGGGTCGAGATCCTGACCCAGGTGGCTACCGACAACTTTGGCGGCGGTCGCGAGGCGGCCAAAGCCATGATCGAGGCCTTGGGAGAAGCAGGCGGCAAGGTCGCCGTCCTTCACTACAAGCAGGCAGAATCCTGCCGCCTGCGCGTGGAAGGCTTTCGGTCCATCATTGATCAATACAACCTGGCCGCCGAAGGCAAAATCGATATTGCCATGGAACTAGAAAGTGGTGCCGCTAAGGATCTGGGTTACAAGGCAGCTGAGGACGCCATCCAGGCCACTCCGGAACTGCGCGGTATTTTTGCCATCAATGATCCGGCAGCCCTGGGCGCACGCGCCGCCCTGGAGAAAGCAGGCAAGGCCGATCAAATCATCATCGTCGGGTTTGATGGACAGCCCGAAGGCAAGCAGGCCATCAAGGATGGCAAGATCTTTGCCGACCCGATTCAGTTTCCCGATCGCATGGGCATCGAGGTCGTCCGGTCCATCGTCGCTCATTCCAAGGGAGAGGAGGTGCCCGCCGAACAGCTCATTCCCCCCCGCCTGTATCGGCAGGCCGATGCCATGAACGACCCATCCCTACAGGCAAGCCAACCCTGAAGAAGATACGATCCTCTTGTTTCCATCATGAGTGCTCCCTCCAAGGATTTCCTCCCTTCACTGGTCGGCTCCATGTCTGTCGGGGCTGCGGGCAACCCCACGGTCGAGATGATCGAGGCGGCCTTTGCCCACCATGGGCTCCACTACCGCTATGTCAACATGGAGGTGACACCGGAAAATCTTGGCAAGGCTGTTGCTGGAGCGGCCGCCATGGGCTTTGTCGGTTTCAACTGCAGCCTTCCGCACAAGGTGAGCGTGATCGATCATCTCGATGGCCTGGGTGAGTCAGCTCGGATCATGGGGGCCGTCAATTGCGTGGTTCAAAGAGACGGGCAATGGATCGGAGAAAACACCGACGGTAAGGGATTCCTTGCCTCCCTGCAGGCCATCACCTCCCCGGAGGGAAAGCATGTGGTGGTGCTGGGTGCTGGCGGCGCCGCACGAGCCATTGCCGTCGAACTGGGCCTGGCCAGGGCCTCCCGCATCACCATCGTCAATCGAGACCGTTCCCGCGGTGAGGCTCTCAGCCACTTGTTGCAGGAGTCCGTCCTGGTGACATCGTGCTACCAGCCCTGGGACATCCCCTTCACCATGCCCAGGGATGCCGACATCCTGGTCAATGCCACCTCGGTGGGGCTTTATGACGCCGATGCAAGGATCCAAGTGCATCTGGACTCGCTCACCGCCGATCAGGTCGTGGCCGATGTGATTTTCAACCCGCCACAGACCTGGCTGCTTCGCGAGGCGGCTCGCCGCGGCTGCCGCACCCTGGACGGGCTGGGCATGATCGTTCAGCAAGGGGTGGTGTGCCTGGATTACTGGACCGGCTGTCAGGCCGATGCCGGTGTCATGCGCGAGGCGGTGGAACAGGCCCTGGGTTTGAACTCAACTCCATAAAACGAATATGAAAACGCTTCTAACATCTCTGTGGCTGGTTCTCGGGCTTGCCTCTTCGCAGGCGGCCGAGCCCTATCGCATCACCCTCACCAGCAGCTCAAAGCAAATCCACCTCGACCATTGGTCTTTGAGCGGCGCCGATGTCACCCCGGAGCACCCGGACTGGTCCATCACCAAGCAGACCTTGCATGGAGGCAAGCAGGAAGGGGTGGATCTCATTACCGTGGACAACGGCAAAATACGCTTCTCCGTCATCCCGACCCGAGGCATGGGTGTGCTGCAAGCCAGCATGGAGGACGTCGTCCTGGGTTGGGATTCGCCCGTCAAGGAAGTGGTTCACCCACAATTCATCCGGCTGGAAGACCGGGGTGGCCTGGGTTGGCTGGAAGGCTTCAATGAATGGATGGTGCGCTGCGGGCTGGAGAGCAACGGTCATCCGGGAACCGATCGCTTCATCAACAATGTCGGGGATGAGGCCACGATGGACCTGACCCTTCATGGCAAAATCGCCAACATCCCGGCCAGTGAAGTCGAAGTGGTGATCGACCGACACCCCCCCTACCGAATCCGCATCCGGGGCAGGGTCGATGAGCGCATGTTCTATGGCCCCAAGCTGGAACTGATGACCGAGATTTCCACCACACCACATTCCGACACCCTCCGCATCGATGACACCATCACCAATCGCGGGGACGATGCGCAGGAGNTTCAGATCCTTTATCATGCCAACTACGGACCCCCCTTGTTGGAAGCAGGGGCGCGCTTTCTGGGTGCGGTGGACACCGTCACCCCCTTTAACGACCATGCCGCAGCATCGGTCGATGACTACGCTCGTTATGCCGCCCCGACTCCTGGTTTTGTAGAACAAGTCTACTGCATCACTCCCCTNAGCGGNCGGGATGGAAAGACCGAGATNGGCCTGGTCAATCGAGCCGGCGACAAGGGGGTTTCCATGAGCTACGCCACGGACACCCTGCCCTACCTGACGCTGTGGAAAAACACGCCTTCATTGGGCGAGGGTTATGTTACCGGCCTGGAACCCGGGACCAATTTCCCCAACAACCGACGGATCGAACGTCAACACGGNCGCGTGCCCAANCTCNAAGGGGGTCAGAGCCATCGAGCCAGTATCGACTTCACCCTGCTCAAGGGACAGGCAGCGATTCGNGCNCTGGAAGGGCGNATCGCNCGGATCCAGCAACAGCAGGCGCCCAAGATCCTGCNTCGNCCGGAAAAGAAGGACTGACCCAGGAGCGGTCTCCTTCTGNTTTCAACCTCGNCTCTNCCTCTGCATGGCCTCTCCTCTGCTCGAGATGCGTGGCATCGACAAGCGCTATCCCGGCGTCGATGCGCTGAAGCAGGTAGACCTCACCCTCGAAGCCGGGGAAGTATTGGCACTGATGGGAGAGAATGGCGCTGGTAANAGCACCCTGATGAAGATCCTGGGAGGGGCACATCGGCCCGATGACGGTGAGATCCGTATCGCGGGTCAGACCGTCACCATTGCCTCCCCTCAGCAAGCCCGCTCCCTGGGCATTGCGATGATCTATCAGGAATTCAATCTGGTGCCGGGATTGTCAGCGGCCGAGAACGTCTTCCTGGGCCAGGAGATCCTCAAGCATGGCGTCATCCAGCACGTGGCTCAACGCGAGCATACTACCAAACTGTTGAAGGAACTGGGGATGGGCTTTGATCCGGACACTCCCTGCCAGCGTCTGACCATTGCGCAGCAGCAATCGGTGGAGATTGCCAGGGCCTTGTGCCTGGAAGCACGGATCCTGGTGTTGGACGAACCTTCGGCCGTACTGACCACCCGCGAGGTCGAGCGTCTCTTTGCCATCATTGACCAATGCCGCAAGCGGGGTCTGGGGATGATTTACATCGGTCATCGCCTGGATGAAATCTTTCAAGTCGCCGATCGGGTGATGGTGCTGCGCGATGGCNCCCATGCCGGATCTTTTGCCATCGATCAATGCACNCGGGAAGGCCTGATCGAATGCATGGTCGGTCGCCCCCTGGATCAGGAATTCCCCAAGCGCGAACCCAAGCCCGGGGCAGTACGTCTTAAGGCCACGGGCCTCTCGCGAGGCACGGCCGTCCAGGGGGTTTCCTTGGAAGCCAGAGGGGGAGAAATCCTGGCCTTGGCTGGCCTGGTGGGTGCCGGCCGAACGGAACTGGCCCGACTGCTTTTCGGTGCGGACCAACGGGATGCCGGGACCATTGAACTGGATGGGCAACCCCTCAGCCTGAAATCGCCTGCAGAGGCCATCGCCTCGGGCATCGGCCTGCTCACCGAAGACCGCAAGCTTCAGGGGCTCATGCTGCAGCATTCCAGCCGAGACAACTTCGGGTTGCCCAACCTGGATCAATACGTGCGCAAAGGCATGCTGAGTGGGCAGGCAGAGCAGGCCTCTTTTGAAACCTATGTNCAGGCCATGCGCGTNAAACTCACGGGCCCACAGCAGCCNGCAGGACATCTCAGTGGCGGCAATCAACAGAAGCTGGTCATGGCCAAGTGGCTGGCACGGCATTGCGAGGTTCTGATTTTTGATGAACCCACGCGCGGGATTGACGTGGGGGCCAAGTATGAAATCTATCAATTGATGCACGCACTTGCCGACGAAGGAAAGGTGATCCTGATGATCAGCTCGGAACTTCCCGAGGTGNTNGGCATGGCCGATCGCATTCTGGTCATGCACGAAGGACGCCTGACGGGAGAAATCACCCGTCCCGCCGAAAGTTCCCAGCAGGCCATCATGGCATTAGCGGTTGCCTGAACCCCACTTGGATCACCAGCACATACATACCTATCTGCCTACCTAGTATTAGCCATCATGCCCAGACTGAACTCCCAACTGATCCGCGCGCTCTCCGACTACGGCATGGTGCTGATGCTCCTGCTCCTGGGCGTGTTCTTCAGCTTGATGACCCTCACCGAGCAACAGCCTACCGGAGAAATCGGAGGCCAACAGGTCGCCAATGCCATCCTGGCTCAACATTCTNCNGAGGCATCGATCTGGGTGGTGACTCGAGACCTGCCCTCCGATCAGGCCTTTGCCAAAACCCTCACCCAATCACTGGTGGCGGCCGGATATGATCGCATCCATCCGGTCGTAGGGCCGCCCCGCGATGCACGAGCAGCGTTGGTTCAATGGCAGGATCAAGGCGCCAANATCGATGCCATCGCAGGCACCGAAGTCACCTCGACCTGGTTGGTGTTTGCCGACCTGGAAACTTCTTTCCCTGAGGTAGGAATCCCTCGCATCCACCGCCCGACCCCCTATCGCTGGCCCAACTTTCTCAAGCGGGACAATTTGCTCAACATTACCAACCANATTGCCGTCATTGCCATCATCGCCATNGGGATGACGACCGTCATCATTTCAGGGGGGATTGATCTCTCCGTCGGGAGTCTGATCGCTTTTTCGGCGGTCCTGGCCTGCCTGCTGATCCGCGAAGTGGGAGGGGCCCTGGATGCCACAGCCATCGGGATGACCTTGGCCTGTCTGGGGGCTCTCTGGGCCTCGGCAGCCATCGGGGGCATCACCGGTGGCCTGATCACTTTCTTTGGCGTNCCTCCTTTCATNGTGACCCTTGGCATGATGCTCATGGCCAGCGGAGCTGCCTACCTGCTCTCTGGAGGTGAATCGGTGTATCAGGTGCCCGATCGGTTTGTCTGGCTGGGGCGTGGCACCACCCTNGGTGGCCTTCCCAATGCGGTACTGCTCATGATTGTGCTCTACCTCCTGGCTCACTTCATGATGGGTCGCACCCGCTGGGGTCGCTACCTCTACGCCGTGGGCGGCAACGCCGAAGCGGCACGACTCTCAGGTGTTCCCGTCAAGCGCATCCAGCTCTCGGCCTATGTCCTTTCCGGGGCCCTNGCAGGCTTGGGTGGGGTCATCATGGCCTCACAGCTCAAGAGCGGGGCACCGACCTACGGACAGATGTATGAGCTGTATGTGATTGCCGCGGTGGTGGTNGGCGGCACCAGCCTCTCGGGTGGGGAAGGGAAAATCCTCGGCACCTTGATTGGGGCCTTCATCATCGCTGTGATTCAAAACGGCATGAATCTGATGAACATCGAGCCCTACACCCAAAAGGTCATCCTGGGACTGGTCATCCTCCTGGCCGTGCTGCTGGACAAACTCAAGCAACGAGGGCTGGGCAGGCATTAAGGGAAGCGCGCCCGGGAGCAGCAGCGCTGAATCAGGCAGCCACCGCCGGCGTCTGGGGAAAGATACGGTAGAGAAGCAGGTAGATCACCACGCCTGTGACCGATACATACATCCAGCAAGGCCAAGTCCACCGGGCGATTTTGCGGTGTTTTTCAAAGTTGCCTCGAATGGCGTGATAAACGGTCATAAGGACCATGGGCACGATGGCAATCGCAAGAAGAAGGTGGGAGGCCAGCAAGGCCAGATACCAAGGGCGAAACCATGCCGGGTCCACAAAGCGCGTGTGCGCACTGCCATAGACGCGTTGCATGCCGACGTGATAAATCACGTAGCAGGTAAGAAAAAGGGTGGAGGTAATGAGCGCCGATACCATGCATCGCTTGTGACGNTCTTTCTGGTCTCTCTTGATGGCCACATAACCCGCCAGCAATAAAAGGGCGCTGCAGCTGTTGAGAATGGCATTGATCAGTGGNANGTCTTGAAGTTGCATGGCCTGTAATCGTTTTCGACAAGATTAAGATGCCTCTTGCAGCAGCCGTTGCAAGTCGGCAAGGGCTTCCTCCAACTGACCCTCTTCCAGGATTTCATAGGTGCCACGAATCCTGCCGAGACCATCCATCAGGACGGTCAAGGTGCTGTGCAGGAAAATATCGTTGGGAGATTCCCGCTCGGCCTCCCCCTTTTCAAGCATCACCAGCAGCCATTCTTGGGTGGAGACCCGCACGATCTCTTCTTTGGTTCCCGTCAGGAACTTCCACGATCGGNTATCGNCCTGAAATTTCCGAGCATACTGGGAGAGGACTTCCGGCGTGTCAAAGTCAGGATCGGTGGTCAGNGATACCAGTTGAACCTCACTCGCCTCCGCAGGCAGGGCTTCCTGAAGTTGCCGCATTTTCTGCGTCATGCGTGCGCAGGGCCCTGGGCAGCGGGTAAAAATGATGTTGGCAAACCAAGGTTGCCCNCGAAAGGTCTGCAGNTTGACCGGCTCTCCCTCCTGATCCACCAAGTCCATGGAGGAGATGGTTCGCAGCACGGGCAGAGGANCAGTGCTTGGCGCCCCACTCCCNCCGGAACCAGACCGATTGATCAGAAAGAGGCCGTAGCCCACNAACAGAAGCACAAGGACGAGACCCGAGCGGAAGAGCTTCCGATAAGCGTTGGATCGTGAGTCCATGAGAGTCANGCAGCTCTAACCGCGACACCCTCAAGGNGTNTCGCATCCAGACCTNNGTGAGCAAGNTCTGAAAAATGGATCGTGNGANTTATTCAAAAGCACCCGCNCCNGCNGCAGCGCCATCGGNNGGAGTGTTNACCGCCAACCAGCTGTCATAATCCGACTGAGAATCGATATTGAGGAAACCTCCTGTCATGGCAGAGTGGCCGTTTCCGCAAAGCTGGGCACAATTGATCTGAAAACGACCTTCCTTGAGAGGCTTGCACCAAACAGGAATGCTCAGACCAGGGATAGCGTCTTGACACATGCGAAGAGCAATCACCTTGAATGAGTGAATCACATCGAGTGAGGAAACGTGGAAAACGACTTCCTTTTCAACTGGGAGGTGAATTTCATTCAGCGTGAAAATGTCATCCTTGCCGTTGGGATCTTCGAGATCGCGTCCAAACTTGTTGGTTTCATCCACCAGATCAAAGCGCTGTTGACCAAACAAGTCATCCTGACCAGGGTGCATGAAGTTCCATCCGAACTGCTGAGCCATGACACGTATCTGGGTAGATTCCTCAGGGGTCGGCACATCAGCAACCACCTTGGCCCAAAGGGGAATGGCAAACACAACGAGCAGAACGACCTCCACCCCTGCAACCGCAAGTTCAATCCAGGTCGAAGCGTGGCCCTGAGCCCCTCGATAGTCAGCCTTTTTTGGTTTGTTGATGCCAAACTTCCACAAGACATACAGATAGTAACTCGACCAGCCTACGAAGAGAGTCAGCATCAGGTAATGAATGTAGCGGATGAAGGCATCCAGATCCTGAGCGCGATCCGAGGCGTCCACCGGCAAATGGGACATCCAGTTCAGGTCGAAGAGCTTGATGATTTCAATAACGGTATCGATCATGGTAGAATAAAAAGTTAATGAGTGGTGTCGGCGCTCGACTCAGAGGATTCCTGAGCACTCTCCTGAGCTTCGGCGGCCAGTGAAAGACGATGGGATCGGTAAATGATGTAGCCAAAGAAACCAGCGATCCCCATAAGCACTCCATAGACGACCACCATCAGGGTCAGGATGCCCCAGTTCATGCCTTCGGCGAGTTTGGAATCGCTTTGCCCGTAGCAGGTCGCGCATGCCATGAGGGATGGCGATTGGGCCACCGCCAGAAAACAGATAGCCAGAAAGGTGGTCAAGCGTTGCATCAAAGGTAGCTCACTCCTTTCAGCTTCTTCAGAAAATAATAGCCGTAAACCGGGGTGAGAAGTGTACCCGCGAAGGAGAGAATGGCATAAAGAAGTTGCCATTGAGAACCCGTCTCCCCGGCTAGCCATTGGCGCCCCGTCCAAATGCCCATGAAAAGACAAAACAGGGTGGTGCAAATCACGAAAATCAGGTGGAAGGTTTTGAGCGACATAAAAGGTAAAATCAGTGATCGGTTTCAGCAGGCGCTGCGGCAACCGCAGGTATATCATTGGGAGCCACGGTAAAATTTGGTTTGTCCTCCGCAGCCCAAATGGTCAGGCCCATCAAACCCATGAAGAAAAACCAGGTGAAGCCGAGGGTCATGTAGATGGTCTTCTTTTCGGCGTTGAGATGCATGAAGATCAGCGCCACACAGGAGGCTTTAATAGTCGCAATGATCAGTGCAACAATCACGTTCGGGGTCATGGATCCAAAGTCTGGAACAGAAACGGTAACGACCG
>NYYT01000078.1 GCA_002686885.1 Pedosphaera sp.
TTGGCTCGCGGAGCTTTGGATGGTCAAGGGTATGGCAGCGCACTTGGTCGTTGGATTGCCGAGGATGGCATGGACCCCATCCCGATGGAGATTCTGGAAGCAGACCTGCGCACCGACCTTTTAGGTCCCTTGACAGGCGCGCGACATGACTATCGCGCACTGTGTCAGCGCTATGAGGATGCCCCGGAAAAACACCGGATGCAGCACCCCTGGAAAGCTTCCTCCATCTTGGCTCAGGCTTACCAGCATCAACTCCCCTTCTCCGTTCACCCGGGCATTGGCTATGATATCATCACCAACCATCCTTCCTTCATGGGAAGCGTGGTCGGGCGAGCAGCATCTTGGGATTTTGACCGCTTCTGTGAAGCCGTTGATGGACTGGATGGGGGTGTGGTGCTGTCCATCGGTTCCGCCATCATGGGGCCGCAGGTCTTTGAAAAAAGCCTGAGTTGCGTGCACAACGTTCGATTTCAACGCAGAGAAAAAGCCGTCCAAGGGCATCAGATTTACGTCGTGGACCTGCAGGATGGTGGAGGTTGGGATTGGGCCCAGGGAGAACCCCCCAAGGACAACCCCGCCTACTACCTGCGCTTCTGCAAGAGTTACTCCCGCATGGGCGGAGCCATGCAATACGTGTGCTGTGACAACGTACGTTTCGTCCACCATCTGCTTCATGCCATCCAATCCCATGAAAACTCAAGCGATTGAGACGATTCTGGATCGCTATGATCATCTCAGGCTCGGCATTGTCGGTGATGTCTGTTTGGATCGCTACTTTGAGATTGACCCCAGCCGAGGAGAAATCTCCATCGAAACGGGACTGGAGGTCTACAACATTGATCGAGTGCGATGCCAACCGGGAGCGGCCGGCACCATCCTGAACAACCTGGTGGCGCTGGGGATCCCCACTATTCATCTTATCGGATTTTGCGGAGAGGATGCCGAAGGCTGGCAATTGCGCCGAGCCCTTCAAACGCTTGCTGGGGTTCACATCGATCACTTCATCACCACGCCGCATCGACACACCTTCACCTACACCAAACCTCTGGTTCGCCACAGCGATCGTCCGCCCGAGGAATTGCACCGGCTGGATCAGAAGAACTGGACCTCGACCCCGCGCGAAGTATCGCTACAGATCATGGAAGCCATCCATAAAGTTGCCCCTCAGGTAGACGCCTTGATGGTCATGGATCAAGTCGATCACAAAAACACGGGCGTGATGACCGATGAAGTCCTGAAGACGCTGGCAGAACTGCAGCAGAAAAACCCAAGCCTGCTGATCATGGCCGACAGTCGCCGTAGCCTCAAAGACTACCCTCCCATGACCTTCAAGATGAATGCGGCAGAATTGGGAGCCTGGGTCGAAGCCCCTTCATCCATATCGGCCCAAAACGTGGAACGTCAGGCATGCGATCTGGCCCGATCTACGGGGCATGAAGTCTATGTCAGCATGGCGGAGCATGGCATCTGCATGGCACAAGCCGATGGTCAAACCTACCGAGCCGCTGCGCTTCCGGTTCAAGGGCCCATTGACGTCGTTGGCGCTGGCGATGCGGTAACAGCCAATCTGGTGGCAGCCAAGGCAGCGGGCGCCCAACCTGACGAAGTGCTGACCTTGGCCATGAAAGCCGCTTCCTGCGTCATTCACCAGCTGGGCACCACCGGTGTCGCCACGCGGGCTGACTTGATGAACGAACCCCGTAGTACAGGGTGATCGAGTCAGGACACGCTTGGACCCTTTTCGAGAAAGTGTTCCTCCAAAAAAGCACTCAAGGCCCCTGAGCCTTCAAAGAGTTTTTCCCTCTGCTTTTGGATCAAGGCTGGCTCCGCCAAATCCCAAGGCTGAGCAAGCACCTCCTCAATCCGATAAAACAGAGGGATCGATCGATCATCCTGCCCTAGTGCCTGCAGAAGACTCTCGATTTCAGCAATCATGGCATGGGCTCTTTGAACCTGAGTCTGGCAATCACTCAAGGAAACCGTGCCGCCCAAGTAGGATGTGAGAAGGGAACATTCAAAGGCCGCGCACATGGAGGGTCGATGCTCATAGATGCGACAGCACCCCTGTTCTCCAAGGCAGTCACAAGGTTGATCGAGATAAGCCTCTTTCTGATCCCACGCCAGATCCACCCCTCTTTCTTCAAGAAAGTCTACCTCCCGCGAATGTTGTAGCTGCACATCGACAAACAAAACGCCAGTGCAGCAAAGGGTGCACTGGCGACAAAGGGAGGAAATGGCGGCTTGAGAATCCTTCGCTGCCATGGTTCGAAAGAGACTAGTTGGAGATGTAGGGAACAAGCAAGGGGTTGACATCGGCATTGTCATCGCTGTCTTCCTTCTCAACTGAAGATGCATCCATATCCAAGTCGAATCGGTCCAAAGTCCTACCCTCCAGATAAGCCAAGTTGGCTATATTCAGATTGTAAGAAGTAAGGGCGTTGATTTCATTGGATCGCGCCGTGGTCAGATCTCGCTGCAACTGCAAGACGATAAAACTAGTACTTTTACCTACCTCGAGCTTTTTCTCCTCTGCTCCTAGAGCTGCCTCGGCAAACTCCCTTTCCTGCCTTGTCGCACTAACTTGCTGAAAAGAAATTTGCACAGCGGTCACGGCATTCTCAATGTCGACCATGATATTTTGCTCGTTCTGTTTGAGTATCACCTGACTCTGTGCCTTTGCGGCTTTTTGTCGCCTGTATTGGGCCCGTTCCCTCATGAGGGTCAGAGGTGTGGATAGGGTTACGTTCACGCCCCAAAATGGAGACTCCCAATCGTCTACAGCACTGGAAATATCATCAAAACTGTTGTTAAAACCTTCTCTCAAAACCGGAGTCCTCAAGCCGGTCCCAGCGGCGCTTGATCTCCAAGTGCTGGAAAGATCCAATTGGGGAAGGAGTTGGTTTTTGGCGTATTTCAAATCAATGCCAGCAATCTCCAGAGTTAGGCGCTGATCTTCCAAGTCCGGTCTGAGCTCCAAACCATTAGCCCAACTCGTTTGCAAATCAACCAACAAGGGGGTAGCGGCAAGTGGCTCTGTTGGAATCAGGTTAACGTTCCACCAGTCACTGTAGTTCTTGCTCAGTAAATTTTTGAGCCGGGTTTGAGTTTGCACAAGCTGACTCCTCTGACCAAGCAAGGCAGCTTTGGTCGAAGCCAATTGCGCTTCGGCTTGTTTTTCATCCAAAGGAGCCATGGTGCCAATCTCAACTCGCTTTTTATTTTCCATAAGCAGGCGTTCGGCCAACTCAACGGCCTTTTCTTGAACAGCAACCCGCTCGAGATCGGAAATCAAATTCAAGTAGGTCCTTTCGACATCCAACAACACACCCGCGATGACCCATTCCAGTCGCAATAGGCTCTGCGATACAGCAAGCTGATTCACCTTGATCGTCGTTCTGCCGTCAATGTTCCACCCGTTCTTTAGTAAGGGCTGAGTCAGTGTGAGACCAAAATTGCCACTGTAATTGGACCTTATGATCTGGTCGTTACTTTCTTCCCAAGACTCTCTGGTGGAATAGTTACCGGAAAAGCTATATCGAGTACCTGTAACGACTCTTCCGTTGATTTGAGCCGAGTAGTCTTCACTTTCCTGAATAAACGCTGGAATAGGTGTCACGGTACCAGGGATGAGACTTCCGCTTGGGTTTTCAAGTTTGCGATCACCGTAGTTTAATGAAAAGACAGGGTCATACAGGCCACCGATTTGACTGTCGGCAAAGAGTAGCGCAAGCCTGGGATTATAGGATTGGACTTGGAGTTGCAAATTATCCTCTAGAGCTATTTCCACACATTCCCTGAGCGAAAGTGACCTCTCCTGGGCCTCAGCAGACTGTAAAGAAGCTGGTAAAGACATGATAGCCAGCAGAAAAAAGATGTAGGGGATGGCGTAAAAGGATTTTCGAGTCCTGGAGTGCTTCATAATCTGGAAATCAAACGGATGGAAAAACTTAAAGCTGACAGCTCGTTAAGCCAACACAATTCTAGTGGTAGGATTGGATGGGTTTGACGTCATACCCATCCTTTTTCAGGGCGGCAATGGCCGAAGCCGCCGCCTTGGCGCTGCTGAGTGTGGTCATGATAGGCACACGGCTGTAAACCGCGGTGGTGCGGATCTTGACCTCATCCGCACGAGGCACCTGTCCATCCGGAGTATTGATGACCATTTGAATGTCCCCGTTTTTGAGCAAATCCAGGGAGTTGGGACGGCCCTCGCTGACTTTACGGATTTCCTGCACCTCGATCCCTGCAGCCTTGATGGCCTTGGCCGTGCCTGAGGTGCATACAAGGTCAAACCCCAGTTCGGAAAAGGTGCGCGCCAAGTCACCAATTTGAGCCTTGTCAGGCTCACTCACACTGATGAAAATCTTGCCCTCCAATGGAAGGGGCGCATGAGCCGACATCTGAGACTTGGCATAAGCAGTGCCCAGGTCGGCATCCAGCCCCATCACCTCTCCGGTCGACTTCATTTCAGGAGATAGCAGAATATCTTGCCCCTGAAAGCGATTGAAGGGAAAAACCGATTCCTTGATGGCCCAGTATTTGGGCCAGATCTCGTCCGTGAACCCGAGATCTTTCAGACTGGATCCAGCCATCACCTTGGCTGCGAGCTTGGCAAGCGGCACGCCAATCGCCTTGCTGACAAAGGGGACGGTCCGCGAGGCTCGAGGGTTGACTTCCAGCACATAGACGACCTCATCCTTCACCGCATACTGCACATTCATCAACCCCGACACCCTGAGCTCCCGTGCCATGGAGTGAGTGTATTCCCGAATCGTCTGAATAACCGATTCGCTGAGGGTGTGCGGCGGCAGGACCATGGCGGCATCACCGCTGTGCACGCCTGCAAATTCTATATGTTCCAGCATGCCCCCGATCACGATGGTGGCCTCTTCGGGGTGGCTAACCGTACCGGCATCACAGATACAATCGACATCAACCTCTGTCGCGTGTTCCAAAAATTTATCAACAAGCACCGGACGCTCAGGCGAGGCTTCCACCGCAAAGCGCATGTACTGGCGCAACTCAGCATCGGAATAAACGATTTGCATGGCCCGCCCCCCCAAGACAAAGCTGGGACGCACCAAAACCGGGTAGCCCAATTTCTTGGAAGCCTCCAAAGCCTCCTCCTCGTTGACCGCCAGACCATTGGCCGGCTGAGGAATTTTCAGTTTGTGAAGCATGGCCGCAAAGAGCTTTCGATCTTCAGCCATTTCGATGCTGTCGGGGGAAGTCCCGATAATGTTCACCCCATTTTCCCGAAGGCCGATGGCCAGATTGAGAGGTGTTTGCCCCCCAAACTGGACAATCGCTCCCCAGCATTGCTCGCGCTGGTAAATATGCAGGACGTCTTCCAGGGTCAGCGGCTCAAAGAAAAGCTTGTCACTGGTGTCATAGTCCGTCGAGACGGTCTCTGGGTTGGAATTGACCATCAAGGTCTCGATCCCCTCCTCCTTGAGGGCGTAGGAGGCGTGCACGCAGCAATAATCAAACTCGATCCCTTGGCCAATGCGATTGGGGCCTCCCCCGAGAATCATGACCTTGCGTTTCTCGGAAGGGCGGATCTCATCATCCCCACGGTCATAGGTTGAGTAAAAATAAGGGGTATAAGCCTCGAATTCTGCCGCACAGGTATCGACGAGTCGGTAACTGGGAAGCAGGCCCTTTTCCTTGCGCCAAGCCCTGATCTCGTCCTCAGAGCGTCCGGTTAAATGAGCGATTTGTTTGTCGGAAAAACCGTAGGATTTGGCTTTGGCAATGAGATCGGAATTCATGGTTCAAAGGGAACAGGCCCTTGAAGGAGATTAGTTAACGCAAGCCATGCCCTCTGTGCAAGCGATATGCCACGAAAACCCTGAAAAACCGATGGGAGGTGCCCGCAGGCGAGCACCTCCCCCCTTAAGCCTCCACCTGCCACACCAGGGCGTCGGCTTCCACATCCAGCGAAACAGTGGCCCCCGATTGAATGTCACCATTGAGCAAGCGCATCGCCAGTGGATCCAGGATGCGCTCCTGAATGGCTCTTTTCAGCGGTCTGGCACCAAATTGTGGATCGTATCCATCCCGCCCCAGATAAACCTTTGCGGCTTCAGTGAGTTGCAACTTCAATTGTTGAGCGGCCAATCGCTGCTCTAGACGGGCCAGCTGGATGTCCACAATCACTGCCAATTCCTTCTCTCCCAGGCTGTGGAAAACAATCATGTCATCCAGACGATTGAGGAATTCAGGCCGGAAAAAGCGCTTCATTTCTTCCTGGATCTTCTGCTCGAGCTCACGGTGGTCTGCCTCCGGCTGGCCTCCATCCCTCAACTGAGCAAAATGCTCTTGAATGATCGAAGATCCTATATTGCTGGTGAGGATGATCACGGTGTTACGGAAATCCACTTCCCTGCCCTGGCCGTCGGTCAAACGCCCATCATCCAGCACCTGAAGTAGAATGTGGAACACGTCTGGATGAGCTTTCTCGATTTCATCAAACAGTAGAACCGAGTAAGGACGACGCCGAACGCTTTCGGTCAACTGGCCACCGTCTTCAAACCCCACATAGCCTGGGGGGGCTCCGATGAGCCTCGCAACGGCATGCTTCTCCATGTATTCGGTCATGTCGATGCGCACCATGGCTTGTTCGTCGTCGAAGAGAAACTCTGCCAGGGCTTTGGCCATTTCCGTCTTCCCGACGCCAGTGGGGCCCAAAAAGGCAAAGGATCCCACCGGCCTTTGGGGGTCCTGCAAACCGCTGCGTGCGCGCCGCACAGCGTTGGAAACCGCACTCACGGCAGCCGCTTGCCCCACCACCCGCTGATGCAATCTGGATTCCATGTGCACCAGTTTGTCTCGTTCGGATTCCAGCATCCGGTTGACCGGCACCCCGGTCCAGGATGCCACCACCTGGGCAATATCCTCATCGGTCACTTCTTCATTCAACAGGCGCTTTTGATCCGGATCCTCCTGGATCGCCTTCTGTGCCTCTTCGATCTCTTTTTCAAGATCCGGAATGGTGCCATACTTTAGTTGGGCAGCGCCATTGAGATCCCCCTCCCGTTCCGCTTTTTCCATGGCAAAACGAGCTTCCTCCAACTTCACATGCAGATCCGATGACTTGGAGATGGACTGTTTTTCGTGCTGCCACTTGGCTTTCATTTTCCCACAATCCTCCTGCAGATCCGCCAACTCTTTCTCGATCCTCGAAAGTCTGTCACGGGAAGCTTCGTCCTTTTCCTTCTTCAGAGCCGTCTGTTCGATTTGAAGCTGCATGATCTGCCTCTCCAACTGATCAATCTCGGTGGGCATGGAATCGAGTTCGATACGCAATCGGGAAGCCGCTTCGTCCATCAAGTCGACAGCCTTGTCGGGAAGAAACCGATCCGAAATATAACGGTCTGAAAGAGTGGCTGCGGCGATCAGCGCCGCATCCTGGATCCGGATTCCGTGATGACTTTCATAGCGTTCCTTCAAACCTCGAAGAATGGCAATGGTGGCTTCCACGGTTGGCTCCTGCACGGAAACCGGCTGGAACCGTCGCTCCAATGCAGGATCCTTTTCGATGTATTTACGGTATTCATCCAGGGTAGTGGCACCAATGCAGCGCAGCTCTCCGCGAGCCAATTGCGGCTTGAGCATGTTGGCCGCGTCGGCACTGCCTTCGGTCTTGCCAGCTCCCACGATGGTGTGAAGTTCATCAATGAAGAGAATGATACGACCTTCACTGGCCGTGACTTCCTTGAGAAAAGCCTTGAGCCGGTCTTCGAATTCCCCGCGATACTTGGCCCCGGCGATCATGGCGCCGATATCCATGGACACCAGCTGCTTGTTCTTGATGGATTCTGGCACATCGCCGCTGACAATGCGCCGGGCCAGACCTTCCACAATGGCGGTTTTTCCCACACCGGGCTCACCGATCAGCACAGGGTTGTTCTTGGTGCGTCGTGAGAGCACTTGCATGACACGCCGTATTTCCTCATCACGCCCGATCACCGGGTCGATCTTTCCTGCTCGCGCTAGCGCAGTAAGATCCTTCCCGTACTTTTCGAGTGCCTGGAATTTATCCTCAGGATTTTGATCAGTGACACGCTGAGACCCACGTAAGGCCATCAGAGCCTTGAGCACATCGTCTCGATGCACCCCACGAGCTTTGAGCATCTGCTGAAGACTGCTCCCTGCCTTGACAACCAGCGCCAGCAGCAAGTGTTCGGTGCTGACATACTCATCCTTGAGCCGTTTGGCCTCCTGCTGTGCTTCCTGAAGAGCGGCTGAGAGAGCCCGACTGGAATATTGCTCATCACTCCCCTCGACAGTGGCACGTTTCTTGAGTGCCTCATCCAGGTCCTGTCGTATGAGAGAGGGTTCGGCACCGATTTGTCGCATCACGGGCAATACCAGACTCTCGGGTTGATTGAGCAGAGCCCACAGGAGATGCTCCAAATCCATCTCCTGATGCCTTCTGCTCCGAGCCTCCTGCTGCATTCCTGCGAGGGCTTCCTGCGCCTTGATGGTCCATTTATCTGTTTGCATGTTTGTCTCCTTTCTCCTGAGGTTTGAGATTACCAGAAGGGCTCGATCCCATTCGAACCCGCATCTTATATCATAGGAATTCAAACGCGTGATTCAATGAACAAATGAGAGAAGGAAAAAGAAATCAGCCCACCCAAAAAAACCTATTTTATTCTTATTGTTACACTTACAACTTTCTTTCAGACCGCAAATAAATCATTATTTTCCAAAATTTTTCCGCTCAGATGACACGGAAACACCCGAGAAGGTGCTTCTGATTGCCCAAGGAAGCACCACTCTGGGCATGAAGGCTGCTCCAAAAACCAGGCCTCATCTGGAAAAGCATGTTGGAAGACAGCTCAGTGCCTGTGAAGGAGGGACAGGCTGGGGAAATTCAGCCAGGATCGCTGGAGTGAAATCAGGAGGAAGCAGGCTCTTCTTGGATGGGAGAAGCATCCTCCAACTCGGAAGCATGGTCCTGGATGAAGTAGCTCAGGTTTTCCAACTCGATGGCAAGATTGACATTGTTGACCGTGACGCCCTCTGGAGCATGCAGCACCATGGGCGCAAAATTGAGAATACCGGTCACTCCAGCCTGCATCAATAGATTGGCCGTTGACTGGGCAGCCTCGGCAGGGACACAAAGAACGGCCATTTTGACCTGATGTTCTTCAACCACCTCCCGCAACTGCTCCATGGGCCGAACGGGGATCCCCTGTCGCAAGGGTCCTTGAGTCAAAGCTGAGTCTGCATCAAAGGCGGATACGATTTCAAACCCCTCACGCTCGAAGCCTCGATAAGAAATAAGTGCCTTACCAAGGTTTCCCACCCCAACCAGCACGACCGGCTGGAGGGTGCTGGTGCCCAGAACCTCCGTAATCATGTCGGTCAGCTGATGGACATCATAGCCCAGTCCACGGGTCCCAAACTGGCCAAAATAAGTCAAGTCCTTGCGAAGTTGCGTGGGTTTCACTCCGGCTGCCCCAGACAAGGCCTGGCTGGAAACCGTCTCAATGCCATTGGCCTTGAGACGCATCAGGCAGCGCATGTAGACCGAAAGTCGATACACGGCCTGCCGCGGGATTTCACCTTTGAGTGATTTTTTCATTTGTTTCGCCTCGGTCTCAAATCTACGAGTGAAAAGGTATTGCCTCCATGTCAGCCCCCCTGCTCTTGGCAATCGGAATCCTCATCACTGTAAGGAGGACTTTGCGTTCAATCCAGGTGAACCCATCTTGCTTCGTTGGAAGAAACCACTGCCGCGTCCATGACCTGTAGCGCGCGCGCCCCATCCCAAAAAGACGGGGTGCAATCCCTCTGTTGCCGAATGGCCTCCAGAAATTCAAAAGCCTGATCATAGCGAAAGGTCACCAAAGGATCCCCTTGTTGCGGATCCCGAGGTGACCCCGGCCACGTCCAAAATTCTTTTGGAATTTTGACCGTTTCCAGCCCATCCCCTCCTGGTTTCCCTAGCTGCAGCTCATCCCAGTGACCCGTCAAAAAGACTACTGAACCCTGGCTTCCGTTGAGTTCCAGATAATCCTGACTTTTCCAGCTCTCATTGCGGCCGGTGGCCAGTTTACTGCTCTCCAGCACCCCGGTAGCCCCACTTTTGAAATCAGCCAAAATGGAGGACCAGTCATCCAGGTTAGAGGCATGTCCCTCGCGATCCGCTACAAACTGCTTGAGATGGGCGCACAAACGCGTCATAGGCCCCAACAGCAAGTGGGAAAAATCAATGCGATGGGAGAGCATGTCTCCCAGCTCTCCGGTTCCAGCCAATCGGGCTTCTTGTCGCCACCCGAGATCCCGGTTGCCCCAATCCTGCAGACGACAGCAGCGAAAATGGTAGGGATCCCCAAGGAATCCATCCTGAACCAGGTGACTGAGATACCTCATGGCAGGGACAAAACGGTACGTAAAGGCTGTCATGTGTCGGAGGCCTGCCTGATCAGCCGCCTCTGCCATGGCCTTGGCTTCCTGGTAATTCATGGCAATGGGCTTTTCACACAGCACATGCTTACCAGCGGCAATGGCCGCCTGAGCAATCGGGCCATGGAAAAGATTCGGTGTGGCGATGATGACGGCATCCACATCCTCTCGCACCACCACTTCCTGAAAATCCGTCGACCCCACTCCGACACCCGTTTGAGTCTGAGCACGCTCCAGGGTTTGCGCATTGGCATCACACAAGGCTGTCAAACGAGCCCCTCCGCACATCGCAATCCCCGGAAGATGGTTCTGAAGCGTGATGCCTCCGCATCCTACTATGGCTAATCGTATCTCACTCATAGGCAATAGATGGCAACGCTAACAAGAGGCCACCACGAAAACAATCGGTTTTCACCCCTCATAGCAAAGGCCAGGAAGTCACTCTTCATGAGCCTGAGTGTCTTCAATGGCAGTCCGGTCACAGGAGCCGTTTCCTACTTTCAACGGGGATTTAGCCTTTTGATCCATTGGATCATGGGGTAATACTCAATCTGTGTTTCCAATGTTCCGGATTCTAGCTTGGAGTTTGGTCATTCCAGTGGCGACCAAGGCTACTGAGTTGAAGCCTATTCAAGCATTCTTTCGCAATCACTGCGTCGAATGCCACGGAAAGGACGACAAGATCAAGGGGAAGGTGGATTTGAGAGGCTGGTTGCAGCAACCTGTGGATGCCTCCGCCTTTCAAGACCTTCAAGCCATCAAGGATGTGCTGAGGTTTGGGGAAATGCCTCCCGAGGAGGCTCCCAATGTCGCTCCGTCGGCAAGAGAGGACATCATCGATCGATTGACCCGATTTGAGATGGAAAACTCCCTGGAAGTTGCATCATCGCCAAAGGTTTCGGTACGTCGGATGAACCGATTCCAATACAACAATGCGGTGGTGGATTTATTGGATCTTCAAGGAGTGGTGTATGCGCTGCCCGAGCGTATTCTCAGGGATCATGATGGCTACTTCCAACCACAGACTGGAAAAATGCCCACGGTGGTCAAGGTCGGCTGCAGACCGCTGGGTAAGTCGCAGCTCATAGAGAAGCGGCTGGGGGGTGTGGCCCCCTTCCCGCAGGATCTTCGGGCGGAACATGGTTTCGATAATCGAAGTGACCACTTGTCCCTCTCGCCCTTGTTACTCGAAGGTTTCCTTCGCCTGGCGCAATCCATCGTCGAAAGCCCGGATTTCAAACCCGATCGCGTCGGCATCTGGATGCAATGCTTTGCCCCTCCACCAGAAGATCAGGACATGCAGGAAGCTGTGGCTGTAAGGCTTCGCCCCCTGATGCGGAAGGCATTCAGAGGGAATGCCGACGAAGAGACTTATCAGCGTTATATCGATTATGCACTGAAACAATGGCGATCCGGCAAAGGGTTCACCGACAGCATGAAAGCAGCTTTGGCTGCCATCCTTTCCTCTCCCAGGTTTCTTTACCTTTATCAAGAAGCGCCCGTAGAAACCACCCTCGAAGACGCATCCTTGAAAGGTCTGGAGTTAGCCAGTCGCTTATCGTTTTTCCTTTGGGGAAGCCTCCCAGATGAACCTTTGCTCGAAGCGGCTTTGAATGGAGAACTCGTCTTGGATCAGGGACTGGAGAAACAGTTCCACAGAATGCTCTCCCATCCCAGACTCAAGCGCTTTTGTGACAGCTTCCCATCCCAATGGCTGCAACTCGATCGCATCATATCCTCGACGCCGGACAAGGAATCCTTTCCTGGATTCTACTTTCTTAAGTATCGCGACAGCATGCACATGGTGCTTGAGCCACTGCTGCTCTTTGAGACCGTCCTTATTGAAAATTTATCTATCAACCAATTCATTCAGTCCAATTTCACGTATCGTTCCAAATTGCTCCAGGAGGCATACGGTGAACTTGGCATTGGAGAAAAACCCATCCAAGGGAACCAGGAAGTCACCGTGCTGAGGTTTGAGCGCTATCCGGTAGAAGACCCCAGAATCGGTGGGCTCATCACCAACGCGGCAGTGATGACCATGACATCGGGCCCGGAAGACACCAAGCCCATCACACGAGGCTCCTGGATGGCCACGGTTTTTTTCAATCGTCCACCTGAACCTCCCCCTGCCGACGTTCCGCCCTTATCCGAAGAGAAATCCGTGGAGGCACATGGCAAGACCATTCGCGAACGACTTCAGGCACACCGGGAACAGGCACAGTGCCGGGGTTGTCATGAGAAAATCGACCCTTTCGGATTTGCCCTCGAAAATTACAGCCCCATCGGTACTTGGAGAGATCAATATGCGAATGGTCGCAAGGTAGACATGGAAGGCATCTTGTTTGGGCAGGAACCCTTTCACGACATCAAGAGCTTCAAGGCATCGCTTCTGAACCATCAGGACCGCTTTGCCCATGCGCTGAGCGGACACCTCATGAGCTTCGCTCTGGCAAGACCTCTCGAGCCTTCGGACCAGGCTGTCTTGAGCCACATCATCCGCCAGACGGCACCTGAGGGCCATCGGCTCCAAGATCTGATCCAAGCCATCGTCATGAGCAAGCCCTTTCGCTCCGGAAAACCCTGAAGAACCAAGCCATGAATATCAATCGACGTCATTTTCTGAGAGGCATCGGAGGAGCGACCCTCGCCCTGCCGTGGTTAGAAAGCCTTTCTGACACCCCCAAGAAAACCATTCCGACCCGGATGGCGCACTTCTACGTCCCCATCGGAGTGGTGCGGCGCGGATTCTTCCCGGGTGAGGAGAATGACATCATTCCAAAAGGTAATCTGGGTAACTTGATGCACTCACTCGGAGAGCAAAGCCCGTTTTTCAGCGTCGAGAAGCTGGGACAACTGACGCCCACCTTGAAGCCTCTGGAGGCGATCAAGGGAAAAGTCAATCTGATCACAGGCATGGACCGCACCTTTCAGGACGGCACCGACGTCCACGCACAGTGCGCCTGCTGTTACTTAAGCAGTGCTGCTCCCTATTCGGTGGAACAATCTGCCTGGCCACTGGATCGAACCCTGGATCACGTGGTCGGAGATCATGTGGGGCATCAAACCGCTTTTCGTACGCTTGAATTTGGCTGCAACCCTCATCAAGACAACAAGGAATCCATTTATTTTGACAATATCTCATGGTACGGAACCGGGCACCTTGCGCCCTCCATACGGGACCCCAGAAAGATGTTTCGTCGTCTTTTTTCAACTCAGGAAACCCTGCGATTTGGAGAAGTCACCGATTTGGTTTTGGAGGATGCCAGGTGGCTGAAACGACGCCTTGGTAAAAACGATCAGCACAAGTTTGAGGAATACTTTGAATCCATCCGCATGATCGAACAACAAATGGAGAGGCTCGGGGTCATGCGGGATGCCTTGACAAAAAGTGATGTTCAGGAGCCACCCGAGTCCTACCTGCCAAGGGGTGAATTCCTTCGTCTGATGGGGGAACTCATGGTGGTCGCACTGCAAACAGGCTTGACGCATGTTGCTACTTTCATGGTGGGCCCGGAGCGCTGGGATACTCCCTACATGTTTGACGGTTTGTTCGACAAACCAAAGAGCCACCATGGCATGTCCCACAACCAAACCGAGGATATCGAAGATCTCCTCAGGGTGGATCAATTTCACATGGAACAATTTGCATACCTGGTTGAGAAAATGGACAGTATCCAGGAGGCTGATGGCAGGACGCTGCTGGACCACACCCTGTTCACCTATGGTTCGGGACTCGGTGATGGCTCCACCCATCAATACAATGATCTACCCATCATTGTTGCAGGATCCGGAGGTGGAGCTTTGCGAACAGGCTTGCATGTCCACTCACCAGAGGGCACTCCCCTGGCGAATCTTTGGCTCACTCAGGCACGTGCCATGGGATTGACCCTGGAGCGATTTGCCGACAGTCAAGGCGAAGTGTCTGCCCTGCGGATTGGGTAGTGCCTCCTAAGATCCCAAGGACGCTGACGTCTCCTTGGAGCCATATCAACCTCCTTGGCCTCCTCGCACGGGACTCCCCTGACGGACATCCTTGCAGATGCCACGGGTGGATCCTTGAATAAAGTCAAGGACATGTTGTGAGGAGGCAGCGCTAAACAGTTCTTGGCCTTGAATGACGGCTTCACTGAGAGGGATTTTTGCAGAAAAAAGGTGATGATAAAGCCGCTTGAGTTCATTACGCTCTGAGAGGGATAGGCCCGCACGTCGCAACCCGACCGTGTTGAGACCACACATCATGTTGATGCCGGTGGACATCATGTAAGGTGGCAGGTCCTTGCTCAAGCCCGCGTGCCCCTGCATCATTGCCAGACGACCAATTCTGACGAATTGATGCACTGCGCAGTGCCCCGATAAAAACGCTTCATCTTCCATGACCACATGCCCCCCCAACAAGGCTCCGTTGGCAAAGATATTCTTGTGACCGACCCGACAATTATGGCCCACATGGGCATGGGCCATGAAATAATTCTCATTCCCTATGACCGTATCCTCCTCCATGGAATTGGAACGATGCACGGTGACATGCTCACGAAACACGTTACCCGAGCCAATCCGACAGCGTGTGGGAGCACCATCATATTTGCCGTCTTGAGGTGCGTCCCCCATCACCGAACCCGCATGAAACTGGCAATTCGTACCTGCCATCAGGTCTCCTGTCAGATGGACATGGGGCCCCACCCAACACCCCGGTCCCAGCACCACCTGAGCGTCAATGACGGCATAAGGCCCCACTTCAACGCTCGAGTGGATTTCTGCTTTGGAATCAATGATTGCGCTAGGATGAATGGCCATGGGTCAATGGTAGAAGTATCCTTGCTCTCGTAAAGACACGAAATGGGGTGGAGACCCTTTCCCCGGTCTCCCAAGGATGACGTGATCGAGTAGCTCGATTTTGAGGATCTGACCTGCACGGAACATTTCACGCGTCAGTCGAATATCCGACTCCGAGGGCATGGGGTCCCCCGAAGGATGATTGTGTGCCAACACAAGGGCCGCGGCGCGATGCCGAATGGCGTGCTGAAAAACCTCTCTGGGGTGCCCCATGACGGCATCGAGTATGCCACGACTGACTTCCTCGGTTTTGATATGTTGATGGCGCGCATTCAGGAGAATCACATAAAGACACTCCACCTCCTCAAAACGCACGCGCTCCCGTAAATGTTGAGCCACTTGCTCTGGACGCTCCAGGAGCCGCCGCTTTGGTGGTCTCTCCTCCACAAGCCTCTTGGCCAGGGCAAAGGCAGCCTTGATGATCATCGCTTTGTCAACGCCAATCCCGCGAGTCTGGCACAACTGCGGGATGTCAGCACAGGCCATTTGATTGAGGCTCCCATGATGAAGGATCAAATCTTCGGAAATCGCCTTGACGGGGTGCCCCTTGACCCCACTTCCAAGCAAGATGGAGAGCAATTCTGCATGACTTAACGCATCGATTCCATCCATCAACAACCTCTCGCGAGGTTGTTGCATGCCAGCACCAGAAGATCGCCTTTGCGAACAGGACATGGAGGATGATTGAAAGCTGCACAACAGGTAGGCAAAACCTCATCGCTATCGGTGAAATGTTTTCCCGCACTGGTAGGACGGAAATTAAACACCAGGAAGCCACCCACGTGATCCTGAAAACAACATCTACGGTGAAACGGGCCAGGCAGAGGATGATGTATGAGATGCGTCCATCAGCTGGGTCAGTTCGGCGACTATGTCAGGATGACTCACCGAAAGATCCGTTTGCTCTGATGGGTCCTTTTCCAGGTCATAAAGTTCCACGCCCTCCCCCATACCAAAGCGAATGGCTTTCCAGCGCTCAAACCGTATGGCCTGACGAAAACCCTCTTCGTGAGTTTCCCAATACATGGGGGGATGTTTCACAAGGTCACCCTTGAGGAGGGTTTGCTTGAGAGAAACTCCGTCCAAGCCGCCAGGAAGGTTCTCCCCACACAGTTCCAGAATGGTGGGCATCAAATCCCACGCCGCGAACACTTGATCTGACACCTTTCCGGAAGTCAGTTGTCCCTTCCAGCGCATGATCATGGGAGATCGTATGCCCCCTTCATAAAGTTCCTCACTCCCACCTCTCAGCTCTCCTGATGACTTAAAAAAATCCGGGTCCACAACGCCTTCCCGAGGTGGCCCGTTGTCGCTGCAAAAAAGAACGAGCGTGGAAGAAGACAAGTCCTTTTCATCGAGCAGATCCAAAATCTTGCCGACATCCCGATCGAGACGATAAATCATCGCTGCCTTCATTTTCTGCTCCTCCGGCCAATCCATATCACTGTAGGGCTTGGTGGTCGGAACCATCAAGTCACCTGCCGGAAGGGTGTAGGAGAGGTAGAGAAAAAACGGACTAGACCCGGTCGATTGGATGAAATTCATCGCGGCATCCGTAAACTTGTAGGGAATGTAGAGCCCACGGCGGTTGTTGCCGTTGGCTTCAAATCGGATCACCTGCTGGTTACGCCAGAGAAATTCAGGGTAGTGATTCCGAGCAGCTTCCTGATCCAGAAAACCGAACCATTCGTCAAATCCCTGTAAATTGGGTAAGCCCGTGGAGCCAGGTTGTCCCATCGACCAAAGGCCAATGGCACAGGACGCGTAGGACAATTGCTTGAGGCCTTCAGCAAGAGTGTAGTCGCCGTATTCCAACGGGACTTTTTGATTTCCGCGAATGGTGGCATGTCCGCTGTGCCTTCCCGTCATGAGAACCGCACGCGAGGCAGCCCCCACGGGACTTCCCGAATAATAATGGGTAAATCGAACCCCTTCCTGAGCCATTTGGTCCAGTCGAGGTGTCTGAAAATGTCGTTGCCCATAGCAACCCAGGTCGCCAATACCCAGATCGTCTACCACGATCAGGATGACATTGGGTTGAGGTGTCCGTTCTCTGGAGGCCGCATTGAGGGTCAAAAACCCTGATATCAAACAAATTATGGGGGCAAGGAGCCCTAGGGATAACGATCCACAATGGCTTTCCTTGTGACCCACCTGGATGGGATGGCCGTTTCTCATTTTTTTCAGGAGACGAATCATCGCATAGGACGCGTTTAATTACAATGGGCAGCCTTTTTCACGGTTTGTCATGACCTGAAAAACCGAAAGGTCCGCCGCTTGACTTGTCTGGAGGGCTTTTCTATTTTTTCAAAAGCATGCTTAAAAACCGGAGATCGCTCTTTATGGTCCTGCTGATGATGGGTTGCCTGACTCAGCGCTGTCCTGCCCCGTTTGTCTTTACTCCAGGAGAGGGCTGGAGCTACGAAACTCCAGGAAATGCAGGTGACTGGATGCGCGATCGGGCCGTGGAACAGCTTGAGGTAGCTCAGGAAAAATACGATCAGGGAGACTACAAAACGGGCATCAAAGCCTCCAAACGCCTGATTCGCCAATGGCCATTTTCGGATTATGCCCCCAACGCTCAGTATCTTGCCGGGCTCTGTTACGAGGGAATGTCCAAAGACGAAAAGGCTTTCAATGAATATCAGAAACTTCTTGAAGACTATCCGACCTCCGATCGATACCAGGAATGCCTCAATCGCCAGTTCGAAATCACCACTCGATTTTTGAATGGCAAACGATTTCGAATATGGGGCTTGATACCGCTTTACCGATCCATGAGTAAAACCTCCGAAATGTACGAGGGACTCATCAAAAATGGTCCTTTCAGTGACGTGGCACCGAAAGCCCAGATGAACATTGGTCAGGCCATGGAAAACCAAAAAGAATTCACGAAAGCCGTAAAAGCATACGAGACAGCCGCTGACAAATACAACAAGGATCCCGAGGTGGTAGCCGATGCGCTTTTCAAGGCGGGCCTAGCGTTGATGCAGGAAGCACAGGAAGCTGAATATGATCAAAGCATGGCCGGCAAGGCGATTGATGTCTTCACCGATTTCATTACCCTTTACCCTCAGGAGGATCGCGTTGAACTTGCTAACCAAAACATTGATTCCCTGCGTATCGAACAGGCTCGAGGAAGCCTCATGGTGGCCCGCTTTTATGATGACAAGAGGCAACTGAATGGAGCCATGACTTACTACAATGATGTTCTGGACATCCTTAACCGCCTTCTCAACGCGCCTGAGCATCCCTATGCTCTCGAGGCTAGGCAGCGACTCTCGGTTCTCAAACTGGATCCAAGTCTACCAGCCGATACAGCTTCCCAAGGTGACGAGGGTTCACAGCTATGACCACCCACTTTTGGGCAAGAGAGTGGGCAGTGATCTTCCTCGTTGTATGGGCCGTGGGGTCTGCAGGCTGTGCCGGTTATCAATTAGGCCACAAGGGCACTTCACTGAAAGGCGGTGATTCCATTCAGATCAAACCGATTGAAAACAGGACCCAGGAACCAGGTCTAGGAGAAGCTCTCTCCTTCGCTCTTCGACAGCAAATTCAGCGCGACGGCACCTTTGCTTTGGAAACTCAAAACCGGGGGGACATTCTCCTGGAAGCCACCGTCACATCGGTCACACGTAACAAATTGACCCTCGATCCCCAGGACGTGCTCACCGTTCGAGATTTTGAAATTTTCGTCACTGCTCAGTTCAAAGCAACCCGGCAATCGGGAAGCGAAGTGCTGATGCAAAAGGAGATCACCGGAAAAACCAGTTCCAGAGCGGCATCAGACCTCACCGAAGCAGAGCGAAGGGTGCTTCCCCTGGTCATGCAGGACATGGCCCAGCAGGCCGTTGATCAGCTGAGTAACCCTGACTGGTAGAGCCCGATCCAACAAAGCTGCATTCAGGTAGCATCTTCCATTGGATCCAGATCTTTCAGGAGTGCCTCCCTTCCTCAGTTACCGGTTTGCTCCCACCACCCCCCTGAAGGAGACCAATCGGGTCGCAGAAAATCAGCGTGCTGCCTTTCCAGACGAGGCAAAAAAACCTCCTGTGTTCGCTTTTTTTCCATCTTGTAGGCCTCGGTATCAAAAGCAGGGTTTGGGAAGGGCATGCGTGCCTTTGTCTGTTGGAGCCACTGCATGAGATCGGCAAAGAGTGCCTCCTTCAGCTGGGGGTTTTGATCTGATACGTTGTTCATTTCAGCTGGATCGGTTTCAAGGTGATACAGCTCGCAACGGCCATCCTCATGATAGTAAATCAATTTCCATTCTCCCTGACGAATGATCGAAGAGGGCTCACCACCCTGATTCCCGTAATGAGGGTAGTGCCAGTAAAGGTTTCGATCCGGCAGATCCTCTCCGCGTAATACGGGGACCAAACTGACGCCGTCCACATGCTGCCCAGGCCTGGCAGGAAGACCTGCCATTTCCAATAAGGTGGGATAGAAGTCGGTTCCAACGGCCGGTTCATCACTTTGACTTCCTGGGGGCACCACTCCCGGCCATTTGATGAAGAAAGGTTCACGAATGCCCCCTTCCCACTGGCGTCCCTTGCCGCCTCTCAAGGGCAGGTTGGAAGTCGCTTTCCCATCGCCGGCAGAAACCCCTCCATTGTCTGAGGTAAAAACAACAATGGTTTTGTCGCTCAGCCCAAGGCGATCCAAGGTTTCCAACACCTTGCCAACCGCCTGATCCATGGCTTCCACCATACCCCCATAGAGTGGGTTGTCCTGGACCTGTCGCACGGGTGAAGTCCGATCGACTTTGAATCGATGGGTTGGGGAGGTTGCCTTTTGGGCTTTTTGCTGGTACTTGCGCCACAGCGCTTCTGTTGTCTGTAATGGGGCATGCACCATGTAAAAAGAGAGGTAAGCAAGAAAAGGTTCCTTTTGATGCGCTTCAATGAAAGCGGCTGTCTCCTCTCCCAACCGCAGTGGGAGATATTCTCCCTTGGGGCCTGATGCCATCTTGGGGTTGGCGTAAGGGGAGAAAAAACCACCTGGAGGAGAACCCCGGTGATGCCCCCCTATGTTGATATCAAAACCATGATCCTCAGGAAAACTGCCCTCACCTCCCAAATGCCACTTACCCGCGAAAAATGTTCGATATCCGGCTTCCTTAAATGCCTCGGCAAGGGTGAACTCTTCCTTGGGAAGCGAGTGATTGTAATGGGCTGGTAACAGTCGGGTGTTGCGCTTCCACTGAAAACCTTCGGCTGCACCAATCCAATCGGTGATCGCAAGCCTTGCCGGGTATTTGCCAGTCATGATGCTGGCCCTCGATGGACTGCATACTTGGCAGGTGGCATAGCCCTGCTGAAAACGCATCCCCTCCCTGGCGATCCGGTCGATATGGGGTGACTCGTAAAACCGACTCCCTTGAACAGACAGATCCCTCCATCCCAAGTCATCGGCCAGAATGAAAAGGATATTGGGACGCTCAAGCTCAGCATCCGAGGCGCTACAAGCGGAGACGAACCACCCTCCCAAAATCACCCAGAAAAAGCAGGCAAGCTTCATCCCCAAAGAATAACCCGCTGGCGGGCAAGATGACAACCGTTCACTTGCCATGGACCACGGGGCTGAATACCACTCTCTGAAGCATCCAGGATCCTTCAGGTTCGACGCCATGGAGGCGCTCGGAGCTCAGCTGCAAAATTTCTCCAGCACGCAGGACCCCCAGATCTCCCATGATGCCTTGCTGATCTTTCGCATCCAGATCGGCATCCAAACAGTCAATGGCCAGAGGAAACTTCCTCCCCAATCGAACACTCCCTCCGCATTGGCCTGGGCCAGCGAGCAGAGCCACTTGGTTCAGCACAATGTAGCGATTCCATTGCATCGATAGCGTCTTTCCTCCATCCACGCGCTCGGAATGACCACTGACTGCCCCGAATACCCAGCCCTTGTGAAGCCCATGCAAAGGAGCCAGAAGCACGATCATTGCATGTAGAGCCATCCCCCAAGACCTTGTCATCTATGAGCAAAAGGAAACAAAAAAGAAGCGTAGCATGGACACATTTCTCTCACCCGGAACTTGAGTTGAAAGATTCGAACACTCGGGCATAATGTCCTCAGCGTGAATGTTTTTGTTTCCCATGTCCTGTGTGCTGGATCGATCCTACTGCTTGCCTTGGGCTCCCTGAAAGCCGAAGTGTCCCAGGTAGACTTTGCCACGGACATCCGTCCGATTTTCAAGGAACATTGCTATCGGTGCCATGGGTCCACCCAGCAGAAGGCAGGACTTCGCTTGAACCTGGGTGGTTCAGAGGCGCCATTTGAGGGGGATACGGGAGCCGCGTGGCAAGCAGGAGATGCAGACGCCAGCCTGCTGGTCTCCTTGATTAGAGGAGAACATGAGGACATCGCAGCCATGCCCTACAAGGCCGAATCACTTCCGAACCCTCAAATTGAGCAGATCGCCCGCTGGATTGACCAAGGAGCTCTGATCCCAAGCGATTTACCAGCCGATGAGCAGGACCACTGGGCATTTGTGGCACCCTCTCGACCCGACATCCCCCAAGTCCGAGAGACAACATGGCCCAGGAATCCAATCGATTCTTTCATCCTGCATCGGCTTGAGACAGAGGGCATGACGCCATCGCCGGAGGCAAGCCCTCATACGCTCATGCGTCGACTGTTTTTGGATCTCACAGGGCTTCCTCCAGGAGAAAAGGATCTACAGTCCATCGGTCAGGGCCTCTCCGAAGAAGCTTATGAATCCTGGGTAGCAGAGTGTCTGCGCTCGCCCCATTATGGTGAGCGCTGGGCTCGGCATTGGCTCGACGTCGCTCGCTACGCCGATTCGAATGGTTACAGCATCGATGGTGAAAGGACCATGTGGCGCTACCGTGATTGGGTCATTGAGGCATTCGATCGCAACATGCCCTTGGATCAATTCTGTATTGAACAACTTGCCGGAGACTTGTTGCCTCACGCCAATCAGCAACAGCTCATCGCGACTGGCTTTCATCGAAACACCCAAATCAATCAGGAAGGGGGGATTGATCCAGAGCAGTTCCGTATGGAATCCATTTTCGATCGAGTCGCCACCACCGGAACCGCATTTCTCGGCCTCACGGTGGGATGCGCTCAATGTCACGACCACAAGTTCGACCCCATCAGCCAGAAGGAATATTATGAACTATTTTCCTTCTTCAACAACCAGGAGGAGCCAAACATTCCCGCACCCACTCACGAGGAATCCCTGAAATTGGTGACTTGGGAATCCCGCAATGATGCCCTCAAGGAAACCATGGCCGATTATGAGGCATCACTGCCTGCAAAAATCCTCAATTGGGAAAAGTTTTTCAATGAGAGCGATACGGAAACAGCGCCCGAGGCAATCCGTCCTGTGCTAGCCAAGCTACCCAGCCAGCGAAGCAAGGAAGAACAGGCACTCTTGAGCAAACAATTCAAGGCAAACGACAAAGATTATCAATCGCTCACCAAGGAGCAGGAGCGACTCAGGCGCAGCCGTCCCAGAGTGACCACTGCCATGGTACTCAAGGAGCGAGAGGAACCCAGGCAAACACATCTCCTCATCAAGGGGGATTTCACTCGACCAGATGTACCCGTCGGACCCGGCGTTCCTTCAGTCCTGCACCCGCTGGTCAAGAAGGGAATCCCCAATCGTCTGGATCTGGCTCGATGGATCGTTTCGGAAAAGAATCCACTGACAGCCAGGGTCTTGATGAATCGACTGTGGCAGCAATATTTCGGGGTTGGCATCGTTCAAACCGAAAATGATTTCGGCACCCAGGGCATCCCCCCCAGTCACCCGAAACTGCTTGATTGGTTGGCTTGTGAATTGATGGAATCCGGCTGGGACCTCAAACACATGCACCGCCTGATCACTTTAAGTGCAACCTATCGCCAGTCCTCTCGAATCCGCCCTGAATGGATGGAAAAAGATCCAAGAAACAGTTTGCTCTCTCGTCAAAACCGCATGCGACTCGAATCGGAGATCGTTCGTGATGTGGCCCTGCATGCGGCTGGCCTCTTGGAAACAACCGTAGGAGGCCCCAGCGTGCGGCCCCCACAACCAGAAGGCGTGATGACCCTCGGCCAAGTGCAGCGCAAATGGCGTGCCGAACAAGGGGCCAATCGTTACCGGAGAGGCATGTATACCTTTCTGTATCGAGCGACGCCACATCCAGCGCTTTCGGTCTTTGATGGACCCGATGCCTTCAGCGCATGCACGCGTCGAATCCGTTCCAATACTCCATTGCAAGCCCTCACCTTGTTGAACGATCCGGCTTTCCACGAAATGGCCGTCGCTTTCGGAAAAACCATTGCTTCCTTAGAGGGGGCCACCGATTTGAAGCGCATTCAATTTGCGTTCAAGCGGTGCACTTCCCGCCTTCCCTCCGAAAAGGAAGCCGCCACTCTCACCGCCTTCCTGGAGGCTGAAAGAGAGAGGATTCCTAGTTCGGAAACATCCGAAGATCCGGTCTGGTTCAGCCTGGCCAGGGTTTGCCTCAATCTGGATGAAACGATTACCCGCGAATAGGTCATCACATGCAATCTCCCTACACGCTTACAGAATCACTGGCCCACCAAACGCGCCGTCATTTCCTCAGTCGCTGTGGCATGGGGCTTGGAAGCATGGCCCTGGCATCCATGGCCCAATCCGAGGACTCCAACCCGCTCGTTGGCGCAGGTTCAAACAATGCTCTTTCCTCCAAGCTTTCCCACCATGTGGCGAAAGCCAAGCAGGTCATTTACCTGTTCATGGCCGGAGGCCCTTCTCAACTGGAATTGTTGGACTACAAACCCGTCCTTCAGCAATACAACGGCAAGGCCATTCCTGATTCTTACCTGGAAGGGAAGCGATTTGCCTTCATGGACAGTTCCTTCAAAAACCGGAGTACGCTTTTGGGAACACGCAGAACCTTTCAACAGCATGGCCAATGTGGTATGTGGGTCAGCGACTTGCTTCCACACACCGCAGGCATTGTTGACGAATGCACTTTCCTAAGAAGCTGTCAGACCAACTTGTTCAACCACGCTCCCGCCAAACTCTTCATGAACACGGGGTCCGGCCAGTTTGGCAGGCCAAGCATGGGTGCCTGGGCCAATTATGGACTCGGAACCAGCTGTCAGGATTTGCCAGGTTTCGTTGTCCTTCAAAGCGGTCCTCGAGGGCCGCGAGGCGGTGCCGTCAACTGGGGGAGCGGGTTTCTCCCAACCGTCTATCAGGGCGTACCTCTTCGCGGCCAAGGTGAACCCATCTTGAACCTCACCACACCCGATGGGATTGGAACTCCTAGCCAGCGCTCGGTGATTGACACCGTCAAGGCTCTGAACATGCAGCATCTGGTCGAAACGGGAGATCCTGAAATCGCCACTCGTATTGAGGCCTACGAGATGGCCTTCAAGATGCAGGCAAGTGCCCCTGAGCTGATCGATCTTTCCCAGGAATCCAAAGAAACTCTGGAACTTTATGGGGTCGAATCCAACACATCCACTTTTGCGCGGAACTGCCTGCTCGCTCGCCGTCTGGTCGAACGAGGCGTCAAATTCATCCAACTTTACCACACGAACTGGGATAGCCATGGCGGCCCGGGCGAAAACCTCCAAGGAGATTTCGAAAAAGTGTGTCGAGAAATTGATCAGCCCTGTGCAGCGCTTGTCAAGGATCTCAAGCGCCGAGGACTATTGGATGATACGCTGGTGATCTGGGGTGGAGAATTCGGGCGCACCCCGATGGGAGAAAATCGCTCGACCACAGGCCGCAATCACCACATCGATGCCTTTACCATGTGGTTTGCAGGCGGTGGCACCAAGGCGGGACATATCGTCGGCGAAACCGACGAATTGGGCTTTGATGCCATCAGCGATCCGGCTCATACCCATGACATTCATGCCACGATCCTTCATCTCCTTGGGCTGGACCACGAGCGTCTGACCTTTCGCTTTCAAGGAAGAGATTTCCGACTCACCGATGTGCACGGACAATTGATCCACAAGCTCTATGCTTGAATGAGGCCATTGGTTCAACGCCCCATCGACAAACGCAGACGCTGGATAGGGCTGTTTTTCCTGATTGCTTCGGCGGCAATGCTGACATGGGGAAGCACCTGGCTTGCCCCCTACCTCAAAGGAACGACTTATTTGTTCTACTGGTTGGTCTGCTTCCTGTTCACCATCTTGGCAATGGGGACCGCACTTCTGGACATGTGGGTCATCCGCAGCCGTGCCCGTCAGGAGCGAAAGGCCCTGGCAGTAGAAGTTTTCAAACGGACACCGGTCTCAAATCGGCAATCGGATCCCCCTGCCAGCGCGAACCACCGAAACGAATCCGATTCCGAAACAGTCGAATAGCCATCAACAGCCGATCGAGCGCGGATCGGCGACGCAATGTCTATGACTCGGAATCTTTCTCCCAATCGGGATAGACGGACGTATCAAGCTCACCCCGGCGTATCATCTCCTGAAGATCGCGAATGATCGTACGCCGAGCGACTCGGTGGTCTCTGGCCAAGGCAGAAATATTCGGCTTCTCATTGGAATCGGACAACTGAAGACGAATTTGATGCTGCCGCCTCAATCGATCGGTGGATCGACTCAACAAGTCTTCAATGTCCGAACGCCTCGTTTTCTCCAGAGACTCAAACTGCTGGATCACTTCCTGCTCCCCACATTCCTGTAAGGCGGTCTGTATGGTCTGCCGCAGAACTTCGAGATCCACTGGCTTGGAGAGACAATAGTGGGCACGCCGAGGGCCCTGGAGGGCGTTCATCTGCTCACTGACCTCGAGGGCACCGGACACCACGATAATGGGCACGTGGGGCAGCATTTTTTTAAGATCGGGAAGAAAATCCAAACCTTGTTCCGCCTGATCCAGGATGTGGTCCAGGATGATCAGTTGGGGCACATAACGGGCGGCAAGGGCCAGGGCTTCACTGCCACTGCGAGCACGTTCGATGGTCAACTCCTCAAAATACTCCTCGTAGATCTCGTATTGAAGATCCTCATCTTCGATAATCATCACTCGAGGGCGCTGCATGCCGTATTCTGTTGTTTCGAAATGTCCCAGGCAAGCTGCGATTGCCCATGCGTTCATCAGCACAAGGAATGGAGGGCAGGATGATGTTTCAACTTCAAAAGTCCTCTGGCATTTTCGCAAAGTAACTTCTTCAAGACGTGGTCCTCTTCCACCAGGCCCCTCAACGTACGCAGGGTATGCCCCCCTTGACATCCCGGCCCCTTTCCGAAGCTATCGTTGCAATCACTTCCAAAAATCAATTTGTCCTGATGCCTAAGGAGGAATTCACGTGCGTGGTCTTCATCCCGTTGCAAGGCGTTCAATCCCGAACCGGCGGAAAGGTCTCCATGCATGTTGGGGTAATCCGATAACAGTCGATCGGTCAGCCCCCCAGGGGTCACCGGACCTGTTGGATACATGACCTCAGGCTGATGATGACGATCGATATGCCCCCACCAGGTTTGCGCATGCCCGATGAAATGCGTGCGAGGATATTTTTCCAGCACTTTGTGGAAACGCTCCAAACTCGTATTGTAGGCACGATGCTGAAAGTGCATCAGGATCGGCACTTGGTAATCGGCTGCCATCGAGGCGATTCTTTCAATCGCTCGTGCGTCACAATTCAGTTCAAACTTCTGTTCCCCAATGCCACAAGCACCCAGCTTGAGATACCGCTCAATCGTCTCACCGGCCAACGCGAGGTCCGGCACCTCATTGGCAAAAAACACAAACCGGTCCGGGTAAAGCGAGGAAAGTCGATGAACCGTTTCGTTGGAACCACACCGAGCCGCCAATCCGTAATACTTTCCGGCTGGAGGCAACACCGTCAAATCGACACCCATGGCCTCTTGATGCTGCATGAGTTGCTGGTTGTTTCGACCAGAGTAAAGAGTGTGTTGATGGAGATCCACTATCGGCGAAGGAATCGATTCTGAAACGACCTGGCAGGCACCTCGGTCCACGGGGCCGACACAAGCCATGGCGGCCCCCAAACAGGTCTTGAGGAATTGCCTTTTTGGAAGGGTTTTTGGATCCTGGCATTTCATGAAGGAGAAAGTTTGGAACGAACTTGCATGTGAAGTTTACTGGAAGAAGATTTTCTTGAGGAGCCCGATGGCCGAATCCTCCGTTTCATGAAGGCACCCTGACTGCGAAAGGCATCCTCCTCGCCCATGGTCTTTTCAGGGTGGTAGGAACCATCCGAAGCCAGGGTGCGGGCTTTTTGATTGTCTTTGAGCTGATACGACAATATTTCCTCCGTAATCCTGTCCCGAAGGACACCATCCTCTACCGGAAAAACGACTTCAATGCGTTTGAAGAAATTACGCGGCATCCAGTCAGCACTCCCGACAAACACCTCGGGCCGACAACCATTTTCAAAATAAAAGATCCGACTGTGTTCGAGAAACCGATCCACAATGCTCCGAACCCGAATCCGCTCACTGAGTCCCTTGACTCCCGGTTTCAGACAACAGATCCCCCTGATAATGAGGTCGATTTCTACCCCAGCGCGTGAGGCTTCATAAAGGGATTGAATGATGCTCTCGTCGACCAGAGCATTCATTTTTGCAATGATGCGCGCAGGCAAACCTTTCCGTGCGTGCTCGGCTTCCCGTTCGATCAGTTCCATCATTCTCTGATGGAGATTGAACGGCGCCACCAGTAATTTTTCTGTCCCCTGAAATTGGCAGACCCCGGTCAGAAGATTGAAGACCTTTCCAACCTCAGCTCCCATTCCAGGGTCCGCAGTAAATAAGCCAAGATCGGTGTAAAGGCGAGCGGTGGTTGGATTGTAGTTTCCCGACCCAAGGTGAACATAGCGTCGGATACCATCCTCGTCCTTGCGCACCACCATGCACATCTTGCAATGAATCTTGTATCCCACCATGCCATAGAGCACGTGAACGCCTGCCTCTTCCAACCGTCGCGCCGCCCGAATATTATTATCCTCATCAAACCGTGCCTTCAGCTCCATGACCACGGTCACCTGCTTACCCAAACGCACCGCATGCATCAGGGCCTTGAAGATACGAGGGTCGTTTCCTGCCCGATACATGGTCTGTTTAATGGCAAGCACATTGGGATCTTCGGNTGCCTGCTCGATGAATTGTACCACCACGTTGAAGTGATCGTAAGGATGATGCACTAAATGGTCCCTGGTCCTGATGGCTTCAAAAAGAGATTTGGCTTTTTCAAGGGATCGCGGACTCTTTCCATGAAAAACCTCATCGCGAAGATGAGCCCCATGATTGTCCTCATAGATCTGCATCAATTGTGTCGCATTGAGAGGTCCAGCGATGGCGTAAGAGTCTGCTTCCCCAAGCTCAAGTTCACTCAACAACTGGTTGCGAATCGACAGAGGGCANCCTTGGGTAACCTCGAGGCGAACCGCTTCCCCCTTCCGACGATTATCCAGCTCGGCTTCCATCGCCTTGAGCATGTCTGGTATGGATTCCTCATCTAGGTACAGCTCACTGTTGCGGGTGACCCTGAAGAGCCAATGCCCGTGCACCTTGAATCCCGGAAACAAGGTTTCGACATGCCGCAGGATGATGTCTTCCAGAAAGAGATAATGGGTTTGTTGACGTGTTTCCTTGATGGTCACCAGACGGTTGAGATTTCGTGGCACCTGCACAATGGCCCGTTGAGCGNCTCTGGAACCGGANGCATCTTCGGAAAGTTCCACGATGATGTTCAAGGACTTGTTGAGCAACAGCGGAAAAGGGTGGGATGGGTCCAGACTCAAGGGGGTCAGGACCGGGTGCACTTGCGTTTCATAATAACTGTCGACTCGTTTAAGCTGATGCTCCGTCAACTCCTGGCAACTCAAGAGATGTATGCCTTGCTGCTTCAGCGACGGGACGAGGGATTCATTCCAGCACTGAAACTGCTCCTGAAGCATGCGACGGGCACGACGCGCCACAGCCTTAAAGGTTTCCTGCGCGGTGCGCCCATCCGGAGTGAGNTCTAGAACCTGATGGTCCATTTGCTGTTTCAAACCCGCCACCCGCACTTCAAAAAACTCATCCAGATTACTGCTCACAATGCAGTAAAATTTCAATCGCTCCAATAGAGGGTTGGACACGTCCACAGCCTCTTCGAGGACACGCTGATTGAAAGCAAGCCAGCTCAGTTCCCGATTGATGTAATGTCCCGAATCCATTTAAGGGATGNATTGTTTCATGGATTCCGAACAGAGCGAAGCAAATTTGAGGCAGGGGTCAGGCGACTTCATTCTCTCAAGACTTGCCCTNTCTTGCAAAGAACAGGAGGATAGATNCATGAAACGAGGTGCTCGCTTCCGTGGNCGCCTGAGTANGCCCGCCCGCTTCTCGGGCTTGCTTCTAGCGCTCCTATGGAGTTTGGAAGTCATCATACCGTTTCGAGCTACAGCCGATCCGCCTCCAAAGCCTGACTTGAAGGCACGCGCATTGATCCCTCAGCCTGTGTATCCATTGAGCTCTGAAACCGGCCTCAGTCGATTGAGTTTTCAGGCCCCAAAACCAAAGGCAGTGCCCTCCTTCTGGGCCATTGGTTCACAAGCCTGGCCCACTGGCCTGATACCCGTTTATCAAGTGCTCGATCGACGCAGTGGCAAGTATCAACTGGTCAGAAAACCATCTCACGGGAAGGAAAATGTCACGGATCCCCTTTTCTTTGCTCTCCCCCTGTCCTCCGAAACCGACACTTCATCCATAAATGGCCGATGGGAACTGGAAGCCACTCATCGAGATGGAGCCTTGGATGTTCTGTGCATGGACTGGGCGACCTTCCAGGGGAAGCTCTTTGGCCGTATGGACCCGGATACCGACTACCGTTTTGCATGGATCAACGGTGGGACATTCGATCGTAGGCATGTGGGTCTGGAGGTCCAATACATTGATGTGGATTATCTTCTCAAAGGCAACCTTGAAGAAGGTAAACTCAGGGGCACCTGGATGCGCACGGACGATGCGGATGGAGGCGTATGGAAGGCATCCCCCATCAGAACGATCGTTGAAAATCTTTCGGGTTGGGAAATGCTCTGCCTGGTCAGTCAACCAATCGCTACTGACGGAGTCTTTTGGTCTCTTCACCCTCAGGAAGAAGCATCCGAAAACGCGCTGGGATGGGTATGGAGGCCCTCATTNCAAGCCGAAACGGACGGTCCACGGAACCTTGACCCGTAGCGCTTGCAAGCCATCAGGCTAAACCTTTTCTTTTTCTCGAAAGCCAAACCCAAAGAGGACCAGCACTACAAAACCAATCAGAGCATAAGAACCGACTGGGATGCCATTGAGTGACGTTCCCCAGGCCTTCCAGGCCGCTGCAGGAGCCATCACCAGGAAGGCGGCCCCCATCAGNAAATTCCAAATGAATCGGTGNATCCCTCGAGGCATGTGCTCTCCCAGCACTTTTCGATTGTTCATCATCAGGAGAAAGGTCAAATACGCAATGGGAATGAGGACAAAGCCGAAAACGGAAGTNGGGACCGCNAGGTAAGCTTTGGATTGTCCGGTCCAAAGCCATGGCCAGAGAACTCCCGTCATTGGGATCAAGGTCCCCAACCGGTGCGTCCAACCGCCATGCGGGCGACCCATGGCTTCGCAGACGCAAAAGCCTGAGATGAGCATGAGGATAGAAATGGTGGAAATAGCCATGGCAAGCACCCCAAATCCAAACACATAGTTGGACACCACATCACTGCCTTTGAACAACGATTTGAGGGAAGCGGCCAGGTCACCCGTACCTCGTTGAATCAACATGGATGCAATCCGCATTTCAGCTTCTTCAGGCTGAGCCTGAATGGATGTCGCCCCACGCGCGTCCATCAATTTCGCATAATCCGCGTATTTAGCGCTATTCTGGTTCACCCTCGTCTCTCCGTTGGCTGTTTCCAACAAACCATCGAAGGGTTTGGCATGAAACTGAGTGGCTGCGGCAATGACAATGCAGCTGGTTGCCAGAACAAAAGGAATCACCATGCCGGTGGCGAGGTCAAAAATAGCCAGTCCTCGAAAGGAGCGATTCCATTTTTTGGCAAGCAGGGAAAAAGGCAACAGGAAGGTCATGTTGATACCCACCGCCGTCGCCGCGGCCGCAATCATGATATCGCGTTGCATGCCGAGAATCTGACCCTGCCAGAAGGTACGTGCCTCTTCCAGGGAGATGGCGTCGAGCAACGAACGGTATTGCGAAGAAGGCTCGGNGATGAGCGATAGTTTGGGAATGAAGCCCCGGACAATGGTTCCCCAATCCACCTCCTGGCGCATGGCAATCACNACCCCCATGAAGGACAGCACGATCATGGCCACCATGACCTTGAGAATCATTTCATATATTTTAATGCCCTTACCCTTGCCTCCATAACTCAAGGTGATTGGGATNACCACCACCATCAANAGGAGCGTGATCGTGACTTGGGTGGATAGCAAATGTTTGGATTCGGCNAAATATCCCGCAAAGAGATTGTTGGTNATGGCNCCNTANGCCAAGGCNTANTGCGGAAGNACCCATACCACATTGGCCAGGAGGGATGCGGCCAGCCACCCCCAAGCCAGCACGGGGTTGATGTGGCGGCGGATACTGGTGAAGGGCGAAGTTTCGGTGGAAAGTGTGACATAGCTGATCGCACAAAGCATGGTCACGCCAAAAAACATGGCCAACCACTGCACCCAAAGCATTTCAAAGCCGCCTATCACGCCCAGAAACAGTCCGGAGGCCAGAGATCCCCCGCCGAGGGTAATGGCACTTTGCAGCCAACCGGGCCCAGATAACTTGGCAAACACCTTGGCTTTGGCCATGGGGCCACTATGACGCACAGACTGGAGCTGTTGACTCTCCCATTCGAAACGATCTTGTTGTTGGCTCATGAGACTCAAAAATCCCCTTAAACACCTTTTTCCCACAGGTATGGGTGATTTCAAGGAGGACAATGAGCATCATGATGAAAACCCTCACGATTGCAAAAAAAAACGATCTTCGATCCCCAAGACCGGTGAAATAAACCCGGATGAACCGTGCATTGCATCCCGATCATGGAACTTCTAAGCTGCCCGCGTGCTGAAGAAAGCAGGAAAAGTTTATCTGGTAGGTGCCGGACCCGGAGATCGGGAGTTGATCAGTCTCAAAGGGGCGCGATTGGTTCAGGCGGCCGATTGCATCGTCTACGATGCGTTGGTCAATCCAGACATTCTGGATAAGGCCTCACCGGAGGCAGAGCTCATTTTCGTCGGGAAGAAACCCCATTCACACACAATCAGCCAGGAGTCTCTCAACCAGCTCTTGATATCCAAGGCGCTCGAAGGAAAGCAGGTCATTCGACTCAAGGGAGGTGACCCCTTTGTTTTTGGCCGCGGAGGAGAAGAAGCGATCGCTCTTCATGAGCAAGAAATTCCTTTTGAAGTGGTGCCCGGGGTCAGTTCGGTGACGGCCGTTGCTGCCTATGCGGGGATCCCGCTGACCCACCGGAAAGTATCCTCAAGCTTCAGCGTTTTTACGGGTCGTTCCAACCCAAACCATGAGGAACCTGATTACCCATGGGAAGCCATTGCCAAGACTCCGGGTACCAAGGTTCTGCTGATGTGCGTCGAAAGACTCAGTGCCCTGGCGCGAGGCTTGATGGAGCACGGCATGTCCTCAGACACCCCAAGCGCCATGATCAGTTGGGGAACCTATGGACGCCAACGCAGTGTCACTGCCCCACTTGAGACCTTGGCAAAAAAGGCTCAAGAAGCAGGTCTCAGCTCTCCTTCCATTGTGGTGCTGGGAGAGGTGGTTCAACTGCGCGACCAGATCTCCTGGTTTGAAAAAAAACCACTCTTTGGAAAACGGATCGTCATCACTCGTCCAAAAAGTGTCTCTGAGGAGCTTTCCGAAAGATTGCTGGAAATGGGGGCAGACCTTTTGAGAGTTCCTACCATTGCCATCGAGGCGCCCAGTCAACCCAGAGAACTGGTGGAATGCCTCCTCGGGCTTGGGGAATATGACTGGATCGTTTTTACAAGTGCACGAGGCGTGGACGCCTTTTTCGAGGCTTTTTTCAAGGCTTACAAGGATATTCGCAGCCTGGGCAACGTGCGACTGGCGGCCGTTGGGCCGGCGACCGCAGCCCGTATCACCCGCAGCCATCTGGAAGTGGATGCCATCCCCGACTCTTATCAGGCAGAGGAGATTTTAGGAGCCATACAGAAGCATGAGAGCCTTGATAATCTGCGTATTCTTCTTGCTCGTGCCGAGGTTGCCAACCCTCAATTACCCAAGTTACTCGAAGATCACGGAGCCATTGTCGATGATGTCGCCACTTATCAAACCGTGGCGGCATCGAGTGCTTCCACTCAGGAAAGCGAATCACTCCTTCACTCCGGCGCTGACTGGATCACCTTTGCCAGCGGATCCTCGGTGCGTCATTTTCACGAGCGCTTTGACATTGCCGACCTCATGGAGACTTATCCTGAAATGAAATTGGCAAGCATCGGGCCTGAGACCACCCGATGGCTCAAGGAGCTGGAGTTGGACCCCACCGTAGAAGCCAAGCAACACACAGGCATCGGATTGGCCAACGCCATCGCAGAATACGAGCTTCGACATGCGATGACCTGAGCTGGCCGTAACAGCCACACACATTAATCTTGTCAGTTGAGGAGGGGTTTTGAAGATTAAGAGTGATGTTAAGAACTCCTTCAAACAATTGCTTGCCTCAGGGTACTCGCCACACGCACGCTTTTACACTGATCGAATTGCTGGTGGTCATCGCCATCATTGCCATTCTTGCCGGCATGCTCATGCCCGCCCTCTCGAAAGCCAAGGAAGGGGCCCGGAGTACGGTATGCAAGAGCAACATGCGACAGATCACACTCGGCATGATTCTCTACAGTGATGACAACAGCGACTATCTCCCCTGGTCCGGAGGGGTGGATCGTAATGAACCACCTGATTGGGTTTTTGGGGGTCAGAGTGACACTTATGCCGACACCCCCAGCCGATGGAGGAGCCGCAGTTACGGGTTCCATGCAGAAGCCGGTTCGATCTTTTCTTATGTCACTGGACAATCAAGGATCCCCTACTCGGAACGACACACCAATGTCTATCAGGTGTATCGTTGCCCGAGCACCAAAGCGCTTGGCATGGCCCAGCGTGTGAATTTCAGCATGAATTCCAAAATCGATCGCAACGAAAACCTTGCCGGAGGCAAGAACACGGGGCCCAAGGGAGTGAAAACAAGCGCCGTCGCCACGCCCACTCAAAAACTGTTGCTGATCAATGAAGACCCACGCACCATGCGCAACGCAAGCTTTACTCCCGGCGGGACAGCCGCCACGGGCAATTTTGTCACCCACAACGGCAGGATCAATATGGGATTTGTCGACTCGCATATCGAAAGCTGGGAAAATGCAAAAGTTCTCAGAGCTCAACGCGGGCGTTTTGAGAGGACCTATTTCGATCCTTATTGGAGAGACTGATCTGTTTAAAAAATCTGCAACACCGTCATGCCGGTCGGGCAGTCCACATGGCCTGAGCACTTTGCGTCCCGATCACCCCACCCTTTGGATGCCCTTCACGCATCCGTGGGTTGCAAAATCCAGAGTGACCTTCTAACCTCGCTGTCAAGTCAGCAGCGGTCATGGAGAAACCCAAGCATTCTAGAAAACCTCTCACCAAAGTATCCCTTTCGCATACAAAGGACGTCTCCCGCTTCGACGTTCCCTGCACGGCATGGCTGACCACGCTGCTGCTTTGCTTGATTCAAACCATCGCCTACGCTCAGCAAGAAACGTTTGATCGTGCCAATCAGGCTTTTGAGGCAAAGGCCTTTGACCAGGCGCTCGAGCAATATTTGGAGATGATCGCGAAGGATCCCCCCAATCCGGCAGTCCATTACAATTGTGGAAGCGCTTACTTCCGCCAGGGAATGACCGGCCAGGCGATCTATCACCTACTCATGGCACGCGCCTTGGATCCACTGGACCCCGACACGGAGGCAAACTTACGATTTGTTCGGGAAACCGCAGGGCTACCGAGTCAAGGCTTGCTCTCCAAAGGGAGTATTTGGACGCGTCTGATGACCTTGAACCAATGGGCGGTGATCTGCCTGTTTCCCTTTTGGACGGCCTGCCTACTCAAAGGGGCAGCCATGATCATGACAGACCCTCCCAGGCTTTGGAGTCGATGGATCCGGCTGAGCACTTGGATGACACCACCCTCCTTGCTGCTCCTGATATTTCTCGTTTTTCACACTCAAGCTACCCAGCTGGGTGTGGTTCTGGAAGAAGGTGTTTCCCTTCATGCGAGTCCATTTGAGGATTCCAAGACCCTTCAACCTCTCAAGGCAGGTCAGGAAATCCTTCTGAAGGAAAAAAAAGATGACTGGCAGCGCATCCAAACGGGTGATGGATCCTCAGGTTGGTTGACGCTGAAATCCTTTGCCAGCATCCCCCTAAGGTAGCTCGTAATCCCATGGCCTTCGCCGACCTCATCCCTCAATTGCCCGCGATCGAGCTTCTTCAACGAAGCTTGCATCACCAGCGCATCGGCCACGCCTACCTTTTCAGTGGATCCATTCGTGCCAGCCTGGAACTGGCTGCGATGGCCCTGGCCAAGGCGGTCAATTGCCGGAAAGCGTTGTCGGATAGGACACCTTCGGATGCCTTGTCCAGCGACTTTTGTGATCACTGCGACTCCTGTATCCGGATCGGAAACCACCTCCATGGTGATATCCAGTGGATCCGTCCGGAGTCCAAGTCACGCGTCATCACCATTGATCAAGTTCGACGCATGGTGAACACCCTGGCTCTCAAACCCAATGATGCAGAGGTAAAAGTATGGATCATGGTGGACGCTGATCGCATGAATGCGCAGGCAGCCAACGCTTTCCTCAAGACCTTGGAGGAACCTCCAGGGTCCACCTTGATGATTCTTTTGACGACTCAAAAGGACCGACTTCTGGATACCATTCGTAGTCGTTGCCTGAGCCTTCACTTTTCCGGGGACTCGATGGAAGCAATGAGGACACGCCATGCGCCTTGGCTGGAAGATTTTGTGCGCATGCTTTCTGCGGAGCATTCGGACATGATGGGCCGATATCGCGCACTGGGGGTCCTGACCTCAAAACTGGCTGCCTCCCGAGCCTCCATCGAGGAAAGCATGAAAGAACGTTTTCTGGATGGGTTGTCGAGTGAAGTCGAAGCCTCTTTCAGAAAACGACGAGAAGACGAGATGAAGGCAGCGGTGGAAGCCGAATACCGAAGAGTGCGCACAGACCTCCTGAGTGCTTTCCAATGGTGGTTGAGGGATCTCTGGCTGAGCGCTGAAAAGGGAAGTGCTCACCAGGTTGCTTTTCCATCACTAGCTCCGGAGCAGCTGAGGTGGAAACCCAGAGCGGATCGACAGGCACTTCTGGCCAACATCGAGTTGCTCGAGGACTTGCAGAGAACCTTGTTGTCCAATGTTCAGGAAGCCCTTGCACTGGAGGTTCATCTATTAAAGATCCAGTTGTGAGCAACGCTTGATACAAGGATCGGAATGACACCGAACTCAAAACATGCCTCGATCGAACCAGACGAGCCGAAAAGCCAACCACGTATGGGATGGATTTCGGGGTTTCTCATCATGCTCGGTTTACTCAAGTTCGGAATCCCCATCATCCTTCAGGACCAGGTNGAGNCGCCTTCCGGAATCCTCGAATGGATTTTCCTGCCCTGGCCGATGCAATATGGCACCCTCCTNCTGGTTTTATGGGCTCTTTGGGCCATCACTCAATGGCCCCATCGCACTCGACGCCGATCCATCTTCCTCCTGGTGCCCATGGGCTGGTTTACTCTTCAGCTGGCCTCTACCTGGGGGAGCATCGACCGAGAGCTCTCGTGGATGATGGTTGGGCATTTTTTGACACTACTGGCCCTTTTCTACAGCGGCTTTTTCCTTCTGAGCCGCGACAGGGTTTTGTCATCCACCTTCCTGGGGCCCAGTCTGGGGCTCGTCCTGTGCCTTTGGACCGCCACCGAGCANCGCCTGGGAGGATTGGAAGCGACCCGCCAGATGATTTACAGTCAACCCTATTGGCAAGAAACCTATCCTGAGGACTTTCTGCAAAAAGCACTTGAGGATCCGTTGTGGCTACAGGCCATACGCCGTGATGAAACACTTCTTCAGCAAGCAATCGAGCAGTTTCACCTGTCATCGGGGCTGGCAGTGGCCGGAAACCTCCCTTCCGAATTGAAACGTGATTTGGGATTTCTCGAGAAAATCGGNAAGGATCGTATCTTTGGCACCTTGTTTTATCCCAATGCTCTGGCCTCCGGCATCCTTCTGTTTCTCCCGCTGACATCCCTGACGGTCTGGCGTTTGAGCCAAAAACTTCAAGCACCCTCTCGGTGGTTGATCACNGGCACTTTGGTCGTCTGGGGTGTGCTCTGCATTGTTTGGTCCGGTTCGAAGGGAGGCTGGTTGGTCGGAATGATATCTGTCGCGTTGCTTTTGTTGGCTTCAGGCATGAAGCAGCGCGCCAAGGTCCTAACCGTTCTCGCGGTGCTCTTCATGGCAGGCACCGCCTTCAGCCTGAAATTCAAGAACTACTTCGAACAGGGGGCCACCAGCCTGAGCGCCAGGTGGACCTACTGGGAAGCAGGCTGGAAATCCAGCATGAATCATCCCTTGCTGGGATCCGGGCCCGGCACCTTTGTGCGGGTCTTCAGTCGCAGCAAGCCCGAGGATGCCGAAATGGCGCGACTGGCGCACAATGATTACCTGCAACAGGCATCGGATAGTGGCTGGATAGCCGCTCTTCTTTACCTTGNATGGATTGTATGGCCTCTNATTCGCTGCCGNCCTCAGCAAGGGTTGAAGCAAAACCCCACTCTGACAGTGGTCTGGATCGGACTGTGTGCCTGGTCGATACAAAACACCATCGAATTTGGCCTCTACATTCCGGCGCTTTCATGGCCGTTCTTTCTTTTGCTCGGCTGGCTTTGGGGACGCCACGTACAGGAATCCACCCCATCTCGATCCATGGCATGAAGGGTGTTCCCAGCCAAGGGCCCTGACGACAGAAGTACATTCAACACACTGAACCCATCTATAAGTTCAGCTGATTCAAAGGCCCCAAATGCCTAATCATACCCAAAAGATCANGGATTTATCGTCCCAAGGGATTGCGTCAGAGACCGTGGAGCGCTAGTTTCTTAATCATAAGANACATGAAGGTTCTAAGCATTGCACTCATCGGATTGTTGCCTTGGTGCGCCTACGCACAAAANGGGGACAAAAAAGGAGAATCCCAAGCGCCCCTNCCNGACCATCTTGTANTCCCGCCCTCCCCTCCACTGAGNCCTGAGGACGCANTGGCTTCCTTCAAACTNCCNCCTGAATTCGGTATCGAGCTGGTGGCAGCCGAACCTCTTGTGGGTGATCCTGTCGCCATGCAGTTCGATCCGGATGGTCGCATTTGGGTTGTCGAGATGAGAGGCTACATGCCCAACATTGAAGGAACTGGGGAAGACAAACCCGTNGGCCAGGTGGTTGTTTTGGAAGATACCAATGGAGATGGTCGGATGGATCAGTCCACTGTTTTTCTGGACAACCTTGTCATGCCACGAGCCATTGCGCTCATTGATGACGGCGTCGTCATCGCAGAACCGCCACGTCTTTGGTTTTGTAAGGACACTGACGGAGATCTCAAATGCGATGAGCGCACGGAAATTGCNAATGACTATGCCACTCAAAACGATCCAAAGCATGGCATGCGATCGAACCCGGAACACGCTTCTAATGGGCTCATGTGGGCCATGGACAACTGGATTTACAGTGCCAACCATGATGTGCAATTTCGCTATGAAGGTGGTGAATGGATGCGTCAGGCCACGCATTCCAGAGGACAGTGGGGCATCAGTCAGGACAATTACGGCAGAATATATTACAATTCCAACAGCGACCAACTCAGAGGCGACATTCTGCCTGCGGCCTACTTGAAGAGGAATCCGCATTTGTCTGGAGCCAAGGGAGCAGGTGTCCGCTTGGCCTCCAGCCAGGAGGTATGGCCTGCGCGCATCAATCCTGGGGTCAATCGAGGTTACCGAAGCAAAACACTGCGTGAGGATGGACGCTTGCGATCCTACACCGGCGCGTGTGGTCCAGTGATCTACCGTGGCAATCAATTCCCACTGGCCTACCAGGGCAATGCATTCGTGTGCGAACCGACAGGTAATCTGGTAAGGCGCAACATCATCACCGAACGCCACGGAGCCCTCGAGGCCAACAATGCCTACAGTGAGATGGAATTTCTCACCTCGACTGACGAACGTTTCCGGCCCGTCAACGCGTTCAATGGCCCCGATGGAACCCTTTACATCGTGGATTTCTATCGAGGTCTGATCCAACACCGTATCTACCTGACCTCTTTCCTGAGAGGGCAAATCGAAGATCGAGGTCTTTATGAACCCATCGGACTGGGACGCATTTACCGCGTTTACCACAAGGGCAAAGATCGACAGAAGACGAATCCCTTGTCGACAATGAGCACCCCTGAGTTAGCTGCCCAACTAGGTCATGAAAATGGGTGGACCCGAAGCGTTGCCCAGCGACTCCTGGTGGAAAGGAGAGACCCGTCCATCATCCCGACTCTCAATGGCATGGTCTCCAACCAGCGAAATCCTCTGGCGCAACTGCATGCCCTTTGGACCTTGGACGGAATGGGAGGAGTGGAGTGGCCCACCATCGAAGTGGCACTCAAGGCAACCCACCCCAAAGTGCGCTCTGCCGCCATCAGGGTATCTGAAGCGCACCTCAATGGATCGATCGGACCGGTTACCCTGGAGCGCCTGACAAGCCACCAGTTTGATCTTCCAGAGGTTCAACTGCAACTGGGCATGACTCTGGGTGAGAGCCAGGATCCCAAGGCCTTGAAAGTGCTGGCCAATATGCTTTCCCGCAATGCGAATCATCCCTACATGGCCAGTGCCATCCTTTCTGGATTGGAAAACCGCGAGGCTGACATGCTGCAGGCAATCACTCAGCCTTCTGGTTGGCTCCCAACCGACATGAATGCCAGTCTGACTGCTGTTCATCAGGATCTTGCAGCATGCGTGATCCGCAGCGGTGACACCTCATCTCTTCTCACGACCATCGCCCTGCTTCAAGGCTTGGAAAGTTCGCTGCAGAAAAACATCCTTGCTGGTTTTCGCGCGGGGGGATTCAAAAAATCTCAGGGAGAATGGGTTCTCGCCGGAGAGCCGATCACCCTCCCCTCCTCGCCTGATGCGATTCTGGAAGCCGTCCAATCATCCGACAAGGAGGTCGCAGAGCTCGCCAACAGAGTGCTGGAGGCTTTCTCATGGCCAGGAAAAGCGACCACTGCCGTGAAGGTCACCCTGGCAGAGCCCCTGACAGAAGCACAACAGGAACGATTTGAGACGGGCAAAACCCTTTACACCTTTACTTGCGGAGCATGCCATCAACCGCATGGGATGGGGCAGGAAGGACTGGCTCCTCCGCTCAA
>NYYT01000009.1 GCA_002686885.1 Pedosphaera sp.
GCACCGGATTGCACCAGTTCCACCACACGGCGGTAGTTGTCTCCTGCATGGATTTGAGTACCCATCTGAGTGGCCACCCCGGCCTTGGCGGCCGCTTCGGTAATCACGCGCGCTTCATACACATCGCGGGTTAGAGGTTTTTCGCTGTAGACATGTTTGCCTTTTTTGAGAGCTGGCAAGATGGCAAAGGCATGCGTGTGTTCGGTGGTACTCACCACCACCGCATCATAGTCCATATCCGACGCATGAAATTCACGGAAATCGCGAAAGGTACGAGCCTCCGGATGTCGTTTCTGAGCGCCCTCGAGATGGTGCTGGTTGACATCACAGAGGGCAACCACCTCTTCTCCGGCGACCTGACTCAGATTGTGGCCACCTCGCCCCCCTACTCCGATCACGGCGACCTTGAGCTTGGCGTTGGGAGAGGCAACAGAAACCATGTTGGGAAAGCCCAGTTGAGAGGCCAGACAAAGGGCCCCACTCCCCTTCAAGAAGGTGCGGCGACTGGAGGCTCTTTTAGGTGAATACGTTCCGGGGTTCATGACTTCGAAAATGGCAGCAAACCGCTCAAAAGACAATCGGGGAATGAGGGGCATCCNAAAAGGCAGCCNCTGTGCCATGCGGTACAGGGGCTGCCTTTGAAAAAAATGAAGTCAGGCGGAGGGTCCGCGCTTCACTCCCTAAACGTCTCCGAAGATGGTTTTCCCATCGGAGCGAAGATCGGAGCAAGCCTCGGCAATACGCTCGGCCATCCCTTTCTCGGCGGCTTTGAGATAACTCCTCGGGTCATAAACCTTCTTGTTACCGATTTCACCATCCACCTTCAGCATGCCGTCGTAATTCTTGAAGAAGTGATCCACAACNGGACGTGTGAAGGCNTANTGGGTATCGGTGTCGACGTTCATCTTGACCACNCCGTAATCCAANGTCTCGCGAATTTCTTCAAGAAGGCTTCCACTGCCNCCATGAAACACCAGNTCCATCTCAGCNTCNGCACCATATTTGGCGACNACGGCGGCCTGACCATCCTTGAGGATTTGAGGCCGNAGCTTGACGGCACCNGGCTTGTAGTGTCCATGCACGTTGCCGAAAGTCGCTGCAAAGGTAAAACGGCCAATCGGATGCAAGGCTTCGTAGACTGCCAGCATGTCCTCAGGGGTGGTGTAAAGATGCTCTTCGGGGGTATCTTCAGTGCCCGCGGCACCGTCTTCCTCACCNCCCACAACACCGGCTTCCACTTCGAGGACGATCTCATTTTCTGCAGCAAGGGTCAGGTATTCCTTGGAAAGAGCGATGTTNTCATCCAGTGGCAGGATGGAGGCATCCAGCATGTGGTTTTGGAACAGGTTGTTTTCGCCACGAGCGCGCCGTGCTGCCGTTGCCTCAATCAAGGGCTTGAGAAAGGTATCCGCNGCCTTGGGNTGGCAGTGNTCGGTGTTNAACCCGACGAGCACATCATATTGTTCAGCCAGTCGGTGGGCTACCTCNGCNAGGATGATGGTNCCNTTGGTGGCGTCCTTGTTGTTCAATCCTGAAGCGAACTGGCCGGCACCGGTGGAAAACTGGATAATCCCGTCGGATTTCATGTCGGCAAAGGCCTTGAAGGCGGCATTCAGTGTCACAATGCTGGTGCAATTGATGGCAGGATAGGCGTAGGAACCTTTCTGTGCGGCATCAAGCATGGCGGCAAANTGCTTCGGAGTGGCTATGGGCATAGATTTGTATCAGTTGTATTCAGTTCAATATAAAAANCGGGGTTGGAATCCCCGGTTGGGAAGGCACACTTTAGGCAAGAGACGCCCAATGGAAAGCCTAAATTCCATCCTTTCCACCCATTTGTGCCTCTTCTAGGATAGCTGCGCTTTCTCGAGTCAGCTCCCCGAGAGGGCATTTCAACTCCAAAGCTCATGAGCGACTCATTCTCGAGGCGAAACCTGTTTCGACTAGGCATCCGGGANCTGGCAACTGCCTGGGGCCAAGCTTCGCGAGAGTCCTCCCAAAAGCGCGCGAAAATCGTTCCCAAAGTGCGACCCCCAGGTGCCTTGGAGGATGAAGCGGCCTTTCTCGACACCTGCACCCGCTGCCATGCCTGCATGCNGGCATGTCCTTTTGACATCATTGAAGTATTGGGCCCTCTNGCCGGCAGAGCCGAAGGCACCCCNTTNCTGAGAATTNACCAAAACCCGTGTCACTGGTGNGGCACCATGGACTGCGTTCACGCATGCCCATCGGATGCCCTTTTCATGCCCGAAGATGGCAAGGTGCCCGCTCTGGGAAAGGCCTTGCTGGTTGAAAACCAATGCCTCAATGCCGAGGGTTTTGCCTGTGATACCTGTGTGATGTTTTGCCCCTCGGACATTCAGGCTATCACCATGAAGGACCCTTTTCCGGAAATCGACCAGGAACGCTGCGTGGGCTGCGGCTTGTGTATCTTCCATTGCGAAGCCTCCCCCAAGGCAATCACTTGGCAACCCCTGGCCGAATCCTCTGATCCCTCTCAGCCTCCAACGACCAAGGATACTGCGTAAGAGCTGGCGCATCATGCATCCACTTGCCAGCTGGCCTTGGAAGCCTTACAGATGAAGCACCATGTCGGTTGAGCCATCAGCAGAATCACCCCAGCCGCTCCCTCCCGTCGAACCTTCGGGCTTCTGGTCCCGATTTCCTGTGGGAAAAAAACCTNGNCGCACACTGTACCGGTTATTTTGCATGAGTCTACTGGCCTGGGTCACCTTCACCCAGTGGTTGCTGCCGATTCGAGTGACAGGTTACAGCATGTTTCCCACCTATCGTGATGGTCAGATCAATTATGCCAACCGGTGGGCTTACCGCTGGAAAACCCCTGAGCGTGGGGATGTGGTGGTCATCATGACCACCGGAGAGCAAGTCACCATTCTCAAACGCATCGTGGGCATGCCGGGTGAGCGGGTCCGCATGGACAACGGTCGTATTTACATTGACGGAGCGCTCCTGGAAGAAGCCTACATCCAGCAGGAAGGAGGCTGGCGGCAAAAGGAAATTCAACTTGGCCCAGAGGAATATTGGGCCATTGGCGACAATCGCGTGGTCAGCGAATTTGGTATCGTATCGCTTTCCCGCCTGGCCGGCAGGATCTTGTTTTGAGGCCCTACCTGTTGATCCTNGGCATGGTGGGAATGGGGCTCTTGGCCTGGAAACTCTTACCATTGCTCCATCCAGACGACCGGACGCGCATTCAACGNCGNNTNCACCAGCTGGAANCAAGCATGTCGTACGAAGGAGGAAGCGGAAACTTNGCACACGCCCGTGCAGCGGACAAGATCAGGAGTCTCTTNACAGCCGACGCCAAAGTCGAACTGCAGGGAACCCGNAGCCAGTGGCAATTATCCGGCCGAGGAGAAATTCAAAGTGCTGTCCTGCAGGCAAGAAGGCGGTATCCCGAGGGAATTCAAGTGAAGCTGACCGACCCCCTGTTTGAGGCTGTTTCCCCAAGACAAGCCACCCATCTGATTACAGCCAGGGCAAGCTCAGGAAAGGGAGAAGAGTTGATGCTGGCGATACTTGAAATGACTTGGGTCAAGCAGGAAGAACAAAAATGGCACCTCCAGAAGGTAGCCCTTCGCGAGGGTCTGGACTGGAGCACGCCGTTGGGAGCTTCTCAATAAACAGCGTGTGATCCACACTGCCTCCAGAAAAAAGGACAGCCAGGCAGTGCCTGGTGCACCAAAGTGGACTCAAAAATCTGAAAACGTTATTTCGAGGACTGCTTGGCAGCCTCTTTCTTGCGTTTCAGATAAGCTTTGCGACGTTTGCGTTTCTCTACTTTGTTGTGTTGTTGTCCCATGATGGTATGTTTACTAAGGTTGCACCCAAGAGCTGGGGAATATGAACAGACTGCAGCAATCATTCAATAGTATTTTATGCCTCTTTTCTCTTTTGGCATGTGCGGGATGTGGCACGACTCAAAAGAAAGATGTCCAATACAGCCTCATACAATTTCATCTCGAAGCCAGGCTGGATGGCACGGANAGAACCACNAGAGTCCCTATTTTTAGAGCCAACCCCGTCTACATCGGCATNCAGACCTCTCCGTTCATCGATATCGGTTATCTCCAAAAGGTGACTCTCGTTGAGAAACTGGGGAGCTACGCTGTGGAAGTTCAGTTTGATGAGACAGGGATCCGGCGCATGGAATCCTTTACCACCACCCACCGTGGCAAGCGTCTGGCCATCTTTGCCAACTTCATGTTTGAAGATACCGAACAAGCCAGGTGGCTGGGGGCACCGGTGATCCAGCAAACCATCAAGGATGGGATCCTGACCTTCACTCCGGACGCNTCCAGAGCGGAGACAGAGAGTCTCATCAAGGGTTTGAACAATGCCATTGAGGAAATCAAAAAGCCTTATGTTTTTTAGCCTTCGGGCATGAATATGATCTACCGCCTGATTTTGCTATGCCTTTGGCTTGGCTTGGGGTCCTCCTTCGCCGAGGATCTGGTCTTTCACATCCCGACTCCTAACCGAGCCTTGTTTGATGGCACCGAAGAGGGAAACAAAGCGTTTTTTGCCCCGACCACCAGCGGGATTTGGCAAAGTGGTCGATATGGATGCACCCGTACAGCCGGTTGGCAGTTTCACGAGGGGATCGATATTCTTTGGACACAAAGGGACCGCAAAGGTGAACCCTCAGACCCAGTGTTCGCCACGGCCGACGGTGTGATTTGCTATATCAACGACAAGCCTGGCTTATCGAACTATGGACGCTACTTGATCATCGGCCACCGNATAGAAGGCATCGAACTCTATAGTCTTTATGCGCACCTGAGCGCCATCGATTCAGANGTAAGNCTGGGCCGNAAAGTCTTNGCTGGTGCACCTATCGCCACCATGGGCCGTTCTTCCAATGCGGCTCGGATCGCCCCCTANCGAGCACATCTTCACTTCGAATTGGCCATGGTGATCAATGAGCATTTTGACGATTGGTTTCAAACACGTAAGCCCGGCCAAATCAATGATCACGGCCCGTGGAATGGAAGAAATTTGATGGGACTGGATCCTGAGGCTCTTTTCAAGGAGCAATGGAGGCTTGGCAAAGCCTTCAGCCTCCTGGACCACTTCAAGCATCAGGATATTTACTTCAAGCTGAAAGTAGATTCACCATCCTTCCCATGGTTGAAACGATATGCGGCTTTGATCGAACCCGCCACCAGTGACGATCAAAGCCAGTCAGCCGAGATATCGAGCTACGAATTATCCTTCAATGCATTCGGGTTGCCTGTGGCTGCAAAACCNCTCTTTGGCAAGGATCTCGAGAAGAGCAAGCTTTGGGAAGTNTCCTATGTCAATGAAGCCATCCACAANGCTTTCAANTGCTCCAAAAAGATCGNNCCCAAGGGTGATGGATATCAGCTGAGCTCTGCAGCCGATGAGTGGATGGATTTACTGACCTTCGACGTATCCCGCTAGTTTCCTCAGCATACGCCCATACACCTCGCTCAGTTGTTCCATCTCTGTCACGGCCACGTGTTCATCGACCTGGTGCGAAGTCTTCCCCACCAAACCAAACTCAACGAGATGAGGGCAATGAGGAGCGATGAATCTGGCATCGGAAGTGCCCCCACCCGTGGCAGGATCCGGCCGCAGGCCAGAGACTTCTTCGATGGCCTTCGAGCATAACTCCGTAAACGGACCCTCTTCGGTTAGAAAAGGAATGGCATCGCTCTTGGCGGCCAACTCATAACTCAAGCCGGCCATACCCATGGCATCTTTTACCAATGATTCGACCTTCTCCACCGTCAAGGAAGGTCCATGGCGAATATTGAAGGATACATTGAATCTGCCAGGGATCACATTATTGGCGCCGGTACCCGCAGAAACATTCGTGATCTGGAACCCAGCTGGAGGAAAATGCGCATCTCCTTCATCCCAATTCCGCTCGGCCAATGTATGCAGCACCCATAAAGAGCGATGGACGGGATTGACAGCATGTTGCGGGTAAGCAGCATGACCCTGTAGGCCATGGATGGTCAAATGCCCATTGATGGAGCCACGTCGCCCTACTTTGATGGTATCACCGAACCTTTCAGCGGAAGTCGGCTCCGTGACGACACAATAGTCGACTTTTTTCCCTTGAGAATGCAACCACTGCAACACATCGGTGGTTCCATGATTGTTCGCTGGCTCTTCGTCGCCTGCGACGATGAAACCAATCCTCATAGGCATATCGGGATGCTCCTGAACAAATTTTTCGGCAGCAACCACAGCGCAGGACAAGGGCCCTTTCATATCAGCCGCTCCGCGACCAAAAAGCAGGCCATGCCGGATCTCCGGCTGAAATGGAAGGGATGTCCAATCACAGACATCACCCGGTGGCACGACATCCGAGTGGACTGCAAAGAGCATCAATGGCCCCTGATTGCCGCTCTCAGCATAAAGGCTCTGAACCCCAGCCCGTTCAATTTGCTCGACGCCGAAGCCAGCACGCTCCAACCGATTTTTCAGAATGGATTGTGCCCCACCATCCTCAGGAGCGATGCTGGGGCAGCGGATCAGCTCCATTGCCAGAGAGACCGATGCATGCAGGCTGTTTTCGGATGCGGCTTGATTCATGGATACGCTGACAACATGCCTTTTTTGTATTAAATTGCTACTGCAAAAAACGCCAAGCAATCCTCTGCCATTCGTTAGCCCTGATTGGACTGGCACACCAACAGGATGAGACCAATGATCGGAGACAGAGAAAGACACTCTTTGCCACAGAAAAGAGCACTCGCCACCTGCCGCCAAAATTTCATGGAGCATCTGAAACTCATCCGCACAAGATCTCTACCATGGATCCTTGCCAGCTCCGGTTGCAATCAGCCCCCCCAATGACCCACCTGCTGGGCATGAACCCACAGAGACAACCCTTAGGAAGCATTGAATGATGCGCTTAGCTAAAAAATTTCCCTCCGTCATGGCAGGCGTTTTCCATCTTTGCGCTTGCCAAAGCAACGTATCTTCCCGATAAAGATGCCCCGCTTGCGGATTGCGCGGTTAGCTCAGTGGTAGAGCACCACCTTGACACGGTGGGGGTCACTGGTTCGAACCCAGTATCGCGCACCATTTTTCTTGGCGACTTTAGGCTGAATCCTCAGGACATCTC
>NYYT01000079.1 GCA_002686885.1 Pedosphaera sp.
GGTGTACCCTGGGCTCAGGGTGCTGCCGTCATAGACATCCCCGGCGATGCCGAGCGTGTAGCCGGCGAGCTCGAAGGGGTCGTTCACGTTGGTTACGTTCATGTAGAAAAATTGGGAGGTAGCAGTGCCGTCTTGGTCAGTAACAGTGACGATTGTCTGGTGCGAACCGACGTCATCCTGGTCGGGCGTCGCGGTTATCACACCGGTAGAGTTGATAGTAGCGAAACTGGCCGAGGTATCGAAAAGAACGTCAGGAGAGATATCGGGTGCGACGTCTGGTGCCACGTCTGGTGCCACGTCTGGTGCCACGTCTGGTGCCACGTCTGGTGCGACGTCTGGTGCGACGTCTGGCAGGGTGTCTCCATCATCAGTGAAGTCGCCGTCGCCGTTGTTGTCCACGCCTGCGTCATCGAAGTCGCCGTCGCCGTTGTTGTCCACGCCTGCGTCATCGAAGTCGCCGTCGCCGTTGTTGTCCACGCCTTGGCTTATTGCATAGGATAGAACGGCGCCCGGGTCGGCGTCGCTGAAGTACCCTGAGACGTCGATTGTGGTCGATGCGTCCTCGAGGACCGCCTGGTTCGGTATGGCGGTCGAAGCCGGGTCGTTGTTGTCGACGTCGGCTACTGCTGCGGATGCGTTGCTCATCACCATGGTCGACCTCCCGGCAGTGTCGTTGTAGGTCATCGAGACCTGCATGGACTGGAGGGAGTCGTCGTTGGTCAGGGTGTACGTGGACGAGGTCTCGCCGGCGATCGCCGCTCCGCCTCTGTACCACTGGTACTCTGCGTCGGTCATGTTCATGCCGTCCTCGTCGGATACGCCTGTGGCGTCGGCCGAGATCGTCTCGCCCTCGGTGAGCGTGCCTGTGATCTCGAGGTGCCCTGTAGGGGCCTCGTTGACGTCGGTGACTGTCACGGTAACGATGTGATAGTCGGACTCCAGGTCACCCGCGGTCGAGGCGGTGACGTTGAGCGTGTGGCTCGGAGTCGTGTCGTAGTCGAAGGCGCCTGCCGTCGTGATCGCGCAGGTGGTCGTATTGATGGCGAACAAGCTGCCCGAGTCTCCCTCGGAGATGGCGCAGTTCGCGGTGGTGTCGTTCATTCCCGTTGGGGCCCATACGGCCGTTCCGGCAGCTGCGTCCTCGGATATCGTGCCAGTGCCGGAGCCCGCGATGTCGAAGACGACGTTTGTCACGTTCAGGAAGTAGTTCCTCGCCGTGATGTCGTTGCCCGGACAGTGGGTCCTGACCCTGAACTCGTACGAGTTGTCGGCGTCAGCGTCCTGCGGGTTCTCGTAGTCGAGCCCGATGTCGGCCATCGTGGCGTCGGGTGAGACCATCCCGTTGGACGGGGTCGTGAAGTGCTGGTTGTCCAGGTAGTCGTTGCCCTGGACGAACATCTTGCAGTCGTCCGCGTTGCTTACGGTCGAGAACAGGTCTAGCACGGGTGCTGCGGAGTTCTCCTCGATGGAGAACTCCAGCGTGTCGTATACGACGGTGTCCGCGGACATGGAGGCGTCTCTGACGTATTCCATGGGCGCTGTCTGGCCTATCATCAGCATTGCGACGAAGGCGATGGTGGCTGCGGCTACGCCGCGGCCTTCGGAGGATCTGTTGCCTGTCTTCATAGTATCAGGCCCCCTCCTCGTCATCATCGTCTTCGTCGTAGTCGAACTCCTCGGTCTCGTCGAGGTAGTCGTCGTCCCCGCCTCTTCCTCCGCGGGACCTCATGGCGAGGCCGAGCCCGCCGATTAGGGCGAGCACGCCGGCTCCAGCGCCGATGAACGGTGCTGGGTCAGCGTCGAAGTCGTCGCGTATGGTCAGAGGCACGGCTGTGTCGCCCTGACCGTCGCAGTTGGCGTCGAACTGCTCGCTCGCGTCATCTGGGAATGCATCCTCCCACGGCTCGATCTCGCAGGTGGCGATGAGTCCCTCGTCAGCGGGGTTCGGCACTCCGTCGCCGTCCCTGTCCTGGTCGAGTGCGTCGCAGACGCCGTCGTTGTCCAGGTCGGCAGGGGTGATGGAGGCCGAATCCGGGTCTCCGAATCCGCCCATGTTCCTGCAGACGCTCTCGGTCGTGTCGAGCCAGCCGTCGTCATCGTCGTCCATGTCGGTGTTGTCGCCGACCCCGTCGCCGTCCGTGTCTTTGGACTCAGTCGGGTTGAATGGGAATGCGTCGTCCCCGTCCAGGACGTTGTCGTTGTCGTCGTCNGCGTCTGTTACGTCGCAATCGCCGTCGGCGTCATTGTCGCTGGGCACGGATAGCCTGTTCATCGGGTCGCTGCCGCAGTTGGGCTCGACGACGTCCGACCATCCGTCGTTGTCGTCGTCGGTGTCGGAGTAGTCNCCGATGCCGTCGCCGTCAGAGTCGAGATACTCGTTGGCGTCGAATGGGAAGTCGTCCTGNTCGTCAGGGACGCCGTCGCCGTCATCGTCTAGGTCNAGCTTGTCGCAGACCATGTTGCCGTCGTAGTCCGCCGGCACCGAGGATGCGTCCATGGGGTCCGTGTCGCAGGCTATCTCCTCNAGGTCCGTCCATGCGTCGCCGTCGTCGTTCAGNTCGGCGTTGTCGCCGGTNCCGTCNNCGTCGTTGTCGGCCCACTCNGTGGCGTCGTANGGGAAGAGGTCGAGGCCGTCAGCGACGAGGTCGTTGTCGTCGTCGGCGTCCGCGTTGTCACCTCTGCCGTCTCCATCGAAGTCTGCCCACTCGGTGGCGTCGTCNGGGAATGCGTCGGCGGAGTTGTCCACTCCGTCGTTGTCCCTGTCATTGTCGAGCGCGTCGCATGTNCCGTCGCTGTCGAGGTCTGACGGTATGTCTCCGTTCGAGAGGGGGTCNGAGCCNCAGTCTATCTCGATCTGGTCCTCGAAGTTGTCGTTGTCGTCGTCGGTGTCGGCGTTGTCGCCGATGTTGTCNCGATCGTTGTCCTTCCACTCGGCCGGGTCCAGCGGGAAGTCGTCGAGCGCATCGGTCCACGTGTCGTTGTCGTCATCGGGGTCGAGCGGNTCGCAGATGAGGTCGCCGTCGCTGTCGATCGGTATGCTGGCTGCGTCCTTGCTGTCCGTTCCGCAGGCCACCTCGTCTTCNTCGAGCCAGCCGTCGCCGTCGACATCCGTGTCGGAGTTGTCGCCGACGCCGTCGTTGTCGGAGTCCACCGACTCATTCGGGTCGTATGGGAAGGCGTCGTCTACGTCCTGCACGCCNTCGCCGTCGGAGTCCGTGTCCAGTGTGTCGCATATGCCNTCAGCATCGGTGTCNNTAGGNGTGGATGCGGGGTCGTCCGGGTCGGTTCCGCAGGCTAGCTCGTCGTCGTTGAACCATCCGTCGCCGTCTCTGTCTAGGCTGCTGAACGTNACGTCGATCCAGTATGGGACCTCCTCCAGCATGTCCACGGCAGCCGGCCAAGCTACGTTGCCCGAGAAGTCATTCACGAGGATGTAGTTCATCTTGCCCGACATATCGCCGAAGTTGGTGTAGCTCTCAGTGCAAATCGAACCGGCTGCTCCAGCGTGAGGCGTNGAGTACCAGNAGCCGNNGAGGNNTGGGTATGACGTCGAGCCGTCAGCAAGCGCAAAGAGCCTCATCATGGTGTTGTAGTCGAAGCTGTAGTAGTTGCTCCCGTTCCATGTCATGCACACCTCNTAGCTGTAGCCGGTNGGNACGAAGAATCCGTATGAGTCGTCCTTGTCGTCAGCGGCGGAGACCCATNCNGACCAGTTTAGCGACTCNAGATCGCCGGTNGTGCTGTTGTANGCTGCCGANACGTCGGCGTCGGCGCTTCCGATGAGNTCGGTGATGTTCATCGAGCATGNNATCTGCGCGCANGCGTCNGATCCCGCTCCGGCGTCGTCCGTTGGGAACCATAGCTCTGAGAACGGCTTGAACTCGAGCTGGATCTCGTAGGTGAGGTCCTCTGTCGTTGGCCCTGAGCCNAACTGACCGATGTAGGTGTTGAGNATCACGTAGTTGCCGTCTAGCGGTGCNGCTCCNGTGGATATTGTGTACGACTCGCCCTGGTCGTAGGAGATTCCGTAGCCTGAAACCTGGTAATACTCATCATTGGCGCANCTGTATGTGAATTGCGGGCATGCGAAGAGAGAGTATGCGAGGAAATCCTCGTACACTGTGCCCCACGACATGGTCTCCTGCTCGAGATCGCCGAGCGGAGTCACTGTCACGTTGAGGAAGTGTCCTGCGGGTATGGATATCCTGACGCCGTCGTAGTCGTCCCAGCTGTAGTCGACCCATGCAGTGCATGTGCCGCCCGTTGGTCCGATTGANGGTGCNTTGGCCGTGGCCATNCCCGTGTGNTTGAGCCAGCTCTGGCTCCATGGCGCCATCGGCGGNCTGCCGCCTNGCGTTCCCCATGGGGTGTGTGAGAAGTCCTCGCCNGTNCCGCAGTCATTCGTCGGGTTGAGCGAGTTTCCTGGCCATAGCATCTCGACNATCATCGAGTAGTCGCCGCTTCCTCTCATCATCTCGATTGAGATAACGATCGTATTGCCTCCGTCCGAGAACAGNGAGTTCGCGACCTGNGGGTATTCGTCTGCATCGTANGCGGATATGGAGCCCATCGAGCCGTTTANCCCCATGCTCATCGACATGTAGTTCTCGGGAGCGTAGTCCAGAGTCACGCGGAGCGCGTAATTCTGAGGGATGTATATCTCGTACTGGTCGACCTCGTCCCAGACATCNTGCGCTGATGCCGAATACGTGTTGTTCNTGGTGGGGATCGTTGCTCGGCTAGTGTAGTCGTCTCCTGCGTCGATGCCCGTNCCGGCATCATCTGCAGGGTTGGTCCACGACGCGGACTGNGAGTACGTNCTCCATGTGATTGTGTAGTTGTACTCTAGGTCNTCGGCGGGCAGTGCTCCTCCNAGTCCTAGGATGTACGTTATTGGTGGCGGGGGCCCGCCGGCGCAGACCACGACCATCGTGCCCATGATGTCTCCATGCTCNGGGGTNCCGGAGTTGGTGTAGTAATCCGCGGATCCGGCCAGTGCTCCGTCNTGNTTCAGTATGTCGTAGGAAACCTCTGCGTCCCAAGATCCGTTCCAGTCGATGTCGGCCTCGACAAGGGANCCGCATGAAACCGGGAATGAAAGCGATCCGTAGCTGCCGTAAGACANGGTCGCGTCATCGAGNACGACGACNCCGTCGACGATGATNTCTATCGAATTGCCATTCCACCCGTCGCCATACGAGTCATACATCTCGAGCGACCATGTCAATGATGATCCCGGGCTGTAGGTGGCGTTCGAGGTGACTGACCTCAATCCTTCCTGGGCCATCATCTCCGTGTCCTGGCTCACCCATGTTCCTGGGTTCGCAGCGANCTCCTTGGAGAGGTCGAAGCCCATGTCGTGTGAGTGATCGGAATCGAACTCGAGGGTTGCGAATATACCCGTGCCCGCTGGCACGGTGAGGTTGAACGCGTCGNTGTCATCGTANCCGCCGCATATCATACCCTTGAATGTCCCAGATCCGGCCGAGGTGTCTATGACCTTGGTNGAGGCGATATCCTCGTGCCCTGCATCTCCGTTGAAGACGCTGTAATAGTCGTCTGGNGATGCGCCGTCATCCTGGTTGTAGCAAGGTACGCCGGCCACGGGTATGAAGTCGACTTCGAGGAGGTATATGGCCTCGGTGTCGAAGGATGGGTAGCTTGAGCTCCACCACTCTACGGATATCCATGCGATGGCATCCCAGTCCAGGTCTGTGCTGCTCACGAGTTCCGGGTTTGTGTAGATGGAATCGTCGATCATGCTGCTGAGTGNGTAGTCGCTNTACAGGTAGAGGTCCAGATCAGCGGAGGCGGACCATGAGAGCGTNACNTCGATGAGGTACCCNTCGGGTATGTGCACCGCCCAAACGTCTTGCTCNTCGGTGGTGTCGGTCAGNATGCCTCGGCTTGATTTCGAGAGTTCGAAGCCATCGGTCTGGAAGAGTCCGGTGACGTTGCCTGCATCGGCTGTCTTAACAGCGTCTGCGCCGATTCCGCCATCTCCCCAGCCNGGGTCATCCACAGATAGCGTNTAGGTGCCTGGAGTCGAGTAAGTCGTNACTATTGTCCCTATGTCGCTGGGCNGGTAGCCGAGCGGGTAGAACTGATCATTGACTCCGGGGCCCGATACTGATATCCTGCTCTCTGNGGCGCAGTAAGNGTCGCAATACGATAGCTGTATGGCCACAGTCTCGCCTGCCAGTATGTCGAATGTGCCTGTGTCNGACACTGCGTTGCCGGTGTANACCGGGGAGTAGAAGCTGTCCTGAACAGTNTCGAGCAGCGTCTCTGTGACGATGACCTGCTCAGATGTGAAGTCCCCGACATTGCCGTTATCGCCGGGGAACCAGAACTCAATGTCGAGTCTGTAGTCAGAGGGGTTAGAACCCTGGCATCCTGAGCTGTAGCAGTCGATGTAGATGACTAGGACATCGGCAGATCCCACAGGAGCCTGAAGGGAGCAGGTCCCGGTGGAGGCTGTGGTGTAGCAGGACGTCGAGGTTATGCTGGACATGCCGCTGAGTCCAGATGTGCCTGTCCATGCATCGCCGTTGTACAGGTACAGGTAGTGGTGTATGCTTGTCGTGTTCCATGCAGTCGAGACGTTGACCTGATATCCGGCCGGGACATCAAAGTAGTAGAAATCGTCATCGTCGCAGGTCGAGGCTCCGCAGCCAGAGTAGCCGTTGACGTGACCGTAGAAGGACGTGGTTTGGTCCATCTCTACGTACGGTGTGAGGTCCAGCGCGGGGCATGATCCTCCAGTCGGGCAAACTTGGTTGTTGTAGTTGTAGCCACCTGCATCAACACCCATNCATGCATCGTAACCGAGGCAAGGGCTAGGTGGAGCNTCCATGGGTATGGGCTCCTCCTTCATTTCCACNCGTTCTTCCACGGCGGAAAGAGCTGGNGAAATTAGGGCGGCAATCATTAGCGTAGCAAGGACGATGGTTCGGCTGCGGTCGTTCGACATAGACGTCACTGGGCGTGCTCACGATTCAGGATGGATATAACGATGTCGAATTCTTTCTTCAGGATAATGNNTGTCTGAATGGGTAATATGTATNNANTTTANAACTCNCNGAACTCGTATTTTGGTATAAAAATAACAAATNNTGGAATCGAGTTACTGAATGGCATTGACCCTANGAATAGAAACAGAAGTATATATNNNAGTTTCTTCANTAATCATAGAANCCTTTTCCAGATTTTCTACCCANTTTTCCTTCTCCCACCATTGACACCAAAAGTGAAGCAGGTTTGTACTTATCATCNCCGAGCCCATCATGCAGAACNCCCATGATGTGGAGNACCGTGTCTAAGCCAATNAGATCGGCGAGAGCGAGAGGGCCGATTGGNTGNTTCATTCCGAGTTTCATTATTCCGTCAATGGCATCTGGCTCGGCAACNCCCTCNTCGAGAGTCAGAATTGCCTCGTTTATCATAGGGCANAGNATTCGATTTGANACGAATCCCGGGGAGTCATTGCACAGCAGTGCGACCTTTCCCATGGACTCAGCGACTGAGATGACCTCATCGGTCACCTCTGNCAGAGTCTCCGACCCATTGATGACCTCGACCAGTTTCATTATCGGGACAGGNTTCATGAAATGCATCCCGATAACTCGATCTGGTCTATTCGTNGCTTTCGCAATTGCATCTATGGATATGGATGANGTGTTTGTGGCCAGAATGCTGTCNCTNCGACATATGCTATCCAGTTCGGAGAAGGTATCCAGCTTGAGCTGGAGTATTTCCGGGATTGCCTCTACTATCAAGTCGCATTCGGAGAGGTCCGATCTNTTNGTGGATCTGNTTATGAGTTCCATTGCGGCTTGGGAGTCTTTCAGTTCCATTCNCCCCTTGGAAACGATCCTCTGAAGTGATGAACGTATGGAGTCCATGCCCCGTTCCACTGCATTTTCATCGATATCGACCATAGTGACGGAGTATCCTGAGCATGATGCTACCTGCGCTATCCCNGCACCCATCTGTCCCGCTCCGAGAACNCCTATCCTACNAACTGCCATGNGGGCNTCCAAAGCCTTGCGATGCATGATGGTTACGGAGGNGTCGGTCGATAAGTCCTAAACGGGAGCCCGGGGCATCAGGGTTGGAGTCCCGTAGTGTAGTGGTCCATCATCTCGGGTTTTGGTCCCGGGGACCCAGGTTCGAACCCTGGCGGGACTACCAATTGTGCAACATANGCAGTAAATCTGAATAAAGATTCGATATTGTCGACCTTCATGATGCTAGAGATAGACGNATTTGCNCGCGATGGAAACGATGACCTGCTAGCGCCGANNNCCAAGGAAAGNACCTCTGTNAAGGTCGAATGCGACTCCATCATAGTCTCAATCGAACGCAGGATACAGCGCACGGTTATCCGCGGGGGTGAGGGAGACGATCTTCTCGACGAGGGTGCTGAATCTGCTGTTTACGAAGCTACTGCGAGTGCGGACAAGGGCGTATATCTCGATATCCTCAGCATCTTCAGAGGCACAGACATACAGATGGTTGACCCGTATGATGGGAGAACGCTGAAGGTTGCATTCAAATCCATATCTTTCGATGGCGGGAGCGATTTGCTAAAGATGACCTTGATAGAGGACATAGACTGATCACAGATCAATTGGAGTTCCGTCTTTACCGAGATCTCTGGCTATNTTCTTCTGATGNCTCTCGAGGGTNCCNCCGCCTATCTCNAGGAGTTTNGAGTCCCTCCAAAGTCGTTCGACGACGTANTCGCCCACGTAGCCGTAACCGCCGAGNACTTGGATGGCCCTGTCGGCTATGTTCTTGGCAGCAGTAGTGGCGTAGAGTTTCACNCCATCGCTATCTAGNCTGTTGCCCGCTTTGGAGAGGTTTGTATTACGTGCTGTGTCGTAGACGTATGCNCTCATGGCGCGATACTCGGCCCACGACTCGCCTATGTGNCTCTGGATCTGGCCGAAGTCCCTGATCTTCTTCCCGAAAGCTTCCCTTTCAGACGCATAGGAATTCATGATTGAGAGGCACCTCCTAGAGATTCCCACGGCCATTGCTGCGAGGGCTATTCTCTCGATCTCGAGGTTCCTCATCATGTGGACCATGGACTCGCCTGGNGNGCCTACNACGTTNGAGGNNGGTATGATGACGTCATCAAANACCANCTCAGCGGTGTTNGAGGCNCTCATGCCGAGTTTGTCGATGATCTTCTGGCCGACGGAATATCCCTCCATGCCCTTCTCCACGATGAAGGTGGTAATCTCGGGCCTACCCTCCTGATTCTCGCCGGTTCTGGCATAGATCATGCATACATCTGCAGGGGTGCCGTCTTCGTCTACGGATCCATTCGTTATCCACATCTTCCTGCCATTAAGGGTCCAAGAGCCATCTTCGTTGAGGGTTGCGGAGGTCCTCATGCCAAGCACATCGGTCCCATATCCAGGTTCGCTCATACCCATACAACCTATCCACTCCCCGCTGCATACCTTGGGAAGTATCCGAGTCTTCTGCTCCTTGCTGCCGTTGAATGCGATATTATTGACCATCAGCTGGGCATGGGCGAGGTATGCGAGGCAAAAGCCNGGGTCNGAGTATCCNAGCTCNTCGTTGACTATTGCAACCGCTGTCGCATCCATGCCGACTCCGCCNTATTCTTCCTCGACTGTTATCCCGAGTAAGCCAAGGTCNCCCAGCCTCCTGAATAGTGCTGTATTGAACTTCTCATCGCGATCATACTCAAGTGCCTGTGGCTCTACCTCTTCCTCTGCGAAGTTCCGAACCATCTCCCTGAGCATCGCATGCTCCTCTGTCGGATTCGCAATGTCGTAGGGTGCGANCATGATTCTAGGAAGGGGCTGGGGNGTATGAGGGTTCTCAGCCTCAGGGNGTAACTCGTCTTGAGTCNCGAGGGAATGGTATTGTCTCGCGTATGTGGTCAGCTCCNGCCAACCAAGCGCATACNCTGTCTACTCCGAGTCCGAATCCGCCGTGGGGGACGCCGCCGTANCTTCTGACGTCTATGTAGAACTCGTAGGGCTCCGAGGGGGTGCCCTCTTCAGCGATCCTCTCGAGGATCTCGGACTCAGACCATGTCCTCTCGCCGCCGCCTATTATCTCGCCATACCCCTCTGGTGCGAGAAGGTCGTGACAGAGAACATATCTCGAGTCTTCAGGATCTGGGCGGTGGTAGAACGGCTTTGCGACTTTCGGNTANTGNGTTAGAAAGTGCGGAACTTCAAAATCTTCAGTGAGGATNTTCTCTTTGCTGTAATCCAAATCTTGCCCCCATTCAACCTGAACNCCCTTTGCCTTGAGCCTTTCAATCGCCTCATCGTACCTTATNCGNGGGTAATCCGAACTAGCATATCTCTCGATCAACTCNAAATCCCTCCCTAGGGACTCNAANTCATCCGAGCGTTCATTCAACAGGGTCCTGGCTATGTGNCGGACTAGACGCTCCCCGTGATCCATGACNTCCTCATTTCCAGACCATGCGATTTCCATCTCNGCATGCCAAAACTCCGTGAGGTGTCTCCTTGTTCGGCTCTTCTCCGCCCTNAAGGACGGGGCTATGGTGTAGAGTCGCTCCAAAGCGGGCATGGCAGCTTCGGCGTATAACTGCCANGACTGGGTGAGNAAGGCCTTGCGGCCGAAATANGGGACCTCGAAAAGCGTACTCCCTCCTTCAACTGCCCCTGCTACGAANTTTGGGGCTTGATACTCAATGAAGTCACGTTCCCTGAAGTAAGAATGAATGGCGCCGAAGACTGATGATCGTATTTTCAGCATNGTCGTCATCCTTCCAGTTCGCAAGTAGAGGTGACGATTGTCGAGCAGGAATTCNGTCTCNCCNCCATCCGCTTCAGNCATGGCTGACTCNGTTATGGGAAACGGTCTGGAAGGGTCNACNGGCCCGACTATACGTATGTCGGAGACCTGTATCTCATGCCCATGCTCACGATCAGTTGGTATAGCCGTCCCTGANATTTCCACGCTGGATTCTATNAGNGCGGATTCTACAGCCTCGAATGTATCNTCGCCGACNACGTCCCTCTTNATCACACACTGAACTGTTCCAGTCGAGTCTCTGAGGACGATGAATCTCAGACGCTTCGATCCCCTAGATCGATGTATCCAACCCTTCAGATGGACTTCAGATTGNTCATGGTTGCCCGAAATCACGTCTCCTATCCAGTGGGTCTTCATAGCCTGTCCCGGNAGGGGGTCTCCGGGCGTCCGTTTCAACACTGCGCTCATACAGATGGTTGGCGGGTCTGACGGGGTTCGAACCCGCGGCCTACGGGTTAAGAGCCCGTCGCTCTACCTGGCTAAGCTACAGACCCGGATGTCCGTCCGGGAGGGCATCTATAACAAATGCGATTATTCACGACGATAATCGGCCNTCAGNACGTACCGAGGTTACCACGGAGTCTCCGTCNGCAAGGACGACAGCGTCGCACAAGCCGCANAAGAGACCNACCTCNACAACACCCGCTATCGACAAGACTTCTGCCTCNAGTGCCGTGGGTTTCNTGATGCTGGGNCCGAATTCACAATCCAGTATGAGNCCCCCATTATCTGTGATNAATGGAGTGTCCCCNCCTCGNAGAGTCACNTCCCCTGGACATATTGCATTGAGCCTGTCCCTGGTACGCATCCATTCGAAATCNAGCACCTCGACAGGGAGGGGNAANGCTCCAAGAACATCGACTCTCTTTCGACNGTCTGCCACTACGACCATTGCATTGGAAGATTGCGCGACCACCTTTTCTCTCGTCAGTGCGCCGCCNCCTCCTTTGATNAGNGTGAAATTCGGATCGTACTCATCNGTTCCGTCGATCACTATGTCCAGTTGCCCCGCGTCNGAGAGCGACGTAAGGGGNATTCCGACCTCNNTTGCGAGTTCCATTGTTGCGATACTTGTAGGCACGCCCACGATATCCAGCCCCTCTTCGCGCACCCTTCTCCCGAGTTCTATCACCGTGTGGGCGACTGTGGACCCTGTTCCGAGACCCACNGACATACCGCTTGAGACCCAGCGACAGGATTCTATTCCAGCCGTNCGCTTCATCGTATCGACGTCCATGGTNCTGCCTGCAAGGGTCGCTCCGAAAAGGTTCTCCAAACAACAGNGTCCNGACCGAACGTTTGATGACGCCCATCCCTAGTTGNTGTCTGAGGGAGCAGGAGGGTTGCTGACAGTGTACGACACTGAGGAAAGTCCTCTCTCCACGATGCAAGCGGCCCGGTTGACGCCGGGGGNCCGAGAGGGNCGGCTCTGGAACAGAAACGAACCGCGCTGCGCTNATACGATGAATCCGGAAGGACGAGGTTGCGCAAACTCGGATGAAACGGCCACCCCCGCTGGAGCAAGTCCAAGCAGGCCTGTTAAGCTGCATCGGCAAGGGCCGGGTAGGATGCAAAGTTGAATGCAACCAGCCGCAAGGTGAACAGAAAGGGGCTTACTCCCTGCACCCTCACCACATACCATAACGACGAGGGGCTATGCTGTATCCATGGCGTCGATCGCCTCAACAAGCGATCCAGCTTCATCGTAATCGAGCCATGGTCCACGGCCCATGATTCTCGAGGCGAGCTCTCTGTATGCGACCACAATCGTGGGGAGCACTATCGTGCTCGCCAGCAGGGCGAGGAAGAGGAGCGCCATCATCAAGACGAAGAAATTCCTGAGGCCGGGTATAGCTACGAANAGGCCTGCAGCTAGCCCGGCGCAAGTCGTTGCNGTTGTCTCGAAGACTGTCTGNCCGCAACGAGCGACGGATTTGGCAATTCCAGCTGGACTTTCGCCCTCGTCTTTTATCCTATCAACGATATGGATCGAGTCATCGACTCCNATTCCGAAGACGATGGTCCCTATCATCGCGGTGAAGACNTTCACATTTACGCCTCCGAGGCGCATCAATATCGGTTGCCAGAGAACCACTACGCCCACGGCTGCCATNGTGAATATCGCCATCCTNGGGGACCTGAACAGTATCGACATGACGATCAGGAGGATNAGNACAGTGGTGAGAGTNGTATCNCTCTGGGCGTCGTGTATGCCCTCATTGATGTCCAATGAGACAGGGAGCCCGCCGGTCAACAGGCTATTCACAGNCCCGTCCAGGCCCAGCGCTGAGCATGACAATGGCCCGTTACAAGGCGAGTCGCCTGTCAGATGGCCATCTATGGCATCCCTAAGAACAGCCGCCTCCTTGAGAGCGATGTACGGCTGATTGACGTATACCAGGGTCTTTGTCTCACAAGGAGATGCNCTCTCGCAGACGTCTTGATCCGCGTTCATCAGCATTGANCTAATCTCGGGGGANAGNGTGTCGAATGCGACATTGACCATCGCCTCCCTAGANGTCACAGCGTATGGGAGGCAGTCTGGACGGAGCGGATTAAACGACTCATCCCAGCAATCATCGTGTATCAAGTCCCAGAGGCTTGTAGAAACCAGGGAAATGCCAAGCGCCTCGGAATCTACGTGGATGGCCTTGAGAATATCNACAAGNGAGATCGATGTTGTATTGGGNACATTGTTGATCTCGATCTGCATTCTTTCNATTGCATCCAGAATAGGCAGATCTCGTATCGGAGCAGTTTGATTGAGCTCGCCCCTTGATTCGGCGTCGACGATGAACATGTTGGTTTGCCCCCCTTGGAACTCTATGCTATACTCCCTGAGTGCCTCGTATGAGGACAGGCCNGGNGGAACCTCATCAGCAGAGCCGGTGATCTCCTTGCCCAATTCNTCATCGAGAATCATGACTCCATAAGCAGTGAACGCTCCGGCGATGATTAAAACGAGGAGNTAGACGCGAACCGGTATCTCTCCAATCTTGTCCCAGAGTGTGTCAAATGCCATGGAGCGGGCTTTCCTGTATCGAAGAAGTTGAACCANAGCGGGGACCATTACCATAGAAATGACGAACGTGACGAATATGCCCAACAAAAGAGTGACTCCGACTGTGCGCATGGGGGCGATTGGGACTATNGAGGGCCACATCAGCACACTGAAGCCGATTATAGTCGTCAGTGCAGAGAGCAGAATCGCATGACCGGTGGTAAGGGCCGCTGAAACAGTTGCTGAGAGGCTCACTGAGGGGTCCCATGGGTTGACCTCGACCTCATCCCCGCCATCTCTCCTATTTGCCCAATTCTTCTCAGCGCGATNCTCGAGTATTTTCACCCTGTTCTCTTCTATCCTATTCGTCAGNTGCAATGCATAGTCGACGCCTAGGCCAATCAGGATGGGGGCAGCGGAAATTATCATTGGAGTCAGCATTTGATCTGTGATTACGATTATTCCGAATGTGATGAATAGGGTCATCACAATGGGNGCCCCACATATTATGATCACTTTCGCATTCCTATGCAATGCGAACATCATCAACGCTACCAATAGTAAGCTGATAGGCAGCATCGTATCCATCAGCTCGTCGTATATCGCATCAGAAACATCATGCAATACGGGAGTCAGGCCGGTTATGGTGACGGCTTCGCGAGGNGGGATGACATCTGACCTCTCTGGGTCCCAAGAGTGGGTCGGGAAATTGTATGTCCTTTTGCATAATTCACAGTCTTCGGGTCGTGACTCTATGTGTATTAATTGGTCGGCATAAGCGAGGAACGCCTTGTGATCTCGTATCTGTCCGGAGGGGTTTTCATCGGAGATTCCTTTTGGATCNTCGCGAGGAGGGATATCTGTATCAGACATATCGAAGGTTATGCCCATGATTACGACGCCAGTGTCCCAGATGCCGTCTCCATCAGTGTCACGAACGAACGACTCCATGAGCGAGCCTGCATTCTCGACATACTGGTCGATTCGCTCTTGGGCGCCTGAACCCTGTGGTATNGAATACCCTGTGTAGGGGTTTAGGGACGCTACGGCACAGTTCTCCTGCTGCCCGGTTGGCAAGGCATATTTTTCCACAGCGCAATTGAATCGNTAAGAGGAAGAGTTGGCTTCTTTGATGATTTGAGCNGGAGACAGAACCCACACTACTCCATCATTGGAACCCCGATCNGTTTTATCNCGATCCAGGCCGGCCCTGTAGCCGCCTAGATCTGAATTCAAGTCGTCCCCTTCAATCCAAGATATTTGTCTCAAGATGTCTGCATCGGTTATATTCTCCGAACCGCGTTCCGCAGATGCAGTTGCGGCATTGTCAGTTTGGACATAAAGGATCACGATATCAGTAGCCCATTGCTCGCGCACTTGTTTGAGTAATTCAGTGGAATCGGCACCATCTGGAAGGTATATCTCAACGTCGCCATTGATTTGATGTTCGAATTCAAGCGCGTCCCTCCCCACCAACGCCGTCATCAAGAGGAGGAGGGCCACGATAATTCCTGGCGACCTGAGTATGGCGGCATAGGCATAGTCTGAGAGTCGCCTGCCAAAAATTCCTACACGGTCAGTGACTTCGCCCCCTGCTTCAATACCCCTGGAAATGAAGCGCACAGGTGTTGTCTCACTCATTCTTGACAAAGCACCAGAAATGGCGATTCGTGCGGGTTGTATTGATTCGAAGAAGCGCCGCCAGAATTCGGCCTCGTCATCAACAGGGTCATCCACGTCGCTAGTGCGGCCAATTACGTCCATGAAGCGTTCGCACAACGATGGGNCGTGAAGGCCGTATATGTAGCAAAATNATATTCTTCGAATTAGTCATNACGCCCGAAGATGTCAAACTCAACATCGTAGTGGAGGGCACATGCATCTTGTTACGGGAGGAGCTGGTTTCATTGGAAGTCATCTTGTCGATACATTGGTATCGAAGGGAGAAAGGGTTCGTGTAATAGATAATCTCTCATCAGGCCATATTGATTTCATCGAGGGTCACACNGGGGATTCGGTNGAGATCGTTATCGCAGATTTACTGGATCTTGAAANGCTGACTGAAGCTATGGAGGGNATTACAACGGTTCACCATCTTGCTGCTAATCCAGATATTCGTCTAGGGACCAAAGTCACCGATACTGACCTTAAGCAAGGCACCATTGCAACGTACAATGTACTCGAGAGTATGCGAAAAAATGGTGTGGATAGGATTTCATTTTCAAGTTCCAGTGCAGTGTATGGCGAAGTTGAGACTATGCCGACTCCGGAGTCATATGGGCCCATACTGCCCATTTCGCTTTATGGGGCCTCAAAATTGGCATCAGAGTCACTAATCAGCGCATGGGCGGGAACCTTTGGCGCGACCGCTTGGATCCACAGATTTGCAAACATAGTGGGCCCGCGAGGAACTCATGGAGTGATTTATGATTTCATACACAAATTACGCAGCGATAAAGGCGTTCTGGAAGTATTGGGNAANGGTCTTCAAGAAAAATCGTACATGGATGTGGAAGATACCGTNANTGCGATGCTCCATGTCATAGATTCCTCGGATGAAGGAGTTGCGCTGTACAATCTCGGGACCGATGAAACTGTCTCAGTGTCTCGTATAGCTGAGATTGTGGTGGAAGCATCGGGACTTGAGGGCGTGGATATCAGATACACTGGCGGGGACAGAGGCTGGCCAGGNGATGTTCCAAGAACATGGCTTGATGTTNGNAGGCTNGATTCTCTAGGATTTGATGCGAAGAGGACTTCTGAAGAGGCNGTTAGGAGATGTGCTGAGAGTCTCATCGACGAGATTGGACTATGAAGAGTGCTATCGACATCGATGCTAGAGCAGCTACAACAGGCAGCGTGCTGATGTTTTGTCTTCCTTCTGAACGATCGGACAGGGCGACCAGCGTTGACGAGAGGACGGACCGATCTCCTCCCTCGCTCTTTTCCAGCACGATTACCACGTCAAAGGAGTAGGGGTCCATTTCATCAGCGAAGAATTCTACGGATGGTCCTTCAGCATCGTGTACAAGGGAATCCCATCCCGTCGGCAGTATCTCTGACGATATGTTTCCCCCAGCATCTAGACTCAGCATTGCACGTGCCACGTCATGGTTCTTGTCTAGCCCATTTGATGCAGTTCCAGGCTCAAGTGAAACTTCCCTCTCAACGATAAATATGGTCAGATGCTCCTCAATCCCGAGAACGAGTTTGGGCGAACTAACGTGAATCGAATTTTGACTTACATCTACTTCGCCTTCTATCGAGATAACCCCCTCTTTTGCAATCTCAGATGACCTTAGATTCATCTGCATGTCGATTCTATCGACAGACCCCTGGGAAACTACCCTCCCGTCCATAACAAATGTGGGAGTGACTGCCAGCTCTCCCCCCTGGAGCGCCAACCTGTGGCTGGAAATCTCAGAACCAAGCGGGTCTTCCCCCAGAGGGTGCATGGCAATCCTGATGGCACGATTTCCATTGTCTTCTAGGAATTGAAGGAGCATTGGATCTATCTCTGCACAGGTCGTGCAGTATGTCGCAGTGTGCTCTTCTATNAGCACAGTTGCTGCAGAGCCATTGGATGAAAAAGAAGTCTCTTGCGAGGTCTGTGCCATCGATGATATCGGCAGTATAATCGCGAATACGAATAGCACCGCAAGTAGCCGCATCGAGCCNCCCCACGCATCGACCCTTCATAACGGAGTGCATTCGCAGAACATGCATGGCAAAGCGTTGGTACCAAGAGCATCAGCGCGATACNTGGAGGCGACAGGCCCGAAATAGTGGCTACAGAGCTCGTTCTGCCTTCAAACTAAAACAGATACAAGAACGACACAATATAATCAGGCCGGGCGATTCTGTTCTTGATATCGGTTGCCATCCCGGCGGTTGGACTCAGGTGGCATTGGAGGAAGTNGGGGAATTGGGTGCAGTGGTNGGAATTGATCTCCGACCCACCGATCCGATCNATGGAGCATCGCTTCTAACTGGTGATGTAAGAGATGAGTCGATTATTGCGAGGTTGTCTTCGGAAAATTCGGATGAGGGGTACAATTCAGTGGTTTCAGACATATCCCCCAGCCTGACTGGACGATACGATACTGATCAGGCGATTTCCCTGGATCTCTCGGCGATGGCGCTAGATGTAGCTGTTAAACTTCTGAAACCGGGCGGNTCATTTGTGACTAAAGCATTTCAGGGGACTGGAATTGAGCTATTGATCGAGGCTTGTAAGATGCGTTTCTCATTCGTNAGACGCTTCTCGCCAACGGCAAGTCGTAATGCTTCATCTGAGATATATGTCGTTTGCAAAAACAAGAAACCCTCGTCTGAGGGATTAGATTCNGCNATGGAATATATNCAGCAAGGTCTTACCGATGCAGGCGTGTTGGTGGGGGATGAAGAAGAGGATGAGGGGNCAGTAGTTGGTTTCAGACGTCTTTGAGCATGCGTCATTCATCGGCCATCTTCGCAGCCTGGGCCGCCCACTTGTCCCTCCGGATCCTGCCNGGGAAGAACTCGATCGCCGTGTTGACCTGGTCCTCGAGCTCGGGGGTCATGTTGGCGACCTGCCTGAAGGTGGTGATGCCCAGCATGTTCAGCTTCTCGGCGATGAACGGCCCGACGCCCTTGATCCTCTGCAGGTCGTCCCGCGCCGTGACGGTGGCCGCCGCGGCGAAGGCCCTCTTGAGGCCCGAAACGCCGAGCAGGGCGCTCGCCGTCTTGCCTGTCCACGAGATGCTCATGCCGCCGTCCTGGTCCTGGACCCACGCGCTGCCGCTCTCCTCGAAGGCGGATGTGTCGCCGACGGAGAGCTCCGTCGCGCCCTTCTCCACGGGCTCTGAGACCGTGCTCCTGGCCGCGACACCGAGGGTGGTGAAGTCGATCTCCTTGGCCCTCTCGGCCACCCGGATGAGCTCCTCCTCCTTCTCGCGCTGCTTGGCGTCCATCTCCTCGAGGGCCAGCCTCCTGGCCTCGAGCTCGGCCTCCATGGCCTTGATCCGCTCAGCGGCCTCGGCCTCCGAGGCCCTCCTGGCCTCGTCCTCGGCTTGCTGACGCTTGGTCGCCGCTGCAGTTGCGGCCAACGCCGCGGCCGCTGCCGCTTTTGCCTTGGCCTGCTCGGCCGCTATCTTCCTAGATTCCTCCTCAGCACGTTGACGGTCGGCAGCTGCTGCTGCAGCCGATATTGCAGCGTCAACTTTGACGGATGATTCAGTTTCGCTGGATTTTCTAGGCTGTTTTGACTCAACGGGCTTTGGAATCGTGCCTTTGCGATAATCAATGGTTACCAACCACAAGAAATGAAACGCTCTGGCCACTTTGAATGATAACATGAACTCGTATACCCCCTCATCGAGATCGTCGGGATCTCGATCTTCTAATTTCAATCTGAAGACTATTTTATGGTCATTCTGAGAAAGATCTTCACCGGTAATCTGCTCCACCACTGAGATGTCAAATTGTGGCCCTGAAACAGTTCTGATGTCATTCGTATTAATGCCCTCAAGTGTTATGGTCTCAGTGCTCAGGGCATTTCCTCCGGCTGTAAGCAGAGGAGGGGACTCCAAGACATAGGGGTCTTTCTTAGTGCCTCTACCGCTGCGGAAGGGCGGTTCTGAATTTGCGGTTGGCCCTGATTTTGAACGCCTTCTCCAATCGATCAGGAGCCATAAAAACACAAATGCCAAAATTGCCAGTTGGAGATACTCCTGTAAGCCGAGTGTGCCAGCTTCTGAATAAGCTGGTGGGGCATCTCTACCTAATAGGAACATTATGTGGTAGTGAGGGTGGAACTTTGATGGGTTCACTCCGGACATTATCGCGGGCAAGACTCCCAGGTAGGAGTTCAAAGTCAAAGACAATAATATCACGAAAAATGTGAACTTCATCAGCCTCCTCAGGCGCTTACCTTTCTCAGCCATGGTGATTCCTGAACATCGTGGGGACGACGCACTGCATTAACTATACCATGATTGGATGTTCAGAATTTGAGTACAACTGGAGCCTGTTTTGTATCGGTTGGTGCTCGTGCCGGGATTTGAACCCGGGTCGACGGATCGAGAGTCCGTCATGATGGACCGAACTACACTACACGAGCTAGCAAACCGTTCGGCGGGCCAGAAGTTTATGAAAAGCACCC
>NYYT01000080.1 GCA_002686885.1 Pedosphaera sp.
TCGGAATCATACTGGTGTTTGGTAGGTTCCTTGGGCTTGGGCTCAATGTAGAACTGGCCTTTGAAGCCGATCTTTTTCTTGTGGTCTACCGCCATGTGGAGAAATGCGGCCAGATGATCCATCTCGCGTTTGAGCTGGGTATTCCAGAGTGTGGAATATCCTTCCCTTCCTCCCCAGAAGGTATACCCCTCGCCTCCAAGGGATTTGGTGACTTCAATTGCCTTTTTCACCTGTGCTGCTGCATAGGCAAACACATCAGCATTGCAGCTGGTGGCAGCCCCATGCATGTAACGGGGATGGCTAAAGAGGCAGGCCGTCCCCCAGAGCAGCTTGATGCCTGTGCGTCGTTGTTCCTCCTTGAGCACCTTGGCCACAGCATCCAGATTCTTGTTGCTGGCGGCCAGACTGGCTCCCTCGGGAGCCACATCCCGATCGTGAAAGGCGTAATAAGGAGCCCCAAGTTTTTCCATGAACTCGAAAGCGACCCGAGCCCGATTTTGAGCGTTCTTCACCGAATCGGTGCCATCGTCCCAAGGTCTCAGGGCAGTGCCCACACCGAAAGGGTCGGCCAATGGGTTGCGGAAAGTATGCCAATAAACCACGGAGAACCGCAGGTGGTCCTTCATCGACTTCCCTTCCACCTTCTCATCCTCGTTGTAGTATTTGAAGGCCAATGGGTTCTTGGAATCCGGACCTTCGTAGGCGATCTTTTTGATTTTAGGAAAGGCTTCCTTTGTTTTTTTTGGCATACGAAATGGTTGGTTATTAAAAGGTTAAGTATAATGTGCGCGCAAGGATGACATGGGGCACAAACCGCCTCATCTTAATGATTTGAGTGGTTTGTCAAGCCAATTAGAGAGGATGAATCCTTGCCATCAGCAGTTTCTGCAACCCGTTTTGCGCCGATGGCCACGGACCTCCGATGCAGCTTTCTCTTGCCAAATCCAACATGACGAATAGAGTATCCGGCTCATTTGTGACGATTTAGATGAGTTTTGTAAGTCNATTTTTCTGGGTATCTCTGGCGCAAGCTGGGGGTGAAACGACGGGTCCTGCGGCGGCGGCTCCACCTGCGTGGGCTCAATTTGTGCCCTTCATCTTCATATTTTTGATCATGTATGCCTTGATCATCCGCCCTCAGCAGAAAAAGGCAAAAGAACATGATGCCTTGCTCAAGAAGCTCAAAATCGGGGACAAGGTTTCTACGGCCTCGGGCATCGTCGGGGTGATCACCCAAATNAAACAGAATTCNGTCTCCCTGCGGTCGGCAGACTCCAAGCTCGAAATGCTACTGCCTTCCGTTGATCGGGTTCTGAAGGAAAAAGATTCTCCAGAGGCTTAAACCACCACTCAAACGCAATTTTAGATGAAATCTGGTAATAAAGCTGGAAGTTGGCTCTTGGTCGTTTTGCTGACCGCGGCTGCCATCAACGAAATCATACCTCCTCAGGGAACGCCATTGCTGNATCAGTTTCAGCAAAGTGCCTCTCCGGATGAATCGAACCAAGCGACCTTGGATACGATTCTCTCAGATGCCAGAGAGATGGAAGAGGCCTCACCCGGTCGAAGTTATGCCAATCTATTTGATGCGATTGGTACCAATGACATCCGATCTTTGTTCCCTGCCATATCCCTGGCGGAAGATGAGGATCANCCTTCCAAGGCCATTCTCAACAAGCTCCAAAAAGACGCAGCCGGGCGAATCCGACTGGGTCTGGANCTCCAAGGNGGGGTATCCTTTACGGTGGCCATGGAGACCAACGTCATCAGTGCCGATCGCAATCGCCAGGAAGTCATGGAACAGGCCATTGGCGTTTTGAGNAGCCGTGTCGACAAATTTGGGGTTGCCGAGCCGGTCCTACAAACGCGTGGAGAGAANGAAATAACGATCGAGATGCCNGGCCTTTCCGAATTGGACTACCAGTCCGTCAGGGAAATCCTCACCCGGCCAGCCTATCTTGAGTTTCGCATGGTTCACGAGCGCAGCCAGGAACTCCTGGCCCGAGGCTTTCCTGTCCCTGGCTATGAAGTGCTCACCGAACGACGAAAGAGCGAGATTGCTGGGGAAGCCGATGCTNTCGTGGAATATCTTGTTAAGCGCGAGCCTGAACAGGGTCTAACAGGAACTCACATCGAGCGAGCTGCTGTCTACCCCAATCCAATGACGGGCGAACCCGAGATTGATTTCACTCTCACAAGCGAGGGGGCTGCGCTTTTTGCCAGTATCACTCGAGCCAATGTGGGTCGTCAGCTGGCCATCGTGCTCGATGGAGAGCTCAAATCAGCCCCTGTGATTCGTGGGGCCATCGAGCAGGGAAGGGGGCAAATCAGTGGTGATTATGATGTGCGAGAGGCCATTGAACTCGCCAACGTCTTGGAAAACCCTCTTGAAGCCCCGGTTCGGATTGTGGAGGAAAGCTCGACAGGTCCTACCTTGGGTCGTGATTCGATTGAAAAGGGCGTCAGGGCATCTTTGTGGGGAATAATAGCTGTGGCCGTTTTCATGCTCATCTACTATTTTGCAGCAGGTCTCATCGCCAACGTCGCATTGTGCCTGAATTTGATCATCCTTCTAGGCGTGCTTTGCAATATCGACGCCACCCTGACCCTTCCCGGTATCGCCGGCATCGTTTTGACGGTGGGCATGGCTGTCGATGCCAATGTCTTGATCTTTGAGCGTATTCGCGAAGAACTGAGGCACAATAAATCGGTCAAAGGAGCGATTTCTGCAGGCTTTTCGAAGGCGTTTGGCACCATCATTGATGCCAATGTGACGACCTTGATCGCTTCGGTCATCTTGATTTACATGGGCAAAGGCCCTGTCAAAGGCTTCGGTGTGACTCTGACTATCGGTATTGTGGCCAGCTTGTTCACGGCCTTCTTCGTGACCAAGCTGTTCTTTGCGCAATTTTTTGTTCGTGACGGTGCTAAATCTGTGTCGATTGGAACCCTGGCCTGTTTCAACAACAGCCGATTTGATTTCATGAAATGGCAAAAGCCTGCCTTCATTATTTCTGCCATTGTGCTGGTCATTGGACTGGCATCGGGTTTCGCGCGAAAGGATGGCGTTTTCGGGGTGGATTTTGCGGGTGGTGACAGCATGCTTTACAGCTTCCAGCAGAAGGTGGCCGTGGAAGAGTTGCGTTCAGCGGTAGGAGCCCTCGAAGTGGGCGATGCCAAGATTGCTTACAAACGGGACTATGGCACCCAGGAAGAGACCCTGGAAGTGACTACGGCCTTTGACCAAGGGGAGAAGGTGACTCTGGCAATCAAGGAGCAGTTCGCGGATGCCGGCTTTGTCCTGGAAAAAACCAGCCGAGTGGGGGGATCGGTCGGGAGCGAAATTCAAAAGAGCGCGATCATCGCTCTTTCCCTGGCTCTCCTGGGTATTCTGTTTTATGTGGCCCTACGATACGAATTTTCCTTTGCCATTGGTGCGGTCATGGCGGTGCTGCATGACATTTTGGTGACCTTGGGACTCTTCTTCCTGGCAGGTCGGGAACTCAATGCCCCGATGGTCGCAGCCATCCTGACCATCATCGGTTTTTCCATCAATGACACGATTGTGATTTTTGACCGTATTCGGGAAGATCTGAAACTTGGAGCCAAGGGGTCTTTCAAGGATATCATGAACCGAGCCATCAATGAGACATTGAGCCGAACGGTGATCACTTCTGGAACGACCCTCCTGGCGGCTCTGGCCCTGTTCATTTTTGGTGGGCCTGTCATCAATGATTTTGCGTTCACTTTTGTGGTCGGTGTGATTGCCGGAACCTATTCGAGTATCTACATTGCAGCCTCCTTGGTGCTCTGGAAGACCGGAGGTGAGAAACCCAAACTCATGACCTCGGATGTGACTGAGGAAGCTCCTTATCCGGCCGAGGCAGGAGCCCCGATCTGATTGCTCAAATCATGCCTGCTGGAGTCACGATCGAAACCTGGCACTGGGTTGCCTTTATCGGTTGTGTGCTCTTCATGCTGGCGGTGGACTTGGGCCTGCTTCATCGAAAATCAAGGGAGATCCACGCACGCGAAGCGGCGGCGTGGACTTTTTTGTGGTTTTCCCTCTCCATGGGGTTTGCCTTTGGGCTGTTTCGATGGATGGGGGGTGAAACAGCTGGAGAGTTTATCACGGGCTACGTTGTTGAGTTGGCTCTTTCCATGGACAATGTCTTTGTCATTGCCCTGATTTTTTCTTACTTCGGTGTTCCTCGCCACCTTCAGCACCGGGTTCTCTTCTGGGGGATTCTCGGCGCCATGGTGATGCGGGGAGTCATGATTGGAGTTGGGGTGGAACTGGTGCATCGCTTCCACTGGGTCCTTTATATTCTGGGTGGGTTTCTGGTCTTCAGTGGCATCAAGATGATCACTGGGTCCGATCAGGAAGTGGAGCCGGAGAAAAACCCGTGCATTCGTCTGGCGAGAAAATTCTTCCCTGTGGTGGATCATTTTGAAGGTCAGCGTTTCGTGATTCGAGAATCAGGGCGTCTGTTTCTGACACCTCTGGCCTTGGTGCTCGTCATGGTGGAAACGACCGACCTGATCTTTGCTGTGGATTCCATTCCGGCCATTTTTGGAGTGACTCAGAAACCGTTTGTGATCTTTACTTCCAATGTGTTTGCCATTCTTGGCCTTCGGTCGCTTTATTTTCTGCTGGCCGGGGCCATGGCCTCTTTTTCCTACCTCAAGTACGGTCTCTCGCTGGTGCTGGTGTTCATCGGGATCAAGATGCTTGTTTCCTTCAAATACCACATTGATACCCTCGTCTCCCTGGGGGTGGTCGGGNTGATTCTCGTGGTCTCCATTGGCCTGTCATGGGTCATCAAGCCCAAGGTCACGGATAAGGAACCGAAGTCTTGATCTCTCGATTACGGGCAAGGGTTGAGGGCCGCTGACTGGATGAACCCATGCCGATGAACAAGGCTGAAGACTTGTCATGCAAGGTGTGTGGCAAGCGTTCTGAGAGTGTTTGAGAAAAGTCCTCCTTTTAATTGGGGATATTGACGTTGTTGAACCCGACAGTTGCGGTTATGATTCCACCAATCGGGCAAGGTTCATGCAGTATCGTTGGTCAATTGCACCCATTCAGGATCAGCAAGTCAGAGGTCTATCCAAAGCCTTTGATTTCTCTCCCCTTTTGCTNCAGTGCCTGCTCAACAGAGGCCTCCGTGAAAATGACCAGGTAGAGCATTTTCTCTGGCCCAAGCTNAAGNATCTTTCCGATCCGTTTCAGCTNCCGGACATGCAAGTAGCNGTGGACCGCCTTCTGGAAGCTCGAACCAAACAAGAGAAGGTGGTCGTNTTTGGTGATTACGACGTCGATGGAGTCACTTCCACTGCACTGGTCATTGAGGTACTGAGGGAGATGGGCTGGAGAATGGATTACTACCTCCCCCATCGCCTGGAAGAGGGCTACGGTTTAACCCAAGTTGGGGTCGAAAATTGTCTGTCCAAACTGAAGCCCGATCTGCTCCTGGCCGTGGATTGTGGCTCGACGGCGGTGGATACCATTTCATGGCTCAAGCAGCACGACCTGGATGTCATCGTTCTGGATCATCACCAAATTACAGACCCTCCCCCTCCAGCCTATGCGATGGTGAACCCTCAAGTTACCGGGGGGCCCTTTTGCGAACTCAGCTCAGCAGGACTTGCTTTCAAACTAGTGCACGCCGTGGTCAAGGCTTGTCGGGAAATGAATCAGCCTCCCTCAGCTCGGGATTATGATCTGAGGCCTCTCCTGGACCTTGTGGCTCTGGGCACGATTGCGGACCTGGTGCCATTGGTGGATGAAAACCGGATCCTGGTCACCGCCGGGCTCAAGAGGCTGAACCAAACCAAGCGTCCCGGGTTGCTGGCTCTCATGGAAATTGCCCAGGTAAGGGACGAACTCGGAGTTTTCGAGATCAGCTTTCAACTGGGGCCCAGGATCAATGCGGCCGGCCGCCTGGTCAATGCCGATACCGCTTTGCGTCTCATGCTTTCTGATGATCTGGAGGAAGCGCGTCAACTGGCCCGTGAGTTGGATGCGCACAATCGACAGCGCCAGATGATCGAAAGGGATATTGCCGATCAGGCCGTGGATTCCATTCGTTCTGAGTTTGATCCCAAAAAAGACTTTGTCATTGTTCAGGGCAACGGGGATTGGCACGTAGGAGTGGTCGGAATTGTTGCCTCGAGAGTGCTCCGAGAGTTCTATCGGCCCACCATCATTTTGGGTGGAGAAGGTTCCGAATGGCGTGGTTCGGGGCGAAGTGTGGAAGGCTTTGATCTGGCTGAGGCTCTGCGATCATGTGACGATCTGCTCAAACGTCACGGAGGCCACGCCATGGCTGCGGGTATGTCCATTCAACCTGAAAACCTGACGGCATTCAGAAAGCGGATCAATGCCTTTGCCAATCAGCGCATGAAAGGCAGTTGCCCTCCTCCGGTTTTACATCTGGATGCCGATGTCTCTCTTTCGGAATTCTCCATCGACCGCATGGAAGAGCTGGCCCTTTTGCATCCTTTCGGATCGGGAAACGCTGCTCTTCAATTCGCGAGTCGAGGGGTTCAGCTTCGGGGGCAGCCTCATCGAATGGGACGCGAACAGCAACACGCGAAATTCTGGGTCACCGACGGACGAACCCATTTTGAAGTGTTGTGGTGGAATTGTGGGAATGCCCCCCTCCCGCAAGGCTCGTTTGACCTGGCCTTTGCGCCTCAGATCAACGACTACAACGGTCGACGATCCGTGCAATTCAAATTGTTGGACTGGAGGCCTTCCGCCTGATGAGCGGACCTGGTCTGGCTTGTTCCCGGCGCTCTCTTCTGCCAGCAGTTTCCATGCGATGCAGCCGATAACCTATTTCAATCGCTACACAGGTTGCCTGGAGCAGGAGGCTGTCTATGGGGAAGGTTTTCTGAAGTGGGCCTATGGTCGGGCGGTGGGCCGAGCGACTGTTGAACTTCTGGTCAAGCGATCCCTGTTTTCTCGCTTTTATGGATGGTGGATGAGTCGCCCCGCCTCCGCTGGCCGTATCAAGCCCTTCGTTGAGACTTTTCAATTGGATGTTTCTGAGTTTGCTCAAGCTCCGGAAGAGTATGGATCTTTCAATGACTTTTTTTTCCGCCGCCTCAAACCCGATGCAAGGCCCATCGATTCCAATCCGGCTTCGATTGTTTTTCCTGCCGATGGCAGACACCTGGGGTTTCAGGATTTATCGAGTGTGAGCCAGGTCTTTGTCAAAGGGCAGGGTTTTGATTTGACCACCTTCCTTGGGGATCCAGCTCTTGCCGCGAAATACCAAGGTGGCAGTGCGGTTCTTTCGCGCCTGTGCCCGTTGGATTACCATCGGTTTCATTTTGCGACGGCTGGATGCCCCGGTGCAGCATGGCTGATTTCCGGAGTTCTTTATTCGGTCAATCCCATGGCCCTTCGGCAGCGCCTGGCCTATCTGTGGGAGAACAAGCGCATGCTGACACGCCTTGCGACAAAGACACTGGGAGAAGTGTTGATCGTGGAAATCGGCGCGACCAACGTCGGTTCTATCACTCAGACCTTTCGCTCGGATGACGCCATAGAGAAAGGGGATGAGAAAGGGTATTTCCGCTTTGGTGGTTCGGCCACCATGACGCTCTTTGAGCCTGGGCGCGTGAAGCTTTCCGATGACTTGCTTCATTACTCTGCCCAATCCATCGAACTTTATGCGAAGATGGGTGATGTGATGGGGCAGGCGCTCTGAGGGGTCACCGTATCCCCCGGTGTGAGCTTGATCCGTCGGTGGGTTCCTGATTGAATGAAGTTCATGAATCTCATTTCCCGACTGTTTTTTTTATGTTGCACCTGTGCTCTTATGCCGCACGGCTTCCAGGTGGTAGCTCAGGACAAGGATTCGGAAAGTGGCTGGATTCAACTCTTCAATGGAAAGGATCTTGAGGGCTGGGTTCCAAAAATTCGCTATCATGCCCTTGGAGAGAATTACGGCAACACGTTCAGGGTTGAGGATGGATTATTGAAGGTGGGGTATGATCCGAAAGCCTATCCCGAATTCAAGGAGACCTTTGGTCATCTCTTTTTTGAAAAACCCTTCACCCACTATCGTCTTCGGGCGGAATATCGTTTTGTGGGGGATCAGGTCAAAGGGGGACCTGGTTGGGCCTTTCGTAACAGTGGTTTGATGCTTCATGGTGAGTTGCCTGAGACCATGGAGAAAGATCAGGATTTCCCGGCGTCGATAGAAGTCCAGCTTCTCGGAGGAGATGGGACCCATCCACGCAGCACGGGAAATATCTGCACCCCAGGTACACACATGGTCATGGAGGGTGACTTGATCAAGCAACATTGCATGAACTCAAGCTCCAAGACCTACCATGGAGATCAATGGGTTTCGATCGAAGTGGAAGTGCGTGGGCATGCCTTGATGAAATGCATCATGGATGGAGAGACGATTTTTACCCTGACCCATCCGATCCTGGATGAGAGCGATCCTCATGCCAAAACATTGATTGCAGCCAACGATGGTGATGCGCGGCTCACGGGTGGAAGTATCTCGCTTCAATCCGAGAGCCACCCAGTGGAATTCCGAAAGGTAGAACTCAAACCCCTGCCCAACGACGGATGATGCGAGGGATTCCCGAATGGCTATCAGCATGGTGGAGAAAGAAACCGTGCGTCACACTTTAGGCCTTGTATGCTTCCACGCAACGAACTGACTCAATCTTCGTTGTTTTCATGCACGGTCTGCCAGGCGCTGTGTTTGGTGGCGCTTTGGGCCAATCACGCGTCCTTTCTCCAGGCAGCGTCCTCGTCAGACGCCGAAACCGCTTCTGCCAAAACGTTTCAAAATCACCTGGGAGCAGAAGCCTCACCCTACCTCCTTCAGCATGCCCATCATCCTGTCAATTGGTATCCATGGGGAGAGGAGGCTTTTTCCAAGGCAAGATCAGAAGGAAAAATGATCTTTCTCTCCATTGGGTATTCGCCCTGCCACTGGTGCCATGTGATGGCCCATGAGTCTTTTGAAAATGAGCGTATTGCCAAGGTGATGAACGACCATTTCATCAGCATCAAAGTGGACCGCGAGGAGCGTCCGGATGTGGATGCCATCTACATGAATTTCGTGCAGGCAAGCACGGGGCATGGTGGGTGGCCCATGAGTGTCTGGTTGACGCCTGAACTCAAGCCCGTCGTGGGAGGGACTTATTTTCCCCCTGAGTCTCGGAAAGGGCAACCGGGTTTTGCCGAGGTTTGCCTTCAAGTTTCTCAGGCATGGAAGGAGAATCCTGAGCAGCTGATGCAAAGTAGCCAGCGCATTCTGGAGTATCTGCGCGAGGCATCCCATGTCACACCGGCGAGAGAAGGCCTTTCCCGTGAGCGTCACACCCATGCCATGCGGCAGGGGCTGGATCGATTTTCAGAACAGTTTGATGACGTTTTCAAGGGTTTTGGACCCGCTCCAAAATTTCCAAGACCTTCGGTTTTGAGTTTCTTGCTCCGGTCTTTTCACAGCCAGGGTGCGATGCCAGAGGATCCGCTCAAGGGAGGGAGGGAATTGGAGATGGTCCTTCAAACCCTGGATGCGATGTCGCGGGGAGGAATCCATGACCATTTGGCAGGGGGATTTCATCGTTATGCGGTCGATCGCCAATGGCATGTACCTCACTTTGAAAAGATGCTCTACGATCAGGCGCAGTTGGCGGTGGTCTACAGCGAGGCCTTTCAAATCACCCACCAACCTCGCTACGCCAGGGTGCTTGTTGGGATCCTGGATTACGTGCTGAGGGACATGACTTCTGCCGAAGGAGGTTTTTATTCAGCGGAAGATGCCGATAGTTTGGTTTCCCCAGACAGTCCGGAGGCACAGGAGGGCGCCTTCTATCTCTGGGAGGATGGCCAGATTGATCGGGCGCTTCCTGAGTCGGCGCAATGGTTCAAGCGTTTTTATGGGGTTGAGGCATTGGGTAATGCTCCCATTGGAAGCGATCCTCGAAATGAATTGAGAGGAAAGAATATACTGATCCAACGTCTGAATATCGAGGCTTTGGCCAAGGAGGCAGGCATGACGCCTGATGCCGCCAATGCCTTGATGGCAAAGGCCAGAGCTCGATTAAAAGCCTTCCGTGATCAACGACCCCGGCCCATGCTGGATGATAAAATCATTGCAGGATGGAATGGATTGATGATTTCGGGAATGGTTCGAGGAGGTCGATGCCTGGACGACGGGGAACCCTACATCAAGGCCGCATCCCATGCGGCCGAGTTCCTATCTCAGGAAATATACGATCCCGTCAGTGGCATCCTCCACCGTATCCATCGGAACGATCGTTCAACCACCGAGGGCTTTCTGGATGACTATGTTTACCTCATCTGTGGGTTGCTTGATTTGTATGAAACGACCTTTCAAAGACGATGGCTCCAGTGGGCCGAGAAGCTGCAGAACAGACAGGATGAGCGCTTTCTGGACTCAGCCGATGGAGGTTACTTCACCGCCGCCGGGGATTCCTCGGACGTGCTCATGCGCCTTAAGGAGCACGTGGACGGTGCTTTGCCATCGCCCAATGCTGTGGCAGCTGATAACTTGTTACGACTCCATCAACTCACGGGCAAGTCCCTATACGAACAGAGGCTGAACGCGCTCATGCAGTGTTTTGCCGCCGTCCTCGAAGCGCAGCCCACGACGGTTCCGAATCTGCTGTCGGCCATCGACGCCTCGTTCCATTCCAAGCGACAGTTTGTGTTTGCAGCGCAGACTGATGATCCGCTCCTGAAAAAAATGTGCCAGGCACTCCATCAGCCATTCATTCCTTACAAGACCATCCTGCTGATGGACGAACCGGGAAGATCTTTTCTGAAGGGTCATCGTCGGGAGGCCTTGCGGCACATGATACCAATCGATCAAAAAGCCACCGCCTATGTATGCGAGGATGGTTGGTGCCGAAAACCAACCAATCAACTCAGTGAGTTTGTGCAACTTTTGCATCCCTGAACATGCCAACCAAGCAAACATCCCAATGGGAATTTGACGGGCTTTTTGAAGGAGCAGGGACTGCAGAGAAGGAGCCCGACCAGCCTTGCGAGGCTCCTCCCTCGCCCAAGGTTTGGACGGTTGAAGCACTCACGCGCCAGATTCGTCAACTTCTTGAATCCCGCTTTCGAACCGTGCGGGTGAGTGGAGAAGTCAGCAATCTGCGATGGCAGAGCTCGGGGCATTGTTATTTCAGTCTCAAGGATGCAGGGGCTCAACTCTCCTGCGTGCTGTTTCGTGGCGAGAAGGTTTCCTTCAGGGATCAGATCGCTCAAGGTGTCAGACTGATTCTAAGCGGGGATGTATCGGTTTACATGCCGCGTGGTCAGTATCAGATGATTGTTCGGGGGATTGAGCTGGATGGCATCGGTTCGCTGCAAATGGCTTTTGAACGCCTCAAGGCAAAGCTTCAGGAGGAGGGGTTGTTCGATGCCTCCAGAAAGAGAGCTCTCTGTCGCTATCCGGAAACCATCGGCCTGGTGACATCCGTGAGTGGGGCTGCCTTGAGGGACGTGATGCATGTGCTCAGACGCCGTCACCCGGGGCTCAAGGTGCTACTGGCAGATTGCCGGGTTCAGGGGCAGGGAGCTTCCAGCGATATTGCCAGATCGATCGATCGATTGAATCGTTGGCACGCAAGCCAGCCTTCTGGCAAAGGCCTGGACATGATTCTGCTGACTCGGGGAGGCGGCAGTCTGGAAGATCTCTGGGCCTTCAACGAAGAAGGGGTGGCTCGTGCCATTGCCTCCAGTACGATTCCCATGATCTCTGCCATTGGTCACGAAATTGACTTTACCATCAGTGATTTTGTTGCCGATGTCAGGGCTGCCACCCCGAGTGCCGCTGCCGAAATGATTTCCGAGGGAGCTGTCAGCGCGCGGCAGAGGATGTTGGATCTGGGGCAAAGAATGCGTGTGTGGCTTGAATCTGCTCACGATCAGGCCGGGGAGCGTCTCTACCAGTTGGCCCGGCGTTTGGACCAACGGCATCCAAGACGCGTTTTGGAATCCCATTGGCAACAATTGGATGAATGGCAGACAGATTTGTCCCTGAGTGTGACCCATGCGCTTGAACGGCGCCATGAGCGTGTGCTGGCCATGGCAAACATGTTGCGGGCCCTGCATCCTGTGAAACGTGTCCAAACAAGGGAGCAGCAATTGCAGCACGTATCGACGCAATGGCAGCGATGGATCCGCCAGCACTGCTTTCAGCTGGATGAGCGGCTGAAAAATCTTGGCAACAGCCTGCATTTACTGGGGCCCCGAGAAACTCTTGCTCGAGGCTATTCCATTACAACGGATGCAGAAACCGGACAGGTTCTTTCTCGTCTGGATCAGCTCAAGAAAGGGATGACCCTCTCAACCATGCTTTCTGATGGTTCCTTTGAGTCCACGACAAACCCTGGAGACCTGGGTCCATAGATCGACACATACCCTCAATTCCACGTTGACCTTGTCTGGGTGATCGATTAGGTTTTCTTTTGGTCATGTATAACCGACAGCAACTCATCAATCATCCAACACGCATGTTGGCACTTTATGGCTGCGGGGGCATCCCGGTCGTAGTCGTCCTGCCCGCTGTGGGGATGAGTTGTTGAATCAAACCATTTGACAATCCCCACGGCCTACCGAGGCCGTGGTTTTTTTTTGTCCGATCAACATGTCCATGCAACGAAAATCAAATGCCATGAAGCAATCGATGAAGCAATCGAATACCCGCGAGCAAGTGGAATTGGAGAATCCTCAAGGCGGAAATAAATCCGACATTGGTCCAACGATGAGTGGCAGTGACATTTTGGTCGCTGCACTGGAGCGCGAAGCGGTCGACACCATCTTTGCTTACCCCGGCGGTGCGAGCATGGAACTTCATCAGGCGTTGACTCGCTCGGATCAAATCCGCGTCATCCTTCCCAGGCACGAGCAGGGCGGTTCCTTTGCCGCCGAGGGCTACGCGCGAGCATCCGGAAAACCGGGTGTCTGCATGGCAACCAGTGGGCCTGGTGCGACCAACCTGGTCACGGGTATTGCCGATGCATTCATGGATTCCATTCCATTGATTGCCATTACCGGGCAAGTGCCTCAGGCCATGATTGGTAAAGGGGCGTTTCAGGAGACCGATTTCTTCGGGATGACCTTGCCTGTGGTCAAGCACAGCTTCTTGATCACCGACATCGCGGATATTCCGCGCGTGGTGAAGGAAGCGTTTCACATTGCGACAACAGGCCGACCCGGGCCGGTGGTCATTGATCTTCCTAAAAACATTCAGCAGGCCAAGGCCCAGCCGGTCTTCCCTAAAGCGGTGCACATTCGAGGTTATGACCCGGTGAAAAAGGCAAGCGACCTGGCCTTGAATGAGATCATCGGTTTGATTGAGAAATCCGAGCGTCCTGTTCTGTATGTCGGCGGTGGAATCATCAGCGCCGAAGCACATGAGGAGCTGCGTGCTTTTGCTCAGCTTACAGGAATTCCCGTGACCTCAACCATCATGGGATGCGGTGCTTTTCCAGAAAACGATCCTCTTTCCCTTCGATGGTTGGGCATGCACGGTGCAGCCTATGCCAATTGGGCCGTCAGTGGAGAATGGAAGAAGGAGGTGGCGGCTGATGGTTCGGTGTCCAACAATGAAATTCACCCGGGAGCTGATCTTCTGTTGGCTCTGGGAGTGCGCTTTGATGATCGCGTGACCGGCAAGGTGGAGAAATTCTGCGAGAAAGGCACCATTGTCCACGTCGACATTGATGAGTCCGAGCACAATAAGAACCGCAAGGTGCAATTACCCATCGTGAGTGATGTGAAATATGCTCTGCAGCGCTTGCTGGAAATGGTGCGCTCGCGTCCGATCAAAAACAAATTTGATCCCTGGCACCGTAGGATTGCGGATTGGAAAAAACGAGGAGCCTTTCGGTATAGCGTGACAGAGGAGGTGGCGAAATCTCAGCACATGCGGGAGCATCTTGAGGGGATGGAAGATGAGGTCATCCTGCCGCAAATGGCCATCGAAACCCTGCATGAATTAACCGGAGGCGATGCGATCATCACCACGGGTGTCGGCCAGCACCAGATGTGGGCAGGTCAATTCTTTGCCTATCAGGAACCGAGAAGGTATCTGACAAGCGCGGGCCTCGGTGCCATGGGCTTTGGCTACCCCGCAGCTCTCGGGGCCAAGGTTGCCTGTCCTGACAAGCAGGTCATCGATATCGATGGTGATGGTTCCTTTTTGATGAATATCCAGGAGCTCGCCACCGCACGCATTGAAAAAATCGCTGCCAAGGCCATTATTTTGAACAACCAGCATCTTGGGATGGTCGTCCAGTGGGAAGATCGGTTTTACAAGGGCAATCGTGGTAACACCTATTTGGGGGACCCGGAAGACATGAAGGCCATCTATCCAGACTATGTCGCCATGGCAAAAGGGTTTGGAGTTCCCTGTGAGCGAGTGATGTATCGGCGTGACTTGCGGGATGCCATTCAGCGGATGCTCGATTCGGATCAACCCTATTTGTTGGATGTCGTGGTCCCATACACCGAGCACGTACTCCCTTTCATCCCTGCGGGTCACACCGTGGCGGACATGATCCTTGCCTGAACGCAGGAGCCACCATCCCGCTACGATCAGCCCGCCTGCACATCAGGTGGGCTTTTTCTTGTTGGAAAGGCTTTGATTGGGGGCATACTTCCACTCGTCGGGCCTAAATGACTTCCCAAATTGGTGATGGCTACCCTTGTATTTGACATCGAAACTTCCGCTCTTCCTGCGGATTCACTGGATGAGGATCAACAGGCCTACCTGTTCCGAGAGCTGGACTCCATGGAGGATCCCGTGGAGCGCGAGAAACGCCGTTCCAGACTGTGCGACATGATGGCCCTTTGGCCTCTGACCTCCCAGTGCGTCTGCATCGCCATGGTCAATGCGGATTCCAGAAAAGGCCAGGTACTCTACCTGGCAGATGACTTTGAAGGTGATTCCGATCCAGAGGCCGAGGTGGCTTTCATTCCCTTTCCTGACGAGCATGAGCTGCTGACGGAGTTCTGGCGTGTGGTGCCCAGCTTCAACCGGATTGTGACCTTCAATGGGCGTGGGTTTGATGTACCGTTCCTTTACTTGAGATCAGCCATTCTCAACATACCGATTTCCCGTAAGGACTGGCTGGGCTACCGCTTTCAAACCAGTCCGCACTGTGATTTGGCCGAGCAACTTTCCTTTTACAATGTCAGTGGGAGAGAGGGCGCCGCCCGCAGATTCAACCTGGATTTTTACTGTAAGAGCTTTGGCATTGAGTCACCTAAATCACAAGGCGTCACAGGCATGGACGTGACGGCCTTGATGGAGCAGGGGCGTTACCGGGACATTGCCGAGTATTGCTTGAGGGATGTGCATGCGACTCGAGAGCTTTTTGCCATTTGGAGTGATCGTCTGGAAGGAATCAAATAAAGCCAATGAGTCGACTCATTCATCCTTCTCGGTGGGTGCAGGGAACCGTTCTACTGGTCATCTTTCTTTGCGGATGGACTCTGGTAAAATTCGCTTGGCCAACAGGGGAGGTTTTGGGTAAGTCGCTCGATACCTATCTATTGCAACTAGGTGCACCTATGCCCAAGGATCGGGAAAGCGCTCGTGAGGTCATCGAACAACACCGCGAGAGATTTCTCACCCATTGTCTTCAGCTCGTCTCAGAGCAACCTTCCGGTCTGGACCGATGGATTGCACGCATGAGAGCAAGGGTCGCTACCAGTAGGCTGGGTCGCATACTCAAAGTCTCTCCGCCCTACTGGGATCAGCAAAAACGACTGATGGCGATGCGAACCTTGGGTCTGATCCAGCCAAGCCTTGATCAGGTCGATGAGGTATTGCACTCCGGGCTCAGAGATCGGGATCAACCCTTTAGAATGGAAACAGCCAAATTGCTTGCCAGTTTGAATCCTCCTGCTTTCGAGGTGCTGCAAGATGCACTCGAAGATTCCGATGCCGTGGTCCGGAAGGCAGCTACCTATGCGGTTTACCGAATGGGGAGTCACGCGGAAGAACTCACCCCATCCCTTATCCAGTGCCTGGTCAAGGACCCCCAGATCGAACCGGACCCCTTGTTATACGAGGCTCTTGCGCTGATGGGAAATCGCGCAGCCAATGAGCTGGGCAAGAGACTTCCCGAAGCATCTGCTCCGACACGCCAGCGACTGACCAAGGCAATGATTCCATTGGGAGGCCGTTGCCGGCCCTATGGCCAATGGTTTATTGAGGGCATGCGCGAATCTTCACCTCAGATGAGGGCTTTTTCGCTGGAGGCATTTTCCGCCTCCAGCTGGACGGATCAGACGGCTTCCGAACATGTCTTCCCCCTCTTGAGAGATGAGGATGCGATGGTTCGGTTGACCGTCCTCAGATGCATGGATACCCACCTTCCTTTGGTGGAGGATGCCTTGGAACACCTTCTGGTCTTGCTGGAAGACCAAGAGCCGGAAATCAGACGCTGGGCTCAGCGTCTGATTGAACGTATGCCCATCACCCAGACAGCTTCTCCGAAAGTCTTGAGTCACGCCCTTGAATCACGCAACCTTTTCGTCCGGCAGGTGGCTAGTCAAAAGCTGGAGCAACTAGCCGTTCGCAAGTGATGCGCATGATCGGTGCTCTGTCAGCTTGCCATGGGACTACCAGACGCTATAGCTAGAGCATGTTCCCTATCAGGTTGATGACCCTTTTTGGATGCCTGCTGATCTCATCTCCATTTTTTCCTGTTCAGGCCGCCACGCCCGGCGATTCGCTTGATCCGGACGCTCATCTCTGGCGAAGCCAATATCGGCTGATAGACCTTCATCAGCATATCGGCGAGAGCCAGAAACATCTGGAGCGAGCCATCAGCATCATGGACCAAGTCGGCATTGGCATCGGGGTGAACCTCAGTGGAGGGACGGTTACCACTCACAAGGAATCCCCTTCTATTTTTCAAAGGAGAAAGGCTTCAACCGACAAACTTTTTCCTGGGCGGTTTGTTCATTACATGAATTTGGATTATTCCCTTTGGGACAGGCCTGATTTTTCAGATACGGCGGTGGCGCAAATTGAGGAGGGGCATCGGCTGGGGGCGGCAGGATTGAAGGAATTCAAGCGCTTGGGTTTGTATCTTCGGGATGGTGAAGGGAAGCTGATAACTATTGATGATCCCAAACTAGATCCTGTATGGAAGCGATGTGGTGAGCTATCCATGCCAGTCTCGATTCATGTGGCCGATCCAGTAGCTTTCTGGTTGCCCTATGATCAGCGCAATGAGCGTTGGACTGAATTGAAGGATCACCCGAAATGGTGGTTTGGTGATCCGAAGATCTTTCCTCCTCACCGTGAGTTGTTGGCTGCACTGGAAAGAGTGATTCAAAAACATCGGCAGACGACGTTTGTCTGTGTTCATTTTGCCAATCATCCTGAGGATTTGGATTGGGTGGAGGCACAGCTAGACAAGCACCCCAACATGATGGCTGATCTGGCGGCCCGTATTCCTGAAATTGGGCGCAAGGCCCCCACTCGTGTCAGGGAATTGTTCATCAAGCACCAGGATCGAATCCTCTTTGCTACGGATTTCCAAGTCTATGATCGGCTCATTCTTGGTTCGGGAGGCAGCGGAACGCCTCCTTCCGATCTCGATGCGCAATCCTTTTTTGCCAAGCACTGGCAGTGGCTGGAAACCCAGGATCGCGATTTTCCTCACATGACTCCCATTCAGGGTGATTGGCTAATCAGCGGCATTGGCCTGCCCAGTGAGGTGCTCCGAAAGATCTATTTTGATAATGCGCGTCAACTCTTGGCTTCTTCACTTCCGCCGCGTCGAGTGATGGCAGCCAGACTGAGAGGTGATTTTGCATTGAGTGGGCGTCTGGATCATGAAGCATGGGAAGCTACGGCTGCGACTCATCTTGACCAACAGTCATCCAATGGAAGCGTCAGGATGGGGGTCGAAACTGAAATTAAGGTGCTCTGGAGCCCCAGGTATCTGTATGTTGGTTTCAAGGCACCTTTTGAAAAGCTTCATGTCTTTGATCCACCACTGATCGAAAGCGAACGTATCGGTTTGTGGGAAAAAGATGTGGTGGAAATGTTCATTGGTTCCGAGCTCAATCACGCGAATCGCTACAAGGAATTTCAGGTGGCGCCGACGGGTGAGCGCCTGGACCTTGCCCTGGAATTACCTCACAGGGATTTTGAATGGTTCAGCGGCTGGGAGAGCGCGGTGCATGTGGATGAATCGACCAACACCTGGACTTGCGAAATGAAAATACCTCTCTCGGCCATTGCTGATGGAGTGCACTCCGAGGCTCCTGCTGTGGGAGTACGCTGGCCCGTGAATTTTTACCGCATGGATATTCAGGGAAAAGGTTTCATGGCATGGAATCCGACCTTGCAGGGCTCTTTTCATCGTCCGGAGCGGTTTGGATGGCTTGAGTTCGACGATTAAAGCTTGAATCGGTCAGGTCCCTTGGCCTTAATGACTGCGTCAGGGCCCATGGATTGTGGACTTACGAACCCCGCCAGGGCAGGAATGCAGCAACGGTAGTTTGCTCCGCATATGCCGTGGTCGCCCTGGCACCCCCCTTTTTTTCAGGTTTCCTCTTTGTGTCCGATGGTGTCTTTGGAATGTCTTGATCCCTCAAGACGGCTCCTTTGACCCTGTTCCATCTGGATGGATGAGCTTCTCAAGGCTACTCAAGGTATCTACGACTGCCTTGATTTTGGGAACTTCATGAGTCCGCAGTAGATCGGTTTTACCCAAGCATGCCATGACCGCAAAAAAAGCCTCAGCGCTACGAACCTCCTCCCCGAAAAATTCAAAGGCATGGGGAAGGGCATGGCAGATGGGCCAGCCCAGTTGACGGAGGCGAAAGGTATGCAGAAAGGTTTCCATCTGATAGCTGATGCGTTCCTTGCTGTCCTTTAGATTGCGGTAGTAAAACCCCAGCCCGGGATCGATAAACAGTTTTTTGACTCCGTGATGAACGGCTTCCTGGATGCATTTTTCGAACCATGGAAGCATTGCATCGATAGGATCCTCCTCGAAGGAGAGTTCATCGACCTCGCGAACGTTGGCGCCCTGTACGTAACAGATGATGACAGCTGCCTCGTGTTGGGCACATGCTCGATAGACTTGTGTGGCTTCTTGCTGGCCCGTGAGGTTGACGACCTTGGCACCTGCTTCCAGAGCCCACTGAGCAACCGCTGCATGGTATGTCTCTACCGAAAGGAGCCTTCCTTTGATTGAAGAGGCCTCAATGACCGGTTTGAGTTGCTGCCATTGGTTTTCCAAGGTCACCAATGAGGCACCCGGTAATGTGGACTCAGCTCCCACGTCAATGATCTGGGCACCCTGAGCGTTGAGAACATCCACACGACCGATGGCATCTGCGGCATGGAGGGCCACACTTTCCCGATACCAGGAATCGGCTGAAAGATTGATGACCCCCATGATGGAGGGTTTGCGGTTAAAGGCAAATCGATGGGAACCAAGGGTAAACTCCTCCACACGGCAGTCCAGGAGGTCTTGGTATCGCTCAACGATGCCATGGAGGTGTTCCAGTAAGTGCATGCTCTTTGGTAGCGAATCAATCAGCCAGTGAGTGCCTTACCAATCGACTTTGGCGGAGCATTTGTCGCCAAAGCGGTTGTGGTAAAAGACTTCTTTGTTAGCGTGTCCGAACTCGTGGACCATACGGGTGATTTTAACATCAAAACAGCAATACTCCGCTATTTTGAGCATTTCTCCCTGCTTGAACCATTCAATCGCCTGAAGGCCTTCTGCGGTTTTTTCACTTCCCAAACTGGCGCTGGCCACAGCATCCAGTGAAATGCGGTGATTGAGTATTTTTTGCAAGTCGAGCATGAGATCCAAAGAGGGTGCTTGAGACAGGTCCAGGACGGTGTAGCCGTGAAGGACTTCGTAATCGAATCGAATATGATTGAAGCCAACGACCAGATCCGCACGCATCAACTCATCAATCAACTCGTTAACCCGGTCTTCTCCATAGATCTCGTATGTCTTTCGGGCCGTGCTGTAGGTGACCCCAACACTCATTTTCATATCCCGAATGTGATCCCATCCACCCACCTCAGCGGCTGATTTTTGTGTTTCCAGATCAAAATAGACGATATTTGCCGATGCCATGTCCTCTTCCATATTTTGGCTTGCTGTTCCCCATGAGGTGCGTCACTTTCACTTCATTCGATGATTTGAACAGTCGCCCTCCGAGTGAATTGTTCATCCGATGTGAATTCACGTTAACGCTTAAAGAACCGATCAAACAATCATGAAAACGTTTATCCTATCCTTGGCAATATCGCTACTCACCGTCGTGACTCAAGCCCAGGGCGTCCTTCCCAAGTCCAAGTCAGCAGAAGGTGCTCGGGCCTATATCATTTCTCCAGCCAATGGAGAAGTGGTGGGGACCAGCGTAAAGATCCAGTTCGGCCTCTCTGGCATGGGGGTGGCTCCCGCAGGAGTCAAACTTGAAAATACAGGCCATCATCACCTTTTGCTGGATGTGACCAAGATGCCTGATTTCAACCTACCTTTACCGGCGACGAAAAATGTTCTGCACTATGGCAAGGGGCAGACTGAAACAGTCCTCAAGCTGAAGCCAGGCAAGCACACGCTCCAGTTGGTTCTGGGCGATCATCTGCACCTTCCCCACGATAAACCGGTCGTTTCTGAGAAAATCACGATTCATGTCGTGGAATAGGTCACTCACCCTATTTTTTGTGATTTCAGACGGGTGCCTCTTGTGTGGCGCCCGTTTTTTTCTACCATAAGCCTTACATGCAATCATTCAGTGAAATCATTCGTAATCGCCACGGGGAACGCTTGGACTATGCTTTTCACCCCACTCAAGGAGAGGCGCGTGGCCTGGTGATCCTGGGTCACGGTGTGACAGGGAACAAGGATCGCCCCCTTCTCATAGCTTTGGCTGAAGCACTTGAAGCCTCAGGCTTTTCCGTGTTGCGCTTTTCCTTTTCAGGTAATGGATTGTCGGAGGGGCACTTTGTGGATTCCTGCATCACCAAGGAAGTCGAGGATCTTGGAAGCGTTTTGGATGTGCTGGGAAGGCAGCCGATAACCTACATGGGGCACAGTATGGGTGCCGCTGTTGGGGTATTGAGAGCGGCGATGGATCCTCGCATTGGTGCTCTGGTATCCTTGGCTGGTATGGTGGATACCGCAGGTTTTGCTTCTCGAGAATTCGGCGACCAAATTCCGAATCAAGGTTGCATGTGGGAAAAGAGCGATTGCCCTCTCTCTTCCCGTTACATGAATGATTTGACTGCGATCGGATCGGTTGCTTCTCATGCATCTTCCATCAAGATTCCCTGGCTACTGGTGCATGGAACAGAGGATGATGTGGTCCCATTGGAAGATTCGCTCACAATGGAGCCTCTGGCCAAATCAGTGGCTGAAATCCATGCCATCGATGGTGCAGATCATGTGTTCGATGGTGCAGCAACGGGTCAGATGTGTCGTGCGGTCACTGAGTGGATGGCTCGCAAGGTTGCCCCGTGAGCCGTGCAGCCAAGGTGTCCAAGCATGCTTTCCTTACTTAAGAACCGTGGTTCTCTCAGCCAGCCAAATCACGTCGGGATTGTTGGGGGAGGCGACATTGAGCTGAAGCTGGTTGTTGTTCTGAACGGCGGGCCTGGTGCGGGGATCCTGCCACTTCTTAATCTCAGCATGCCCATCGGCAAAGGATAATCCGGCAGCTCCATTGTGGTAGCTGGCAGGAAAGTCGATCATGCGAGCCGTTGATGCTTGAGCGACCATTTGGTTGGCATAGCCGCCAGCGTTGATGCTGTCCGGGTGTTCATCGAGTAGTACATAGAGGTTGGATGGGCCGGGATGACCCAGATCACTCGACTTGATGAAAATCTTGTATGCGGTCTGGTTGGCTTGGTAAGCGCCTCCGGGCGGCAGCCAACCTCCCGGGCCTCCCATGGCCTGACTCATGCCCATGCTCCTGACCCTGGAGTGCCTCACACGGTTGATCGCGACGTGACTTTTATCGGCTGGGCACAAATAGACTGCAGCTGATGGAAGATAGGGAGCAAATTTGGCCCGTTTGGGATCCAGTAAATCCTGAATGTTGGTATTATCCGGGTTTGCCGGGTTGAAATCCAGCCACCCACCCACCCAAGCGCCTTCTTCGGTGCCGCTGTTTCCGGGTTTTGTCAGATAGTCATTGTTGTCTGCCGGATACATCAAATGTGCCAGCTGAAGCTGTTTGAGATTATTGATACATGCAATGCCCTGTGCCTTGGTTTTTGCCTTGGAAAGGGCAGGAAGGAGCATGCCGGCTAAAATGGCGATGATTGCAATGACGACCAATAGCTCGATGAGGGTGAAGCCATCCCACGTGCGTTTGAGCGGAAGGTGCATGGACCACTGGTGAATGGAAAGAGGCACCTTGTCAATGGATAAGATTGTCGAGGAAGGGAGCATCCACGTGAAACTTCACACAAAAAAGCCTCCCCTTGAGGGGGAGGCTTTGGTGAATCTGTTTTGTGAGGAGGAAAATCCTCGGATCAGTTGGCAGCTTCCTCGGAGGCTGTATCTGACTCGTTGGTTAATAACTGAAAGGAGGAAAGCTCTTCATTGACCCAAGCCGAAATCGTTTGGCTGCGACCTGTTTGCTTGAGCTGGTCGGTGAAGTCACCCAGCTCCTCAGCCATCTTGGTCGCATCGGCTGCTTCGAAGCTCTTGAGGAAAAGGATACCAGCACCTTCACTGGTTTGACTGACATCACTCAGTGTTCCCGGATCCATGGCAAAGGCAAGATCCTGAAGCCAACTCACGGTTACGCGTCGATCGGTCAATCCGTCGAGGGTACGTGTCGCCAGGGAAAAATTGGGAATGCTCACCGGGGTCTGTCCCAGCTCCGAGCATGCTTCTTCGAATCCCTTGCCTTCCTGCATGGCTGCCTTGATGGCTTCGTGGACGCTGTCGGCTTCGGCTCGTGCCGCATCCAGCTGCTTATCCCGGCGAAAATCAGATGTGACTCGGGGGCGAACCTCATCCAGAGTCGGAGGGTGGTCCGGGATGATTTCCTCCAGTGCAATCAGGTAAAGGGCATCCTGTGATTCAATAGGAGGGGCAATGGGTGCCTCTTCGCTCAACTCAAATGTCTGCTGCGTGAGGCTGTAAGGGGCCCCAAGGCCGGGGGCCAGCTGATTTCGGGTAAAGCCGTCGGTTAAAGTGGATTCGACACCCTGCTCTGCTGCCAGTTGTTCCAGGGCTGCCGAAGAGAGCGCTTCGAACTGTTCGAAGCCTCGCATGAAGGCCTTGGTCTTTTCTACAGCAATTTCCAGCCCAGACTTTTCGAGCTCCTCTTCCTTGATTTGTTCCTTGGCTGCTTCAGCACTTAGGATTTCTCCATTTTCGGTGAACGAATTGGTTCCGCGATCGATGTAGATGGCATCAATCATGGCAGATAGGTTGGTCGACTGATTGAGACGTGTTTCTGCCTCAGCCAAATAATTGGTTGCTGCAAATTTGACGACCCTGACACGACGTTTTTCTTCGACACGGTAGAGTGCCATGTTGTTCGTAAAATAGTCTTCCAGACCGATGAGATCCTGGCCCGCACTCATGTGGTTGGTTCGAGAGAAAAGAAGGGCCATGGTCGAAGCCGATAGATTCCGCTGTTTGTAAGTGCGCTCTGCAGCCGCTGGTGTGACCAGTTGCCCACTCAGGCTGACCAGCGAGGTGAGCTGCCCAATACCGATTTGATGGCGGATGTATCCATTGAGATCATCCTCGCTGAGCCGCCGCGCCTTCAAGGCGAGCAGTACATTATCATATAACTCTTTCTGAAAAGCACCCGTTTCTGGATCAGAGAAAGCATTGGCCTTGTATTTGGCAACGGCTTCAGGGCCGACGACAATGCCCAGATTATCGAGTTCTTGAATCATCATCAATCGGTTGGGTATTTCCTGTTCGATGTTGTAGCCTATCTGTTCTGGCCACCGGCCCATGGAAAGGAATGCCTGCAGGGAGACCTCATTATAGACCGCGATATAGTCCTGTTGGGTAATGGCTTCACCATCAAAGGTGGCAACCACAGGGTTGGATGCGCTCCCACCGCCTGCATTGGAACCTACCGATGGAGTGAAGAAAACCACGAAGGAAATCACAACGACAACGATCACCACCCACAGGACCCACTCCTGGCGTTTTCGAATATGTGCAAACATAAAATTAAGCTGATTGAATACCTTGCGAGGTCCTCTGGCCCAGCTAGGTGAAAAATATCACGTCAAAGAGGCGAGATCTAACCCTGCTTTGCCAGTCAGGTCAAATGCAAAAATGGGCCCTCTTTCCTTTCGAACAGCCCGTTGAATCCCCTTTACACCTCATGAGCTCTTGGGTATCGCTTGAGTATGTTGCGCGTCCTCTTTCGCCGATTTGTCTCATTCTGTCTCCTTTTTTTGGTGCTCACAGGATGTGCCACGTCTACTATCGTGAATCTGACTCCTCCCAGCCTTCCCAAAAGTGAGGATGGGCTTTACCGCTTTGAGGCCTCATGGGAAAGCAATCAGCGATCCATCCTTGAGGAGTCGCTTCAAGCTTTCGTGGTTCTGGATGGAGTGCAGTATCCCATGGAGCCAGTCTCCGTGGCGGATCACCGTTGGGAAGCTCTACTACCCTTGTCCTCCTCGCGGACGGATCATTTGTATCAGCTTAAGTTCAATTATCTTTCCAAACAATTTCCTCAGCCCAAACCCGATAGCCTTCGCAGCGAAGCCTTTTCCCTCGAAATTGAGGAATAAGGGTTCTGTCATGGATCCAGAACCCCGTGAGCGGGAGATGCCTTTGTCGAGGTCTGCCATCGAAACGGTGCTCCTGAGCCTGAATTCAGGACCAAACCTCCACGGGTGACTTCCACATCAATGACCCCTCGCCTTCCCGTATCCCAGCACTCAATTCCATTAACGATCAAACCTTTTGCCAGTTGGTTGGCCCATCGGTCCTCCTGGCCCCAGGCAATGCCGGTGATGAGAACGATGCTGGGTCGAAGTGAACAAAGCCAATGCAGGTTGGCTGGGGTAGCCTCTGCTGGTCGATTCATGATCACTACTTCAGCCCTCAGCTCGGGATATCGATCAGAGAGCCGGAGTAAGCCCTCCCGACCCAGATCTCCGATCAGGAGGATTTGAATGGACTGATAGGCCAGCAGGTAAACTGCATTGCTGTCGTCTGCCTTGGCAAATGAGTCGTCAACGAATGGGTGGAGTATGCTCAGAATCTCCTCTTGCACCCCGGCGCTTACCTCAACCAGAGGAATCGCCGTTTGTTCCAAGGCTCCCTCGATGGTCCCCCATGTAGGGGTTGGTTTTCCGGCAATCGGTCGGATGACTTGATGAGGTTTGAACCTTTCCAATGCATCGGCAACCCCCCCTGCATGTTGACTGTCCCCATGACTGATCCACCATGTGCGGAAGGATCGAAGACCCTGATAATCCATGAGAGGGAGTGTGATCCTGGGAAACCAGTAGCGTGATCCACCATCGACAAGATCGTAGTCCCGTCGGCCGGGGAACCTGAGACAGATGCTGTCTCCCTCAGGGATTGGCAATAGGGTAAGCCTGAGCGTCTCGCGGTGATACCCCAAAGACATGGCACCCCAGATCAGCAAAGTTGCCCAAGTGATACGCTTACCTATCTGTTTCCAACTTTTTGGAAGTTCTGCCCAAAGCTGCAACAGCACGAGAGTGTAAAGGGCGAAAAGCAGTATCGGAGAAAGGGAGCCTACCTGCCAATGCCCCCATTTCAGTGAGGAAGTTTCCTCGCAGAGCTTCTGCATGAGCTTCATCCAAAACCAGCCACTGTGATTGAAGAGTGTTGCCCCAAAAGGCATCCAAATGGAGCACATCATACTGCCCAAGGCACATGCCATGACGCATCCGGCCAAAGGAATGAGCAGCCAATTGAGTAGCATGCCTGCAAGGCTAATCTCGTGAAAAAAACCCCATAGAATGGGGAGGGATCCCCCCCAAGCGGCGATTCCCGCAGCCATCGATGCGCTGACAGGGCCAGCGATCCTGGATCGCAAGGCATGCCAAGGAGTGTAATGGCTACGGGGTATCCAGGGATCTGGTCGAAGAATGGGTTCTATAACGGAGCGGATGGGGCCCGTCCATGCCATGAGGCTTGCAACCACTGCGAAAGAGAACTGAAAACCCAACTGGAAAAGTTGAGTGCAATCCCAGGCGAGGATCAGGAAAGCGGCCGCAAACAGCGAGTTGAACATGGAGGTGGGGCGATACAACGCTCGTCCCATCAGAAGGGTGCTGATCATGATGCTTGCCCGAATGGCTGAAATCTGAAAACCACTGATGGCCGTGTAGGACCAGACCACGAAGAGAGAGAGCCATGAGCATGAGCACAGGGAAAAACCCATCAAACGAAAACAACCGTGGCATAATCCGGCAGCCAGCGAGACATGTAATCCGCTGATGGCAAACAGATGCAGGGTGGCTGTTTGTTTGAAGGGCTCAAGCAATACAGGTGGAAGGGAAGACCTGGACCCAAGTACCATGGCCCGTTGGAGGGCCAGCACGTCATCCTCGATGGGTAGGCCAACCGCAAGCTGGTTCTCCGCGTTTTTTTGCAGGATCTCAAAAACGTGCTGCCAGCCCGGGTTGGATGTAGAAAGGATTTGCCAATTCTGGACTGAATCGATTTCCATGATCGTATAAATACCCTTACGTTGGAGAAAATCGGGCGCTGCTTGGGCCGTGGGGCCCCAGGGTGGTAAAGGGCGTTTGAGCATTCCTTGGATGGAGGCAAAAGCTCCTTTGGTGATTTTTGAAGTGGGAATACCCAAAGTTCGGACCCGAACTTTACCAAATGCCGGCTGCCAACCTTCAGTGCTGAAAAGGGCGCTTGCCTCCATATCGGTTTCAAACCAAATCTTGGATCCCGCCGGATCAGATCTGATGTGGCGTTTTGGGGTAGCCTCGATTTGCCCTCGTAAAGTAACCTGTTGAGCATTTCGAAGCTCAAAATGACGCAGATCGCTTGGGTGAAGGGGCAGTGAATGGATGCAAAAAAGGATGCCACCGCTGCCCATCAACAAGCCTGCCATGGCTAGTTCTCGCCATGGTCTCCGAGCGATGAAAGCAAATTGACTCAATAAGCAGGCGCTCCACCAGATGTAGGGTGGTAAGCAAAGCGTTTTTCCCAGCCAGATTCCGGCTCCGAAAAGCAAGGAGCAATGGAGCATGGGCTGGTGCACTTAGGCAGCCGGTGGATCCGTTTTTTTCAGGAGGTAGCCAAGCATGATGCTGGCCCCGAGAACATCAAGGGCCACATCAGTCGGTTGTCCGCTTCGAAAGAGAGTCATGGACTGATGAACTTCGTCAGAAATAGCAAATATCAGGCAAATCAAGCCGGATACGATCGCAATTTTTTGCATACGCCATGGGATTTCCTTCGACCATCTTGTCAGGCCAAAAAACCACAGCCAAGCCAGGACGGCGTATTCCATTAAATGGCCACTTTTGCGTATGGCGAAGTGGATGTGATCCAAAATCGCGCCATCGGTATTTGGAAACAGCCAGTTTAAAAAAGGGGCTATGAATCGCGAAGTTTGGGATCCTGAAAAATGATCTGTGGAAAAAAGGGCCATCAGTGCCATCCACAGGAGGGGCGGAAGCAACCACACCCATCGTTTGAATCCAACTGAAAACCTTCTCTTCACCTCAAGGGTTTCCTTTAAAACTAAAATGTGAATGGGTCGTTCATGCATCCGCAATGAGGACAGCGTGCGCGGTCGACCGTGGGATCGTCGGTATAGACATAGGCACAATCACCGCAGCGGAAGATACGATCATCACTTGGCTTGGGGTCAAAGCGACGTTTTCGGATCTCGCTGTAGACACTGCAGAGAAAGAGAATCAGGAGAAAAAGTGCGACGTAGATGAAGATCCATTCGCTCAGGATACTGGTCTTCATGGTTGTGGGCTGAGGGCTGGTTGAATCTCTTCAGCTGAAATGCCGGGGGCTTCAGGGTGACCCCAGATGAAATCAATGGTTCCCCAGGTCCAAGGGGGGTCTTTATCAAATTCGACCTGCTTCAGGGGGGTAAATTGGAGCCGTTTGATGAATTGGATGACCTCCTGATGAAACGTGGAGAAAAGGGATTCATTGCGAGAATGGCCAGTCCATCGAACGGCTTCCACCGTGCCCTTGGCACTGATGCCGATTTCCAATTGAATGGGTGGTAGCAACTCAGTTCCCCGCCATCGAGGAGGATCCTCTTTGATCGTGGGCTTTCTTGACTCAATGGAATCGCTGAAGAACATCTGAGTGGAGGAAGGTATCGAGGTTGGAATGTTTCGGTTGGAGTTTGATGTTGCTCTGGGCAGGGCCGGCAAGGGAGCGATGGACTTGGAATATTGCCTGGTCCAATCGAATAAAGGGCGTCCCCAAACGCTCTTGGGTGCCGCCAGGTTGCTGGTGTCTTCGGGCTCCGTGGAATGAGGGTTGATGGTCGGGAAAGTACTTTTCCAGACCGGCCCCGTGTATCCATGCTCATGCACCCGAACAAGAAGTTTCGGATCCCTGACCATGGCATGACTTGTTAGCTCGAGGGTTTGTTGGAGTTCGGTGAGCATGATGACCGGTGAATCTTTTCTGGCTTCCGTTTCCGCTGGTTGGCGCAGTAATGGTTGCCGGTAACCAATCAGGACGATGGAATGCACTCCCAGGACGAGGCATAAAAGGATGAGCTGTGACTGCTTGGTCATGGCAGGAAGGAGCTGGTGTCAGCCGGTCGTCACTTAAGGAACTGTTTGAATGGCAGGTTCCAGCATGCGCGTAGCCCACAATGTCCTACTCACGCCGGTCTTGGATGCGAGTTCGCAAAGGTTGAGGACCATGGAGAGATCTGCGTTTGCGTCCCCTTGAATGATGAGTGTTGGTGGTTTTTCAAATTGAGCGACTACATGCGAAAGACGATTCTTGAATGAGGCTCTTTCGATGATCTGGCTTTCAAAGTAAATCGTTCCTTGAGCATCCACGGCAACGTTGATAACCGGCGGCTCCACTCCCTGAACCCGTGCGTCCAGCACCTCGGGCAATTGAATTTCCACCCCAGGGGAATGAACCAGCAGGGTGCTGAACACCAGCATGAGACACAGTGCGAAAAACACCCCGGCGAAGGCAGCTACATCGAGCTGACCTCGGAAAACCTTGGCATTTCGCGGAAATTTCATGCTTGGGTTTCTTCAGTGGACGGTATGGATTCGTGTACCATACTGATGATCTCCGCAGATGCTTTTTCCATATCCAGTACGATGGAATTCACCCTGCTGACCAAATAATTGTAGGCAGCATAACTTGGAATCGCAACGGCAATGCCCCCGGCTGTGCAGATCAAGGCCTGCCATATCCCAGCGGCCAATTCAGGGATTTTGGCATACAGGCCAGCATCGGCAATGTGCCTGAAAGTGTCCATCATCCCAAGACTGGTGCCGAGCAGGCCGATGAGAGGAGCAATTTGAGCAACCGTTGCCAACAGGTTGAGTTTTTCTTCCAGTCTGGGAACTTCCATCAGACCGGCTTCCTCAAGTGCTTCTCGGACGCCATCTTTGCCATGGTCTCTGTGAATCAATGCCGATTTGGCCAATCGCGCAACAGGGCCTGGAGTCGCTTCGCAGATGGAAATAGCTTCAACGATGTTGTCCCTCTTTAAAACGTTGCGTACCCCATTGAGAAACTCCATGGAATTGATTTGAGAGCGATGATAGTGAATGAGTCGTTCAAGAAAAACAAATAGGGCTGAAGCACTTGCCATTGCTAGCAGCCACATCACGGGCCCACCCTGTTGGATGATTTCAGGCATCGTCATGAGTGTCTTATAGGCCCCCCTCTGTTAAGCCGCAAGCGCGTTCCAAAGCCTCTGCTGGGTGAGTCCTTTTTCGACCATTGAGCCTTTGCCCTGTGGTTCCAGAACAAGGGTTTCATGCTTGAGGTCACTGCGATCAAACCAAGAGGAGGGATCCAGGCCTGGGGAAATGAATGATTCATGGATGCCTTTGGTCTCCCATCTGCTGGCCGATCCCAAGAAACGGTGTCACCCTCTTTCGATCATGATCTTGAATCATTAAGGAGCTCTCCAAATAAGGACCTGTTTATTCAGGGTTGATCGCTTGACGTCACAATATTTAGTAGTCTAATATTTTCACCATACCTCTAATTGTGGTCATAGCTTATGAAGTGCCCTAAATGTGCCTGTTTTGATGACAAGGTCGTGGATTCCCGTTCCTCCAAGGAAGGGGCCGTGATCCGCAGGCGAAGGGAATGCTTGGATTGTGGGCACCGATTTACGACTTATGAGGAAATTGAGAGGGATACGCTGATGGTGATCAAGCGTGATGGTCGTCGTGAGCTCTTCGGCAAAGAGAAACTTGCTTCCGGCCTGCATCGAGCCTGCGAAAAGAGACCGGTCAGTCAACAAATTGTACACGAGCTCATCGACCGCATCCACAACAGCATCTTGGATGAGTATGAGCGCGAAGTGCCAAGCATGGTGATAGGGGAACGCATCATGAATGGGCTACGCGTTGTGGACCAAGTGGCTTACGTAAGGTTTGCAAGCGTCTATCGGCGCTTCGCGGAGGCGACGGACTTTGTTCAGGAAGTTCAAAAATTGGAGACAGCCCAATGATTCAGTTGAACCCCAATTGTCTTGTGGTTCTCTGTGATGAATCCCAAGCCGTGCCAACATCGGTAGAGTCCTTGACCCTGCAAATCCTCGGGGAGCAGGCTTCCTGGTTGGATGCTGGCGTTCTCAAGGATATTTGTGGGGCAGTGTTGTCCTATCTCAGGGAAGAGCAAGGCAAGCAATCGGTTCCCTTTCACGAGTTTGCGGAAGTCCTTGAAGAAGTGTTGCGTGGCTTCGGCCTGAGTCTGAACTCTCGAGCTGATGAATCGCAACTTCCCCAGGTGGTCAAAACCAATGTCATGGACTGGCTCCATGGTCGTCAAGATACTGGCTTTGACCTCATGCTTTTCCACCTCTTGAGAGATGGGGTGGACCAAAGCCTGCAACAAGGGGAGGCCAGGATTCTCTGGGTTCATGGCTTGCGTCATTGTGTCAAACAACACCTTGGAGCGCAGCGCTGGGGTCGGCGTTGCCAACAGTTCAATGACCAACTCATTGCCTTTATCAGGCAGTGTTTCGACCAAAAGGCAGGTCCTGGGTATTCCCTCATCCTTCACCCCTAGAGCCAAGCATGAGCCAGACACTTTTTGAAAAAATCATTGCTCGAGAGATCCCAGCCGAAATCCTCTATGAGGATGATAGGGTCTTGGCCTTCAGAGACATTCAGCCCCAGGCTCCGGAACATGTCTTGATCATTCCCAAAAAGCCCATACCGCGCGTGGGGGATGCCAGCCGGGAAGATCAGGCTTTATTGGGGCATCTGCTGCTGACAGCGGGAGAGGTGGCTCGCGAACTGGGCCTGCAAGATGGTTTTCGTCTGGTCATGAACCACGGTAAGAACGGTGGAGAAACCGTGCCTCACCTTCATTGTCATCTCCTAGGAGGTCGCCCCCTGAAGTGGCCTCCCGGTTGAAATGACGCTTCCCAACCAAATAACGATTCTGCGGATCCTGATGGTTCCTGCCTTCATCGTGACGCTTCTTTACTATGTGCACGGAGGAGGTGAATGGCTTCGCTGGCTTTCTCTCGCCATTTTTGCGCTGGCGGCTCTCAGCGATGCGGTGGATGGATTCATTGCCCGAAGGTACAATCAGATCAGTGAGCTTGGCAAAGTTCTGGATCCGCTTGCCGACAAAATGCTTCTGATGGCAGGGTTTATCTTGCTGAGTTTGGACAATGGCCCTTATCTCGCCAAAGTTCCCATCTGGTTGACAGCCCTTATTTTCAGCAGAGATGTCCTGCTGGTGCTGGGTTTGATATTGATTCACTACACTTTCGGTCGTATTCGAGTGCAGCCGCGTTTGATTGGCAAAGCCGCGACGCTTTTTCAGATGCTCATCGTTCTTCACGTGCTGGCCAAATTGCCCCAGACCTACTTTGTCTTCTTAGTTTATGCGGCAGGGTTTTGTACGGCTATCTCGGGCTGTCTTTACTTTTATGACGGGATCGCACAGCTGGGAACTCATCCGTCCAGTGGTCCGATTGATAGGGCAGAGAGAAAAGACTCAGAGTGATTGGCACCTGGGGCAGTAGTAGGCACTCCTTCCTGCTATCTGCATCTTCTCTATGGAAGCCTGGCACACAAGGCAAGGTTGGTGGGCACGATCATAAACCCGAAATCGCTCTTCCTTTTTCGATCGATTGTTGGATTGACTTCCAAAGTAGAAAAACCCATCGCTTTGATGGCTGCCCTGCCAATCGAGTGAGCAGGACCTGCCATGAGTGAATGCTTCATCGAGAGCACCTCGAATGCCATCAAAGAGCCTTTGCCACTGGACTTCCGAAAGGGCGCACCCTGACTGTTCCGGATGAATACCCGCCCGGAACAGTGACTCATTGACATAAATATTGCCAAGACCTGCCACGCGATGTTGATCCATGAGCAAGGTCTTGATGGGAGATCGGCTCTTGCCAAGGCGCTCCCTCAGGGTGGTTTTGCTCAAAGCTCCCGAAGTCCATGCATCTGGCCCAAGTCGATCCACGCTCAGGGGATTCATCGATACCCTGCCGAGGGTGCGCGGGTCTTGAAACACGAGTTTTCCTTGATCGCACTCCCATTCAATGGCCACCTTGCAATGAGGGCTTTTATCCTGTTCGGACGAGGTGAGGGCGTAGAGCCGTCCTGTCATTCCCAGATGGATGAACAGGGTGCAGGTCTTTTTTTCATGGGAAAGGAGGATCAAGAGATACTTGCCTTTTCGTTGGATGCCAAGGATCTCAGAATCCTTCACACATCGAGCGAGTTTTTCGGGACTCTCAGGGCGTACGACGCGGGGTTTGATGACGTTTGTTCGATGGATTCTCCACCCGATCAACCTTTCCTGAAGGTGTTCCTTGAGTAATTCCACTTCGGGTAGTTCGGGCATGACTCAGTGGTTTCCTTGGGGCGATAGGATTTCCGAAACAAAGGCTCCCGCAATGTGCCGGATAGTCACAAGACCCCGGTTCCTTTTGAGAATGACTTCCACAATATCAAATCGATGGTAAGGAACCACCACCTCGAGTTCTTGCAGGTAATCTTTAGCGGCATGCATCAGACGTCTTTTTTTGGCTCGATCCACCGAGGCTGCAGGCGATTGCCATTGTTCTCCTGTCCGGGTGCGGACCTCCACAAATACCAGTGTCTGGCATTCCCTGAACAGGAGGTCGATTTCCCCTCGAACGGAAGCATAATTCCGCGTCAGATACTTCAGTCCTCTTCGTTGCAGGAATCGTCTGGCCAGTTTTTCCCCGTATTGGCCGCGTTGAAGGTGGTCTGGCAAACTTGAGCCGCCCGTGAAGGGGTTCAGAGCGCTCATGCAGATTCAAACTCGAAAGAGGTTTGCGCGGATTGGAGGTTTGTCAAAAAGGAACGGCGGTGGATGGCACAGGGGCCATGATGGAGGATGGCCTGGCGATGGGCCTGTGTGGCGTAGCCCTTGTGTTTGGCAAACCCATATTGGGGATAGGCTTCATCCCACCGATCCATCAAGGCATCTCGGTAAACCTTTGCGATGATGCTGGCAGCGGCGATGGTGAAGCTCTTGGTATCTCCCTTGACAATGGCTGTCTGTGGACAAGGCAAGCCCTTCACGGGTAATCCGTCTATCAAAGCGTGCTGTACCTTGGGGCCGTCGAAGGCAGTGATCGTGTTTCGCATGGCGCTATGAGTGGCTTTGAGAATATTGATCTGATCAATTTGCTTCGATTCGACCTGAGAGATCCTGAACCGAATGCCTTGGTGAGAGGTCAGGAAATCATAAAGCGCCTGACGTTTTTTTGCGGTCAGTTTTTTGGAATCATCCAAAGAATGCAGGCAATCAGGTAACCCTTTTTCGAACCATTTGGCGGGAAATTGAACTGCTGCTGCCACCACTGGCCCTGCCAATGGCCCGCGTCCAGCCTCATCCATTCCGACCAAGGGGTGGAATCCTTGAGAAGTGATGGTTTTTTCCCAGTAGAATCGGTCCATCGATGCGGAGTTTTGAGGAGTTGTTCCCCTCACGGTTTTGCCAAAAATGCGACAAGGTCCCGTAATTCACGCGGAGTCATCATTTCGGCGAGTCCTTCCGGCATGAGGGAGAGACCGCTTCGTCTTGATGCGACATCCTTGGAATCCATGGTGATGGTTTTCCCATCGGCTCCCAGCACGACTATGCGTTCAGGAGTCTCCGATTTCAATACACCAGAGACCTCTTCGCCGTTGGTGTGCTCGAGATAAACGGTTTGGTAGCCTTCGGCGATGGAGGCATTGGGAGTCAAAATGGATGCAAGGATCTCCTCATTGGTGAGTGGTTTCTCATGCCCTTTGAGGGATGGGCCTATGTTCGTTGTGGTTGCATCGAGTGAGTGACAACGCGCACAACCGAGATCCTGGCGGTCCTTGAATAAATCCTCGCCTTTCCTTTCATTTCCACCGGCAAGCAGGGCTTGCTCGGGAATCTTAGCCCCGCCTGCGTCGAAGGAGCTTTTCCACTCCTCAAATGGAACGCGAAGAGAAGGCAGAGGGTTTGATTCCAATACCTCAATGATTTCCAGCATGAGTTCTGGTGCCAAATTTCCCTCGAGGAGTTGTCTCATGTAGGGTTCCAGGATGGTCCAGGCCTCTTTCGAATCCAGGCTTGCCAAGCCTTTAATGGCTGCTTGGCGAGCCATCGTTCCACCTTGTTTCAAGTCCACGGAGAAAAGTGCGATGGCATCCTCTGGCTTGAGTTTGGATTGGAGTTGAGCTGTCTGGTTGAGGACATCCTCGGAAGCATGCGTTCTTGCCCATAGGAGTGCCGAACCCAAGAGCGGGCTTTGCCACTCGGCAAGCATGCGGATGATTTGAACCTGAATACCGTCTCCCGGGGAATGATGAATCAGTAAGTCCAGAAGCATGGTTTCCTCTTCACGCAGATCCAGAGAAAGCATGGCCTGCAAACAGGCATCAACAATCGGCTCTGGAGACTTTCTGAGCATGTCGCCAAGAACAAGTTTCAGGGGGACGGCTGCGGTTCTGGGATCTCTGTTTGGTAATGTGCGCGCCAGGCCCGTAATGGCGTCCCTTGCAGGTGGTTTCGACCAATCTTTGAGAGCTTTGAGGGCACGGATGCGCACGGTCTCTGATGCTGATTTCTGTTGGGCAAGAGAAATCAAGTAGGCGGCATTTTCACTTTGTCCCAGACGGAATTGCGCATTGACTGCTCTGAGCAGCACGGGTTCTGGCAAATTCGGATTTTCTACCAGCTGCGCGAGTTGTCCTTGGGCGGTTTCGATGGGAAGGTCGTGGATGGCTCTGGCTGCCTCGACAATCACTTGGGGGTGGGGGTCTTGCAAATAGGCTGCGACCTCGGGGCGTCCCAACCTTCGGAGAGCCAATGCCGCTGCCATGCGGACGCGTATGTTCGGAGCTTGATGTGCCCCGGTCAGACGCGGGATGTCGGCAATCGATGCGAGCGCCATGACGGCAGCATGCCGTATGTAAGGATCCTCGCTTTGGTTGGCCTCAAGACATTCAAATACCCAATCGCACTGGCGAAGGGGAATCAGGCTCTGCGTCGTGGCACTGTGCTGCACTTGATCGTAGCCCTTTTCTATCGTCTTCCAGAGCCATTTCAGACCAAAGAACTGGGTTTTGGGATCTGTCGATTGGATGAGTTTGAGATAGTCCTGATAATACCCCACCAGTTGTCTGTCAGCGAGAACTCTTGCTGCCTGATGGACGATCAATGGCTCGGGATCTTCCAGCAGTCCTAATAGGGTTTTGGTGATATCCTGATGCCTTTTGGCCAGTTGTCCAAGTCCCCAAATGGCGTGGTATCGAGCATACAAGGAGGTTTCGTTTTGAGCGATTCGAGTGAGTTCCTGAAGAGCGTTGACCTGGAAAGCGCTACTGATAACTTGAACGACGGAGGAAGCAGCAGGTTCAAATCGTTGGACCAATTCATATTGAGCCTCAGATCTGACGCGAAGATCATGATGCGAGAGAAATTGACCTAGTTCCTTGATGGTGCTTTGGTCGAAGCCCTGCCTGAGCAACTGCTGAACCTTTTCGACTTTGGTCGGATCGCCATTCTTGGCAGCTACTCGAAAAATACGCCCCTTACCCGTCTTCTCCCAGCCCTGAATCCAGTCAGCGACGTAGATGCCCGGTTTGGGACCAAAGGTCACATCAACAGGTGCCAGCCCCCAAAGCATTTTTCCATCCATCAGCGTCCCCTGATTGTTCTGAAGGTAGTCCGAAGAATGAGGCACTTCGAATCCAGCGCCTTTGGGCTGCACCTTGAAGTGGCGAATACCACCTGGAAAGTCACAGAGGAAAAAATGATTGTGAAAGGACTCAGGCATCCCTGTCCCGGGATAAAAAGCAAATCCTGCGGGTCCGTGGCCGATGTGTGCCACAGGAGGGATGAGATGGTATGCCGTATTTTGATCTGCGAGCTTCCAAAGCCCTTCCGAATTCCAACTCCCCATATTGGGCAACCACTGCCACCCCATGGTCCAGCCGCTATCCCCCCCTTCAACCACGTAGACCAAGCGTGCCTGGTCTCCTCCATCCCCATTGTTATCGGCAGTCCATAAGTTGCCCTCGGCATCAAATGCCAGTTCCTGTGGGTTGCGCAGCCCAGAAGCAAAGAGGGTCAACTCACTGCCATCGGGTTCGCAGCGAAAAATGGAACCCGTGTGAGGCACCGAGAGGATGGTTTCTCCCCGATGCTCAACATGGGCTCCTCGATCCGCTATGGAGAAATAAAGACGCCCATCAGGTCCCATCGTCAATCCGTGCATGTCATGACCGCCAAAGGCAATGTGTACCCCGAATCCGTGATGCAGTCGCTGCCTCTTTTCGGCAACACCGTTTGCATCATTGTCCTCCAGGAGCCACAAGTCAGGGATGCAGGTGAACCACACTTGATTGCCGCGGGCCAGGACGCCAGCTGCCACCCCAGAGACCAATGAGCGAAATCCGTCGGCGAACACCTTGCTTTGATTGGCTTGCCCATCAAGGTTGAGATCTTCAATCAAAACGATGCGCTCAGACTCGACTTCCAAATCATGCCAGTCAAAAAGGCCATCCTTGTTGCGATCCACAATGAAGGATTTGGGGATGGAAGGGTTGCCCGAGGTAAGCTCTTTTTTGAGAAAGGCAGATCGGTCCGCAACGGTTGTGAAGGCAAAGTCGCGATCCAGCCAGTCCGGGAAGCGTCGTATATCATAGACAGAAGTTCGCCTCCTATGAGATTCCACTACATAGCACTTCCCTGATGCATCGAAAGTCATGCTGACCGGATTGGCAAGAAGTGGTTCGGAGGCGTAGACCTCGATCTCGAAGCCTTCTTTGACCTGAAACGATGATGCGGCCTCCAGTGCCTCTTCAGACGGAGCGGTGAGAGTGACCTTGTCTGGAGGGGCTTCCTGTCCCAGCATCCAGCAAATGCTGTTGGCAAGGAAAGACAGGATCCAGATCGTATGGGTGTAACGCATGACCAGGAGAGGGAGTGTTCAGTCTACCAACTCACGAACACTGAAATCTATCATTCAGGTGATTTCATGACAAGCCGCGCAAAGGATCTTTTCATCCATCAGGAAGGTGATCGTTCTTCAGAGCTTGAAGTCTCTCTCTCGGAATGGCTCCATGTCTGCACTTGCCAGCAGGGCTTCCTGTATAAGAAGATGAAAACATGCACCAAGCCCCCAGACTTTTTATCCCAAAACCTTGCCTTCCCTGGTTGGGTCTTTTCCTGACCTTGCTCATTCAAGCACAGCCCCTCGTGATCCACGAGGACGAGTCGAAAGTGCCCTCCTACAAGCTTCCGTCCCTGCTGAACATGGAAAATGGCATGCCTGTCCAAACGGAATCGGCGTGGGTTCATTTTCGTCGTCCCGAATTGTTGGAAATGTTCACCCACCAGATGTATGGAGCTGTTCCCGATGGGCAGGTGAGTGTATCCGCTGAATTGCTTTCTGAGGAAGATGGGCTCATGGATGGTATGGCTCGACGCAAGCAAGTCCTGCTGCGCTTCGCCCGTGAAGGGAGCGACTCCTCCGCGGAAGTGCACCTCTTAATCTACACCCCCATGACCGAAAAAGCTGTACCAGCATTCCTCGGACTGAATTTTTACGGCAATCATACCATTACCGCAGACAAAGGTGTGAGGATTTCAACGGCATGGATGCGGGATAATCCAAGACAGGGGGTTGTGAATCACCGCTCAACTGAGGCTTCTCGGGGGGTTCTCTCGACCCGATGGCCCATCGAAACCATCATGAAGCGGGGTTATGGCCTCGTAACCGCCTACTATGGAGACATCGACCCCGATTTCGATGATGGATGGAAAAATGGCATCCATCCCCTCTTTTATCGTCAGCATCAACAGGCACCTGAAGTGCATCAATGGGGATCGATCGCTGCCTGGGCCTGGGGGTTGAGTCGTATCCTCGATCACCTCGAGCTGGAGCCTTGGATCGACCACCACCGTATTGCTGTGATGGGGCATTCCCGCCTCGGGAAAACAGCGTTGTGGGCGGGTGCCACAGACCCGAGGTTTGCTATGGTGATTTCGAACAACTCCGGATGTGGAGGGGCTGCTTTGAGTCGTCGCGCCTACGGTGAAACCGTGCGCCAAATCAACAGTTCCTTCCCGCATTGGTTTTGCGATGCCTTTACTCGTTTTAACGACCGGGAGTCCTCCTTGCCGTTTGATCAACACCAATTGATTGCCCTGATGGCCCCTCGGCCGGTCTATGTGGCCAGTGCCGTTGAGGATCAATGGGCGGATCCCAAGGGAGAGTTCCTTTCCGCAAAGCATGCTTCGGAGGTCTACCGATTACTTGGGGTGCGGGGTATCGAGTTGGATCAAATGCCCGATTTGAACCATCCTGTGGGCAGCAGAGTGAGGTTTCACATCAGGTCGGGAAAGCATGACGTCACAGACTATGACTGGGAGCAGTATCTCCGATTTGCCGATGAAATGCTTCCATCACAGTAACCNGTCCCTTAGAAAGATGGATTCTTTGCTAAAGAGTCCCTGAGCGAGCATCGCCTATGCAATGAGGTTTCTTGCTGAGAGAGGTTTTCAATTGACATTTGGTGCTGCCTTTGACATTTTGATCCAAAGTTTATCAATCATTTAGAGGTATATCTCATGACGACTTATCAATTTTCCCGTTCCGGTCTCCTCGCAGGGGCTCTACTCATGGCTTTCACTCTCCTTTCAAGTGCTTACGCTGAGAGCGTCGCCGCCAAGGTAGAATCTCTGAAGGGATCTGCCTTCTACGATAATGGAAATGGGGCTGTTGCGCTTGCTGTGGGCGCTGAAATTAGCGCAGGATCGCTCGTCACAACCAGTCCAGACTCAGAGGNTGTCCTACGGCTNGGCACCAGNANNTTGCGNGTCTTTGGAAGCACCACCGTCTCNTTGGATCGCTTGAATCAGGAAGNCACATCTGCTGGAGTTGTTATCGATACTCAAATTGACCTCAAAGACGGCACCATTGCTGGAGCGGTTGCCAAGTTTGCTTCTGCATTGTCTAAATTCGAGATCAAGGTTCCTACAGGGGTTGTGTCTGTTGACGCTTCCGCGAANGCAACCTCTTTTTACATGAGTGCGCCAGATGATATTCGTATCATCGAAGGGTCAGGGATTTTCGTTTACAACCGCGATGGAGTTGTTTCCAGTGCTCGCATCGATGGAGGTAGTCGCTTTGCCTCAAGCACTACCGCTCAGTCAGTGCAAACAATGACAGAGNCTGAAGTGAGCCAAACTGCAGTCGTTACCCCCGAAACTTCAGCAGTCTCAACGGTCACCCAGACGACTGCCATCACTGCTGTTCAAACAACCGTCAACCCTGCTAATTTCTTTATTTCCCCTACCAAAGGTGGCAATTGAGATAGGACTTTTATCCAATTTGGATTAGAAAAGCTTCCCGCTTTCGTGGGAAGCTTTTTTTGTATCCTATTACCTTTATAAGTGGTTCCATGATCATTGATTTTACCCAACTTCCCCCAGCCTCCATATACCACACGATGACTCAGACCGTTGTGCCGCGTCCTATTGCCTGGGTTCTAACGAGTCATGACAACGGGCAGTGGAATGTGGCNCCGTTTTCTTACTTCAATGCTGTTAGTAGCCATCCGCCATTGGTTTCCTTGTCGGTGGGGCGCAAGCGTGATGGAAGTCCGAAAGATACCTGGAACAACATTGCGAAGCACTCGGATTTTGTCGTCCATATCCCCCAAGTGCGGCACGTTGATGCAGTCTTGAAGACTGCGGAATCCTTGGATGCTGGTGTTTCTGAGCTGGATGGAGTGCCATTGGATACGGAATCTTTTGAAGGCTGCCCCCTTCCAAGGCTCAGAGGCCTACCGATTGCATTTCANTGCACGAAGCACGCTATTCACCTGATTGGGGATGGGGGACAGGCTCTGATTCTGGGCCGTATCCAGCAACTTTACCTGGATGAGTCCATTATTGAGCAGTCTTCAGATTCTTCAAAAGTCAATCTGCAGATCGAAACTTTGGATCCATTGGCTCGTTTGGGGTCGGATGCTTTTGCTCAGGTATGCCCTCTGCCATCCGGAAGCTAGGGAATCAAGGCTTTCCAGGCGCCCACTTGATGAGAGTCAGAGTGCATCTGGGTGCATGTTTCAGTCGTAGAAGGCAGAGTCTATGAAAGAGACCGTCGCTGTCTGACGGCGCCTGCCAGCTCCTCTAGCACCGGAATGGTCTGCTCCCATGAGATGCAGGCGTCGGTGATACTTTGGCCGTAAGTATCCGATCCGTCTCCTTTGTAGGACTGCTGCCCCTCAATCAGATGACTTTCCAGCATGACCCCCATGACGAAGCGGGAACCCCCGGCAATTTGGGCTGCCACTGCTTTAGCCGCTGTTGGTTGCTTTCGGTGATCCTTGGCTGAATTGCCATGACTGCAGTCGACCATTACCGATGGGTTCAACCCATTTTGTTCAAGTTTTTCGCACACCCCTTGAACACTGACTGCATCAAAATTTGGGCCTTTTTTGGATCCCCGAAGAATCAGGTGACAGCCATCATTCCCCTTGGTTTGAACGATCGCTGCGATCCCCTGCTTGGTCACTGAGAGAAAATGGTGTGGCTGCCGAGAGGCGCTGACCGCGTCCATGGCTATTTGAACATTTCCATCCGTTCCATTTTTGAATCCGACAGGCATCGAAAGACCTGATGCCAATTCCCGATGCACCTGACTTTCGGTCGTTCGGGCTCCTATGGCTCCCCAGGCAATCAGGTCTGCGATAAATTGGGGTACGATGGTGTCCAAGAACTCCGTAGCCGCCGGAAGCCCCCTATCGCTGAGATCACGAAGCAGCTCCCTGGCTTGTCTAAGGCCCTTATTGATGTGGAAGCTGTGGTTGATATCTGGATCGTTGATAAGCCCCTTCCAGCCTACGGTGGTTCTGGGCTTTTCAAAATAAACCCTCATCAGGATGCACAAATCTTCCTTGTANNGATGGCGAGCTTCGATGAGGTGTGTCGCATATTCTCTGGCCGCCTTGGTGTCATGAATCGAGCAGGGACCAGCAATGACGAGGCATCGATCGTCTTCGCCACTGATAATCGCCTGCGCCTCTTTTCTCGCTTGAGCNACCGTCTCTGAAGCCTTCTCGGTCATGGCAATTTCCTGCTGCAAAATGGCAGGTGACAGCAACGGCTGCAGCGATTGGATTCTCAAATCGTCCGTATCTTGTATCATACCTCTTGAAATGTTGACTNTAATGGTCTGAGTCACGCTCTGCAAAGCCTCACTTGGAAAAAAGTGCCTCTTGATGTGAGGATCGTTTCTGCTGATCCTCGGGGCTTGCCACTTTTCCCTCGTCAAACGGGCTCGCNTTCCATTAGCTTGGTCTCCTCAATGGTGAGGGAGTCGACGTTCTTTCTTCCTGCCCCCAGTCGGCATGCAATTGGACCAAGACATCATCGACATCCTCAAAATCAAGGCTTCCACCAAATCTCTGGGAAGTGAATCGGGAAATGCCTCACCGCAGTTCCCCAAATCCCTACCGATCCTTGGATTGGCAGACATTGTCATCTTCCCGGGTATGGTTGCTCCGCTCCTGATCGAGTCCGTTTCGAGTAATGAGTTGATCGATGATGTGGTTTCTGGTGATCGCCTGATTGGTTTGGTTTTGCAAACCACGCCTGTAGATGATCCTTCCCCCGAAGATCTTTATCCGTGTGGTTGTCTTGCCAGGGTTCAGAAGATGGTCAAGCAACCCAACCAGCAGGTCAGGATTNTGATTGAAGGCCTCAGGCGTTTCCATACTGGCAAATTCACCAAAACGTTGCCCTATCTGTTGGCCGAAGTTGAATACCACGACGAACCCACTGCCCCCGACGTAGAGTCAAAGGCCTTGGCTCGAACGGCCAAAAAGCTTTTTCAAGAGATCCTTCAGCATTCGCCCACACTCAATGACCAATTCAAATCGACCAATTTGAATACGGATCAGCCCGGCAAGATGGCTGATTTGATCGGGGCAAACCTGAACTTGAAGTTGGATCAACATCATCTGCTCCTGAGCCTTTTTGATGTCAAGGAGCGCTACAAGGCGCTGCTGCCCCTTCTACAGCACGAACTGGAGTTGCAGTCCATTGGATCCAAAATACAGAAAGAAACCTCTTCCTCCATTTCCAAAAGTCAGAGGGATTTCTACCTGAAGGAGCAACTCAGGGTCATCCAACGAGAACTTGGAGAAGAAGAAGCCACGGTCAAAGATATTCGNCTGCTTCAGGAGACCATGGACCGCGCATCCCTTCCCNAGGAAACCAGGGATGTTGCCGTGAGGGAACTTGAACGACTGCGCTCCATGTCTCCCTCTCTCCCTGAATACGGCGTTGCTCGCCATTATCTTGAGTGGCTCTTGGAATTGCCATGGGATGCATCCGCTGGCGATCAGTTGGATTTGCATCGTGCCTCGCAAGTGCTCGATCAACAGCATTTTGGGTTGAAAAAAGTCAAAGACAGGCTCTTGGAGCATCTGGCCGTGCTGAAATTGAGCGGCACAGTACGAGGTCCGATTCTTTGCTTGGTAGGTCCTCCNGGAGTGGGGAAGACTTCATTGGGACAAAGCGTGGCTGACGCGATGGGAAGACCCTTTGCTCGGATTGCCTTGGGAGGCGTACGAGATGAGGCAGAGATCCGTGGGCATCGACGCACCTACGTAGGTGCCATGCCCGGCCGTATCCTCCAAACACTCAAGCGACTCAAAGTGAGTAACCCAGTGGTGCTGCTTGATGAGGTGGACAAGTTGGGGGCGGACTTTCGTGGAGATCCCGCCTCGGCATTATTGGAGGTGCTGGACCCCCAGCAAAACAAACACTTCAGTGATCATTACCTCGAGGTACCTTTTGACTTAAGNGACATCCTTTTCATCACGACTGCCAACTGGCTCGATCCAGTTCATCCGGCGCTTCGGGATCGTCTCGAAGTCATCGAACTTCCAAGTTATACCACCACCGAGAAAGTGGAGATCGCTCGATCGCACCTCATCCCAAAACTCCTGAACGATCATGGACTTCGGTCCGGCGACCTGAAAATCCCTGTTGCGTTGATTCGGCTTCTCATCGAGCANTACACCCGGGAGGCAGGTGTGAGGCAATTGGAGCGGACGCTTGCTTCGGTCATTCGCAAGGTAGCCAGAGAGCGTATGGAATCGGCTCACGTGCCATCGACGCTCAAGTTGGACGCTCAGTGGGTAGAACGACAACTGGGCCCATCCACCCATCCCCCTCATGAACATGAGACCATTGCAGAGCATGGGCTGGCATTAGGTTTGGGTTGGACACCCAGTGGGGGGGAAATCTTGTTTATGGAAGCTACCTGTCTACCCGGCACGGGCAAATTGATCCTGACGGGTTCATTGGGCGATGTCATGAAGGAAAGTGCTCAGGCAGCACTGACACACCTTCGTAGCCAGGCTCAAACCATGGGTTTGAATCTGCCCCCCATGGACGAACACGACATTCATCTTCACGTGCCTGCGGGTGCGACACCCAAGGATGGGCCCAGTGCCGGTATATGTATCTTTGCGGCTCTTGCTTCCCTGTTCCTGAAAAGAAAACTGCCTTCACGGGTTGCTATGACCGGTGAAATCAGTCTTCGGGGGCGAGTTTTGCCGGTGGGTGGCATCCGGGAAAAGCTCCTTGCTGCGGTTCGCTGTGGGATGCGCGAGGTCTTGCTTCCCGAGGCCAATCGGCGTGCCTGGGATGAGGTGCCTGTTGAGGTCCAAAAGCGATTGAAGATTCATTGGGTCAAAAACGTCGAAGACATGATGGGCGTTTTATTCCAATAAGATGCCCGACTTCCACCTATAGGCCTTTTCAAGACCCTCAGCCATGACCCGCACGACCGTAGGAATCATTTGCCTTCTTGTCAGTTGCCTTTGCTGGTCGGGAGAAGCTTCCGACAACGAAACCCAAGGCCAGGCGCTTGCTTCCGAAATGAGGGAGTTGCAACTGGGTATCCCGGGTGATATTCGAGCGCTTTTGAAGATCCGGTTATCTGATGGACGTCGGTTGGAGCGTCGATTGATCAAGCAAACCCGTGATCTTCCAAACGGTTGGCAAGATGTGTTTGAACTCGATGCCCAAGGGGGCGCCTCTGCCGAGTGGGTTGTGATTACACACCTTAGGGGCCTTGCCCCGATCTACCATGATCGTTCTTCTACGCAGGGTGGGGAGCACCCTCCCGCGCAATTGAATTTGAATCAGGAGGCGCTACCCGGGGAATCCGTCATGAAGCCCCTAGGAGAAAGCGGCTTTTGGCTGGCAGATCTTGGGTTGGAATTTCTGCACTGGCCTCATCAGCGCCTCATTGCCCATCGCATCCAGATGCGAAAAGGTGTCTCCTGTCAGGTCCTGGAAAGTCGGAGGGAACCTTCGTTGCAAGTGGGTTATGATTGGGTGCGTGCCTGGGTCTCCCGCGAACACGGAGGCATCATTTATGCCGAGGCCTACAATGCAGCAGGCAAGAAAATCAAAATTTTCGAAGTCAATGACGTTCAAAAAGTGAAAGGTCGTTGGTTTGTCAAGGAACTCAAGATTCGCGATTTGGCCGAACGGACAACTTCCATTTTGGCATTTGAAGTGGAGCCCGGTGCCCGGCCATAACCGCAAAAATTGCCCCATAGGTGGTTTTTCAGAAGTTCCTTGGTTTCCTATGCGATCGCCCTCCAGGCTTGGATTCAGAACTTGATCAGAGGAATTGCCTTGATTTCACGGTAGGGAAGGCAAACCATGATAGGTATGTCCCCTAAGTTTCATGGCCCGACACCTTTACGGTGCATTGTATTATTTCTGCTGTGGATGCATGGCTTGTCGCTGGATGCTGCAACCAGTTGGAGCCGCTTTCGTGGACCCAATGGTTCTGGAGTGATGCCTTCCTCCATCCAATTGAGCAAGCTGGAGCAAGCTCACATCGATTGGACTCTGGACCTCCCGGGAGAAGGGCACTCCTCACCCGTCCTCTGGGCCAAGAGTGTTTACCTCACCAGTATGAGCCCCGCTGCTGCGTCTTTTCATGTCCTGGCTGTTGATGCGGAGTCGGGCAAGGTGAACTGGAGCCGGGAAGTGGCCTACGAATCCTTCAGCAAGCATGACTTCAACAGTTTTGCTTCTCCAACCCCTTCAGTCGATGAGGAGGGTGTCTATATTGCATGGGCTCGGCCCGATCATTTTCATGTTGCCTCACTGGACCACGCAGGAAATTGGCGATGGAATCGAGATTTGGGGCCTTTTGAAAGTCAGCACGGAGTGGGTGTATCACCTATNTTGAATGGCCATCAGGTCATCGTGGCCAATGACCAGCTCGGGAAAAGTTTCTTGATGGCCATGGACAAGGCGACTGGAAGCCCTATCTGGCAAACGCCGCGGAATAGTGACAAAGCCGCGTATTCGACACCTTGTGTCTATCAGGCTTCGGATGGCACCGAACAACTGATCTTCAACAGTGCTGCCGACGGTATCACTGCGATCGATCCATCAGATGGNCGCAAGCTTTGGTCCTATGCCAAGGCTTTTGACAAGCGCAGTTGCAGTTCTCCCATTGTCGCTGGNGGAAGAATTTTTGGCTCTTGTGGTAGTGGTGGCGGTGGCAACTATGTGGTGGCGATCGTACCTCCAACCGACATGAAAGAGGACAAGGTGCAACTGGCTTACGAGATCAGACGATCAGCCAACTATGTTCCGACACCGATTGCGGTCAAGGACTGCATCTTTTTCTGGAGTGATGGTGGAATTCTCACCGCAGCAGACCCAGTGACAGGTAAAGTGCATTATCAAGAAAGGGTGGGAGGTCGTTATTTCGGGTCCCCCGTTTCCACAGGAGATGAAATAGCCTGTGTCTCAACCACCGGAGAGCTGGTGGTGGTTGCCGCCAGCTCGTCCTTCCAGTTATTGCATCGATTGGATTTGGGCGCCCTCTGCCATTCGACACCAGCCATTGCAGAGGACGCCCTCTATGTGAGAACCGTATCGAGGCTTCATAAATTTCACCAACCCTGAAGTCTTTTAGCCGAGTTGGCATGCACGGGTGTTTTCAAGGTATTCCTGATTGGGGAGATTCTGCGAATCTCATCTTTGATGTGCACGAGCATCATCGAAGTGAGTTGTTTCTATCCAGGCAAGTTCAGCTTCATACCCTCTTTGAGCAAAGTTATGCGGGGTGGACGCTCAAACGACCCTACCCACTGCCTCACGAAACCTGGGAGGAACGCGAAATGGAGGCATTTGCAGCACCCTGTCGATGGGAGGATGTGAAACCGTTTCTGGAAAAGAGAGGATCCAATCATTTTGTCCGAAACCTGATGAAAGGGATCCTGATGATTCATGGGCAAGAAGGTGATGAGTTCATTGATGCAAGCAACTGGGAGCGGATCAATCACCGGATCATCGAAAGCCGAAAAGATCCCGGTTTTCAGGCGGATTGGCTGGCCAGAGTGGGTATCGGAAGGGTCATTACGGATGATTATGCCCAACCTACGGTGGACGTGCGGCCAATCCTTGGAAAGGGATATGCTTCGGTGATGCGCATCAATGCATTTTGCCTGAGCCATCATCCCAGCGTGCGTGATCACAATGGTAACAATGGGATCGAGCTTCTGGAAAGGGCCGGCCTGCACCCAAATTCCTTTGATGATTACCTGGACGCCATTCGGGTTCTCGTTTCCTCCATGGCATCCAGAGGTCAGATCGCTTTCAAACACGCGCTTGCATACGATCGAGATCTGGCTGTCGCTCCCGCCGACAGTCGGGTTGCCGCACAAGTCTGGGGCAAGCAGAACCCTTCTCCGGAAGAAGTGTCTGTTTTTGCCGATACCATGACTCATTTTTTTTGCCAGTTGGCCTCGGAAATGGATCTACCGTTTCAGGTGCATTTGGGAACGGCCTGGATTCGGGGTTCACATCCCATGCGTCTGGCCAGTCTGGTTGAGGCGCATCCCGACACACGCTTTTTGATGATGCACCTTGCCTACCCGTGGAGCCGTGACCTTCTTGGAATGGCTTTTGTCTACCGTAACCTCTGGATCGATCTAACCTGGTCCTGGTTACTCAGCCCCTCCCATTTCAAATGGGCGCTCCATGAAGCCGTCGAGATCCTGCCCGACGAACATCGAATGATGCTTGGAGGGGACACCTGGCACGTCGAGGAAACCTGTGCGACCATGACGCGCTTTCGAGAGCTCTTTTCCGAAGTCATGGATGAGAAAATTCGAGATCGTTACTTTTCTGCACGAGACGCAGAACGGCTCCAGCGGCGGGTCTATCACCGCAACGCGATCGAATTTTTCCGGTGGGGTGAGTAAACCCTAAAAAGGTTTTCCGTATTGCTGAAGGTATTTCATGGCCACTTTCCAGTCATGGGGGGGATCGGCCTGCAGTGTTTTGGTTTCCTCCGCAAATGTATCCTCCACTTCGATCTCTGCCAGGTGAATGGCAGCGCGATCGAAAAGAGGTCGTTCAGGTCGGTTTTTCTTGAATCGATAGCTTCGCTTGAGTTCGGAGAGCATCAGCAGATCTCCTCCATAAAGAGCATCTCCGACGATGGGTAATTGTTTGCAGTACAAGTGGGTTCTGACTTGATGGTAGCGTTCGGTCCATGAGGTTGCCTTGAGCAAGGTGTGTTTGCGGAAGGCTTCGATCACTTCAAATTGCGTGATGGATTTCTTCCCCTGCTTGCTGGATTTCATCATCCAGGGTTGAAATCGGTGAGGCGCCAAAAGTAGATCCACGGTGAAAGAAGGTTCAACAGGTGTTCCGTGGCATAAGGCATGGTAGATACGGTTGGGTTTCTCAGAGTGAAAGGTGTCCTTGAGTTGCTGGAGGGTTTCCTCCTCTTTGGCCCAGAGGCTGGCCCCACTGGTCTCAAAGTCAAGGATGTTGACGGGTTTGAGCCAGCGGATGTTTCTTTCCTTGATCCAGCCAGCCTGACGGCGCAGATCATTTTCCACGATGGCGCTCATGTGAGGGCGATCCTGATGATAATGATCGTACTCTGTGGCCAGGTGAGAAGGCTTGTTGAGGCATATCCAACGTGGCGTTTCAGCAATCACTTCGGTTTTCCATGATTGTTGGTGGTCATGGGAAGTCAGATGAACGTATGTTTTGTCATGCATGGACATCAGCTTGTCTAAAGTGCCCTTGAGCGGCCCAGCAGGCAAGTCTCGTCCTCGGTATGTTTCCGGCCAAAGACCATAAAAAGATGGCCGTCCACTTGCGGGAGGTTCATGGTTCGAGGCAACCTCTCCCAAGATGAACCTCCTTCAAAAATCCCAGCGTTTGCCAATGATCCTAGTTGTGTGGTGTCTTTTGGCCACCGACTCACTGAGTGCTCAGAGGATGATCCTTTTGAAAACCATCCCTGATGCCATGCGTTACGATCATGAATGGATTCACGCTGATCCGGGAGAATCACTGAGGCTTGTTTTCGAAAACCATTGTCGGATGCAGCATAATTGGGTGCTTTGCGAACCCGGAAGCGGGGTTACCATGGAAGTGGCCAGGGCCGCGTGGGTGTTGGGGGATGCCGCTGTGGCTCGAGAGTATGTCCCCGAGCACCCCGCTGTTCGCGAGGCAACAGGCTTGGTCAATCCTGGTGAATCGGTTCGCATGGATTTCACTGCTCCTGACAAACCGGGAGATTATCCCTATGTGTGTACCCTTCCCGGGCATGCTTTGACCATGACGGGTGTCCTTCATGTCGGTTCCGAAAAAGAAGCCCCTCCGGCGACCACCGTTGCGGAGAGGAAGGGGTTTGATAAGACAGCTTTGGAAAGGGCTGCAACACCCATGCAGCGCTATCGACCGCTGATGGACGGAGGACCTACCCTGGCAGGTATCTACACCATGCATCGAGATGCCAGATACCTCGGAACCGCCAAACCCATTGAAGCGGTGCACCGAGGGATGGCGATACGGCTTGGAGCCCGAGGCCGCCATGGAGTTCTTTTCGACAAAGAGCTTCTCAAATATTCGATCGGATGGAGTGGCGGCTTCATTCGTTTACTGGAAGGACGAGAGGATGAGCGGGCTGAATACCGACACCGTATTGGAGGAGAAGTGCATTTTTCTTTGCCGGAAGGGACGGGTTGGTTGCTTCGAGATGGAGGTTCCAGCGATCCGCGTCCCTCGCGGATGGGAAGCCTTCCTCAAAAGGAGGGGCGGTATCTTGGTCACTATCGCATCGGAGAGCGAGTGGTTCTGCATTATGAGGTCCAATCGACCGAAGTTCTGGACAGCCCTTGGATGGAATCCGATGGCGTCTTTCTTCGCGACCTGTATCTGGGTCCATCCAACCAAGGTCTCAGTTTGAGATTATCGGAAGCATCTGGCATTCAGTGGAGCATTTCAGAGGCTTCTCAAGCCATCTTGAAGGTGGAAAAGGGGATTCATATGCTTCATGTGAATCCCAGAGAAACTCCGACAATCATTCGGGTGGCCGCAAGCCTGCAACCACCATCCATGGTCCATGCGATGGATCTCAAGGAAATGATTCGAACCGGGAATTATGCCAAGGGAGGCCCTGTGCTGACGACCAAGGGGGTTCTTGGGGAAGGTAAGGGCCCCTACGTTGTCGATCATCTGAGGCTTCCTTATGACAATCCGTGGAATGCCCTTTTGTACACCAGTGGGCACGACTTTTTTTCCAATGGTGATGCGGCCCTCTGCACCTCCCATGGAGATGTGTGGCGGGTCAGTGGTCTGGACGCCTCCTTACAGTCCTTGCAATGGAAGCGCATGGCCACCGGCTTTGCCAATCCGCTGGGCCTGCGCATTGTCCAGGATCAGGTCCACGTCCTGAGTCTTCACGAAATAAGCCGTCTGCATGATGTCGATCGGGATGGATGGGCCGATTACTATGAATGCTTCCATCAGGGACTGGAAGTATCAGCTTCGCACCATCGATTTGCGACGGATCTTCAAACCGATGAAAAGGGAAACTTCTACTACCTCAAATGCACGGAGGAGGGAAGAACCGCTCATGGAGGCAGTGTGGTGCGTGTGAGTCCAGATGGCGCATCCTTTGATCTTTTTGCAACCGGATTGAGGAACCCGAATGGATTGGGCATGGGACCCAACGGGATGATGATGTTTGGCAAACAGCAGGGCACTTGGATCCCTTCAAGCGGTATCCAGGTGGTCGAGCAAGGTGGGTTTTATGGTTATGTGCCATCGCATCACCGTGTGGAGATTCCGAGGACATTCGATCCACCCCTTTGCTGGATTCCCCATGGCATGGATAATTCCAGTGGGGCCCAGGTTTGGTCTGCACCCGATGAGCGTTGGGGACCTCTTTCTGGTCGTTGGCTGCACTTGTCCTATGGCAAATGTCAGCTCTTTCAAGTTCTCATGGAAAAAACGCCTGCAGGGTATCAGGGAGGCGTGGTTCGGATTCCGGATGTTGAGTTTGAGTCCGGGGCCATGCGGGGCCGGTTCAGGGAGGCGGATGGGCAGCTTTATGTGACAGGATTGCGCGGCTGGCAGACCACCGCACGCATGGCAGGCTGTTTTCAAAGGGTGCGCTATACGGGGCATGAGAGTGTTTTCCTGCTTTCCCTGACCATCCTTTCTGACGGCATGGCGCTGACCTTCTCCGCCCCTCTGGATCCATTGGTTGCAGCCGATCCAGATCGTTACCAGGCGCAATCCTGGAATTATCGATGGACCAAGGCTTACGGTTCCCCGGAATTCAAACCTTCCTCACCACAACAGCAGGGTCGTGATCCTGTCATCATCGATCGGGTGGATCTTTCAGAAGATCATCACACCGTCAACCTACGTTGCCGCCCGCATGCCGAAGTCATGCAGATGGGGCTGATTTACGACCTGGTAGCGGCATCCGGCATGCCTGTGCGAGGAGAACTTCATCATACCATTCATCATGTCCCTGAGCCATGAAGCAACGGAGGGCGGACATCGATGCAGCATCCAATCTTGCAATGGCTTGGATGCTGTGATACCGCATACCTCCAAATGATCGAACTGCACGGATTGGTCAAAACCTTTGGAGAGCTCAGGGCAGTGGATGGCATCAACCTGACCATTCCCAAGGGAGAGTTCTTTGCGGTTTTAGGGCCCAACGCAGCCGGAAAAACTACCACCATCAAAATGATGGTAGGTTTGATCAAGCCGACTGAAGGTTTTGCGCGGGTAGCCGGTTACGACATTCAGCAACAGCCTTTGGCGGCTCGTGAGCGTCTTGCCTACGTGCCTGATTTTCCATTTCTTTACGACAAACTGACTCCGGTTGAATTCATGCAATTCACCGGTCAATTATTCAACATTGATCCGGATCGGGTTCGCACCCAAGGCAGCGAACTAGCGGAGCGATTTCATCTCGAACCGTTTCTCAACAAGTCCATCGAAGGCCTTTCCCATGGCACCCGACAACGCGTTGCCATTGCTTCGGCCCTCCTCCATGATCCCGAGGTGTTTGTGATCGATGAGCCGATGGTAGGTCTGGATCCACAGCACGCACGGATCGTCAAGGACATCCTCAAGGAGAGATCGCAGAAGGGAATGACGGTATTTCTCTCCACCCACCAGCTTTCCGTTGCCGAAGAATTGGCGGATCGAATCGGGATCATCCATCAGGGACGTCTGGTAGCCGTGGGTACCCTCAAGGACCTCAGGGAACAAAGCGGTCACGATGAAGCTCTGGAAAGTAGTTTTTTAAGACTCACCTCGGAGCAGGCTGCCACCGACGCAGAACCTTGAGGTTTCCGGAGCACATGGTCTGATGCACAAATCTCCTACATCCGCCTTTGGTTTGCTCGCTGGGGTTCATCTGCGTCAAAACGGGCGGCGCTTGTCTGGTGTCCTGCGACAATCCAAGCTTCTTTCGGGGACCATTCTAGTCTTCCTCTTCGGTTATTGTTGGCTGTCCTTTGCCATTTTCCACCGAGCGATGCAATTTATCGGGGCCTTTCCGGGGCTGGGAGATCTGCTTGTGGAAAGAATGCTTTTCATTCTTTTCGCATTCCTCTTTGCCCTTCTGCTGATCAGTAATCTGGTCATTACCTATTCGAATTTGTTCCGCAATCGCGAAACCAGTTTTCTGCACAGTCTTCCCATGGATCCCAACACCATCTTTCAGTGGAAGTTCCTGGAATCCACTGTAGTGGCCTCATGGGCGTTTCTTTTCCTCATCGCTCCCATGCTGGCCGCCTATGGTCTTGTCGAGGGTGTTGCCTGGAGTTTTTATCCGATGACTCTTTTGATGATCCTGATGTTTGTGATTCTTCCGGGTTTTGCTGGAGCGTGGGCGGCGATTGGGTTGGCGCGCTACATGGATCGTCGGCAATTTCAATACAGCCTGCTGGCGATCGGGGTTTTGACACTCGGGGCGTTGGCCTTTTGGCTCAAGACCGAGCAAATTACCGATGACATGCTCGAGACGCGCGTGATGCTTGTTTTGGATCGGCTCCTCAAAAATACGCAATTCAGTCAATTCGCCTTTCTTCCCAGCTACTGGCTCGCTTCGGGTGTGATTGCCTGGAGTGAAGGAGCCACCTCCTCAACCTTTTTCTTTATTCTGGTTTTGCTGAGTTACGGTCTGTTTTTGGGAGGATTGACCATGACCTTGCCAGGGCATCCCTTTTATGAGGCTTCCTCTGCTGTCCAGAGTCGCGGCTCAAGTATGGGGTGGAGGTTCTGGCATCGCTGGAGAAAAACTCCAGACGACCCACTGGCCCAGGCTTTCGGGAAACCGAGCTGGATTCATCGCTGCATGCAGCTTCTGTTTTGGATTCCTTCGGACAGACGTTCGGTTTTGGTCAAGGATGTTAGGGTCTTTTGGCGCGATACCAGTCAATGGGGCCAGAGCCTGCTGCTTTTTGGTTTGTTGGCAGCCTACATCATCAATTTGAAAAACTTTTCAGCGCGCTTGAACAATTCATTCTGGATTCACCTGATTGCCTATTTGAACCTCGGAGCCTGTTCCTTGAATCTGGCGACCTTGACGACGCGATTTGTCTTTCCTCAGTTCTCTCTGGAAGGCAAGCGGCTCTGGATCGTGGGTATGGCACCTATTGGGTTGAACAAAGTGATTCAAATCAAATACACCCTGGCCACTCTGGTCTCACTCATCCTGACGGGGGCGCTCATTGTGCTTTCCTGCTACATGCTGCGCATGCCCGTCAGTCAAATGATTTATTTCACCCTGGTGATCCTCGTCATGAGTCTTTCGCTCAACGGGCTGGCAATGGGTTTGGGGGTGATTTATCCCAATTTCAAGGAAGACAATCCCAGCAAAATAGTCAGTGGGTTTGGGGGAACTTTTTGTTTGGTAATGAGCTTCCTCTACATCGTGGGCGGTATTCTCTGCCTTGCCATAGGATCTCCCTGGGCACAGCATGCCACCTTTTTCAAAACCGCTTTGGCCTGGGGTGCCTTTTGCCTGTTATCTCTTCTCATTGGTTATCTTCCCTACCGCATTGGGATTCGCAGGTTGCGCTATCTGGAAATTTGATGGTTGGTTTTCAAGATGCCTTGAAAAGTCGACAGCTTGCATAAAAACCCCGTGGTCTGCTTTACAGGGGGCGCTCTTGTCATTAAGTTATGAGAATGGCTCCGCATGACGAACACGACTTTGTCGATCGGGAATATGAAAAAGCCCAAGGCACCGCCTGGTCGGAGCCTGAAAGGCTTGCAGTAGACTCTGATGCAAGTTCGATGGCGACAGCTGGCTCTGCCAGGGAGCAGTTGGATGCAAAATTCGGCTCCACGCAACAGCGCCTCCTTGCCTTGAAGCAGGAGCAGGAAAAACTGGAGTCCGAACGCGTTGCACTGGAGGAATTGCGTCGTCGGCGCAGTGAATATGTGCGTGGTCGCGACGAAATGATCGGTCACCTTACCCGAGGCATCTCCCTCCTGGAAGAAGCCCAGGAGGATGCCAGACGCAATGGCATTGCGATGGGCGAATCCATCGAAGATTTTCGGAATCATCTCGATAAAGTCAGCGCGCTTTCGGAAAGCGAATGGGAAGAAGCACACTTGCAGAGAGAGTTGACCCGATCTCTGACCACGATTGAAAATGCCCGAAAGGAATGGCTCATTGCCATCTCCAGATTTCCCATTCTTTCAACCAAGCAGGGGGAGGACCTGAAGGAGCCTCAGGACATGACCCGGAAGGGTGCCGGCGGATCGATCCATCCGTGGACCAGTCTTTCGACCTGGCAGATGACCCGTATGGGGCTCGCACTGACCTGGCCTTTGGTAGTGACCCTCCTTTTGACATCCATGGTCCTGATTGCCCTGTGGATTCGGATGGGGCAATGATTCATGACTTCCTTTTTCAAGCATTCCTTTCTCCGGAAGTGGAAAGCGGTCACCCATGACCCCTTTGCTTCCCGTTCCCGCGATCTCGACAGCCAGGCTCGAGCCCTTCGTGCGGAGATACGACAGTTGGAGCGATCTCGGGATCCCTCGGCACATCTCCGGAAAACGACCCTCTCGGATGGTTCCATCGTAAAGCTTCCCAGAGGGACAAAGGCTTTTTCAAGTAGAGGGAAAACCTCGGTGATCAAGGGATCCTCGATGCCTCAGCCCAAGTTGGATGGGGCTCATTACAACGCCATGGGCTTGAGAAAGCTCGATCCTGCTGCCTGGATACGACATCACTGGACCACCTTCAAAAAACCGATGGAGGGGATCGGAAGCACCGAGAATACAACGGTGGATGATCAGGACACCCTGGGTCGATTATCCTACTCTCGATCGTCGACGTTGCTCCGTCGCGAGCGGCGCATGGCGCGTAATCGGTTCTTGTTCATGTTTTTTGCCTTTCTTGCGCTCCTCTCTGCCATCCTCTTTTTCATGCGGCCATGACATGCCTGGGGTTTTGAGGGTGCAATCCATTGAGATAGGAACCCAGGTTTGGGGTGCTGAGTTTACCCGGAAGGGTCTTTGCCGACTCCACTTTCCTCCATGGCGGCCACAGCATGGCTCGCATGTCTTACCCCATTCCCAAAACCAGGTGCTTCGACGTTGGCTGATGGCCTATTGGGACCCGGCTCCTCCATCTGCGTCCCATGGACCGCCCATGCCTGAGCTTGACCTCAGTGCTGGAACAGGGTTCCAGCAGGCGGTTTGGAGGGCTCTCATGCAAATCCCCTATGGAGCGACGCAAACCTATGGTGAGCTGGCACTCAGGATAGGCAACCCGGACGCCTCCAGAGCCGTGGGAACGGCCTGTGGCCGCAACCCTGTGCCTGTCCTGGTCCCTTGTCATCGGGTAGTGGCCTCAGGTGGCAAGTTAGGAGGCTTTTCTGCAGGGTTATCCTGGAAGCGTACCTTGTTGAACCTGGAAGCAAGTAGGTCTGGAATGGTCCCTCAGAGCCCCTGGTGAAACCTTGCTTTACCGAAGGTGTCTATCGACTTCAACATCATTGGCCTGCTCAACCCCGGGTGTGCTTCGACCGCGATCGATCACCTCCTCCCACATGGCGCTCATGTGATCCACTCGATCGGGAAAAAGTGGCGCCAGGTTATGCTGTTCGCCCAAGTCATTCTCGAGGTTATAAAGCTGGACTGGGTGGTTCGAGTCACCCTTGGACCACCCTCCCGAACCCGCATCCAGAATAAGTTTCCATTTCCCATCCCGGATGGAAGGAATACCCCTTATGGAGCAGCTGACGGCATGCTTTCTGGCGGAGGGCCCCTCTCCTTTCATCAAGGCCAGCATGCTGTAACTGTCCACCCCTTCATCAGCACGAAGGGGGATGCCCAATACCTCGGCTGTGGTGGCCATGAGGTCCGCCTGATGAACCAATGACCTGGAGATGCTGGAGGGTGGTATGACTCCTGGCCACCTCATGATGCAGGGGACGCGATGACCACCCTCCCATGCATCTGATTTGTATCCACGGAGCGGCCCGCTTGGGTGATGCCCATGGGATTCCATGGAAGCCACATCCACATAAGGGGCACAGCCGTTGTCACTGGTAAAGATGACCCAGGTGTTTGCTGCTTCTCCCGAATCATCGAGAGCCTGGAGAATTCTCCCGATGGCTGCATCGGTTTCCATCACCAAATCAGCATAAGGACCCAGGTGGCTTTTTCCCTTCCACGCATCATTGACTGCCAGTGGTGTGTGAGGTGCCGTCAGGGAGACATACAAGAAAAAGGGTGCCTCATGGCTGGATGTGTCCTTCAGGAACGCCTCGCATTTCGCCGTCAATGTGGGAAGGATTGGTTCAAGTTGCCACCCTTTGATCGCAGGGCCTTGTTTGCTGGCCTGGTTGCGTTCCAACATTAGGGGTTCAAGCCATTGAGTGGGAATCCCAAGGGTATGATCGTTTTCTATGAAGCAATAGGGAGGCCAGTTGGGCACGTCGGTGCCGAAGTAATGGTCAAACCCGCGCTCGGTAGGTCCTGAGCCAATACGCTGGGTAAAGATCTCTTCCCAGATCCGGACGTGTCCAGCTTTCAGCGCGACATCCTTTGTGTGTGAATGCCTCATGAAGGTCAGGTGCTCTTCAGGGATGGGCCACTCCCAACCAAGGTGCCACTTCCCAATACACTGTGTGCGATAGTTCTTGCTTTTGGCCAGACTGGCCAGGGTGCGGCGGTGAGGGGCAATCACGGGTTTACCCCAGAGCCCGACAATGCCTGACTGCAGTCGGGTTCTCCAGTGGTAGCGACCCGTCAGCAAAGTGTAGCGGGAAGGGGAGCAGACTGCCGATGAAGCATGGGCATCGGTCCATCGCATGCCTTCTCGCGCAAGGCGATCGATGTGAGGGGTGGGAATCAGCCCTCTGGAAGGGTTGTAGCAGGCCACATCGCCATAGCCCAGGTCGTCGGCATACAGGAGCAGGATGTTGGGTAAAGGATCGGATAGCGGCTCAGGCTGTGCTAGGATGTCCGGATGGCAGGCGGTGCCCACCATGAGGATGGTCACGCAGCTTTTCCAAAAACCCAGCCTGTCGCACTTGGAGAACATGGTTTCAGCCTAACGTCTCTCAAGGTGCGATCAAGCTTGCCAAGGCGGCGACCCGCTCGATGACCCGATTCTCGAAAAGGGCCACTGCTGCATCTGGCCCGGGCTCCGCCTTGAGAGTTTCCTTATTGGGTAATGAGCCGTATGCGGTAATACCCATGAGGCTGTCCTTGTGCAGGCAAGGTCCATGGGTAGGATGGGTTTTGGTTGGCAGCCGTGATGCGGTCGACTTCCACCCAATCGGGTGCCTGCATCGACGTCGCATGTTCCGCAGCGTAAGTCAATCCGGGCCGGGTTGGAAAGGTGAGGATCACACTTTGTCCACCCCCACTGCTCTGGATGCTCTCAATGCTTAAACGGTCAGCGGCATCGCCAGGGTCCGTTGCCGAAAAATATTCATGCAGGTTGACCATACCGTCGCCATCGGTGTCCTCCCAGGCATCGTCGGGGTTGTCCGGATTCAAGCCAAGGGACTCTTCCCAGTCATCGGGCATGCCATCCATGTCACGATCCTCCGTGGATGGAATCAGATCACTGAACCGTGTCCAGTTGCTCGGTAAGCTGCCGTCCTGTGCCAGCGCCATGCGTTGGAGTCCGTATCCGAAACCATCGGCATCTCTTGGCCACGGAAGCTCATTGTCATAGGTCACTTCATCTTCCGGAAGGTAAGCGACAAAACCGGCATCTGGATCAGGAAACTTCAGTGGTTCATCCGGCCTTACCAAACGAATGGTTTCCCCGGTATTCTCGAGTTTACCCGTGTAAGGGCCCAGAATTTTCAGGCTCGAGGGAACCTCATATTTGGCACGGAATGCCTCTGGATCGGTTTCAACGATCAACAGAACCGATTGGGGGGGCATGACAAGACGATTTGGAAAAGTGAATGCCACTCCTCCCACCAATTTCCAGGTGTTGTCTGGATACAGCGGGTCATAGAGTGGCACGACTTGGGAAGATCGATTTCTGATTTCAATGTATTCGTCGCGGCCGAGTGTCGGATGATACATGATACGGCTGAAAACGACCGATCCGACATAGGGAGCTGCATTGGGAGCGCCCTTACCATTGGTGAAGACACTGATCAACTCCTGAGGGTCAGTGTTGCGAAGGTTGGTTCCCAGTGTCTGATGATCCAGAGGGGTCCACCGCTCGGATCCATCCGGGTATCGGCCCATGGTTCGACCATTTTCCGAGGCGGGAAATTCCACGGTGTCCGCAAAGGCCACCAAAGTGCCATTCGCATCGGCTTGGGTCAGATAGACCTGATCTCCAAAGGCGGAACTCAAGGCAAACGGTGCGAGCGTATTTTGAACGAGAAACTGGTGCTCGTAAGCTACATGAAATCCCATCGGGGCAATTTGCGTCCCCATGGGGATGCGATATTTCTTCAAGTTGTTCATGGCATCACTCAAATACCAGCCACCAATATCGATGGGTTGAGTTCCCGGGTTGTAGAGCTCGATGGCATCTTCAAAAGGAGGGTCGGTATGACTCAGGATTTCATTGATCAGCACAGTGGCAGGCCGCGCATCATCGCTGCTTCCGGGCGATCCATGGATGGTGCGGCTGGCCATCCAATGCTCGGGTTGCGATGGATCGCCTTGCAGGCTGACCGCTTCCAGTGAACTGCCCTGTCCGTCGGCACGCTCCGGCCAGCGCCCGCCATCCTTGTAGTCCACCGAAAAAATGACGTTATCTTCGCTGTCCACAAAAGTCAGACGCTCGCCTGCATTGTCCAATTTGCCATCATAAGATCCATTGGCCAGTCGAATGCCTTGAGAACCGTAAAAAGCGAGGAATGCGTCGCGGTCATTGGTAACCACGATGCGCTCACCGGGTCCTAGCATCCAAAAACGGTTGGGTGCGAAGACATAGTTGATACCCTCGATGAATTGGCCGCCGGCCAGATCGATTGTGGTGGCCCCGGTATTGGTCAACTCGACATATTCGACTTCCGAAGGTTCCAGAGGGTGATACATGATTTCAGTTGGGCGCAGAGAGAGCACCAGGTCGCTGGTCTGGGAGGGATCCACCAACATGGCATAATCGACCAGAACTCGGGATGGAACAGGTTCAGACGTGGTCATGAACAGGCCTCCCTCCAGTCCGGTAGCGTTTGTTCCCACCTCAGCCTGATGGAAGCTGAACCATTGTCCGTCGGCTCCGGATTCAAAATGAAGCGTGGGTCCGGAGCGTCGGATCCTCATTTCAACCGGGGTTTGTCCGACGGCGAAGCTTTTGAGTGTTGTAATGGTTCCGGGACCCGTCATTCGCCGGATCACCATTCGATCGGCGCCCTCCAGCCCCATGCCGTACCATACCTCCGCCCCATTTTCCCGCAGCGCGACCATGGCTCCTGTCCAGCACATGTCGCCCTGGTGCGTATCGAGGCGAAGCTTGGTCTGGAAGGACCAGTCCGTGCCTGCCGGTAGGTTGCGGGAAAGATAGCCAAAACCCGCCTTACGTCGCTGCCATGGATGGACACTGCTGGAAGCAATTTGGATGGCCAGGTGGCCTGGCTCTTCCTCGGTTGAAAAAGTGATGCCTTCGGGTTGATTGTCTGCCATGCGTCCTCCTTGAAGGGTCCACCATGGGTCGAGGTTAAGGTCTCCGAAACCGCTGAATCCATGTCGCCCATACACCGATGCCTGGCGGGTTTGAGTGACTTGATTGCCAGCACTGTCGACCGTGGACACGGTGAGATCGTACCATCCTGGCAGGGTAAACTGGACGTTGTTTTCCGAGGTCGAGAGATCCTGTAAGGTGGCTCCCGCTTGTGGAGCTTCCCAGGTGAAACGCAAGGCATCTCCCTCGGGGTCGAAGCTTTTTCCCGCATCCAGTCTGAGGGATTGTTCGACACTGACATTCCAGGATGCCGGTCTTGCTTCCATGACGAGTCTTGGTTTGCTGCTTCCCGCGCGTTGAACCGAAGTTTGCACCGTTTCGCGTATCTGCCCCCATTGGTCCACTCCATGAAGTGTCAGCTCATTGTCACCTTCCTTGAGTTGAATGCCCCGAACTTTCCAGCCATTACGCCCTTCCCGTTCAAAGGTCACCTCTGGATGACCTTCTACTTCAATGGCAAAAACTCCCGGTGAGGCATTGCCGCTGAGTTCGATCACATCCTCCGTGGTGGTGAAGCTGACGCCCTCTTGAGTGGTGATTTCCAAGGGGATCGCGCTCTCACGTCGCATGATGTTTTGTGCGGGGCGCTCACGAGAGCGAAACCAGTTCAGGTAGCTGTTGCGATTGATGGAAACATGTCGACTGGCTTGTTGTTCCAGATCGAGCCATTGACTCATTCTCGCACTGTTGTGCGTGTATTTTTCCAGCAGTTCGGTGAGGTAGTAAAAGAAGAGCCGCTTGTTGTATTGCTTGCTGATGTAGGTGTTGACGCGTGGGAGTCCTTGGTAAAAAGCGGCACCCGAATTTCCAAAAGTCAGATCACTGTCCCAGTGAAGAAACTGAAACTTGCCATCCTCAGCCCGTCGATACATATAGCCATTCTTACCACGGCGCAGGGAAATGGAATCCCAGTCGTCAATATAACCTCGCACCACGAACATCTTCATGATGGCGTGCGGGTCGGTCAATTGTTCCATCTCCTCCTGGGTGTAGCTTCTGGAAGCTGTTTCAAAGAGTTGAATCAGGGAGCTGAAATCATCCTCCGTTTCCCGCGTTCGTTTCATCCACTCAGTCCGATAGGCGCCTGGATTGTAGGTGTTTTTAAATTGCCAAGAGGCATCCCGATGTTGCCGATCCCACGTGTCTCGAAACCACCACTCATCATCGATCCGGTAGAGTTCGCCATCGGCCCCATTTTCAAAGTTTCGATCCAGAAATTCATTGCCTACTGGTTCGGTATCTTCCCTGAGCTGGGGTGATTGATTGTTGATGATGACGTGGACAAACTCGTTTTCATTCACCGGATGCCCCAGCAAGTAGAGCATGTAACGGGTGATGCGGTTGTGGTGACGCCTCCCGCTGTTGGAGGCATCGTCGTCCCAGCGATGCTTGACCTTGCCTCGAAAGGGTTTGTCCTTTTGTAGCTTGAGCTTTCCACGGTTGAGGTTGTTGCCCCGTGTCCACGGGCTGCCCGAGTGGCGAATACCGGCATTGTAGAAGATGTCCTTTTCATTGGAAATGAAGGTGGCGTTGAAGTAGTGATTGGCCAGGCGGGGGAAATCATAATCGTACTTGCTGGTTTCACCGCTGGAAATAGCTCCCAGGTCATAGGCTGAGACCACCACCCGCATCTTTCGCAGGTCCCCCCGGTGTTGGCGATCATCGACCACGTAAAGCGCGGGTTTTTCACTTCCCCAGCGAGGCAACTGCACGGTTTCCCCCGAAGTGGTGCGTGCTTCGACGTAAAATTGTACGATGCGGCCGTTGTTGCGGTGAGCCCCCAGTCGGGCCGTGTAGCGTCCGTCGTCTGCCTGCTCATCTCCACCGCTGGAGCCATTGTCAAACATGGTCTCGAATTGCCAGCTGCCGGTGTTGTTGCTGTTGTCGGCCCGATGGTAAACCCTCACGTATTGGAGATCCTCTGCCGATTGCATATCGACACCGATGGTGACCCAGTCTGATGAAGTAGGGACGGCCGGTTGGTGATTCAGAGATGCCAGCTGGGCGGGTGGACGATCCTGGCGGGTTCCATTGGCTTTGCCTGGGGTGCCTGGATTGTTGGGGATGGGAATGAGGAAATTGTGCGCGATGCTGTGATCCCAGGTGGAGAAGATGAGCCTGGGGCTTCCGGTCACCCACTTGGCTTCGAAACGGATCTCGCACACATCATTGCGGTTCATGCCCGGGACATCCACTTCCACTCGGTTGGGGCGGTTGTCACCACGTCCATCCGAAATGATGTGCAGCCATCCATTGGTATCGACATCGGTCTGCCAATGATTGCCCTGTGCCAGCCATCCATTGGCACTCCGGTTATTACCCGACATGCGCTCAGGATTTTCAATGAGGTTGGCGCTGCTGCCTGCCTTGACAAATTCAATATTGCGCAGAACCACGTGACCATCATTGACCAGATGAAAATAGATTTCCTTGTAATCAGTGGTGCCGCCAAAGGTTCTAGACTGCCTGAAACGATCTTTGAATGTGAAGGATTGCCAGCTCGATTTTTCGCTTTCGTCGCTGGCTTGCCAGGCGGTTCCGAATCCATTGTCCGCCAAGGGATGGGTCAGTTCGAGGCTGCTTCCTCCACCATTGGGCGATTCTGGCCATTCTCCTCCAACCTTGTAATCGACCTCGTCCACCAGGTTGCCCCATGCATCCTCCAGGCGAATGAGTTCCCCGTTGTTACTCAGCTGACCATTGTAGTTGCCCAGGACTCCGCTGATGTCGTGCGCGGCCATCAAGCCTTGGGCATCCGCCGCAATCACCAGATAGCCACCCGGAGCCAGTTGGGTTGTTGCTGGTATCACAAAGTCAACCCCTCGGGTCAGGCGCCACCCGGTTAGATCCACCACGCTGTCTCCTCGATTGTAGAGTTCGATGAATTCACCGCTGACCAGATTGGAGGGGGGGTCAAACATGATTTCATGAATGACGATGCTGTCCCGAAGCAAGGGTTGATTGAGAGCTCCCGGGCTGGGTGTCTCCACGGCATAAAACTCCTGACTGCCCTCGGGGTATGCTTGCCAGGACCAGCCATTTCCGAGGGAGTCCATTGGGTAGGATCTTCGAATCACTTCCCCTGCTGTCGCCAGTGAAAGCGTGTGGTTTCCATTGCCGACCTTGAGATCGATCGTGGTCTGCACACGCTGCCCCGGGGACACAAGACCCTCCAGAGGAGTGGCCTCCTCAAAGCGATCATCAACGATCAAACGCCATTGAGACAGGTCCTGCACGTCATCCCCCAGATTGATCCACTCTAGCCAGTCGATTCGACCCTCCTCGCTGTAATGAACTTCGTTGAGATGCAGGTTGGCTTCCGTGCCATCGCTCCCATTGGGGGTGCCGGGTGTCGGATCGGTGAAGGCATACCATTGGCTGCCTCCATCCGGTTTCCTGCCGGTGGATCGGCCATCCTGAGGTAAGGTAGCCTGAATGGCAGTGAGGGGCGTCCTGCCATCGGGTGCGGTCAAAGTGAGGCTCAAGTCGGCACGGGGCTCCAGTCCGATCGTCTGAAACTGGAGCACCGCCTTCTCTTTGGCTGGAACCATCAGACCCTCCTTGATCAGATATTTGTCGAGTTGTCCTGAGGTGTCACTCAGGTAATGGTTGCGAAGTTCGATGGCCTCATTCAAGGGATTGTAGAATTCTACAAATCCAGCCTCCCCGCTTATGGGGAGCACTTCGTTGATGACGACTGAGGAGGCGGTCTGCATCTTCAGGCGAAGTCGAGCCCCAAAGACGATGTCTGAAGAACTTCTACCCGTCTGATGACCCTCGGCTGCCAGAATGTTGACGCCCTTCCGAAGAAGGGAGCCACTGGGGGTCGCGACATTTTCCTCAAGCGCCGCATTGGTGACCGTTCGACTGGAAGTGGTGTTGAAGCCGATGGCCCCCGCTCCCATACCGACGCGGGCGATTTCGGTCCCATTTAGGTAAAAGACGGCACCGTCATCCAGAATCGCATCCAAGCTGAGGGATGCCTGAGCCGGATCTCCATTGAATTCAAAACTTTTTCTAAAATAATAAGTAAGCTGATCTTCATCATTCAGAGGTGTCTGAATGCCCGGTTCGGGAAGGGCTGAAGATTCAAAACCCAGGAGCCCCTTGCCGGACTTCCAGGTGGCATCGGCATAAGTCAGGTTTTTCCAGGTGGTTCCCAAATCCTGATTGGCATCATGAAATTTCCATGTGTCTCCGAAATCCACCAGAAGGATGCCTTGACTCAGGTCCACTTCAGGAGAATCCACTGGGGTTTCAGCTCCCGCAATGGGCTCAAATCCAGGGGTGCCTTCGTTTTTCTGACTGAAGGTCCAGGATTCTGGCCGATTCACCCACCCATCGCCGCTCTTCAGTACCAAAGAAGGGCCCAAGCCGTCTGCTTCTGCGGGCCAATCTCCGTCATCCTCATAATCCAGCCGCACCAGCGCGACGCCATTTTTGTCCTCGAGCACGATGCTGTCACCTGCGTCGGAGAGGCGCCCACTCCACGGGCCGAACACACGGACACTTTCGGGAATTCCGTAGGCCTCCCGTAATTCGGATGGAGAGGCGCCTCCGATGACGAACCGTTCCCAGGGGCCAAGAAACCCTTCTGCGGGGTTGGCGTCCTCAAAGGAGGGGAAAGTAAACTCGATGCCGCCTGTGAGGTTCCATTCGGCCATATCCAGTGGAGTGGCCGTCTGGTTGTAGCATTCTACATATTCCGGCTTTTGGCCCTTGGGATGATACATGACCTCGGTGAACACCACTTGTTCGGCGTGGAGCAAGGCCAAGGGCGTCAGGTAGAGCAGGCTCCAGAGAAGCGGATGGGCCGTTTTAATGAAATGCAGATGGATGTGTTTCATAAAAATAGGAATCGCAGCCCATTGGGCGTCGCAAGCCGTCTGAGGGCGTCGAAAGTTACAATTGTGTGTCAGACGTCTGCAAGCCAGTTTCATGCCAGTCTTTGGGCTTACTAGAGGTTGTTTTGGCACTACAAGGTGCTCAGATTGCAATGGGTCACACTCGGGCAGGAATCCATTATTCTACCCATTGTGACCCCTTGAAATGTCTCAAGGAGTCAAAACGTAATGAGGTGATTGGATCTTTCTCACACATGGTCTTAATCTAGTTGAGGCTTTTGTTGCAGCTCCCCAAGCCTCTGCCCCTGTTAATAGGGGCTCTAAAAGCCTCAAAAAAGGCCGCTTTTATCAAATATTGACCGGTTGATTCGATAGCTTTTGGGCATGGAAGCCTGGGCCCATAAAAAAAAAGTTGTCAAAAAGGGAAACTTGGAGGAAATTATTGGAAATGTGGATACCAAGCCACTGGTGGATTTGGTATTTCGTTTAATCATTGAGGAACTGATATGAAATTTAACAAATGGACAGTCGCTCTGGCCGCCGCAGGGTTGGTCAGCATCGGACATAACGCTCAAGCAGAAGAAGGTTACATCTCTGCTTTGTCAAAAACCACTCTCAGCGGGTTTGTGGATACATCCCTCTCGTTGTCTGAGCAAAGCACCGGCACCAGTATTGCTGGCCGAGTGCCTTACCAGGACGCCAGCAAGATGAACGGCATCAACCTAGATGTTATTCAACTTTCCTTGGCAAGCCCCATGGACGAGAGTGATTGGGCTGCAGGTTACGGTGTCGATTTGTTGTTTGGGCCCGACGCCTCTGCTTACAGTGTAGGCAGCGCCGGCGAAGCGGATGATGTCGCAGTTCGTCAGGCTTACGTAAACACAAGAGTGCCAGTCGGTAATGGCTTGGATCTGAAACTCGGTGTCTTCGATGCCATCATCGGTTACGAAGGATTTTCCAACAGAGACAACCCCAACTACAGCCGCAACATGGCTTACAATCTCCAGCCATTCAACCACACCGGTGTTTTGGCGGGTTACCAAGTCAATGATCTCGTAGGCGTCCAGTTCGGCGTTGCCAATACAGGTAGCAACATCGTTACTGACCGCTCCGCAGATACCAGTGATGTTTCCTACATGGGATCTGTCTCCATCGAAGCTCCAGACAGCTTTGGTCCTCTCGCTGGTGCCACCCTTTACATTGGTGCTATGACATTTTCTCCTGACTCTGACGGTCAGGAAAATCTCTACGTCGGTTCTACCATTCCAACGCCCATCGAAGGACTCTCCCTCGGTGCAGCATGGGACCACGTCGAAAATGTCTTTGGTGAAGAGGGTGTCGATGCTGACGTTTACGCAGGATATGCTTCCTATCAAGCTACTGACAAAATGTCTCTTCATGGACGAATTGAATACCTTGATGGTGACGCAGGTGGTTACTTCGCTGGCCAGGCCGCTGCCCTTGGAGGCGTAGACAATGAGCTGCTCGCTCTGACTGCAACTGTGCAGTACGACCTCTGGGAAAATGTCCTGACTCGCGCAGAAGTTCGCTACGACAGTGAAGTGGGCGATGCTGGTGACATTTATGGTGATGACGATGAAATCCTCACCTTCACCTTGAATGCTGTCTACAGCTTCTAAGCAATTCTGATTAATTTTCACACATCCCGCAGGATTTTCCTGCGGGATTTTTTTTGTTTCTCACCCTTGAGTCTGTGTGAAAAAAAATTATATTCATCCGTCATGAACAAAATTTCTCCTCCGACTTTATGGCTCTCTTTGACAGCGATTGGGCTTCTTTCCGGCCCGATGTCGATGATCTCAGAAGAGGCGGTTTCCTACGACAAGGCCAAGAAAGCCGAACTTCGAGAATTGGCCACGACTTATTTCGGAGTGCTCCCCGATGCCATGCCTGGCTCGGAAAACGACAANGANCANCGGCGNCACNTGGGAGAAAAGCTNTANTTTGACACACTGCTTTCCAAGAACAACACCCNGTCCTGCAATTCTTGTCATCGGGTGGATCAGGGNTTGGGAGGGGTGGACAACGCCCCCGGCTCCACGGGTGCCTTTGGCGGCGTGGGCGATCGCAATGCCCCCACGGTGTTGAATGCTGGTTTTCAGTTGGCCCAATTCTGGGATGGGCGTGCGGCCGATTTGCAAGCCCAGGCGAAAGGCCCGGTTTTGAACCCAGGAGAAATGGCCATGCCCAGCGAAGAAGCCGTATTGGATCGTCTTCGTATGGACGATACGTACCGAGCCTTGTTTGNGAAGGCCTTCCCGGAGGCTGAGACCGCTTTGACTTACGATAACATGGCGGAGGCCATCGCCGCCTTTGAGCGCACGCTCATCACCAAGGATCGGTTCGATGATTTTCAGCGTGGTGATGATGAAGCTTTGAGCGATCTGGAACTCAAGGGTCTGGAAACTTTTACGGGTATTGGTTGCACCACCTGTCACACCGGTCCTCTGTTGGGGGGGGGCATGTATCAGAAAGTCGGTCTGGTCAATCCATACGAAAATTTCAGCGATCTCGGGCTCGAAGCCGTCACCAAAGAAGAAGATGACAGATATAAGTTTAAGGTGCCGACTTTGCGCAACGTGGCTATCACCGGACCTTACTTTCATGATGGCGGTGTGAGCACCCTGAATTTTGCCGTACGCAAAATGGCCTACATGCAGCTCGGGCTCCAGCTCTCGACCGAACAGACTGAAGCGATCGTTGCTTTCTTGGGAGCGCTTACGGACAAAGGTCGATAAANTCTTCTCANATTTTGCTTCATAGGACCTCAACGTCGTAAGGCGTTGAGGTCTTTGTTTTTCAAAACACCAAAGCATTAGATTTTGGAGCTGAGATTTTATGAGATGGCGTGGAAAGGAAAAAAGCAAGGCTGGTTCTATCCATTTTTCATCCAAACTCATAGGTTGCTAACGTGCNCAGCTNAGGGTCGCCCAAGAGTTTTCCTCCTTTGATCATTTCTTGATGACGAGCACAGTGAATAAGTGAAGCTTGAACTTAGGCCATGGGTAGTCGGGATTGACATTCTGGTTGCCCTGCCAACAATAGGGACATGCGGTTGTTCCTGAGTCCAACGTTTGTGAGAAGCCTCGTCGGTTGGCTCTGCATCCTGTCTGTTTGGGGTTTGGCATGGACGGCCTGCCATGCTGCCGATTTACCCAAAGAAGCCACNTATCAGGAGAGGATTCCACGTGGAGAGGTCACCGAATATGTCTGGGATCAGAGTGAGATCTTCCCGGGGACATGGCGCAAATACTGGGTGTATCGACCGGCTCAGTATGATCCGGATCGACCGGCTGCGGTCATGGTATTNCAGGATGGCCAGGGATTCCTCAACCCCAAGGGGGCCTTTCATGTGCCTGCGGTCTTTGACAACCTCATTGATGCGGGGGAAATGCCGGTCACCATCGGTGTTTTCATCAACCCTGGCAATCGAGGCATTCCGGAGCCTGGTCAACGACGTCTGAATCACCGAAGCATCGAGTACGATTCTCCCAATGGNGACTACGCGCGGTTTCTGGAAACGGAAATCCTCTCAGAAGTCGGCCAGNATTATGCTCTGAGCGGCGATCCAGAGATGCGGGCCATTTGTGGTAACAGTTCCGGTGGCATTTGTGCCTTCACGGTGGCGTGGGAACGCCCGGATCTTTTTCGGAAAGTGGTCAGCCATATTGGCAGCTTTGTGAATATTCGTGGCGGGTATCATTACCCATCTCTCATTCGCAAGACCGAGCGCAAACCGCTTCGTGTTTTTCTTCAGGAGGGTATGAATGATTTGGATAACATTCATGGCAACTGGCCGCTTGCCAACAAGCAAATGGAGGCCGCCCTGCGCTACATGNANTATGATTACCGNATGGTTTGGGGCGTNGGAGAGCACAATGCNCGNCATGCCGGCAGGATCTTTCCTCAAACCCTGCGCTGGCTGTGGAGGGACTTNCGATAAATGACCCTTCTGAAGACTTCAAGTCNNTTTGAATTCNTGCCCATTCATGGCATNAGCCCTGNCCCTTCCGTCGGCTGGGTCAGGTATCCGTTTTNATAGGGTGTCACTCGATTGTAGAATCCATGGCTGGAACNGATAAACCCGATGCCGATGCCGAGCAGATGCTCAAGGTTCAACAGGGAGACCTCGAGGCTTTTGAGACACTTGTCGATCGATACAAGCGGCCGATCTTCAATCTGATCTACCGAATGCTCAGGGACCCTGACGAGGCGGAGGANNTNACCCAGAAAGTCTTCGTGCAGGCTTACAAGGCGTCCGAGCGTTATCGCCCTACCGCCCAGTTTTCCACCTGGATCTTTACTATCGCCCGCAACCTCTCCCTCAATGAGATTCGCAGACGATCCCGAAAACCGCGCATGGAGTCCTTTGATGGCGCCCTCGATCCCGATGGGGAGCCCGTGCGACTGGAACCTCCGGATGTTCGAGCTCGTCCCGCCAGCCAAATGCTTGAACACCATGAATTCATGGATTGCATGGAGCGAGCCATTGCCGAACTNCCGGAAAACCAGCGGGCTGCCATCCTACTGTGCAGGGAAGGCGAAATTTCNTATGAGGAAATGGCCAAAATCCTCGGTTGTTCTCTTTCTGCCATCAAATCCCTGATATTCAGAGCCAGGGAAACGATTAAGAAACGCATGAGGCACTACCAAGAGACCGGTCAATGGGAGTCACCATGAGCGTCAAGGATGTGTGAGGTAGAGTAAATAAGTCTGGAGGGTGCAACTTTTAACCGAAAGCGGGTTCATATAGATGTCGTCATGAAAAAACGTCGTTACCAGGATTGGGTCGATCTGCATTGGCAGGGAGCCCTCAGTGATGAAGAAAGGGANTCCTTCGAAGCCTACTTGNCCANTCATCCCGANCTCGCTTCGGAATGGGAGTGGGATGCCGCCATCCTTCGTGGGCTGAGATCCTTAGATGAAGTGTCTCCAAGCCCAAAATTTACCTCTCGAGTCATGTGTCAGTTGGATGCGGATTATCAAGCGGCANCCTCCGCTGAGGTAGCTGATCGCCATGGCAGCGGACTTTTGAAGGTCTGGTTTGCGCCTCAGGGNAAGGCTTTGGTCAGGGTTGCAGGGATCGCAGCTCTGGTAACCATCTGCGTGACAGCCTGGCGTTGGGGGGGGGCTTCGGAGCGGCTTGCGACCGAGCTCATCCAGATGGGAGATGTTCAGAAACTCCCGGATGTGGAGGCGCTGCAGGACTTTGACGCCATTCAGGGTCTGGCTCAGGCCTCTGTAGACGTCGACTGGGAGCTGATTCTGGCCATGGATGAAACGTTCTGATGTCATGACGCTGCCTGGAAGCATTTTTCATTGTTATGGGGCCCTTTTGGCAGTGTTTTTATGGTCGACTGCATTGTTTGCCCAGCCTGCGGTGTCCACGCTTCCTCTTCGAACAGCTCCTCTGCCACCCTCCAGAAAACCCCCGATTCCATCGGTATCGGATTCCCCTGTTTCTCATCTCAAACGCTTGCTTGAGGCGGATCTTCAACACCGCAATGCCTTGCTGCCCCCCGAGGGCGAGTCATCACGACTGTTCTGGCAAAAAAAGCTCCAGGAATACGAAAAACTAGAGCCCGAAGAGCGTCAACGTCGACTTCAGGAAGCTCAGTGGCATTGGTATCTGATGCTGATCATGAGAACCGAAGGTCCCGCTCGTAGCCGAGTGCTGGCACAAATCCCCGAGGAGGATCGTCCGTTGATTGAAAATCGTCTCCAAGTCTGGGAAGCTCTTCCTGAAGACATTCAGCAGGGAATCCTGACGCATCTGCCTGCCTTGCGATATTTTGCCCGCTTTGCATCCACCTCCGATGCGGAGGACCGGGCAAATCCATCCAAGGGTCTTCAGCCCATGGATGTGGCTTCTAAGAATGATCATTCAGAGTGGAACGAGCTGACACCCGAAAGGAGGCAGTCGATCTTTCTCTCCTACCAAGCTTTTTTTGATCTCAAGACGCCCGTTAAACGGCGAGTGTTGTCGAAAATACCGTTGCCTCAGAGGATGGGGATTCAGGAAAGGGTGACTCAAATGGAGCGTCTTTCCCCATCTCAGAGAGATCAATGTCTTGCGGCTCTAGAGGCCTACGCTCGGATGAGCGAGGAAGAACGACAGCGTTTTCAGCAGACGGCTCAGNAATGGAAAAGCTTGCCGCTTGAGTCTCTTGCGACGATCCGCAAGGTCGCGGTNAANGTNCCNCCTCTTCCTGCNCACAGCAGGCAGGCTTCGCCNCCTTCTCCTCCTCTTCCCACCTTGCGCCGACCTCCACCTCTGCCGCTGACCGGTGCGTCTCAGCGTGGGAGCACCTCGACTCGGTAGAAGGACTGCAAATCAATATTTGAGGGGTCGTGTAGGAGTGTGATCCCCTCTGTTGCCGTGATCGCCTCACCTCTGGCGGACCATGCATCGCCATCCACATCCTTTCGACCATGGAGTTGATAGCGCATGCCTGGTTTGCTTTCAAAACGAATCCATGCCCCTTGTTCATCCAGCGAAACATCCAGAAGGGAGAAAGGGGGTAGAACGGTGACAGGGTTTGAAGTTGCAAGGGTTGGGTTGGAGCCGGCCTCATACTCTTCNGCGTTNGAATATTGNTCTCCGTCNGANTCNGCCNATGGTTTGGCTGAAGGGCNTGTCCATCGGGTGTAGAAGGTTCTCTGGAAATCATCATTCAGGCCATCCTGATTAAAGTCAGGGACGCTTGGTCGTACATCGATGAATCCATTGGCATAGGCGATTTCATCACCCCTGCGTATGTAAAAGGAACGAAGNCCGAGGGGTGCATCGTCTGCAACACTCACTTGCAGGATCCAGGCATCGAGGGTGCCAAATTGCTTTTCCCGAAATTGTGTGATGCCAGTGCGAATGCCGCTGCCACGGATACCGACGTGAACGGGTTCTTCGGTGGCCCCCAGGTTCTCGCCGTAAAACCCAATCCAGATGTTTTGATCTCCTTGTCGGACTTGCGCGGCACTTTGTTCGTTGGTCAGCAATCGGATATCACTAGCCGTTGGCTGAATGCTTGCAATGCGCAAGGTAGGGGTGCCCGGAGAAACGGACAGATCTTGTTCAATGCTCAGGCCCTTCGCGATGTTCACTTCGATCGGCTCGGAAGGAAGGAAAGCCGTCTCTCCTACCCCATGCTTGATAAAATCAATGTTGGCACCCTTGATGAGCCAGGGATTGGGTGCTGTGGGCGGATCCAGAGGGCAGACGCGTAAGAGATAAGCACCCGGAGGGATGGCCTTCATTTGATAAAATCCGTCTTCCCAGGCATCGTTGGCCGGCTCGCTGACCGTACCCTGGAGGAGGTTTCCATCNGTGTCCTCCAGCAGGATCACGGCTCCAGGCAAACCGACCCCGTTGAGTTGAACCTTGCCCCTCAAACTCCCCAGCTGACTGCTCTGACCTTTTGCCGGGTAGTAGGCCTGGACAAAGGCCATATCGTCCACGCTGAGATCCAGCTGATTGTTGGGACCATACCGATCTCTCCACATCATGGTGGTCGAACCGATGGAAGAATGTTCCATTCCAATGAGATGGCCAATTTCATGCATGGCGATGGATTCTGTGAAGGCTGCTCCAAAAGGTGGATTGGCAAAATCCGTAGTCCATCCTCTCTCCATACCATTGAAGACGATATCCGCCTCCACCATGTTGGCGTCCTCGAAATAGGCCCTGAAAGTCAAACCCAGAAAACCCCGGATATCGTCAAGCCCTCCATTGACCAGGAAGGACTCCTTTTCCCAGTAAATCATGTTTGTGTTGTCAAACAGGTTGATGACAGGCTCGCCTTCAATGAAACCGGCCTCCTCAAAGTGAAGATCCGTGTTGGCAACGCTTTCCCATTGATCAAAGGCCACTCGAATGGCGTCCAGCTCTTGTTCGCNGTTGGTTTCCGAATAGGCCGCTTCATCCAAATAGTATCGAATGGTCCGTGTTTCCAGGTGAATGACATTGGCGCTGACAAAGCGACTGGTTTCGGGCTTGAACCATTGAAGTTGTTGCCCCGATTGATTGTAGTTGGCGACGAATCCATGCATGGAAGAGAGGGTCATGAACATGGGCAAAAGCCAAAGTGAAGCCATGCCTGTGCAAGGGTGGGGAAATTTCATTGGTCACCTCCTTGAACGGATGCTTTGAGCTTAGCCAGAGAGAGAGGCACTTGGTTGGGCATGCGTATTCGTGATCGGAAAGAGGGGCTCTGAGGCGGCGGGCCACCATGAAAAAGATTCCGTGCATGCTTGGTAGCCATACNGTGGGATGAATAAACATCGAATTTCCCTTGAGTGAGGCCAATGGTGACCGCCTTGCCGTCTTGATTGAATCGACAGAAAATCACCGTTTCCTCTCCCAGGCTGAAATGTGCCTGGAATGGAGATTCTGCCTTCTGTCCTCCCAGGATTCCGCCGCCCTGAACCACTTCCAAAATGGGCTCTTTGACATCTCCCTTCCAGACTTCGAGAATTTCAATCCCAATGGTCGTGTAGATCCGGCCCTCTGAATCGCGCGCCACTTTCTTGGAGCACACTTTTCCATGGATGACTGCCTCGGATGCCGTGGTCAGCTCTGGCAGGCCAAGGGGTCTCAGTGGCCCAGAAAGACTTTGAGTCCAACTTGTCGACACAAGGGATAGAATGATGAGCAACCTTCTCATAATCATGACATGCAGCAGCAAACAGGCCAAAATCACCGTTGTCCATGCGAAAGATATCTTTGAAGGGCGATCTTCTTGAAACCGCCTCATGTGAGGGGTGACGACTTGCCAAGACCCATGCATCCGTTATGTTTGCAGTGTGCAAAGCACCTGCCCGACCGTCCAAGTGAAGCTGCTGGCCCAGTCGGGCCAGCGAGTTCCTTCTGCTGGCCTCGGTCGATGGTTCGTATCGATCTATCTTTGGATGACCTGTCTGAGAGGTCTCGCGGATGTTTCCGAACAAGAGCCACAACCGCATGCCTTTGCTTCCGGCTTGCGACCCTTCCTGGAATCTTATTGCTTCGGCTGCCATGGGGTTGAGAAAGCCAAAGCGGAGGTCAACTTCGAGATCCTGCCCCGGAACACCGATGTGTTCAAAGATCGTGATTTGTGGGAGAGAGTCAGGGATCTGGTGGAAGAGAAAGAAATGCCGCCATCGAAAAGCTCCCAGCCTGCTTCCGAAGAGCGAATGGCTTTTCTGGAGTTGCTGGAAAAGGAAATGGATCGCTTGGACTGCAGTCAAATGGCCAATCCGGGCAGGGTGACCGTCCGCCGCCTCAACCGCACGGAATATGATAACACGATACGCGACTTGTTGGGGGTCGATTTTAAACCTTCCGAAGACTTCCCGCTGGATGAAGTGGGTTATGGTTTTGACAATATTGGAGACGTCCTTTCACTCTCTCCCATCCTTCTGGAAAAATACCTTAACGCTGCTGAATCAGTCGTGACCAACGCCATCCTAAGTGAGTTGCCAGCCTGGCCTCCTTCGTCTCGCTTTCAGGCGGAAACCTTTCAAACCGAATCCGAGGATATCATCCGTGCAGAAGGGCAGGTCATGGGATTTTATCGAGAGGGAGTAGCCCGGCAGTTAATTTCCTTCGAGCGTTCCGGGGCCTACGAAATCCAGGTACGCGCCTACGGGCAGCAAGCAGGTCCAGACCCTGCCAAGTTGGAAGTCCGCCTGGGCGATTGGTTCCAGAAAGTGGTGGATGTGAAGGCCCATCAGGATGCTCCCNAAGTCTATACCTTNAANNTTGAACTATCNGCCGGGGAGCAGATGCTTTCGTTGGCCTATCTTAATAATTACAACGTTCAGGATCACCCGGTGGCNGANCTCAATGGAGATCGCAATCTTTTTGTCGATGACATCGTTTTCAAAGGGCCNCTCAATGAACCAAGACCTCCGCTGCCAATCTCTCATACAAGGGTGATTCCAGATCAACCCGCTCCGGGAAACGAGCGGGAGCATGCAAGAAATGTTTTGCAGGACTTTGTGACCAAGGCGTGGCGGCGTCCGGTCACTGATGATGCCTTGGAACGTCTCTTGCATATTGTTGATCAGGTTCTGGAGGAGGGGGCACCGTATGGAGAGGCCATACAGGTTGCGGTTCAGGCGGCGTTGACCTCCCCATGGTTCCTCTATCGGTGGGAATTGGATCCTGTGCTTCAGGAAGGTGAAGGGAGCCGACCCTTGGATGCCTATGAGCTCGCATCAAGGCTTTCCTATTTTCTTTGGAGCAGCATGCCGGATGAGCGGCTTTTCTCTCTGGCTGAGGCAGGGGAACTCACCCGTCCGGAAGTGTTGCGTTCCGAGGTCAAACGCATGTTGGATGACCCCAAGTCAGAGGCATTGACCCGCAATTTTGCCGGGCAGTGGCTACAGTTCAGAAACTTGGAATCGGTCACGCCCGACCCTTCCCTCTTTCCCGATTTCAACCCGAAATTACGGGATGCCATGAAAAAGGAAACCGAACTGTTCTTCACAACAATCATGCGCGAGAACCGACCTCTGACGGATTTTCTTGAGGCAGATTTTACGTTTCTCAATGGGCCTCTGGCCCGGCACTACGGTGTCGCCGGGCCTCAAGGGGATGCCTTCGAGCGGGTCCGCCTCGATGCCACCGTTCCTCGAGGAGGCATTCTGACCCAGGCCAGCGTGCTGACCCTCACTTCGAATCCCACTCGCACTTCTCCCGTGCTGCGTGGTAAGTGGATTTTGGAACAGATCCTGGGAACGCCCCCTCCTCCACCGCCACCGGATGTTCCGGAATTGGAAAGCGATCAGGAGGGCGCCTTGAGGGGGTCCCTCCGAGAGCGTATGGAGCAACATCGTCTTAAACCGGAGTGTGCCACCTGTCATGAAAAGATGGATCCCATCGGTTTCGCCTTTGAACACTTCAACGCGGTAGGGCAGTGGCGAGAAGTGGATGGTGGTTTTCCCATTGATGCCTCAGGTGAGCTGCCGGATGGAACGCGTTTCGATGGAGCCAGGGAATTGGTGCGCCAGCTCAAGACCAGAGATACCTTCGTATTGTGTGTCATTGAGAAAATGTTAACGTTTGCATTGGGGCGTGGACTTGAATATTATGATAAATGCACAATCGACACCATTCACCAGGATCTGAGGGACCATAGCCTGGCCTTTCAGACATTGGTGGAATCCATTGTCCTGAGCGAATCCTTTCAACAAAGACAACTCGAAGGAGAAAATCTATGAAACCTCAAACCGATTGGAGCCGAAGAACCTTTCTACGTGGGCTCGGTGCTGCCATTGCGCTGCCTTCCTTACCCTCTGCCCTGCCATTGCGCGGTCTGGCTGCTCTGGGAAGCCAGGAAGAGTATCCACTCAGAGTTGCCTACATGTTTGTTCCCAATGGCATGCACATGCCCGACTGGACCCCTGGTTCAGACGGTTCCTATTTTGAATTGCCCAAGATCCTCTCCTCTCTCGAACCAC
>NYYT01000081.1 GCA_002686885.1 Pedosphaera sp.
TGCCCTGGCCTCGTGCCGTGGATTGTAGTTTCATCTCGGGAAGGAGGCTTCCTTTTGCATCCATGGGTGTCCAGCTGAGGACGACATTCTCCTCCGTTTCCAGACCTGCCTCTGTGCTGTAATGAGCCACGAGCTGGCTGAGTGCTTCCTCTGAGAGATTGGGTATTTTTTCGAAAATGCCCTGCGCTGAGGCTTTGAAAGAAGACATCAGCAACAAGAGGGATAAACCAAAGGAAGTCGTGAGAGTCAGTGAATTCGTGATCATTGTATCAGAGATTAAGGGGTTCTTCTGGCGCCGAGTATCGGTTGAGGTATGGTTTTGCTCTCATGACGAGCAGGGACGGCGGATGATCTCAGCACATTAAATGTTGTAGCTTGATTGCCAAGCTGTTTTTGCCCCGGTCCGTAAATAAAAGATGCGTGTTTTTCACCTGGGCCTTCCCCACACTCTAGGTCATGGTGCGTAGTATTTACTGGGACATCAAAGAAGGACTCCTTCATCGACTTTTTGTTTTCTTGGTTCTGATGGCCGCGATTTTTTTCTGTGCTGGATGCCGTTCTATTTCGTCGTCCGAAAGTCATGATTTGGAACAAACACTAAGAATTGCCATTGAAAGTTTTCAGGGGGAGGTCGGTGTCTATGTGAGAAAGCTTGATGGTGGTTGTGAAGTGGCCATAGGTGCTGATGAACTCTATCCAACCGCATCGTTGATCAAAGTTCCCATTGTCATGGCATTGTTGGACAAAGTGGAAGTGGGCCAGTTGGATTGGAATCGTCCGATCCTTTACCGCACTTCACAGCGATCCACCGTAGGCGAGGACCTCATGGCCAAATTCAAGGATGGTAGTGAAATCAGTTTGGATAAGCTGATTTTTCTCACCCAAAGCGTTTCCGATAACACCGCTGCTCGCCTGGCCCAAGATTTGGCAGGTGGAGGGGCTGCCATTAATCGGTGGCTTGCCTCCAACCAATGGCTTCACACGAGGGTCAATGCTCGCGTTGATGGACGATCTCCGTTTTATGATCAATATGGCTGGGGCCAGACCACCCCCCGAGAAATGGCGGAAATGTTCATCGCCCTGCGACAGCGACGTGCGATCAGTCCCCATGCCGACGAATATCTTGACCGCATGCTGGGAAAGGCCTACTGGGATGATGAGGCCCTAAGTGCCATCCCCAGTGATGTTCACGTCATCAGCAAACAGGGAGCGATCAATGCGTCTCGATCAGAAGTGCTTCTGGTTTCAGCCCCGAGTGGACCCTACGTCTTATGTGTCATCACTCGAAATCAAACCGATCAGTCCTGGGGCGATGACAACGAGGGGTTTCAATTGCTTCGTCAACTCAGCCGACTGGTATGGAATGCACTGGAGCCTGGCCGACCTTATGAGTCGTCCTTGGAGGGTCCTGTCTGGCCTAAGCCCCACGAGTCCATCAGCAAGTGATTCATCGGATCATTCATTACTGCCACCGAGAAAGTCTCGTAGCGTCTTTTCGGTTAGAAACGATCCCGCATTGTGGCCTTTGTCAGGGATCTTGATATGGATGATGTCTCCATTCAGATAACGAAAAAGTTCCATAGATGCATTGGCATCCATCGATTCCTGCGGAGAATTTCCTTCAAACCCCATGCATTGAGCCCACAAAAAAGTCGAGGTCTCAGCAGGTAGAAATGCCAGTCGCCCACCCTTGGCCGGAATGCGGCTTGAGGGGCCACCATCGTAGGGGACAAGACGGTCCATTGCGCCAGAAACGTTCATCAGGCGACGGCCTCTTAGAGGTTGTGCTGCTTCGGTATAGCCATTGTTTGGTCCCTTTTTTCGAAAGAAAGCTCCATCATGTTGGAATTCATTCAATGGACTGACGAGAGTGACCAGGTTCTTTATTTGAGGCATTTGGCTTTCAATGGCCAATTGGTTCACCATGGCGGCCCCGTTTGATGAGCCGATGACAGTGACATGGGTTTTTACCACGTTGTCATACTGAAGAAGTCTTTGAATGATGGACTCGATAAAGGCCAAGTCATCCGCCTTGGAAGCCTCTGATACGATGTTCCAGCTTTTGGCATAACCTTCAGGAAAGACACAGGCGTAATGCTGTACAAAATGGGGGAATTGCCTGAAGAATTGTTTCTTCGCTCCCAAAGGAGTGCCTCCATTCCCATGCAAGAAGAGGATCAATTTCAAGGGCTTACTTTGAGCCTTTTCCGGCATGAAGACATGGTATGGGCGCGGATAATCGGTTTCTTGCGCCCAACTTTGACGGATGAAAGCAACTTTCGAGGTCAGGTTCTCTGCTCGCTGGACGCCCAAAGCCCCGACGTAGAACAAACACCCCAGGAGGACGCCCTTTACCTGATCCCGGCCATTGAGACTCACCATGCTTCCCATGCGAGCAAGGTGTCTGTTTTCAAGGCCTCTGTCCAGTCACTCTGAGTCGTTTACCCATCTGTGGGCGTCATCACCCAAAGATCTGGCCTCCCGACGTTGCAGTGGACGGAGCGCGAGAGCAATCCCCCACTGAACCAAGAAAGGTAAAGCATGGTTCTGGCGATGTGCCATGGAGCCCAGCGATATCGTCTGGCTTTCTGAGCCCGATTCAAGGTCGAGGGTGTGGGGTGAAAAATTTTCTCTACCCAGGGTTTTCTCGCATGTTCACCATCCACCAGGGCATGGACTTTCACGATCCATGGATCCAACAGGCGGTTGATCTGCGGATGGGATCGCATGACATGATCCAAGTGATGCGTCGCTCTTTGGGACATCGAAGGAAGGATCAAAAGGCCTATGAAATGCCACAAGGTGCTGATGCAAATGAAATCCAATGTGCTGACCATACCTTGTTGCGGAAAACCAGACAGGAAGGCCGCAATGAGAAAAGCAATGAGATTCCAGGCAATGGCTCCGATCATCCCTTGATAGCGAAGCCACTCATGATGGATTTGTGTTCTGCGCTCTATGAGTGTCTTCCAACCATCGGCTCCCAACGCAGCTCTCCAGCTGGCAGGTAAGACAAATCGCTCTTTGCCAGGGAGGCCCACGATTCCGCCACTGAAAGCAGGATCCTGGCAATGCACCTCTAAGGTGGGTCGTCGTTTTCTTAAAGGGTCATGGGGTTTCTCTTGGTGAAATGATCCGATGCATTGAGCCAGTGGCCATTGAAAAGCGAATGCCGCAACCATGATTAAGGACACCGTCAAGAGGGCGCCCGATAATCCACCGAGCGTGCCTGCTTGATGCAGGAGCAGGATGGCAGCAAACCACACCATCCCGTGCAATAGGACTGCCTTGACATATTTCCAAGAGGACAGCCCGTAACTCATTTGGTATTCCTGTGGCAATCGTGTCCCGCCGAGCCAATCGAGGGGCAACATGATGATGCCATAGAGGAAAAGGACGGCGACCAAAGCGCTTATTTCAGGCAACCCTTGCTCTTGAAGGGCAGACACGAGTCGAGCATTGTATCCCGCTAACCATCCGAGTGCGGCCAGGCAAACGACCCATCCTACGGAGGTGATACCCAGCCAAAGGCGTTTTTGCGGATAGGTCCATGGGGACAGCGAGCCTTGTGCTTCTTCCGCGATGGATGTCTTCAGAACTCGAGAGTCTGTGCTCATAGAGCACCAGTTCCATCCATTTGAATTCTGTCAACGAAAGATCCGTTAGAGCCATTGTGATGCAACGATAGGATGGGTTCAGGCCGAACGACTTGATGTTTAAGCTTATCGTGGCAAGGTGGTGCATGTCCTTGCGTCAAATTATTTGCCTGGCAGTCTTTTGCGTCGAAGTAGCCTACGGGTCCGATTCCAACTCATGGCAGCAATTCCGAGGGAACCATGGAAATGGAACAATTGCATCCAATGAACTACCCACCACTTGGTCAGCGACGGAAAACCTGCTTTGGGCGCAAGAATTGGTCGGCAGGGGTTGGTCGTCTCCAGTGATTGCAGATGGAAAAATCTGGGTGACTGCTGCATCTCATGCGGAGCAAAAGCGCCCCAAGAATTTTCAGGAGGGTGCCCGCTCGATGGGTTCCTTTCGTCAGGAAGCAGCGAAGGTCAAAGACGTCGCTTTTCATGTGTATTGCCTTTCGCTTGAATCGGGCAATCTGCTTTGGAAGTCAACCCCCTACACTGGAAAGCCCGCTTTTGGTATCCATCCTTCCAATACCTATGCAACCGAGTCGCCTGTGACCGATGGGCGGCATGTCTACGCTTATTTTGCAGCAGCTGGTTTGCTGAGTTGCCTTGATCTGAATGGGAACAAAGTCTGGGAGCATTCAACTGGTCGGTTTTCCTTCGGTAACGGCTTTGGTAGTGGGAGTGGCCTTGCCATCCATCAAGGCAAGCTCTATCTGCAATGCGACAACGATGAGAGCAGCTATGTTTCTGCCATAGATGCTCAATCGGGTGCCGTTCTTTGGAAAAAGGATCGGTCATCGCGAACCAGTTGGAGCACTCCGTTGATATGGTCTCACATCGAAGCTCCGGTGCTTGTGGTGGCAGGAAGCGACCAGATCACTGGCTATCATCCTGATTCGGGTGACATTCAATGGAAACTTACAGGATTTGGGGGGTCTTTTTCGGGTTCTCCTGCCTGGGACGACCGCCAATTGTATTTTGGCAATAGCGGTCCTCGCAGCACAGGGCCCTTAATGGCTATCGACTTTCAAGCGAAAGGAGAGGGTGTCTACACACGCAATCAATCCGATGCATGGGTGGCTTGGTCGACCTCCGGAGCGGGTCCGGGCCTTGCGTCGCCGGTGGCCTACGAAGGTTATCTGTATGTCCTTAATGGAAGTGTCCTGAAATGTTATGAAAGCAAAACAGGTCAGCGCGTCTATGAGGAGCGTCTGCCAGCAGCCGGTCGTTTTGCCGCTTCACTCGTCATGGCGGGGGATCATCTGTATGCGCTGGATGAAAATGGCAAAACATTCGTGATTCAAGCTGGGCCCGAATTTGAAATTAAGGCGACCAATGAATTGCAGGATTTGTTCTGGTCGACTCCCTCCATGACCGCTCGCCACCTCTTGCTGCGGGGTGCTGATCGATTGTATTGCCTTTCCAAAACACCCCGATGATTCGAACCTTCACTGCCGTTCGTGAACCAAGGATAGTCTTTGCGCATCTTAATCCAACATTGATGCGCTCTCCCGCAATAGAGTATTCTTACTCCTGAACTCGTAACGATTGCCTGCAGGCATGAACACGCACAGCAAATTCATTGGGTATCTTTTGTGGATCGTGGGCTTTACCGGAGCCCATCGCTTTTATTTTGGGAAACCTCTGACGGGAACCCTGTGGTTCTGCACTGGCGGCTTCTTTCTTGTTGGTTGGTTGATCGACGTGTTTTTGATTCCAGGCATGGATCGGCGGGCCGATAGCCGTTACGCAGCGGGTAGCATCGATTATTCCATCGGGTGGCTTCTCTTGACCTTTCTTGGTTTCCTGGGAGCCCATCGATTTTACATGGGTAAGTGGATCAGTGCTTTGGTCTACCTCCTTATCTCTGGATTGGCCGTCTTGATGCCGCCCCTTGTCGTGCTGGTCGCCTTAGCATATGTAATCGATCTATACACCCTCAACGGTCAAATGGATGCCCTCAACCGCAGGGTTTGAGTTTTTATACAATCGCAAGACAGATCCTTGAGTCAGGAATCTTTTTGAGGTTTTTCCTGCGGCAGAGTCAGTATGCGAACTAGATCCAGGCGACTTGTCGCCGCGTCCAGGAAATGGCAAAATCGTCTAATGATCCCTAACGATTCCTTCCTGCGCTTGAATCCTGTGATGGGTATGCTTCTGACCTGGACGGTCGGAGTCCATCTTTGGGGGCAGGCTCCTCAGCCCATGCAAGACTCCTGGACTCTGGATTCGATGAAAGACTGGTCGATTTGGATGTCTGACCCTACGGATCCTGCGCAGACCCATGCTGCCGAAGAGTGGCAACAATTCTTCAAGGAAGCGACTGGACAGTCACTGACCATGGATCAATCTTCATCCCTTGAATCCCATGCGCTCTGGATCTCGGATGATCCAGGCCTTTCACCCCAGATCCTTTCCAACCCAAATCAAAATGAGCCCCTTGGTGCGGAAGATTATCACTGGATGGCCCACCAAAGGGGGCTTTTCATTCAAGGAGGAGGCCCTCGAGGGTTGATCTATGGCGTTTATGACTGGCTGGAGGTGGTTTTGGGGGTGCGATTTCTGACCCCTGATCATACGCATGTCCCTGCCTGGGAATCCCACAAACGTTTTCATCCTGACTCCAGACTTTACCGCCCTCCACTTCGTTTCCGATGGAGTTACTTTGGAGAAATATCCGAAGATCCTCTCTTTGCCACTCGCATGCGCACCAATACCGTACAGAATGAGCCGCGCTATGGAGGCAAGACGTCCATCGGATTGATCAATCACACTTTTGGGCAGCAAATCCCATGGAAAGAATACGGGTCTCAGTATCCAGAATACTACAATGAAATAGAGGGTCAGCGGCCCCGCGATATCTGGAATGACCAATACGATCCTGGTGTTCAGCCATGCGCGACCCATCCCGAGGTGCGTCGTATCATTAGTGAAAAAGTTATGCGGCAATTGGAGGAGCAGCCCTTGCCAGGGAATATTTCGGTGTCTCAGAATGACAATGAGCAGTATTGCCGCTGTCCATCCTGCCAAAAAGTCGACCACCAGGAGGGTACACCCATGGGTTCCTTGCTAGGTTTGGTGAACCATGTGGCAGCAGAGGTTGAGACGAAATTCCCGGACGTGTTGGTAGGAACCCTTGCCTATGCCTATTCTCGTCGCCCACCTCAAAATCTTCAGCCTCGCTCCAATGTCCAGATCCAACTCGCGAGCATTGAATGCTGTCAAAAGCATGCCATGACCGATACCCGTTGTCCTTTGAACACCTCCTTCCGTGATGATATTCGCGATTGGGGTCGCATCAGTGATCATGTGTATGTTTGGACCTATGTCACCAATTTCCATGATTACCTGATCCCATGCCCCAATTTGCAGATTCTCGGAGAGAACATCCGTTTTCTGGTTCAAAATGGGGTTAAGGGTCTTTTCATGCAAGGACCTGCAACTGGGTCGGAAATGGGAGGTCTGAAAAACTACGTCATCAGCCGTATGATTTGGGACCCCTCACTGGATGCGCAGTACTTGATTCAGGAATTTCTACGTCTCCACTACGCCGACTCGGCCCCTTTCATTCAAGCCTACTTGGCCTTGGTGGAAGCCTCCGCCCTTTCCTATGAGGGCCATCGCAACTGCTTTGGAAATGCGGCAGATCACGGTCTGGGCCCTTCGGTAGGTGCTGCCGGATTGAAGTTGTTTGAGCGGGCCATGGCCCTGGCACCCAACGAAACCATTGAAAATCGCGCGGAAAAGGCATCGATTTCGGCGCATGCACTGATGGTGGAGTCGGTGTTGGGTCCGGCTTTTCAAAAAGTGCGGAGTCGGAAAAAAACCCGGGATCAAACACCTTTTGAATTGGACTCAGCTCTCAAGGAAGCTGCGCGACCTTACTTGAGCACATTCCTTCATCTATGTCGCAAGCATGAGATCCCCCGAGTGGGCGAATGGGCGTCACTGGAAGAAGTCGTGGAAGTCCTCAAGGAAGGGTATGGCCTGAAACCCACTGAAACGTTTTAAAATCAATCGAACCCCTCCATGGTCGTGGCTGGGAATAGGCTCGTCATGCCGAGACGAAAGACCGCAACCGTTCTCGTCGATGGAAATATCAAGCTCACAGGGTCCCTACTTGCGCACCGAAGCGTGACGAGAAAGGTAGACCATGTCCGGGTTGTTGGGTGAACGCACGTTGAGTTTCATGGTCTCATTGTTCCATGCAGGGGTGGTTCTGGAGTCGAGCCAACGATGCATTTCGACGTGTCCATCAGCAAAGCTCAGGGCACCGGATCCGTTGTGATTGCTTGCCGGGTAATCAATGATACGGATGCGCTCTCCGTCCAGACCATCGTTCATCGCAACGGCCAGATCGCCATAGTTGATGCTGTCAGGATGCTCATTGATGAACACATAGGCATTGGCGTGCCCCATGCGGTTGATGTCACTCATTTTTCGAAAAACCATGTAAGTGGCGCCGGTGAGATGACCCAGCCAGTCATCGCGTGAATTCATGGCCTGACTGAGGGATACGCTCCGGACACGCTGCTGTCTCTGACCGTTGCCCGCTACGTAGCTTTTGTCGGCGGGGCATCGATAAATACCGACCGCACTTGTGTAGTTCCATAACTTGGCATATTCAGGATCCCTTAAATTGGCCCAGTCGGTGTTGTGCGTATTGGATGGATTGTAGTCCATCCGGCCACGCACCCAACCTGCCCCCTCTGCCGTCAAGTCATTCCAAACCAAACGGTCCTCATAATCGTCGGCATAGAGGATCCACCCCAGAGTCAGTTGCTTCTGGTTGCTGACACATTGGATGTGCTGGGCCTTTGCCTTCGCCTTGGATAGAGCTGGCAGGAGCATACCTGCCAGGATGGCGATGATGGCAATCACCACCAAAAGCTCGATCAAAGTAAACCCGTTTTGAGTCGGTTGTCTGGAAGCTGAAAAATTCATGGGTTGTTAGGACGAAGTTGATGGCTGAACCTGCGGGCTAGCGCTCATTCAATTCATCAAACATTTTTTCAATCTGGGCCTCGAAAAAGCTGCCCACGTAGTTGGCGATGCGATCGTTGAGTTGGATCTTCTCTTTCAGGACAGGTGCCATGTCCTTGACCGCGTCCAAATCCTTGCCAGTCTGGACCAGTGCGCGGACTTCGTTTCTCAGCGAACGAATGTATTCAATTTGATGATCGAGTATTTCAGGGCCACCGATCAGTCCGTGCCCCGGACAAACAATCTTAGGTTCCAGGGCCCGGACCGATTCCAGCGTTTGAATCCATTGCCCGGTATGACCATCGCCCATGTAGTTGTAAGGGCCATTGACACAGGCATCCCCCGAAAACAGGATGCCTTCCTTCGGGAGCCATGCAAAGGCGTCTCCGTGGGTATGGGCGATTCCGAAATGAATCAGTTCGACGCGCTGCTGGCCATCGTCAAAAATCATGGCGTTGGGAAATAGCAAGGTAGGTGGAGCGAGTTTGGATTCAGCTACATCTTTTCGCTTGGCTGCTTCCTCTTCCCATCGCCCGGATCCCTTTCCGTAGAGCCCAGGTTCATAGGTTCGCATTTCCTGAATCACGCCCTCGTGTGCCACGATGGTCGCGCCCTGAGCACGCCAAACTTCGTTGCCATAGGCATGATCGCCATGGTGGTGACTATCAAAGGCAAAGCGTACCGGTTTGTCGGTGGTTTGGCGTATTTTGGCGAGGATTTCTTTTGCCGCTGACGGCCAGTTCGCATCGATGACCAGAACATGGTCCTTAAAGATGATCCAACCGTTGTTGCATTGTCCTTTGCGCACCAGATCTCCTTCGTGAAACCACACACCCTGAGTGACTTCCTGAGGTTTGCCTACTTCGCCATGAAGCGATACCGGGGATATCAGCGGGCATGCCAGGCTGCCCATCAAGAGCCATCGGAAGGGGATCATGGTTGATCTTTTCCAGTTCATGCCAGAAGGTCAAGTGTCAAACTCCATGGAAAGGAAAAGCAGCATTCAAGCAGACTTTAATGCGGTTCTTGCGACCCTTGAAAAACTCGGCCAACCGAGCCTCAAGGAAATGCTCATCCGCAATCATGGCGTGCACGAGCCCTGCTGGGGAGTGAAACTGGGCGACATGAAGCCCCTAGTGCGTAAATTTAAACACCGGCAGGATCTGGCATGGGCTCTCTACGATACGGGTCATTACGATGCGATGATCCTTGCGGGTATGATTGCCGACCCCATGGCCTTCAAAAGGCAGGATCTGACACGTTGGTTGGAACGTGCGAGGGGAGGATCCCTTGCGGGTCACACCGTTCCGCGCCTCGTGGCTCTGGGGCCTCATGCCTGGGTTTTGGGGCCGCGATGGATTGAATTGAAAAACGCTAGAAAGCGAGCTGCCGGCTGGGTGGTCCTGGGTATGCTTGCGTTGTCCCGACCTGATGACACGCTCGACATGCAGCGTCTGTGTTCCTGGATGCAACGGGTGGGAGCATCCATCCACGATGAATGCTATGAAGTTCAATATGCGATGAACGGCTTTCTGATACAAGTTGGCTGTGGGGTTGAGTTCCTCCATCAGAAAGCCAAAGAGGTGGCGGCGCGAGTGGGCCGACTAAACTTGGGTCTGGGCAACAATGCCTGTCAGTGCCCTGAAGCCCTTGCCTATCTTAAGCGTTCTGCGCAGAAGGGAGTGATTGGCAAAAAGCGAACCCTATGAGTCCAACCATCATTCATTACCTTCAGATGCTGACGCCTTCCGATCTGAGGCCCAGGGTCAGTCAGGATACTCACTTCCAGGTGTGGGAACTCAAGCAACCTCAGTGGCAAATGAATCAATGTCTTTATCAATGGGTCGGGAGTTCCTGGCATTGGCGAGACAAACTCCCTTGGCAAGAGGACCAGTGGAAAGCTTATGCATTGGATCCAACCTTGAGGACCTTTGTGTCTTACCATCAAGGCCATGTTGCCGGGTATTACGAACTCAAGCACCACGATAGCCAAGGAGTTGAAATTGCCATATTCGGATTGATCCCTTCCTATCAGGGCCGTGGATTCGGAGGAGCCTTATTGACCCATGCCTTGGAGCAGGCATGGAGTTGGAATGCGAACCGGGTCTGGGTGCATACCTGTGATCTCGATCACCCTCATGCCCTGCGAAACTACGAGGCAAGAGGCATGGAATGCTATCGCCAGGAAAGACCTTCACCCAAGAAACAATAAGAGAAAACCTCTCAACGATCTTTGGTGGAAGACGCTTCTTCTTCCCCATCCTTATTGGACTCAACGGATGAGGTCATGGCATGAGAAAAAGCATCATAGATTTTTTTGAGTTCCGGGTTTTTCTCAATCAAATCCAAGGTCATCATGGAGCGTTCGTAATCTGGATCGGGTTCGGCACTGACATCCATCCGATAGTCCTTGTTTTGATTGGGGTCCACCAATTCGATGAGATAGACGAAGACCTTTTGACCATCGACTTCGGCCTGAGCCCGTTCGATGCGGCTGAAAACCGCCGCATCCAAATCGAAGGTTTCGGATCCGTTCTTCTTGGATGTTTCTCCGAAAAGTCGTGATGCCCAGGTGTCGAGGGCTTCTTGATTCAAGGACCCCATTCCCTCCAGCTGCCGAGCCAATTGGTTCAGCGAAGCTTCCGCTTCTTCAGGATTGGTTTGATCCACCATCGTTTGGAGCTCACTGCGAAGGTTGTTCGCATCGGCATTTTCGGGATCCATGTTTTGCTGGATGGCGGCAGCGGATCGCGTTTTCCAGATGACTTCCAGCAGAGGCCAGGTCGCCTTGAGCAGAGGAATGGCCAGGAGCAAAGCCAGGAGGTTGATCCCCCAGAAAAGGATCCGCCTTCGACGCTTTCGAACTGAATCGCCCCGAAGCTCGGGTGGCTTGGTGGATGTGCTCATGAGAGGGGAACTTTTCCTCGGGCTGCTTTTTTCGTCAAGATAAGCATGGTCAGCTCAGGGCTTCGCCGGCTTCATGGTTCCAGCCAGCAACCTTTCCACTGATTGCCATCCTCAGACCAACGATAGCCCGCTCGAGTATGTCCCTCAAAACCCAGTTCCAGCCACTCCATGTAAGAGAGGATGACCTCGATCACACAAAAGTTGGCACGGCCTGACTCACTGGCTTCAAGCGTAGGCTTCCGATCCATCCATTCAGTGGGGAGGTTGGGAGAGGGTGCCTTTGCCAGTGACCCCGGTGCTCTGGGCGCCATGTAACACCGGCGTCCCAAGACCCAGAGATGTTCCCACAACTGATCCGCCACTGCATTGTCCTCGTGCAATACGACCATCCCTTCGGCTCGAATTTGGGTTTTTTCTGTCGGATGGTAAAAAAGAGCGCTCACGCGTGGATCCCTTTTGAGCTCCTGGATCTTGGTCGACCGGAGGTCGCTGTGAAACCGGATGCATCGCCGCTGTTTTTCGAAGGCACGCAGTACGACCGTACGCGTGGCAGGAGAGCCTTGAAGGCTCAAGCTGGAAAACGCAAAGGTATGCAGTGCGTCGTTTCGGTCCCGAGCACCTCGTTCAAGGTCTCTCATCATTCGATCCCAGACTTCCTGTAAAGGTGCCTCCATGACGATCATCATGGTCAAGCCTGGCTCAAGCATCAAGAAAGTGTGGCTTTGAGGAATCTCTGGCTTCTCTTGGGGATTGTTTGGTTCGATGGAACTCCTTAACCTCACCCTGTGGGCATACCCATTCATTTTCATCCCTCAGCCTATCCGGAGAGGTTGAGGCAGGACTGGCTTGAATCCCATCAAAGGCGAGTGGTTCCAGCCCATTGCCTTTACGAATCCACCGGACAAGCCCAAAGGTGGTTGGCTTATGCTCGGGCATGGGCCCCCATCCATCGCGGTCGGGATTATCAACAGTTGTACGAGCGGGCCTACGATCTGGCTTGGCAAACCATTGGGAACGCTCCTTTTGACTATGTTGGATATGGTTGTGGTGATGGCCTCAAGGATGCCAACTTTTTTGGCTCGATGCCTTCACCGGGTCAGCTCGAAACCCTTCGCCTGATGGATATCAGCGCCTCATTACTGATCGAGGCGTATCAGCGTTTGCAGTCACTTAAACCCGAGGCCTGGGTGGTCAATCTGGCTTCGATGTCCGATGGGCTCTTTCAACGATCAGAAACGCCGCAGCGCCCTCTTTTGTTGTCGTGTCTGGGCATGTTACCCACCTTGGGCCATCGGCATCTTTTGCCTTTTTTGACGGGTCAGCTGCGACCGGGAGATCTCCTATTGCTTTCAGCCAACTTGAGCCCGAGTTCGAACCCCACTGGCCGCCAGCATATCCTAACTCAGTATGACAACGAACCTGCCATGCAATGGTATGCGGGTTATTTAATCGAACTGGGTTTGCCCAGAGATGGGTTTTCCTGTCGGGCGACCACTCAGGACCTGGAGGGAGTTGAGGGTGGATTCCGTATTCAAGTCATGGCGCATCTGAAAAAGGAACTTTCACTCTCCTTGAGTGGGGCTCGCATCAACTGGGCCGTGGACGATTCGGTGGATCTCTTTCGTTCCGAACGATGGACTTCAAACGGTTTGCGCATCCTGTTTCAGACCCATGGATTGCAATGCCTTGAGGCACTGGAGAGCGAGGATCAGGAAGAGGGGCTTTATCTTTTGCAAGTGGCTGATGGCTAGCCTCTCTCCGCATCCTTTTGAACTTGACCCTCTGGCAACCCAAATCATGATGGCATCAGGTCCCCTATGCACCAGCTTTTCACGGCTCTTGGGTCGTGGAAGGAAAACACAACTCGAAAAATCATGGCTAAGCTAACCATCGATGGCGTGGAAGTTGAAACCCAGGAGCGGGATTTACCCCTTCTCTGGTTTCTGAGAGATCATCTTCAAAAGACCGGAACCCGATATGGGTGTGGGCGTGGGCTCTGCGGTGCGTGCACGGTTCTGGTCGATGGACAGGCGGTGCGCTCCTGTCAGCTCCCGGTGGCCGCACTNGANGGGCGNCAGATCACGACCATCGAAGGGTTGGGAGCCAATGAGGAGCANCCNCTGCAGAAAGCCTGGCAAGAGCATAAGGTTCCTCAATGCGGTTACTGTCAGGGAGGACAAATTCTCTCAGCCGTTTCCNTGTTGCGTGCCAAACCGCATCCGACCGACGAAGAATTGGATGCCATGATGGCTGGCAATATTTGTCGATGTGGGACTTACCCGCGCATTCGTAAGGCCATCCAATCTGTGGCAGGAGGTGAAAAATGAACGACTGCCGTGCGATCGATCGACGTGATTTTCTCAAATTCACTGGGCTCAGCAGTGCCGGTTTGATTTTTGGCATGCGTTTGGGCGCTCAGGAGGAGTCGGCAGATCGTTTGGCTCCCGACTTGTTCGTGAGTCTGGAGCCTGACGGTNCNATCCANATTGTCGCNCACCGTTCCGAAATGGGAACCGGCATTCGTTCGGTGCTNCCGATGGTNGTTGCTGACGAGTTGGGCGCGCGGTGGGAAGATGTGCGCATCGTACAGGCAACGGGTGATGCCAAATATGGTTCTCAGAATACGGATGGTTCCCGCAGTATCTGGCGGTTTTACGATCGCATGCTTCTGGCGGGTGCGACGGCTGGACAGATGCTCTCCCAGGCGGCAGCGGCTCGCTGGGGAGTCGGGCCTGAGACCTGCCAGCGTCGGGACAGTCAGGTGATCCATGAACCCTCGAAGCGACGCATCGCCTTCAAGGAGCTTATTGTCGAGGCTGCTGCCTTACCGGTTCCGAACGCCGAAAATCTGGTCTACAAGGATCCCAAGGATCGTCAATATATCGGCAAGGGAGGGGCTCTCGTCGATTTCAAGGACATCGTCCATGGCAAGGCTGTTTTTGGAGCNGACATCCGTTTNCCAGATATGTTGTTTGCCGTCATCGATCGGTCTCCTGTCCATGGAGGGACTGCCCNACAATTTGATGCCACGGCAGCCATGGCCGTTCCCGGNGTNCAAAGCGTAGAGACCATNGCTCCTTTCAAGGGNGTGCATGCCTTTCAGGCCCTGGGAGGTGTNGCGGTTCTCGCGACCCACAGCCATGCTGCCATCCAAGGTCGCAACCAGCTCCAGACTCAATGGAATGCTTCGCCTCATGATGGCTATGATNCNGAAGCCTACCGATCAGCTTTGCTGGAGACGGCCAGCAAGGGCGGGAAGGTGGTCCGTCAAAAAGGGGATTATGCCAAGGCCATCGAGCGTTTGAAAAAGCATGAGGCCAGCTACTACGTGCCTCACTTGCTTCATGAGCCGATGGAACCTCCGGTGGCTACCGCGGACTATCGTGATGGCCAATGCCTCATCTGGGCGCCTACCCAGAACCCTCAGGCGGCTCAAAGTACGGTGGCTGCCGCCCTCGGGATCCCGCCCGAGAAGGTGATCGTTCGTGTCACCTTGCTCGGGGGTGGATTTGGTCGGAAGTCCAAGCCCGATTATGTGGCTGAAGCAGCCATCCTCTCCAAGCAGGCTGGCCGNCCGGTTCAGGTGCTCTGGACGCGCGAGGATGACATCCGCCACGATTACTTTCACTCGGTCGCCGCTGTCCGGGTGGAGGCAGGCGTGGATGACGATGGCTATCCTCAAGCCTGGCGGATGTGCACGGTCTTCCCTTCCATCAGTTCCACATTTGCCGAGAAGGTCACGCATGCATCGGCTGGCGAGATGAGCATGGGTTTCAACGACCTGCCTTTTGATATCCCGCATTTGCTCTGCGAGAATGGTGAGGCTTTGGCTCATGTGCGTATCGGGTGGCTTCGCTCTGTGGCCAATATTCAGCACGCCTTTGCCATNCACTCCTTTATCGATGAATTGGCGGTGNCTGCCGGCATCGATCCCTTGACCTATCTCAATCGAGTCCTGGGACCTGACCGTTTGCTGGATCTCAAGGCCGAAGGTGCCGATTATCAAAATTATGGAGGACCTTATGCGACCTACCCTGTGGACACGGCTCGACTCAAGGCGGTTCTCAACACCGCTGCCAAGAGTGCGGGTTGGGGACAACCGATGCCCAAGGGTGTGGGGCATGGCATTGCGGTGCATCGCAGCTTTCTGAGTTACATAGCCATCGCTCTGAGGGTTCGAGTGACCGATGGCAAGGTTCAGGTGGAGCAAGCCGATGTCGCCATTGATTGTGGCTTGGCCGTGCATCCCGATAGAGTCCAAAGCCAAATGGAGGGGTCTGTCGTTTTTGGCCTATCCTTGGCAATGATGGGTGGGGTGACCATGAGTCGAGGCCAGGTCAATGANAGCAATTTTCATGATGCACCCGTAGCACGGATNGCCGATGCCAACATGCCNATTCGCGTGACGATTCTCCCCAGCCAGGCCCCTCCCGGGGGAGTCGGCGAACCCGGAGTGCCCCCCTTGGCACCAGCTCTCTGCAATGCCATTGCCGCGGCGACGGGCAAGCGCATNCGCAGTCTCCCCATCGNAGATCATGATCTGTCTCAAGCCTAGGCATGCTGGAGTTCTGGCGCCAGGTCGATCGGTTTCTACAAAGCGAAAAGCACTGCGTGCTTGCGTTGGTGATGCGNACCTCTGGATCNACTCCCCGAAAAAAAGGGGCTCAAATGGTCATCAGTGAGGATCATGCNATGGGCACCATTGGTGGGGGTATCGGGGAGCGACAATTGATCCATGTCTGTCAATCTCTCCTNAAGTCGGGNAACACCCATCAATCCCTTCAGNTGGCACTGGATGGAGAGCCNGCCGCGCCTNGGATGGGTATTTGTGGAGGTGTCATGGACCTGGCTTTGTGGGTCATCCCTGCAGGCACTGACTTGTTCGCCCAATCCGCGGCCTGGCATGCGCAGGGAAAACCGGTGACCTGGGGCCTGAACGCCGAGAGGTTTCCTTTCCTTTCCAAGGAATCCTCTGTCGATGGGTTGATCTATCCAGCGCCGCCGACCCTGCTTCTTTTTGGAGGGGGTCACTGTGGTCGAGCGCTGGCTCGAATCACACCCACCATGGATTGGCACTTGGTCGTGATTGATGACGTGGAGGCCTGCCGAGAGGCATCGAATTATCCGCCTGGCACCGGTTTTGCAGGAGATTGTTCGGAACTGGGGGAGCTCTCTGATCCAAGCATGGCCATTCTGCTCACCCGGCACTTCAAGCAGGATGTGGCCATCCTGAGCTATCTCAGCAAGCAGTCCATGGACTTTGTAGGCATGATGGGGAGTTGTCAACGCGTGGGGCATGTATTGGAAGCCTGCCGCGAGAAAGGGGTTAGCGAGAGTTTTCTGGCTGGAGTCCATGCACCGGTGGGCATGGACATTGGGGCTGAGACACCCGAGGAAATTGCCATCAGCATCCTGGCGCAGATCATTGCACACCGTCATCCAACATCATGAATGCATTGGTTTTGGGTGCAGGACGATCTCAGCGGATGGGAACTGACAAGTTGCTGCTCCCCTGGACTCCGGAGCATTGTGTGATTGAGCACATCCTTTATCAGATTGGGGCGAGCCAATGCTTTAAAAGCGTCTTCATGGTGACCCGTTCTGAGGTGACCGAATTACATCGCAAGGTGAGCGCAGCTTCACTCCCATGTTGCCCCAAGCTCCTTCTCAACGATGATGCCCATGGGGATATGCTGAGTTCCATTCGCATGGGGGTGAAAGCCTCCCTTTCAGCATCTCACCTCATGGTCTTCCTCGGAGATCAGCCGGGTATTTCCTTCAAGCTGATTCAGCAATTGTGTCGGGTGCCCGAGGGGAATCAACAGCTTGTGCAACCTGCAGATGCAAGCGGACGCGGAGGGCATCCGGTCTTGATTCCGCAATGTTTTTTCCAGAAGGTGTTGTCCTCTTATGAGGGTGAGGGTCTTCGTGGTTTGTTCCGAGAGCATGCCTCCTCCGTGTTGAGGATTCCAGTGAAGGACCCCATCCTGCTGGCCGATATGGACACGCCGTTGGATTATCAACGTTGCTATGAACNATCTCTGGAAACACACAAAAAAGGTGAGGNATAATGCCTCACCTTGGATTGTTTGGTTGGAACGATTCTCTTCTCTAAGGCCTTAGCGAGTCACTCTGAAAAACCTTTCCTGGTTCTCTGTAGAGGCCTCAAAGGGGCTGGAGGCTCCTTCAACCGGTGCCCAAGGTCCTTGAACACTCGAAGAAGATTCCAAGGTACCGCCGCCTTCCCAGGTGATTTGAAGGCTGTTATCCACGCGACCGATGGCAAGGATAGCGGGTTCTACAGGCCCTGAATTTCGTTCGCCACCAATCAGGTATCGACCGTAGCCGTAGATGCCTGAAGCCCAAAGGACCTCGGATTGTCCTGCCTTCATGCCTTCCAGCACGTTGACTTCGACCCCTCCCAGGGTGCCGTGCCAAGCACTATAATCATCGCCCTGAAGCTCTTCGGTTTCGCGTACCTCAAGTCGATGACTGCCGAGCACATCTCCGCTGTGATTGTGAAAACCCAGGAATCCCGGACGAGCTGGAGTGCGATTGACACCGCCGCTGTTCCAGCTCGGTGTACCGTAGGTAACGATGTAGCCGAGGGAGGCATCGCCATCGATGTCACTGATGAATTCGGTGACATAGTCGTTTTCTGGATCGGCATTGGGGTCTTGGCCNGGACGAAAGGTTCCATCACTGGCAAAGGGAAAGAAACTGAGATCATCGCCCACAAAGCGAACGAAGCGGGTATCGGTCCCATTGCTGGCCCCCGGGTAAAGGCTGGCATATACCCAGTCTGCTTCTTCATCATCTGGCACCCTGCCGGGGATGAAGGAACTGGCGCCTCCNCCTGCCTTGATGTCTTCGGCGAGGTCGAACTTATCGAAGACCTTGCCATCACTTGTCGAAAGAATGTGGTAACCCTGATTGGGTCGCCATGTTTTCCCACCGATGAAAACAAGGGNCTCGNCCCCCGAACCGCTGATACGAATATTGTCCCAGCGCCACTGATGCCAGCGATCNGACCCATCTTCGATCTGAGTGTAAGCGACTTCGGGATCTAAGAATCCACCTTGGCCATTGGATGGATATCGCAGCAGCTTGTTTTTATAGCCTACGAAGACATCTCCATCGGATGAAACCGCAAAGGTAAAATAATAGTCCAGNTCGGTGCCNCCAGCNGCCAGAAAGTCTGCGTCCAGTGTGACTGGGTTGAAACCGACTTCAATGGCGACTCCCATGGGTTCGCCGGTCTCTGGATCAATCCACAGAATGGAACGATCCGGAAAGCTGGCTGCCAGGGCCGAATCGTGATCAGGATCGGTTTCGTCGATCCCATTTTCACGGATTCCGAGCATCAGGCGACTGTCATCGTAGCGGTGAAGGCCTCCNTAGCTGTCGATGGAGGACGATCCATCGTAGGGATCCCCGGCCTCTGCAGGCGTGCCCTGGGCTTTGAGGATAGGTAGAGGCGTTGTTTCATTAAACAGGTGCTCAAAGACTGGGTTGATGGGGGGACCNTCGATGAGATAGCGACCGTAGCCATAGATGCCCGAGGCCCACAGGACTTCGGACTGCCCTGCCTTCATACCCTCCAATACATTGACCTCGATTCCACCCAAGGTCCCATGAAAGGTACTGTAGGCATCTCCCTGAAGTTCCTCNGTTTCCCTGACATGCAAGGTGTGGCTTCCGAGGACATCGCCACTGTGGGTGTGTAATCCCAAAAAGCCTGGTCGAGCCGGCAGACGGTCCACGGCCGCACTGTTCCAGCTTGGGGTACTGTAAGTGACGACATAACCCAGTGAGGAGTCCCCGTCGATATCACTGATGAACTCGGTGACATAATCGGTTTCTGGATTGGCATGGGGGTCCCTTCCCGGACGGAAAGTGCCATCATTGGTGAAGTCCAGAAAGCCCAGATCATCCCCCNCCCGGCGNACGAAGCGAGTATCGGTGCCATTGCTGGATCCTGGATAAAGGCTGGCATAGACCCAGTCGGCCTCTTCGTCGTCCAGGACACGGCCCCTGATGAATGAGCTGGCTCCACCGCCCACTTTGAAATCTTCTGNCAGGTCAAATTTGTCGAAGGTTTCTCCATCCGTGGTCGAGAGGAGATGATAGCCCTGATTGGGACGCCAGGTCTTGCCACCTGCGAGAATCAAAGTCTCGATNCCGGNTCCACTNATCCTGAGGTTTTCCCAGCGCCACTGGTGCCAGCGATCGGAACCGTCCTCCTCTTGAGTGTAGGCGACGGTGGGTGCATTGAATGATCCTTGTGCGTTGGGCGCATATCTCAAAATGTTGTTTTTGTAGCCAACGAAAACAACCCCATCCTCTGAGACCGCNAAATTGAAATAATAATCCAATTCCGTGCCGCCTGCTGCCAGAAAATCGGCATCCAGGGCCACGGGGTTGAAGCCGACNTCGATAGCGATCCCCATGGGTTCACCCGAATCGGGATCGATCCATAGGATGGAGCGATCGGGAAAGCTGGCAGCAAGGGCCGAGTCATGATTGGGATCGGTTTCATCGATCCCATTTTCTCGAATGCCTAGCATGAGGCGATTGGCATCGTAACGGTGAAATCCACCATAGCTGTCGATCGTTGAGGATCCATCGTAGATGTCGGCAACTCCTGCCGGCGTGCCCTGGGCCTTCAGGATGGGCAGGGGCGTTGTCTCGTTGAACAGATGCTCGAAGACAGGGTTGAACCACTGTGCTTGCNTGGGCATGCATACCATCGAATAGGTCAGAAGCGACAAGACGATTGGATGAGTGGATATTTGGAAGCATTTCATAGGGTTTGCAATGTGAACGAATCAATGGTTGATGTTTCAGGTGCCGGCCTGGCTGCGCGTGGGAATCTAGGCCTGTGATATGAGGTTACATTGAACCAAAATAGTACCTCGTCAAGATTCCATGTGTCNGGGANNNAGCCATCTCCNGGANGCCANTGAGGGTCTCAAGGTGAGATCTCATCTGACTTGAAAAGCTCTCTTTCCACGACGGTCTTGCCTTCCCAANNCCATCCTAGAGAGTTACGNTTNTTNCATGCCCTTTTTGANCCGCTTCATCCANTCNTTAACGAGTTGGAAGGGCCTNCTNGTTGAGTCTCTCTGGATATTGAGTTGGGCCTGTTCATGGCTNGTCCCNGAAACATTGCTCTCATCGACTTTCAGCNTGGAGTCTCCAAGTCCACACCAGGTATTTCAGCGCGATCGGTCTGATTCAGGCATGATGCATGTCGAGGGAATTTTTGATGACGGGTTGGATGGGCGCCCTGCGTTGGAATGGTCCTGGGTCATGGAAGCTCAATCTTCCGAATGGAAAGNCCTGGAAATCACTCCCAACGGAAGACGATTTTCTGTTAGCGTGCGCCTGCCAGCCGGAGGTTGGTACTTGCTCCGGTTTCGGCACTCTCAAAACCCGGAGTACATTGTCGAGATCCACCCGGTGGGTATCGGAGAGATTTTCGTGGTCGCGGGACAATCCAATTCCGCCAANCACGGAGAAGTGTCCCTGGCACCTTTGTCTGATCGAGTGGTTGCCAAAGCCGACCAACACTGGCAACTCGCGCGTGATCCTCAGCCAGGTGCCAGTGGTCGAGGTGGTAGCTTCATGCCACCTCTTGGGGATGCTTTGGCTCAGGCCCTTGGAGTTCCTATAGGCTTTGTAGCATGTGGCATCGGCGCGACCAGTGTNCGCGAATGGCTACCNCAAGGAGATACCTTTCCTGAACCTCCAACCCTTTTGGGNCGTGTGCGNCAACTGGAGGATGGTCGCTGGCAAAGNCGTGGGGAGGCTTTTGAAGTGCTGATGGCACGCATGCGCTCCATGGGGCCGAAAGGCTTTCGTGCCGTTTTATGGCATCAAGGCGAAAGTGATGCCAATCAGAAGGATCCCAGGTGTACGCTTCCAGGAAATCTCTATGCCCAGNATCTCAAGCGAGTGATACGTCAAAGTCAAAGCGAGATGCAATGGGCCATACCATGGTTTGTCGCTCAAGCCAGTTATCATGTTCCCGGTGATGAGGCTTCAACGGACATTCGAAGGGCGCAGGCTTCACTGTGGAAGAGTGGCGTGGCACTGCAGGGCCCTGATACCGATGCGCTCAAGGGGCCCNTTCGTGAATCCAATGGACAGGGAGTTCACTTCAGTCGCGAGGGGCTCCATGCCCATGCAGCTGCATGGGCGCAATGTTTGCTGCCTTGGATTCAATCCACCCTGAATTAGGCGCTTGCGCTGCCCATGCCGCCGGATCCCAAAAGCTCCAGGTCTACTTCCATGGTCGGAATGTGGCTGCCAAGTTGAGGCTGCTGACCGGTACAAAGGGTCCACTGAGGTAGATCTTTGCCGACTCGGATTTCAAAGGTTCCCTGAGTAAACACCCGGGGTCGAAAGCGGCCGTGACGACTTCTTTGGGTGTAAAGTACGTCTCCCGTGCGCTCTTCCACGACCTGCACGACATGGTCGGCGCCATCTTTGAAGCGAATTTCGGGTAAATAACCTGCCGTCTTGCGACCATCATTGGCTTTTCGATCAATGGTGATGGGCCATCCGGGGAACTGAGCCTGNTCACCGTCCTCNACTTTGGAGAANCGTGNCCAACATTCGAAGGTGATTTGATCGGTGGTTTTGTTGAACCGAGCAATGCCGAAGCCATCCGATCGCTTTCGTTCATCGGAGATGTCCTCCGGATTGGCGTAGGCGAGCATGGAGAGTTTGTTGCCCAGCCCGTCCTTGAAATCGCCGGTCCATGGCAGGGGACTCTCGGGCACCGGGTTGGGGCCCGCTTTTTCATCTTCCGGATGCCACCATCTTCCGTAAATGGTGTTGACCAAGGCAGGTCCCGTAAACCCATAGGGGCCATCCCCGTGCTCTTGAATCCCATGTTGTACCACCACGGCCAGGTGCTGGTCTCCGCAGAGATGCACTGCCTGAGCCTTGCGAATCAGGGATAGTGCCCGACGGCTGGGCGTCTGAGGCCAACCATTGCAGTCCAGATCAGCCAGTAATCGGTTGTTGGGATTGCCATGAAGGTGAACCGCACCGCAGAAGGCCGTCTGGGAAAGCACGGCTTTCATTTGTGCTCCGCTCCAGTCAGAGGACCAGTTTTCCAGAAAGCGTTCTTGCCTGGGGCCGAGTAGTTCCAGCCCCGGAAGATCAATGGTTTTCGGATCATAGGCCGGGTCATTGATGTGATCAGGACGAGGCCCCATTTTCGGTATTTTGCCAGCAGGACCGGTTTTGAACTTACGGTCTTCGAGGATGGCAAAGTCGATGCCACCGATATGGAGACGCGTGAAATAAACTCCGATATTTCGCCCGATGGGCTCCGGGTCCACAGGATCGGGTAGATTCCATGTCTGTTGGCGCTGCACTTGATTGACATACGCAACCGGGTATCGGTAACCCCCATCCGCATCTCCAGGAATCGTGGAGCGCTTGCCATTCTCACCCCACACATTGGGGTGTCCAACATCATGATCATCCGGAATGGAAACCGTAGGACGGTCTCGAATGATATCTCGATATTGAAGTCCAAATTCAATCCAGCCTGCCGTGTGTTCGGTATGTCGATAAGTTTGGTCACCGCCAAAAAACAGGAGGTCCGGGTCTAACTTGCGCAAGTTGTCTACGATCTCATGGCGCGGGCCTGTCGTTCGACTGGAGTTGCAGGAAAGATTGGCCACCACAATTTCCCCCTTATTCTTGGGGTCCTTGCGAATCAAACCTTCGAACTGAGCTTTTTCTCCGTGCCGTACCCGATAAGGCACGTCCTGACTGTCGTCCCATGCCTCGACGCGGAAATGCACGTCCCACCCCGGGTAGTGTACTTTGGATCGAGCCACTTCCTCCCATGATTTTCCAGGTAGTTTCAATTCCAGACGCGCTTCTCGGGCTTCCTCCGGAAGCAGTGGATAAAGCTGAGCAGTCAACTTGAGGACCTTTGCTTGATGGGTATACAGTGCGAACACCACCACCTGATCTCGAGGAACATTCAAGTTGGGCGGCGCCGCCCTCCGACCGTTTTTAAGAGGAGTCGTCTGATTGGCCGGTCGGGTCCACCATGGCCCCGTACTCAGGGATTCGAGGTTTGGAAAGTCTTCCCCAAAGGGTCGAGCTGCTTCAGCAGCAAGGCCATCGCTGGGTAACATGCTCAGGGCTCCTACTCCTGCTGCAGTGGATTTGAGGGCGCGGCGTCGATTGATTTTCATGACAAAAAGTGGATCTCTAAACGCATAAACCAAATTCCCGAGTGGCAACAGGGTAAAAGTTACTTTCCATGAACCAACGAACTGCTCGGACCTGAAGGGTTGCATGGTTCCTTGACTTGTTTTTCGGGAGCTTTGATGCAGTATTGGGCGATGATCTTCTCTCTCAAACGTGTATCCAAAGGTATCCTCCGTCTTGCTCTCATGGTTGTGTTATGCGCTTGCCCTGAAAGCCGCATTCTTTGCCAAGAATCCTCCACAGGTCCCGTTTTTTCCTCGCCGGTTTTGGACCTTGGCATGGTGGTCCAAGATTTGGACGCATCCGCTGCTTTTTATGGAAAAGTGCTGGGATGCAAGGAGGTCAAGGGGTTTTCGGTGGCCAGTCCCTTTGCAACTTCCATTGGACTGGTCGACCACATGGATGTGACAGCCCGAGTGTTCTTGCTTGGAGAAGGAGAAAAGCAAAGCCGCATCAAGATGATGAGTTTCCCCAAAGCCAAAGCTGCCAAATCGGATCAACGATTCATTCATTCAACGCTTGGATTCAGTTACCTGACCTTGCATGTGATGAACCTGGATGCGTCCATGAAGCGGCTCAAGGCTGCGAAAATTCCTTTTGAAGGTGAGACGCCTGTTGCTCTGGGAGGCAACAATGCATTGCTTGTGGTTCGGGATCCCGATGGAAACTTTGTCGAACTGATCGGTCCTCGTCGCTCAGCCGCTGAATAAAGCTCTCCTGTGCCTTAGCTCGATAGGTTGCTTTTTGAAAGAAAAGAACCACCAGCGGTCATTTCTTTTCGGAAATCGACGCTTGAAGCATCAAAAAGCCTTCCTCCCGAAAGGGAGGAAGGCTTGCAAAGCATTTTGTAAAGATGCTCAGATTTGTCTGGGTGACTTAGAGCACTTTGACATTTTCAGCGATCGGTCCTTTTCTTCCCTCACCAATCTCGAACTCCACGCGTTCTCCCTCGTTGAGATGTCCGCCATCCAAGGCGGATTTGTGGACGAACAACTCCTGGCCGTCTTCCTTGAGGATGAAGCCATACCCTTTCTCTGGGTCAAACCACTTGACGGTTCCTTGATTTGTCATGGATAGATTTGCTTTGAGTGTGAGTGATTAGTATCGGTCGTTTCGGCGTGATCGACCGAAGTCTCTTCGGCCTCCACCACCTCCGCCTCCTGGATTGGGTTTTGGAGTGGCTTCGTTGACTCTCAAATTACGCCCCATGTGCTCGGCTCCGTCCAGCTCCTTGCAAGCAGCTTTGGCAGCTTCTTTATCAGTGAAGGTGACAAAAGCAAAGCCTCTTGGACGACCACTATCCCGGTCTTTGGCGATGTATATGTCCTCAATTTCTCCGTGCGTACCGAACAGATCCATCAGATCAGTATCGGTGGCATCAAACGATAGATTACCTACAAACAATTTCATTGGATTTATTGGAAGTGATCCAAACCCTTACCGTTCATTCGGTTACACCTGGAAAGGATATCTTAGAAGGAGAGCGTCCTTGGGAAATCTGCCTGCAAGTTATCTGGGTGGAAAGGATACTGGGTTCACGTCCGCGTGAGAAGCTGTCTTAAAAGGGCAAGCCTGTCAATCACCGAATCCCGTTATCTTATGGCTGGCAAGTCTCTCCGAAGGCTACCACCAGGCCCCTGGTGCTTCAGCGAAAGAGCCATTCCATGGGTTTTCCCGCCATGGGATCGTGGAGCTGATAATCGACACCCACCAGCTTCGCCGAGGTAGCTGCAACCTGATCGCTGTGGGCTTGTGGATGCGCATGCCACTCTCCCCGGGCAGCCAAAGATGGGCTTACAACGGCCATCCAGGTCTGTTTCGCCCCGTCCAATTTGTCATTGTGGTGCATCCAATTGAATGGGTTGTCGCCTCTGCCATGATCGGTGGTCATCACAAAGCAGGCATTTCCGCGCGTTTTGGGATTGGATTGGTATTGCTCCCACAGGGCGCGCAGGTAACGATCAGATCGGTGAAGACTCTCCAGCACGCGGTCGTAGCGCACGTCGTGTGCCCAGTCATCGGTTTCTCCCAGGGCAAGATACAGGACGCGGGGTGATTGTTGGTCAATGTAGTGCTGACAAAACGCAAAGGTGTAAGCATCATGACGCACCGAGTTCCAGGGAGTGGTGGTTTCTTTTTGTAAGAGGGAAAAAGATTGAATCACCGCATCATCGCTCTGATAGGGCTCAAAGCCTGAGTTGATGAACAGGGATCCAGCTTTCTGCTCCACGATGTAGCGAATGGTGTCCCATGAAGAGAAAACCCCTACTTGGGCCTTGGGCAGTTGCCACTCTTTTTTGAGAAATTCGAGAAGTGTCGGTGCAGGGCTCTGGATTTTGTCATTACTCTTAATTTGTTGGTCCCGGGCCTGACCGGTAAGAATTTCTGAATAGCCAGGGTATGAAAAACGATGGCGGTTGCGTAGATCCATTTGACTTCCCAAGGCGCGATTTCCGATGACGGAACCATGTTGGGACATCCATTCTCCCCAAAAGAAGGGCATCAGTTTTTCTCTACGCGCTTGAGGCGTCTCGGCCCAATAGCTCTGGTAGGTCGCTTCATCGGCCCATTCCGCGGACTTGGAAGCAGCTTTGTAGGTGTCCCGATCGAGCCCTCCGAAAAGTTCGGTGGTGCGAACGCCATCTAGGGTAATGATGACAAGGTAGTCGGGCACTTCCGCACAAAGCCTGGGGCTTGAATGCCATGGCATGCTAAGGAGGAGTAAGGCCCAGAGGGGTTTCAAAGCAGTCCGAGGATTCATGAAGAAGAGACTATCGATTCTCGACGATGGGTGGAAGAGGCAAAGAGCGCCAGCGATTTTTCCAGGTCACACAGTTCTGACTCCGGGAAAGAATGCTTTGAGCTCTCCGTAGGATTGGAGCGGTCTTCACCTCAAGGAGTTTTCCCTGCGATGGCGGGTTCATCCAACACCCATCTTTCAAGGAGTTGATGCGGTAAGCGCAAGCAGTTGGACCATGGCTTTACCCATCGCCTCTCCAACATTCATGTAGGTTTCGGCGTGACCCCCATAGTGGCCACCGGAACTGCCACCTTTGGAGAGGGGATGCGTGTAGACAGCCGCAACGTTATTTTTGAATTCAGGATACTTCCCTGACTTCCCATCCACTGCCATCATGGCCTTCAGAATCGTGCCCCCGTTGTCCTCAGAACCCTCCTCGGTTTGCCCCAACGAAGCACAAACAAAAGCTGCGTTGGGTGCATCGAAATCTGCTCTCAGCTGCTTGATCAAGTGAACCAAGTTTTTTTCATATCGACTGGAGAGAGCAGCGCTGCGGCTATCACGATCTCCTTGCCACCAGAAAAAACCGGCGATTTCGTAGCGTTTGGCTTCAGGGTAGTGTTTGGGCAAATCCTTGAGAACCTCCTTGGCCCGTGAGACATCACCATCGTATTGCATGCCTGCATACCAGTTGATTTTCTCGGGATCCGTCCCTTTCTGCCATCTTTCTGGGGTGCCCTTGTAACCTGGATGTACCCAGGTCACGCCCTTTTCATCGGTGAATTCAAACCCTTCACTGCCTGGGGGTAGAAGATCCCAGCCCAGTGCACGATTACCAATACAGCTTTTGAGGACCATGATAGGTGCATCCATGGCCTCACCCAGATGATGTCCGATCCCTATTTCTGGCCCAATATTACCACCTTTGATCGTCATCCATTCATTGAGTAAGAGCCGGGATCCACCAAGGCCGCTTCCCATAACGCGCACGTTTCTTACATCCATACGCTGGGTCCATTGGCCGTCAGCGTCGACCAGATAGGGATAAAGCTTTTTCTTGCTGGTGGCATATTCCAGTGTCCCATCCTTGTCACCTTTGACTTTGCCAAAGCCCAGCATGTTGGATTGCCCCAATAGAATGAAGACCTGAACGGGTTGCTGCATGTCGGCAGGCTGGCCATCGGGGTCGGGAAGATTGGCCGATGGGGTTTGAGCCATGCTCAACCACGGATTCAGTGAAATCAGGAAGATACCGCAAAAAAGGAAGTCAGTTGCTTTCATAGAGTCCAAGGGTGGTTAGCAATACCTTGAAGGAGACTTGGGCCTCTGTCCAGCATGCCTGCGGGATCCACTGAGTGGGAACCCGCCGCATGATTTCTTGCGCCATGGCCAGGTCGGCAATCCCACTCCTTTCGATGTGGGGATGATGAGTGGAGTTTGGTACCGGCGGAGGGGCTCGAACCCCCACTCCCTTGCGAGAACCAGATTTTGAGTCTAGCGCGTCTGCCAATTCCGCCACGCCGGCACCACGGGGCTTGATTTAAAGGCCTCTTCAAAGCCTTTTGCAAGTACCGTTTCAACCCCCATGGGCCCGCCTGAGATCAGGTGAGGGTATGAAAAGATACTTGGCGCACGAACTGCGGAGGGACAGAATGGCATGATCCATGAGAAAGAAGGCGTTCACCCTGATCGAACTCCTGGTTGTGATTGCCATCATCGCAATCCTTGCCGGGATGCTGTTGCCGGCATTAAGTCGAGCCAAGGCCAAGGCCAAGTCCATCAAATGCGTGAATAATCTGAAGCAGGTGGCCCTGGCGACCATCATGTATGCGGACGATCATAACGACAAGGTGATCCCAGTTCTTGGTCCCAGTAAACCCTATTGGTTTCACGTGATTGCTCCCTACATGGGAGATGCCGCCTACGCCAATGATCCCCAGCGTAAATATGATGGATCCATGCAGACCATCATTTGTCCATCGATCAAGAAGCGTTCGGTCCAGGAAGGCCCCGGTGACAGTGTGACCAATTGGAGCTACTGGTGGGGGCAGTTCGCCAATAGCAAGGCCGAAGGCAGCTACACCATAAATTCATGGATGCAGTGGCCGATGGGAAGCTATTATGAACCCAAAACGGCCGAAGAGCGACAGCGCTACTGGGGGATGTATATGAACAGCAGTGCCAATGTCCCTTTGTATGGAGATGGTAATTGGGTGGATGCCTGGCCACGCGCAGATCATACCCCACCCCCCAACTACGAAGGCGGCGATCATACGCAGGGCATGAGGCGATTTTTCGTGGATCGCCACAACAAGGGCATTCAATTGGCCTATACCGATGGCCATGTCGAATTTGTCCGCCTGCAGGCACTTTGGACGCAGAATTGGCACCGAGGCTATCAGCCACCTCAGGATGTCAAAATGCCCGGTGTGTCGCGTTGAGATGGTGAACCTCCATCTGAGTTTAAGTTTGCATTTTTGAGTCGCAGTCATCAGCGTGCTGCTCATGACGCCTCGGAAGGAAAATGCATTGATCTGGGGTGGCACGCTTTTGCTTATCGGGGTCTTGACTCTGTGGCGCATGAGCGTGCTCACGATGCAGGAGGATACGGGTCCTTTGCCTGCCGGACAGCGATCGCTCAAGCCCGTGGATCTCCATGCATCCAAGCAGCTCATGCCTGCACTGGAACCCATGGTGATAGCCTTTGAACTGGCTCGCGGCGTGCAGGTCAGGCGTTCTATTTTGGATCTCGATAACCCCAAGGGTGGCTTGCCAGACCTGAATGCATCCTCTCTTTGCTTGGTCGGAGAGCACGAGGTGGATAGGGAGATGGTTCAGCGATTTGGCTTGGAGTCAACCCTCTTGGGCCAAGACTCGGTGACCCCGGCGAGGCCTCGATATTATCTCCTGCATGTTCCTCTGGATCAGGCAGATTCCAATGTGACTGATCTGGCTGCCTATTTGACTCAGCCCGAGCAAGTGGATCGGCTGTTGAAGGATGACAGCCCGTAGGTTCCCACACAGGACCGTCTTCCGGCTGTTCGCTTGATTTGAGTGGCAGCTTCTGGCATAACGTCATTGGTGCTGCCGACCGACTTCCCAGGTTTCTGCTTCCCAGACTTCATGCTCCCACCCATCGATGCCTCGATGTCTTGCTAGATGCTGTTCTGGTACAGCGCAACCGGATGTCCTGTTTCACGACGGTAGTTCATCATGCAATGGCTTGCTTCCGTTTGTTTTGGGTTGCAAGCAGGCACCAGGGTAGCTCCCTGTTTCTCCGAACCTAGTAACTGAACATTGAGGACTGACAAAATCATGACATTAACACCTCTAAGCTCTTCGGAGCTGACCGAACTCATTCATGGGCTGAATCGTTTGGCTCACAATCTATGGTGGACATGGAACCAAGAGGCTCAGGAAATCTTTCAAAAGCTTTCTCCACGCGCTTGGCAAAATCTGTATCACAACGCTGTCGCTGTTTTGCACGAAGTCTCAGACATGGAACTTCGAACCCGACTTCAGGATCCTGGCTTTGCTCAGGAAGTGCGCAGTGTGCTGGATCAGTTCGAAGCCTATCTTCAGGCGCCGGATACCTGGGCAGCCGAGCAGGCCAGCCAACTTCAGGAAAAACCCATTGCCTATTTTTCCGCCGAATTCGGTTTGAGTGAAACGTTGCCGATAGCCGCGGGGGGGCTCGGAGTTCTTGCCGGCGATCATGCCAAATCAGCGAGCGATCTTGGGCTGCCCTTTGTCGGTATCAGTCTATTTTATCGTCAGGGCTACTTCATGCAGGCGATCAATGATGAAAACTGGCAGACCGAATACTACTCCATGCTGAATCCGAAAAACCTTCCCATGGAGCCGGTCTTGGATGCGAAGGGAGAGCCGTTGACGTGCATGGTTCAGATCGCTACCAGCCAAGTCAGATTCAAGGTTTGGCGAGTCAATGTCGGACGTATTCCTCTCTACCTGATGGATACCAATCTTCCGGAAAACGAGGAGCTGTATCGGGATCTCACCATGCGCGTCTACGGAGGGGACAGCAGCACACGCATCATGCAGGAAATCCTCCTAGGTGTGGGAGGCGTGCGACTCCTGCGCGCTCTGGGTATCCAACCCTCTACTTTCCACATGAATGAGGGGCATGCGGCTTTTCTGACCTTGGAGCTCATGAGGGAAAAACTGGCCGCCGGCGCGACCCTGGAAGAAGCTACGACCAGGACACGGCAAGAATGTATTTTCACGACCCACACTCCTGTAGAAGCCGGGCACGATCGCTTTACCAGTGATCTGATTCAATATGCTGCACACAAGTTTTCCTCGGACCTTGGCTTGACACATGATGCTTTCATGGATTTGGGACGTGTTCAGGCAGGAGATGCTCAGGAGCCATTTTGCATGACGGTCCTGGCACTCAAGCATTCTCGGGCGGCCAACGGTGTCAGCGAGCTACACGGCCAGATCAGTCGGCAAATGTGGCAGGGTCTTTATCCAGATCGCCCCGTGGATGAGGTGCCCATTGGTCACATTACCAATGGCATCCATGTCGCGGGATGGATGAAGGGTCCTCTGCGACGCTTTTTCCGATCCAAGTTGGGTGAGGGTTGGGATCGGGATCTCAACAGCCCTCTTTTTTGGCAGCGGTTGGAAGATACTGATTTTGTCTCGGATGAGGAGCTGTGGGCGCTACGCGCAAACTTGCGGCGAGAACTGATCGAATTTGCCCGTCGACGCCTTCTCATTCAGAGCCAGCATTTGTATCGGGAGAATTTCATTACCTATGACAACCTGCTCAACCCGGATGCCTTGACCATTGGTTTTGCCCGACGTTTTGCCACTTACAAACGAGCCCCCCTGGTGTTCCAGCAATTCGAGCGCGTGGTGCGGTTGGCGAAGGATCAACAACGCCCTGTCCAATTCATTTTTGCGGGTAAGGCACATCCCAGAGATGATGAAGGCAAGCGCTTCATCCAGCACATCATACACCTCAGCAAGCACACCGAGCTGCATGGGCATCTTGTGTTCCTTGAGAATTATGACATTCACATTGCTCGCCAAATGGTCTCCGGTTGCGATGTGTGGTTGAACAATCCTCGGCGCCCTCTGGAAGCCTCCGGGACCAGTGGACAGAAAACATCCGCTCACGGCTGTCTGAACATGAGCATCATGGACGGATGGTGGCGGGAAGCTTATGATGGCACCAACGGATTCGCCATCGGAGGGGATCATCATCCAGATCGAATCGAAGAGCAGGACCGCATCGACAGTGAAAATCTCTACAAAGTGCTGGAGGAGGAGGTGATCAACACGTTTTACAACCGGGATGCTTCCGGGGTTCCTCGGCAGTGGATCGGGAAAATCCGCCGGGCCATGTCGACCATCACCCCGGAATACAGTACCTGGAGAATGGTGCAAGATTATGCGACCCAATATTATCTCACGGGTCAGTGATCGGCGAGGGATGATCTCAGCGAGTCGGATCTGAAAGTCTACCATGCTACCTTCCTTGCATTCGGTGACCCCGACAGGCCTTCAAGACCAATTGAAGGCATGGGGAGAACCTGTCTTCCGATGCAACCAGGTGCTGGACTGGTTGTATCGCAAGCGGGTCGGATCATTGGAGGAAATGTATAATTGCCCCAAGGCGCTTCGGCAGCGCCTTGGGGATGCCTATCGATTTGCTCTCCCGAGGTGCCAGCAAGTTCAAGGATCGGCCGATACCACGCGCAAATATCTCTGGCGGTTGGAGGATGGTGCCTTGGTGGAGAGTGTGTTGATACCCGCCAATCCTGCTCTCTATGGAGAAGCCAGCGATCGCCACACCCTGTGTGTGTCTACGCAGGTAGGTTGTGCCTACGGATGCCGTTTCTGCGCCAGTGGGCTGGATGGCTGGAAGCGCAATCTTGAGGTTCACGAAATCGTCGGACAGTTGCTGGCCATTGAGATCCATTGTCGGGAAGAGCTTTCAGAGGGCCAGGATCGTAAGGTGAACAACCTGGTCATCATGGGGATGGGAGAGCCGATGGCGAACTACGACAACCTCATGAAAGCCCTGGACATCATTAATGCTCCATGGGGATGTCACATCGGAGCCCGGAAAATTACCCTTTCGACCAGTGGCCTGGCCCCACAAATCGAGCAGCTTGCCAGTCAGCCGCATCAATACCGACTGGCCATTTCCCTTCATGGAGCGACCGACGAGGTGCGGTCTCGAATCATGCCTGTCAATCGCAAGTATCCTCTCCCGACACTCATGCAGGCCTGTGAAAGTTATGTCAGGGCCAAGGGCAAGATGATCACTTTCGAATACATTTTGATCGAGGGGGTCAACGATGGGGATGATCAGATCCAACCCTTGGCTCGATGGGCCCAACAGCTTCACGCAAAGGTCAACCTCATCCCCTATAATCACGTCGAGGGCCTACGGTGGAAACGGCCTGATGTGGCCACTCAGGAAACCTTTCTTCAAGGGCTCCTTCAGTTGGGTGTGAAGGCGACTTTGCGTCGAGAAAAAGGGCACGATATCGATGCGGCATGTGGACAGCTTCGACTCAAGGTCGAAAGAGAGGAGCACCCTCAGGGACATCCTTCTTGACACTCCTTGCGGGCTGGGTGAAAAGGGGAGAATGCCTCTTCCCTTCTTTTCTTCTTTCGGAAAGTCGACCGCATACGGTCCTTCTTTCAAAAGCCTGGTGATGCTCGCTGCCGTGTTTTCCTTGTTATCCATGGATGGCTTTAGGAAGACCTTGCAGGCGCAGAATATCACCTTCTTCTTTTCGGCTGGCGACCTTTCAGGAAACCCGGATCGATTTGGCAACACCCATTCGGTAGGTCCTGCCGAAGCCATTGACCCAAGGCCTTTTGGCAATGAAGCATTGCTGGATGTTTTCTTCGACGAAGATGACAAATGGCTTCTCTATCAGGTTGCGGGCAACACCATGCTTGTTTCACATGCACCCAGTGGGTTTGAGGATGCCCCTGAGCTGACCATGGATATTGAAGTCGCCATTGGTGGTACCTACGAGGTGATATTGAATTTTCTCGATTCCCGTGAAAACCCCGGGGATGGAACCCTGCAGGCGGCACTGGGAGAAAATGACCTTGTGGAATATTCCGAGCTGAATGCCACACCAGCAACCGGCGGTACCTCTCCTGGATATCCGCAATTCGATGGGACCACCCAGGGAACCATGTGGTGGCAAACCGTGTCCTTGGGTGAGGTGGAGGTGGATGACGGTGGGCACATCCGGATACGCATTGATGATACCGAAAATGGATTTGCCGATGATTGGGTCACCTCCACCTGGCAGGGGATTACCTTGAAAGTCATCGAGCTGGGTGGGGCGATCGCTGAAATCCAGGTCAGTCCCGGAGCCTTTGACTGGGTGACCGATGTCAGTGGAAACCAATTCCGAACGGGCCCGGTGGATACCACCCTGGGCCAGGAGGAGTGGTTGACGGTCAATGCGAATGCTACCAATGACAGTAAATGGAACATTCGCGAAGGATTGGGTGCGTATGGGCCTGTCCTGGAGTCTTTTCCAGCCAGTGGCGAGGATGCACCCGAACTCAAGACATCAGTGATATTTGCCAAGGGAGGTACCTATGATGTCTTTCTTAACCTAGGAGACACAGGAGCTGCGGATCCCGATGAAAACCTGTCGACCCAAACGCCCTTGCTTTTTTCCCTTCCCGGAGAGGAATGGATACGGTGGCACGCCAACGACGGCGTGTTCAAAGGGACACCCGGCTACAACAACTATGAAATGCAGGTAGGCCAGGTGAAGGTTGAAGATGGTGAGCAGGTTGATTTTGGCATGGATGACGTTCAGGACGGGACGGCTACACGGTCGGTGTACCTTGGTATGCGCTTTGAGCGACAGCCAGAGGTCGTGATCACGGAATTCAACGTGAGTCCTGGGGTGATCGAGCCTACCGAAGATATTTTTGGAAACTCGTTTTACACGTGGGCTGAGGACGTATCGGTTTATGCGGCTCAGGAGGATTGGCTCACGGTCAATGCCAATTCAGTTTCAGATGGAAAATGGAATGTCAGGGAAGGCTTGGGGCCTTATGGTCCGATCTTCGAATCCTTTCCATTGAGCGGAGAGGATGCGTCAACCCTCAGAACCCGGGTCACCTTTGCCAAGGCAGGACGCTACGATGTCGTCTTGAGTCTGGGTGATACCGGTGCTTCTGATCCGGCAGAAAATCTGACCACACAAACTCCGCTAATGTTCGCCTTGCCGGGGCAGTCCTGGGTGCGCTGGCATGCCAATGACGGTGTCTTCAGTGGAACACCTGGCTACAACAATTATGAAATGGCTGTGGGGCAAGTTGATGTGATGCAGGCTGGAGAAAGCATGGATTTCCTCATCGACGATGTTCAGGATGAGACAGCGACCCGTTCGGTTTATTTGGGTATGCGTCTGGTCTACCTGGGTGACGTTGAGCAAGAGGCTACCACGACCGAGCTGAAGATTGCCCTGGAAAATGGAGATCAACCGAACCTGTTGCTTGAGTGGCAAGCGGCTGCCCAGGGTGCTTATCAACTGGAGGTGTCTGAAGATCTTCAAACATGGGATCTTTTGGAAGAGGGCGTTCACGATTTGGACGCTTCCATTCGCCTTCCCTTCGACCTGGATGCAGAGCAGCGTTTTTATCGATTGCGTTGAAAGCAGGTGCCTTCAATCCTAGGGGTTATCACCTGACTACGGTATCCAGCGCGAAGGCAACGTAGGCATCGCCTTGTCTGCCTCCAAGTTTCCCTCCCCCGGTGGCTGGGATGACGATGTATTGTTTTCCCAGGGCCTCGTAGGTGGTTGGTGGGGCGTAGCCCCCAAAGGGAAGTCGATGGGACCACAGTTCTTCTCCCGTGACTGCGTCAAAGGCGCGTATCTTGAGATCTCTGGTTCCAGCGGCAAATACCAGGCCACCTGCCGTGACCGTGGCGCCACCAAAATTTTCAGTACCGGTGATGGAATGCCCGCGTTGAGTCAGTATTTCATGCTCTCCCAAGGGGACCTGCCAGCGAAGAATGCCACGATTCAGATCCACACAGTTGAGGGTGCCCCACGGTGGCTGACAGCCAGGATACCCTTCGTGATCCAAAAGCTTGGGGTATCCGTTGTAGGTATACCGTGGAGCTGTTGTTTCGGGCGAAGGGGTCTCTTCCTGAACTGAGGGTTCGAAGAGGAGGTAATCCAATAACGAGTGCGTCATGGCATCATCCAGCCCGGAAGCAGCGGGCATTAGATTGCGTCCTGTTGCGAGAAGGGATTGGATGTCCTTTCGGGTCATGCGCTGCCCAATCCTTATGAGCGGTGGATGGACACCACTCCCTTCACCCGAATGACCATGACAGGCCATGCAGTGCTTTTCGTAGATTTTGCGTCCGGGTAAAGAGTGTGCTGCACTTTTGGTGAACTTCAAGGGAAGGCGAGAGACGGTAGGAAACCAGGGCAGCTCGTTGGAGGTGACATATAGAAAACCAGTGGAGGGGTCAAAAGCCGCCCCGCTCCATTCGGCACCGCCATGGATGCCAAAAAATGCAGTGGGCTTGCCTGCTTCAAAAGGCTCGAACCAGCCCATGTTGGCGCTGGCTCCTGCTTCTGAGGGATGGAGCTGATCCAACACAGCTTGGTGAGCCTCAGGGGAAATGCGTGTGATTTGATCCATCCCAAATAGCGGACGAGCAAAAGGCTGGGGGCGTTGCAAGGCAGGCTGGTAGGGAGCGGTTTCTTCACCATTTAATCTGGAGACAGGAGCCTTTTTTCTTCGAAAAGGAAAGAGAGGTTGGCCGCTGGTGCGATCCAGTAGAAGTGTGTTCCCCATCTTGCTCACCGTGGCCACTGCATCCACCAACTCGTTGCCGCGATGGACCGAAACCAAAACGGGTGGGGCCGGCAAATCCAAATCCCAGATGTCGTGGCTGATTTCTTGAAAATGCCACAGGCGTTTTCCGCTTGTCGCATCCAGTGCAATGACACAATTGCTGAAAAGATTGTCTCCCCGATGGCTGTTTCCAATGAAGTTGGGTTTGGGCGATCCGGTTGTCAGGTAAAAAATACCCCGAGAACTGTCCAGTGCGGTACCACTCCAATCGTTGGCTCCAGCTTCCACCTGACTCCAAGTTTCATGGCCATATTCACCAGCCCGAGGCCTTGTATGAAACCGCCATCGCTCCTGACCCGTCTCAAGGTCGAGGGCAAAGGCGTCGCCTTCGTAGCCGCTCAGCAAGATGAGTGTGTTGTGGACGGCCGGTGCCACTCGAAAATGGCCGGTCCGAGCACGTCCTTGCTTGCCAAAAGAAGTGATGGGTTTTCCATTTCGCGGGTCCAGCATATAGAGCCATTCGCCGGCATTGAATAGAAGCCTTGGCTGTCCATCTGGTGCATGATTCCAGTAAGTCAGACCTCGAAACGCAGGTTGGCCCTCAGGTTTGAAGCGCCATTGCTCCTTTCCATGAGTACCATCGACCGCAACGATGCAATGACCCACCGTAGGCATGTAGAGTATGCCATCCACTGCGATGGGGTTGCACTGGATGTTCCCGACACCATCGCCCGAGTGATACACCCATGCTTTTTTGAGCCCGGAGACGTTGTTGCGATGAATCTCTTTCAGGGAGGAAAAGCGTGTGGAGCCATGGTTGCCGTGTGATCGGTACCAGTGGGTGTCAGGCTTGTGTCCTGAGTTTTCAGCCGGAGTCGCTGCATCGGCTGCAGGAATGATTTGCAGATCGGGCAACCGAGCGCGTGCCGATGCGTCCTCAATCGCCCAGGCGTCGGAAGCTGCCAGCGCCTCAACGGACATCCCCAAGGTCAAACCAAGGAAAAGAACCCAAAGGACATTTCGATATCGATTCTTTCGATCCATGGCAGGGCAAGACATGGCTCACTCTAGGCAGGATCCCCAGAGTCAGACAATGGATTTGAACTTTTCCCGGTGAACCAGCGTTGGCGAATCCTGATTGGATTCAGGATGAGGTCACTTCCATGACTTTCACTTGCCGGGATTGGTTGGCTCGTTTCCGTGCATGTTCGCAGAGAATTTTCTTCCGTAAACGGAGGTGGTTGGGAGTGGCTTCCACATATTCATCATTACTGATGAATTCGATGGCCTTTTCCAGCCCGAGGAGCATGGGGGGTTCAAGCATGATGCCCTTGCCATCCCCTGAGCTGCGCATGTTGGTCAGCTTTTTCGTGCGGGTAGGGTTGACAGGCAAGTCCTGATCGCGGGCATTTTCACCGACTACCATGCCTGCGTAGACTTTTTCGCCGGGACCAATGAGGAGTTTGCCCCGCTGTTGGATTTGGTCCAGTGCGTAAGCGGTGGATTCCCCGGTTTCGGTGCTTATGAGGGACCCTGTCTTGCGTGCCTGAAGCTCCCCGCGGTCTTCTTCGTAGGCATGAAATAAGTGACTCATGACCCCCATGCCGCGGGTCATGTTGATCATGTCGGATTCAAAACCAATCAATCCGCGCATGGGAATGAGCGCCTCGATCACAATGGTGTCATTGCGATGCTCCATATTCTGGATATCCCCCTTGCGGTTGGCCAGGCTTTCCATGACCGCTCCCATATGCTCCTGAGGGGTTTCGAGGTAAAGGCGTTCGATAGGCTCCAAAAGCTTTCCTTGTGCATTGCGCTGATAAATGACCTCAGGTCGGGAAACGAGGACCTCAAACCCCTCGCGTCTCATTTGTTCCACCAAGACGGCAATTTGCATTTCCCCTCGGGCGGTCACATCAAACAGATTGGGAGCGTCAGTTTCTTCCACCCGCAGGGAGATGTTGGTGCGCGTTTCGCGGAAAAGTCTTTCCTTGATGTGCCGAGCGGTGACCAATTTGCCGTCGGTGCCTGCAAAGGGCCCATCGTTGACGGCAAATTGCATGCAAATAGTTGGAGGGTCAACTGGGACGAATGGTAAGGCTTCGGCCTCCTCGGAATCAGTGACCGTCTCACCGATCTCGGCATCTTCGAATCCAGTCAGTCCGATGATGTCTCCTGCCGCGGCTGATTCCACTTGAATCCGCTTGAGGCCTTCAAAGTGAAAAATGGCGCTCACTTTGCCTGCGATACGCTTGCCATCACCTTGAACGCGATAGATTTTCTGNCCCACACTTGTCTNTCCGGAAATGATCTTCCCAAAAACAATACGGCCNAGATAATCCGAGTAATCCAAATTGGCAACCAGGAGTTTGAAATGGCCTTCTTCGGTAATTCTTGGTGGTGGCGTGTGCGTCACGATGGCCTCAAACAAGGGCTTCATGTCGACCCCTTTGTCCGCCATCTGATGCATGGCAATCCCATCCTTGGCACTGGCATAAACCACGGGAAAGTCCAACTGCTCGTCNGTTGCATTGAGGGTAAGAAAGAGATCGAAGACCTTGTCCAATACGGCTTCCGGATCCGCGTTTTCCCGGTCAATCTTGTTGATCACGACAATGGGCTTGGCCCCGGACTCAAGAGCTTTACGCAGGACGAAACGCGTTTGTGCCTGAGGACCTTCCACCGAATCCACGACCAGCACGACCCCATCAATCATGTTCATGATCCGTTCGACCTCTCCCCCAAAATCCGCATGGCCCGGAGTGTCGACAATATTGACGTGGATATCCCCGTATCGAAAGGAAGCATTCTTTGCCTTGATGGTAATGCCTTTTTCCCTTTCTAGGTCCATATTGTCCATCATGCGCTCTTCGACGACCTGGTTNGCCCTGAACAGTCCCGACTGTCGGAGCAGGCAATCGACCAGGGTGGTCTTGCCATGGTCCACGTGAGCGATGATTGCAATGTTACGAATGTGTTGCTTCATATTGGCAGGCAGAGGTTTTTCTCCCTTTCCGAGAAAGTTGCGTAGTCTGCAAGCTTTCGGTCAAAGGTCAAGCAGACATGTTTGCCTGTTTGAGGGTTGGCCTGAAAAAGTGCTTGGCCCNCGTGCGGGCCACATGCGAAAAGGATGTCGATGATCGTCCGGATCACACTAGAGATGGCGCTTGGCAAGGAGTTTGACTACGAAGTGCCCGAAGCACTGGTCGATCGCGTGGCCCTGGGAAGTCGCGTCAAGGTTCCTTTTGGTTCTCGGGAGGTGATGGGGGTGGTGACCGGGCTCCCCTCCCATTCCTCTTTTCCAAAACTCAAGGCAATCATCCATGTGGTCGGAGCTGGCAGTCTGGTGACCCCCAAGGTGTTGGATCTGGCTCGCTGGATGGCAAGTTATTACTGCTGTCCGGTGGAGACAGCCCTCAAAAGTGTCCTGCCTGTCGCTGTGAGGCGCGAAAAGGAAGGTTGGAAGAAACAACTCCACATCCGGGCACTGGAGTCTGATGGCAGCTTACCGAAGTTGACCCAGAGGCAGGCATCTCTGTATGAAACCCTTCGNCAGTGGAAGGAGCTGCCCCTTCAGGAGTTCCTCAAACTCACCCACTCGACCGCTGCGACAGCCAGAAAACTCGAGGCGGCCGGTGTGGCAGTCATTTCTTCCGAGGTGTTGGAGCGAGATCCCTATGCCCATGAACACATCCTTCCTTCTTCACCTCTTGGGCTGAACGACGAACAGAAGCGGGCTCATGACTTGATTGTCCAGGTGATGGATCAGGTAAAGCCTGGGAAGTCTCCATCCGTCTTCGTGCTACATGGCGTCACTGGGAGTGGCAAGACAGAGGTCTACTTGCAGGCGATTGACCATGCTCTGGAGCTGGGCAAGGGAGCTATCGTTCTGGTGCCGGAAATATCGCTGACCCCCCAGACGGTTGAACGCTTCAAGGCCCGATTCTCAACTGGGCGACATGCGACATCGGTGGCGGTGCTGCACAGTCATCTTTCTGATGGGGAACGTCACGATGAATGGCATAAGATTCGTGAAGGAAGAGCTCGCATCGTGATCGGTGCACGCAGTGCCGTATTTGCCCCGGTGGAACCACTGGGATTGATCATCGTCGACGAAGAACATGAACATTCCTACAAGCAGGAGGAAGCCCCACGTTACCACGCCCGTGATGTCGCGGTCGTGCGTGCCCAGAAAGAGGGGGCTGTGGTCGTGCTTGGGTCGGCGACCCCCAGTCTGGAGACCTACCATCATGCCAAGGCAGGGCATTACCAGTTGCTTGAAATGCCCTCGCGAGCGGATGATAAGAGTCTTCCCTGGGTCAGGGTGATGGACATGCGCAGTGAAGGGCGCAAAGGCAAGGGAATCCCCATTCTATCGCAACAACTGAAGGAGGCCATCGAGCAACGATTGGAAAAAAAAGAGCAGACGATGCTTTTTTTGAATCGACGCGGTTATGCTTCCTCTCTGCAGTGTCCCAAGTGTGGATTCGTTGCCGGGTGTCCTCAATGCAGTGTGTCTCTGACCTACCATCGTCGCCAGCAGCGCTTGCGATGTCATCTCTGTGGTCATGATGAGCATGCTCCTTTGCGCTGCCCACAGTCCGCATGTCAGAGCCCCGAGATTCGTTTTGCCGGTGTGGGAACCGAAAGGGTGGAGGAAACGCTGGTCAAACTGTACCCGAGGGCCACCCTTCGACGCATGGACTCCGACACCCTGAAGAAGAAGGAAGATTACAAGCGCATCCTTACGGAGTTTCGCCAAGGCAAGGTGGATATTCTGATCGGGACACAAATGATCGCCAAGGGACTGCATTTCCCGAATGTGACCCTTGTTGGCATCATTTACGCCGACTTGAGCTTACACATCCCTGATTTTCGATCTGGAGAGAGGACCTTTCAGCTCATTACCCAGGTGGCAGGAAGAGCCGGTAGAGGCGAAGTAGAAGGAGACGTCTATGTGCAATCGCTGACTCCGTTTCATCCCGCCATTCAGTACGCCCGTCGCCACGATTACATTGGATTTTACGAACAGGAGTGGGAGTTTCGTCAACAAACCGACTACCCGCCATCGCGCCGTCTTGCGCTCGTGACGCTCAGAGGCTTGCACGAGGAGAAAATCCGCCTAAGTGCGAACCACATGCGTCAGGCCTTGGAGCAGGCAACAACGGACCTATCAGGTGTGAGCTTTTCTGGCCCAGCCCCTGCGCCTCTGGAACGCGTCGAAAACCATTATCGATTTCAGATCCTGGTGCGGGCCCATCGCATGCAGCGGTTGAGTGTTTGTATGGCTGAGGTGCTGCAGAGCCTGCGGCTGCCTGACGGTATCAAGGTCAGTGTGGATATTGACCCGGTGAACTTGTGCTGATTCAGGGTGTGGCCTGGTCTGCTCGGGGAGCGTTTTTCCATTGCCGCTGTAGGGCTGTTCTTTCGGTTTCCTGACCCAGGTCGCCCTGATCCTTCATCCATTGATGGAGCGCCTCGGCCAACGTTGCCCTGGTGGTTTGGTGAGCGGGATCTTCTGCCAGGTTGTCGAGATTCCAAGGATCGGTTTCGCAGTCATAAAGTTCCTCGGCGGGGCGATTCTGAAAGCGATCCACCATGGCTTGGGCATGTGCCTGGCCCAAACCCGCAGCCCGCACCCATGACTTCCACCAGGCACTCTTCATCATGGTATTCCGGAAGGGTGTCTGGGGTGTGAGGTTCCTGATGTAGCGGAATCGGTCTGAGCGTGCGGAGCGTATGCCGTAGTGCTCAGGTCCATCGTGAATGCCTCGACTGGTTTGCAGTCCAAAACAGACTGTTTTGTGAGAGGAAGTGTTGCCCAGGAGCACGGGCAGAAAAGACCGTCCATCCAGATCGTTCGGGATGGGGAGTCCTGCGGCATCGAGAAATGTGGGCAGCACATCGACATATTCGACCATGGCCTCGGTTTGAACCTCTGCCTTCACCTTGCCGGGCCAACGAACCACCATGCCACTCTGGAGGCCCTTGTCATAACAGGTCCACTTGGCAAACGGAAACGAATTGCCTTGTTCACTGACGACCATGACCAGAGTACTCTGTTCGAGGCCATGTCGCCTGATCAAGTCAAGGCATTGGCCTACCTGGTCGTCAAAAAAAGTAATTTCAGCAAGGTAGCGCGCAAAGGCGGTTCTTACTTCAGGGGTGTCCACGTAATGGGGAGGCAGCTCTATATCTTCAGCTGGGTAGGCTGAAACATCCCCTTTGTCATGAGGTGTATGGGGTTCGTTGGAACAGGCAAAAAGGGCAAAAGGCGTGGCATGATCCTGGCACTCCTTGAGAAGGCGATCGACCGCATCCATATCCGGATTCCCTGCACCTCCCTCTTTTCCTCTGGCATTGGAATATTCAAACGGAAAGGCCTTTCTGGGATTGACGTGGGACTTGCCACTCAGGGCGACTCGATAGCCCGCTTCCTTGAAGTAGTGGGCCACACTTCGCACGCCCTCCCTGACAAAGGTGTGATTGGGGTGGGCGCCCGATCGCACCGGATAAAGCCCCGTGTAGAGAGAGTGGCGGGTGGGGGAACACATAGGGGCCGATTGGAAACAGCGCCTGAAGAGCATACCTTCCTTGACCAATCCGCTCAAATGCGGGGTCTGGGCCTGCCCTCCGTAAATCCCCAGATCTGAAAAAGTACAATCATCAGCCATGATGAAGAGAACATTCAGGGGTCTTGTTTTTCCTGCGTGTCCGACGTCGTTCTCGGTGCCACTTGCAGGCAGTGGGATGGCGATCCCGTAAAGTAACATCATGATGACCAATAGGTTGGTGATAAGTGAAGGGAACATGGTTTTGGGGGTTGCTTTCATGCTGGTG
>NYYT01000082.1 GCA_002686885.1 Pedosphaera sp.
GATGGGTCGTTGCTGTATACATGAGACACATTCGTAGCGATCAAACAGGATGCAGCATTCATCCCTATTGCCAACTCTATCGCAACACAGTCAGTGGTATGGCCCGGCACCGTACCGCCCATCACAAGCACCCCGTCACCCACGGATGCCAGAGCTTCTTCCACCGATAATGGTGCTATTTCAGACATATTGGCCCCAATCCCAGATAGCCCCTCTCTGACCATGGAAGCATTGAGCCGAGTAGCGGCTATGCCAATTCGATCCAGCGCATCTCTATCATTGGTCAATGACGATGCTGCCTCTATGCCGCGCCTAGCGGCAGCACCCCCGCCAACAACTATTGCGGTGGTGGAACCCTCTGAAGCACGCCGCTCGAGAATCAGCGCAAGCCCCTCGAGCCAGCCATGAACTTCATCAGAATCTCCGCTCAGGAGACTGCCGCCAAGTGCCATCACGCGAGTATCCACGGCGCACCCTAGTTCTAGGCTGTCTATCAATAACTCGTCTGAGATGCCCACAGGCTTCATGAATATGGCCCCATGGGTTAAGACGAGGTTCCAGCGATGAGCGATGACACTGAGCAGCAGTATCGACGCCTACGCCTCAAGAAAGCNCTCGAGGATTTGCGGGGAATGAAGGGCATGGGCACTGAGTTAGTTTCAGTGGTCATCCCGCCTGACCGCAAGATNCACGATGTNAGGCAACAACTTTCACAAGAGGCCGGACANGCTGCCAACATAAAGTCCAAGTCGACAAAGAAGCACGTACAAGATGCGATTGAATCCGCGATCGCGACACTCAACCGCCACACAACTCCAGGGGAAAGGGGNATTGCGTTATTTGTGGGACACGTCATTGTAGGAAACAACAAGACAAGATTGATCTCAGTAGTCGTGGATGACCCTCCAGAGGCCCTGCAGTCATACAGGTACAGGTGCGATTCAACATTCGAGATTTCGCAATTGGAAGAGATGCTGATAGACAGGACGTCATACGGNCTCTTCGTAATAGATCGCGGAGAAGCAGCATACGGGATTGCNACGGGCAAGAGAATCCACTGTCAAGAGGAACTTCAAAGCAACATAATGGGNAAACACAGACAGGGNGGGCAATCTGCACAGCGATTCGAGCGCTTGATCGAGGAAGCGGCTCACAACTTCTTCAAAAGAGCGACTGAGCACGCATGTTCGTATTGGCTGCCCAACATNGAGAACATCAGCGGCATAATCGTCGGAGGCCCAGGGGGCACCAAGGATTTCGTAATGAAGAACGATTACCTTCANCACGAGATTAAGAAACTGNTAAGAGAGCCATATTTCGATGTNGGNTACTCAAATGAGAGTGGTNTGAGNGAACTTGTACAGAGAGCCGGCTCTTTGATGGACAAGATAGATCTAGATGTGGAGAGNGAACTTGTNGANCGATTTCTTCGNGAAGTTATGCAGACGCANCCCAAGGCCACNTATGGCGAGGTCATGGTCCGCGCTGCNNTAGAGCAAGGTGCTGTTGACACGCTCCTTCTNTCGGAGGGNCTGCGNGCCCGACGTGTCGGNTGGCNTTGCAAATCCTGCAATCATGAGTGGGANTCTTCCCAACAATCTAGGACGGAGATCCCCGANTGNCCCTCNTGCGGCTCCGAATCTCCCGNNGAAGATCCNGAGAGGACAATGGATCTCGTTGATGAGCTNAGNCTTCTAGCANTGAGGACATCCGCCAATGTCTCCCTCATTTCTCTTGACTCNGAGGAAGGCTCCACTCTGGCAAGCAGTTTCGGAGGCATNGCTGCAGTGCTAAGATATCCATGGAGCTGATACTTTGCGCGACCTGATAAAACCCGTTTCGGAGGTTCTTGAACCAGTTTTGAGNGAGATGGGGCTGGNAGGTTTTGAATCAAAATCACTTATTGGGCCAGCTACAGATAAGTCGCACGGAGATCTCGCGATACCCTGTCACCAGTTCGCACGAATTCTCAAGAGATCCCCAGTTGAAATCGCCGATGAAGCGGCTGAAAAAATGAATGAATATCTCGAGGGGATCGCCTCGGCATCCTCCGTCGCAGGATTCCTGAACATAACGGCTGATAGCCGTTGGTTAGCAGACCGCCTCTCAGAGCTTGTTGAACACCCGGCGAAGGGAGTGGAAAGAGACTCAAAAAGAACAGTTGTGGTAGATTACTCGTCACCAAATATAGCCAAAGAGATGCATGTCGGACACCTCAGATCAACGGTGATAGGGGATTCGCTCGTCAGGATCCTTGAGATGAAGGGCAACAAGGTGATTCGTGAGAATCACGTCGGAGACTGGGGCACACCCTTCGGCATGCTGATTGAGAGGCTCGAAGATTTAGAATCCGATGGNGTCCAACCTTCAGATGCACTTGCAGACCTCGGCACTTTCTATCGAGATGCACGAGCCTCATTCGATACGGACAAAAATTTCCGTGAGCGTGCAAGGAAGAGAGTAGTGGCTCTTCAGTCTGGAGATGAAGCGACAATGGCACGTTGGAAACAACTGGTTGACATATCCTTCTCGTATTTCGATGAAGTTTACGATTTACTCGGAGTNCTACTGACAAAAGACGATGTNAGNGGGGAGTCATTCTACGACCCATTGCTGGCGAGTGTCGTAGAAAGGCTCGGTGAAAGNGGTCTTCTGAGCAATGACTCTGGCGCAGAGGTCATGTATCCGGGNGATTGGCTCAACAGAGAGGGAAACCCCCTCCCGCTGATCATAAGGAAGGGGGACGGNGGNTACAACTANGCCACTTCGGACNTAGCCTGCATAATCGACCGAACAGAGAGGCTNGNGGCAGACGATCTGGTATACGTGGTGGGNGCTGAGCAGAAACAGCACTTTCAGATGGTATTCGCCGCTGCAAGAATNGCAGGNTTCCTCCAACAAAAACACACNTCCAAACACGTTCAATTTGGNCTTGTTTTAGGCTCTGATGGNGGNAAACTCAANAGTAGNAGCGGCGGGGCAGTACGTCTTCTAGATCTTCTCAANGAAGCAATACAGAGAGCATCCGAAGCNGTCTCGGATCGTAATCCNGAAATGTCTNCCTCTGAAATAGAACCTATNGCCAGGAGNATNGGCATAGGTGCTGTCAAATANTCTGATTTGAAGGCGGATCGGACTAAAGACTACGTGTTNGACTGGGACAGAATGCTGAGTTTTGAAGGCGAGACAGGACCATATCTNCAGTATGCCCATGCCAGGATCAGGAGCATACTTGCNAGATCCGGCGGCGAAGCATCTGNGGGGNATNTGGCGAGATACACTCTGCCCTCAAACGAGGAAGGCCGCCTGGCAAGGGAGNTCCTCGCCTTCTCAGACGCAGTTGATGCTGCAGCCTCCGAGTTGGCNCCACATAGAATTTGCAAGCAGTTACACAGAATTTCACAGGCATTCGGCTCNTTCTACGAGCATTGCCCNGTATTGATTGAAGACCCNTCTCTNCGAGTTGAAAGAATATCNCTCTGCACCCTTACGGGCGACATACTGCAGNCCGGTTTGGAACTACTCGGCATAGATGCCCCNTCCAGGATGTAAGGACCGGAGCATTGGTGTACTGCACACCATTACGGGNGCACATGCTTACAGTCGGAGACACTGCCCCGAGCTTNACCCTAACNGCCCAAGACAAGTCAATATTCTCGAGNGNCGAACACTCNGGGAAGAGGATGGTGGTCGTATTCTATCCCGCTGCATTCACCGGCGTTTGCACAGAAGAGATGTGCACNTTCAACGATCTGATGGNAGACTTGGAAAATGCAGGTTGNACCGTTGTCGGCATCTCTGTGGATGCGCCCTTCTCAAATGCAGCCTTCGCGGAGTCAAATGGGATAGNATTCCCACTTCTATCCGATGTCCATAGGTCCGNGATTAACGATTTCGGAGTCGCCNACCATGATTTTTCGATCAAAGGCTACACGGTCGCAACAAGGTCAGTCTTCGTCATAGAGCCTGACGGCACCGTGGGATATGCGTGGGCCGCTGAGAATCCGGGCATACAGCCGGATTACGCGGAAGTCATATCTTACTGCTTGAAGAATTAATCAAAAGATCATTCTTCGTCTGAGCGAGCTCCGGTCATGCCTCTCGCACCAATGAATATCAGATAGAGGGCAATGAGGTAGAGTGCCACGGCTACGAAGTCTGCAATGTCATCGGTACTTCCATCGGCGCCCGTGCCGAAGTCAGTCCAGAACATCAATCCCTGATTGTCGATCACCGCTGAAACGAAGCTTTCAGCATCATCATCAGAAATCTCCGATGCAGTGTGTATCTCGAACACCGGGTGTGTGTCCACGCCAATCTCGGGATTCATCATCCCAGGCCCTCTCAGGTCCAGGTGGAACGTGGAGGTGCTCTTTCCATACATCGCGATTCCCGTTATCTCCTCGAAATATATGTCNACATTGGATTCGAAGTACACTGGAAGCGCNCCAGGGAGAACATCCACAACGGTNCCAGACCCAATCAGCTTGGCCTGTATCTGGTTNGCCGTNGGATCCAAGGCGACTGAATGGTGCACCATNGGNATNCCCTTGAATTCNACATNGNCCNNNACGACCGTNTCNNCAATCGCATATCCNACGAGGTTGATCTTCTGNNNCTCGTNAGCGTCAGTGGCCATGCCTCCGAAGGCATCACTCTGNTCGGTCANGTCNTTTCCNACNTGCGCGCTCAGTAGTCCNAANGTTGCAGTCTCTGAGGCTGGAGACCTCCANGGCATGTGCTCGCTCATGGCATACACNTCGCCAGTNTCCGAGTNNAGNTATCCCTCGGCGACTCTNAGNCCAGGTGTGTNGNCCTGTNNCGTNGTGGTNTCCTCNTANACGCTGTAGTCGCCTGTAGAGAGNCCGTTGCTGCCGTAGTAGGTCATGTTGGTCTCTAGGCTGACCCAGCTGTTTTCCGCGCCGTAAAGNCCGACAAGTACCGGGTCCGACCATCCATACAGCCAGTTGCTGACTGATTGCGTTGTGAGTGGGCCTGCTCCGTACTGGAAGTTTAGAAGTAGGCCAACTACGGATCCGAACATCAAGTCGTTNACCCATGATCTGAGAAGCGACGCGTCACTTTCGGATATGCCGTACATACCTGCCACATACTGATCGTTCCAGTCCATCTGAACTCCCCCTTCGCCGGGTCCAGCGGCAGTCATGGGGAAGGNNNTCCCNGANAGNTCGCCGTACATGAACATCGTCGCGATATCGGAGTTGGTTAGGGCGTATGGGCCATTGTATAGGATCTCATCTACCTTGTCGAGGGAAAGNGATGCNCCCTCGCCNGCNGCNAGCGCCCTGTTNAGGCCAACTGCGATGTTGCCTCCTAGGAGNGGNTCTTCGCCCCCGAAGGACATCTTCCACCANGTATCNGCATCCATNGTCCCAGAAGCTGCTGGNTNGANAANNCGCANTGGGAAATGCGATTCTGCCAGTTGCCAGTCTGATGACCAGCCTGCGACACCTTGCATGGTTAGGATGCCTGGGATGTTGTACTCCTGGATGTAGCCCATGTAATCTGGCGGGCTTGCGGTCAGTGGCAATAATGACAGCACTACCCCGTAGAGAGGGATTCCGCTCAGATCCTGCTCGGCTAGCATGCCTGCCGGGTATCCTGTGGCTTCATTCACGCCAAACAGGAAATAATTGAGTTCATCCAAATAAATCTCTCCGCTGGGCGATGAGAAGTTATAGCCGGTAAGGACTCCTACTCTGTGGGCGTTTGATTCGTTTGTCGCTAGCTCAGGAGGGACTCCCGCGCCATTGGCCTGCATCATAGATGCCGCACCCGCATATACGGCCCAGTCCATGAGGTTCATTTCGGCCGGGTCGGTCGTGCCGTATCCCAGTAGGTCCGCGCGTAGCGGCGTTATCACCGAGCTGGGCTCGCCCCATGCGGCGACCATCCATGGCCCGTAGTCACACGTCAAGGCCATGCAGGTCTGGCTAGTCGAGTCAGTGGCGCTGTTCATTATCGAACCCGCCGCGGAGCTGAAGTCAGGCGACATTACATCGGCCCCTACAGCGGCCCTTATCTGGTCATCCAGACTCGCGTTCCAGCTGGCGAAGAAACCGTCTAGCACCATCGCATCTGCCATGCCTGCAACGGTCACAGCGTCCAACTGGCCGCCTGTCTGGGCGTCAATCGCAGCCTCGGCTCCCGAGGCAAGTGCTGAGATCTGGTCTGCCGTGTCCATGCTCGGTGCGAGGTACATCATATCGTACGTCATCATGCTCTTGGTGAATCCGGCCTTGGCGAACTGCTCGCCATACTCGATTCCTGTTGAGATGCCCGCTATTCTCTGTGTGTTCCAGAGAATATTCACGTTGGTTATCTGCGTGTCTCCTGAGACTGAAGCCTCCCCCTCGTGTGTGCACGTCTCGCACCACTCGAAGACATCGTAGGATGAGTACGTCATCGTCCCGTTATCGTCGTCCCACTCGAGAAGATCGTTGTGCGTCGTGACGGTGTAGATGAACGGCCCTAACTTCTCGAATTGAGGCGCAGCAGTGCCGTCTGCCACTTCGACTGGATTCGTTATGCTGTGTGCGAAGTAAGCACGCTCGCTTGTGGATGTGCCCCATGAATCATCTTCCTCGAAGTCGGAGGCCTCGTCGTAACCCGATTCTACTGCTTCAGCCACTGTATCCAGGGTCGCCTGGGAAACGTATGGCGCAAAGGCAAGGGCATTCATTCCGATTAGTATTATTCCGACAATCAAGTAGGTTGTAGAGCGGTTGCTAGACATGCTATCGCTCCTCGCTGCCAGTGCTTTCCGAATAAGTGTTCCAGTCCACACCAGATGTATGTGGAGCCACCTCAGATGAATCCGAAGCCGTCCAGGGTCTGCGCAAATGTGTAGACCATAATGGGGACAAGGATGATTCCCATCGCATGACTGCGTCTTATTCCGATGCGAGGGGGCATCAATCCTATTCCTGTGCCTATGACCAGAGTCCCCACCCCGACCCAGCCGGTTGAGAAGTAAACGAGTATGGTGACGAAAATCGTGACTGCAAGAACGAGGGATCTGAGGGGTATCAATTCGTGAAGACGGAGCATGCCTCTTCCAACCGTCCCCATCATGGGCACCGCAAGAAGGCCAGCTGCTATCGTTATCCCCAGCAAACGTACGAAGTCAGCAGGAGGTTCTACAGCGCCCCATATGTCGATCGGATACATCATGTTGAGTGCTAGGGCAGCACCAGACCGGGGCCTTCCGACCATGTACAGGAAACCTAGTACCATCACCGTCACTGCGGTGTTAACTGAAGAAAGTATGGCGATGATCTCGAGATCCCTCTTGGGGTCGTTGTACCTGAGATCTAGATCGGGGGTTGTCTCGACCTCGCCAAAGGCTGCTTTGAGCAAATCCCTATCCTCGTCACTTAAATCTTCATCATCAACCTCTATGCTGGCCGTTTTAGCATTCCCTATGGGCTGGTCGATAATGCCATGTTCAAAGTCCGCAGGCACGTAATTCGGATCAGTCAATCTCCCCCAGAAGTTCCGCATAGACATCACCACTACAGTTGCTTGTGCTGCTGTCATCCCCGGAAGTATGGCCATCACGCTCGAAACAACCGCTGAAAGAAACGTCGGAATAGCCAGCGGGCGCATAGGGGGCAACTCCCAATCAGGCTCCTGGGGCGGTATTTCGGATGAGGTCACGTAGATATCAATCAAGTTGGCTATGCCGAAAAGTCCAGCCAATCCGGGAAATAGTAGGGTTGCAGATGGCATACCCACCGGCGATCTAGCAGGAAGCTCGAAAACAGCCCAGCCATAGAATCCGGTTAGCAGAAAGTATGCTGTTGCCACCAAGATGCCGGCACTTCTCGACGAGTCCGTAAGGCGAAAGTCAACTGCGCGCATCTTCATGTTGAAGCGACGTTTTCCAACAGGAAGGACGATTCCCACTGGACGAGAGAACTCATATCTCAGGCCCCTGGTCAATTTCTGGAAAGGTTCCGGCCACGGTAAACGAGTTGTTTCTGTGAGTATCAGGAATATGGAGATCACAAGAAGTAGCCACGGGAGTATGTCCCTGCTTGTTTCGTAGAGGCCCAGACCGGGATTCTCTCCAAATAGTAATCTTGCGACAATTAGGAGGGGTATTGACATCAGTAGCCCCATCTGTGACCCTCTTGCAGAGTATGCAACACCTTGTGCGGCCTGTCCCGATATGAGCATCCTGTGGCCTGGGAGTAGTGCTAGGGCCATGTTGTCGTCAGGAGCACCTACCAATGCGCTGGGGATGTAGTTCAGGAATGTGTGCACTGTTCCGCATGCAACAATGATGCCCGCTACAGCATCGAGAGGTATGCCTATGCCAACTGCAACAGGGGAAAGTGAAAGAGCAATGAGGGCCACATTATTTACGTGAAATCCGGGGATCAGTCCTGTCAGGCTGCCTAGCATGACCCCTATTACGAACGACCCGATGAGCCATGCGAAGTCAACTAGAAGGGGATCCACGGTAAATCACCCCTCAGAGAACGTTAAGACAGAATCTCATCTCATTCTCCACAAAGTTCTCAGTTGTCTCTAGCCTTCCAATCCATTCGATTGGCTCGCCAACAGCCGCTTGTTGACTGGTCTCAGAACCATCGCCTAACAAGCATAGACGCTCCTCTGAACCAGAACGTTCCACCCATTGGTCTCCCGAATCATCCATGACTGCGATTCCCATTATGGAGACCCTATTGCCGATTTCCCATTTCCACGAGTTGTATCCGTCGCCCCAGTTAATCTGCGAGGGATACGGGGTTTCGCCAAGGGTCCACGAGCGTGCCTCGAGAATCACGCGCCCTTCACTTTGAGACCATATCACAGTTGCGTTGAATCGAATACTCTGGCCTGTTTCGATGTACTCCGCATGTTCCCCCACCAGTTGTATACGAAGTTGAGTGGTTCTATCGAAGTATGTCGCTGCATCGCCGACATACCCCTTGTCGTAGTCGGGAGAGATGGTACTTGTGACCCAACCTTCGAAAGTATAGGCCCCGCCCTCGTATGTGAAGGGATTCGAGGCAACTGATCTCAATGGAAGCACGCCTGCGGAATTTTCTATTGGGTTGCGCACCGAGGCATCGTGCCCCCTGTCCAAACAAATGGTCCCTTCATCAGCAGACCACAAAAGACGACCGGTCCATGTAGAGGAAGTGTCGATTGTCCCATTCTCAATATCCGAAGGGGAAGGGAGCATGCACAGCTTGTCCCCGATATTGGGGCCATTCAGGGTCCAACTTGTCTCTCCTTCTGTGGCGATTCCGTCAATTTGAACCAACTTCCCAACTTCATATGTGAGGGACTGCGGGTCTAGGTCCCAGTCAAGCATCACAGTAGGCCCCACATTCAGAACTTCAACAGCACGGGCTTGGACAAGAAGTCGATATCTCAGTGAACGCTGATCGTATTGAATCCACCCCGTAACCTCGACGTGGCTTCCGGATTCAATCCACTCAGTGGGTCTACCTTCAACCTGCATGTACAGTAGGTGATCGGCATTTCCATAGGCCGGATTGTCCATGAGAGACAGCGAATGATACGTCACATCCGGGGCGATTGCCTCGCTAAGATATCCATCCACCCTGACAGATGAATTAACCCATTTTGCAGGATCCATGGCAACCTCAACGAGTTGCAGGCTTTCATATTCGATATTCGTGCAGCCGCCTGCCCCATCTCCCTCTTTGCATTGTATCGCTCCATATCCATTGGATGAGAGCCATATCCTGCCACTCCACTCGCTAACTTCGCCCTCAACTGTGACGACCGTTCCCACTGGGGGGACTTGATGGTCCCTGTCCACAAACCATCGTACTTCTACAACCGAGTGACCATCTAACTCGCGAACTTGAAGATCTATCCTGTCTGCTTGTTCGCCATAGGGGTCAACTACGAAACTGGTCAACACACCCTCCACCTTCACAGTCTCACGAGGGTACTCGTGAATATCGTCTATGTCTATGAGATCTGGGTCTCTAACCACTGCATAGAAATTCATCGCGGACACTAGTAAAAGAGACGTGAAAAACATCACCCACATCTTTGCCATGCGGCACCTGTGAAGCCGAAGACGCTTGAACCTTGACTACCAATATGCACCATTCATCATCGCGAAGGTCCAAATCTACTTCCCGTTACCGATGATGCAGGACCCGTAGCTCAGTTGGTTAGAGCGCCCGGCTCATAACCGGGTGGTCATCGGTTCAAATCCGGTCGGGTCCACCAAATTTCCGTTCTGAAAATTCCAGCCTCGCGTTCGTTCACGGGGCCGCATAAAAGACGCATTAAGCGTTCATGTCTGAAGAACCGCTAAATACGGCTTGTCCAGACCTGCTTGCTATGTCAGGGCGAAGGTCAGCAAGAGGGGCCATCATGATCCTCGTTGTGTATGTCCTCAGTACGTGGGCCGGAGCGGCTGCTGTTCAAGCACAGGGGGCCGTTCCAGACATAACCTTGACCTGTAACCAGCCTTCGGCCATAGATGTGGAGCCAGGGGCGCCACGTTCGACAATAGTGAATTGTAATTTGGAAAACCCCTCGATACACCAAGTAAAGGTGGAAATCCGTATCCAGGCTGGAAACTTGGCGTATTCTGGACCTGCTAGCGTGACTGTTGGAAATGGGTTATCCGCATCGTTCCAAGTTACACTCAGAGCAGATCTAAGGGCGCCAGAAGGCTCCCAGACTGTAGCAATAACTGCCGAGGTTACACAGGCAAATGGCGTCCCCGTCACAAGCTCCCCCTCGACGTACACGGTATTGGCAATAATCCGCCAGTTCAGCCGACTTCGCGTTGAAAGCGATGTTGCATTTATCCAACTCAGGCCTAAAGTCGACACCAATCTAGTGTTTGCTGTCCACAACGACGGCAACGCGATGGATAGGTTTGCAATCGGAATCGATAATCGTGAGGAACTCAATGACGAGGGCTTCCAACTGAGTATCCCGCTTGTTTCCGTTGAGATAGAGTCCTTAGCCCCTCCTCAGAAGATATACGTTCAGATGAGGACTCCCAAGAACCAAGGTTGGACAGATAAGTACTACAATCTGAATTTCAAGGCAGTCAGCGATTATTCGATTAAGACCGTCGGTGTCCCGGATTATCAGATCCAGACCATGACGATATACATTCGAGGAATCTACCTGCCTGGATTTGAGCTAGTCGGCACAATGATGATTTCCGCACTGGCTGCAGCAGCCCTTGCAGGAAGGCGACAAGATCAGGACGATAGTGAAGCCATCGATGAGGATGGAAATATAGTCCCGCTTGAGGCATCTATTCTCTGAAAGCCCCCAACTGAAGCATCCACGGCGACTGTTTGATAACCGTCTCTTTGACGTCCATGTTCAACATGACGAGCGGCGGACTTCTACAAAAGGCAGCACAACAGCAGACCGGAGAGTCAAATCTGGCCCCCGAAACCCCCTCTTCCAGCGAGCGAGGATCCTCTAAAACCGTCCAAGCGCAGGGACCTATCAGGACCTTAGGTTTGATTTTAGGGGGAATGGTCGTCCCATTCTTCTTCGTCATGTGGTTCGGAGGGACCGTCGATTTCATCGGTGAAAATTCAGGGTATCTCTCAG
>NYYT01000083.1 GCA_002686885.1 Pedosphaera sp.
AAAGAAGGCCCCAAGAAGCTTTGGGAGGCTCAAGTCGGCATCGGCTTTTCCAGCATTTCGACAGCACACGGCCTGGCCTACACCTTGGGGCATGCCGATGATCAGGATACCTTGGTGGCGCTTGATAGCGCCACAGGAGCGGTCCGATGGAAACACAGTTACAAAAGTAAGCTGGGAGCAAAGTTCTATCAAGGGGGGCCGGGGTCCACGCCCACCATCGACGGAGATCGGCTCTACGCCATCAGTAAATGGGGAGATCTCTTTTGTCTCAACGCCAAAACCGGTGANATTCTGTGGCAGCGTCAAATNGAGAAGGAAGAAGGACTGACCTTGCCTGACTGGGGGTTCAATGGATCTCCTCTGATCCTAGGAGAGCGACTCCTGCTCAACGCTGGAGGCGCAGGAATGGCGCTGGATAAAACAACCGGCAAAACTCTCTGGCTTTCCAACAAGGAGGCCAGCGGCTACTCCACTCCCCTGCCCTTCACCTGGGAGGNCACAACCTATGTCGCCTTGAGCAATGAAGATTATTTTCTGGCGGCCGAGGTGATGTCAGGCAAAAAGTCATGGGAAATCCGATGGCCGACCCGATACGGAGTGAATGCGGCGGATCCAATCATTGTGGGGAATGAAATTTGGATTGGGTCAGGCTATGGAAAGGGCCATGGGGTCTACGAGGTCAAGGGAGAAGAGACAACGGTTCGTTGGACCAACCGAGAATTGCGCACACAACAGAATGCTCCCATTCTCATCGACGATTATTTGTTCGGTTTTGATGGGGATGGCGGTTCGCGTGCAGCACTCAAGTGCGTCCACCGAGAGACCGGCGAGGTGGCCTGGGAAGAGGACACCTTCAAATACGGCGCCCTCAGTGCGGCAGGAGATCATCTCATCGTGTTGAGCGCACAAGGTGAATTGATCATCGCACCCGCCTCGATCACAGCCTTTGAACCCAGCGCGCGTGCGCAGATTCTCGATGGCAAGTGCTGGATTGTCCCCGTNCTCTCAGGAGGACTGCTCTACGCGCGCAATTCCGACGGACGACTTGTCTGCCTGGACTTGAGGCCCTGATGCATCCGGCCAAGACATCTGTCAGCAGAATCACCAAATCCTCATTCCAACCGATTCATGAAAACACGACGTGACTTTCTTCAGCGCGGTCTGCAGGCAAGCTTGTTATTAGGAATGGCACCCTACGCCCGCAGCGCTGAGCCGCGCATGCGGCGCACGGCTCTGGTGGGCTGCGGCTGGTGGGGCATGAACATCCTTCAGGAAGCCATGGCTTCAGGAAGATGCAANGTCGTTGGCTTGTGCGATGTCTATGAGCGCCCACTGCAGGCATCTCTGGATGAGGTGGANCAGCAAACGGGCCAAAGGCCTGGGATCTACCGNGATTATCAGGACATGTTNGAGTCGGAAAAACCTGAAATCGTNATTGTCGCCACTCCGGACCATTGGCATGCCCTTCCCAGCATTGCAGCCATGAAGATGGGTGCTCACGTCTTTGTNGAGAAGCCGACCAGCCACACCATTGGTGAAAGCCAGGCCATGCTCAAAGTGGCTCAAGAGACCGGACGGACGGTTCAGGTAGGTCTTCATCGCCGGATTGGCCCACACCATGTCTCAGGGATGGATTTTCTCAAATCAGGACGCGTGGGGCGCATCGGAATGGTTCGCATGTTTGTCAACAGCAGCGGGTCGGGTCCTGAAGAGCCCAGCGCACACAGCCAGGTGCCCCGAGGNATGGACTGGGATCGATGGTGTGGGCCTGCCCCGTTGAGACCCTACTGCCGCAAGTTAACNCCGGGAGGNTGGCGTCATTTTCTCGACTATGCCAACGGAACCTTGGGGGACTGGGGCGTTCACTGGATCGATCAAATGCTTTGGTGGAGTGAAGAACCTTATCCCAAAACCATTTTCTCCACTGGAGGCCGCCCCATCTCGGGCCCTCCTGTCTTTGANCCGAAGAACGGTTCCACCACCGATGCACCCGACACACAAACCGTGACCTTCTCNTTTGAATCTTTCACGGCTATCTGGGAGCACCGTAAATATGCGGGTAGCCCTCAGGAAAACCATCGTATCGGAGCCTACTTCTACGGAAGCGAAGGTGTCTTCCACATGGGCTGGCGAGACGGATGGACCTTTTACCCACGTCAGNCCTCGCAATCTCCTGTTCACCAGGAACCTTCCTTTGATCATCAACAGGATGGACACAATCTCACGCTTCTATGGCGTGACTTCATGGATGCCNTGGATCACGGAAAGCANCCTGTTGCAGGGATGGAATCATCCCATCGGTCCAGTGTGCTTCCCATGTTGGGAATGATTTCCTACCGACTGGGAAGAAGCCTTCAGTGGGACAGCTCCAGAGAAACCATTCTAGGCGATCCAGAGGCCCTTTCCCTGATGAAGCGCTCCTATCGCACACCCTGGGCGTACCCCTTGGGAGCCTGAGAACTCCTTCGAGCATCGAATCAAACTCCATGGAACGCGATCGCCTGTTCGAGGTCCTCTTCGAGGATGAGTCCCTCCTGGTCGTGCACAAGCCTGCCGATCTGGTCTGTCATCCAACCAAAGGAGACATCTACTCNAGTCTGATCAGTCGTGTCCGACTTTATCTTCCCTCCGAAGCAACGGGTGCACACATGATCAATCGACTGGACCGCGAAACCAGCGGACTGGTTTTGATCGCCAAGGACAAGGAAACGGCTCGGNTCCTGGCGCGTCAGTGGGAATCGCGCTCGGTGGTCAAAACCTATCGTGCGCTGGTTTTGGATTGGCCCGAANGAGACACCTTCGAGATCCATGCCTCACTTGGNAAAGACCTCGGCAGTGCGGTTTATGTCAAGGACGCTGTGTGCGAAGATGGCACACCCGCCTCGACGCATGTTCGAGTCCTGAAACGATTTGAGCGAGAAGGAAAGCCCTACAGCCTGCTGGAGGTTTGCCCTCTGACCGGGCGGAAACATCAGATTCGAATTCACTTGCAGTCCATAGGTCATTCGATTGTGGGCGACAAACTCTATGGCTTGGATGAGCGATATTACCTTTCTCTGGTCGATGGCACTCTTACCGATGACGATCGTGCCAACTTGCTGCTTCCTTATCAGGCGCTCCATGCCCAATCCGTGTCCATTGACCTGCATGGAGAGAGACGCACCTTTACGGCAAGAGAAGAAGCATGGTTCGAGGCCTTTCATGCCGNTTACCCGGACCTTTCACATCTAGAAGATGTGCTGACCTGAAGAAGTGTCCAAGGATCCCTTAAAGACAGGCAGTTTCACGGGAGAAGAGGCGGTGCTTGCTGTGGGAACAGGTCCGCATGGCTGAGCACCCAATCCAGCCGCCGATAGAGACAAGGGCCNCCGGATGACTCACAGATAGAGAATAAGGCCACCCCACGAATTTCCAGTGCTGCCGCATCCTCCGAGGCCTGACATTCGAATTCCAGGGATCGCACCTCGCGATCGTGGGCCATGGGTGGCCCNGGCACCTGGATGAAAGCCGGTTGCACTTTCCATCCGGGAGNAGCTTCNAGCCAGAGGGTCAAAGGCTCGGCTTCATTGTTCCATTCCACTGAGCTGTTGGCAGCCGGCTGCCATTGCATGTGAACACGGATCGATCGACGNTCGCGCTGGGTATGTGACACAGTGACATNACGCCACTCCATCAAGCCGGGGGCTGCCCTTTGGACGCGCCCATCGGGATCGGGCATGGAAGCAGGAGTCACCTCAAAATTCCCNTCCTTGATCGGCTTGGCGATTTCGGCCCCAGAAGGCTCGACTTTCAGAGGTAAAGGAGTCTCACCACGTGCCAGCAATTCCGATCGCGCCGCATCGATCCAGTCATAAAAAGCGTAAGGCTTGTCCAATCGTGGGCCATACTGCTGCAAGCGTCTCCTCCAGATGTATTGATTGGGATCCAATGCCAGGGCCTGCTTCCAATGCGAGATGGCCNTNGCAAACANCGGCATGGGTTNGGAGGGGTNCTCGTCAAACAAACGTCCATANACCACACCCAGTCGAAAATGAATCCAACCATTCTCCGGCTCAAGCAACAACGCNTGCTGGAAAGCCTTCAAACAAGTCATGGAGTGGGACGACCAAGCCCCTTGAAAGAATCCCTGCCCTGCTTCAAGCCATGCGGAAACCTCCAATGCCTCATCCGAAGGAAGGNGGGGCATCTTCCATTCAGGTGAACGATCCAATGGTTGGCTGGACTGGAGCTCCNTCTNCCGTGNTGGCTTTTCCATAAATGCGAGGAAGGCCTCTTGGGTTGGATTCACCGACTCGATGCGCCCATCCTCATCCACCAGCAAGGTATAAGGTACTGCGGGGAGTTGCAGCAGATTCAGGGCATCCAACCAAACGGGCCAATCCATTTGCTTCCACTGCATGAACAAAGCACAACGATCCGGATGTTGCTCCTGAAGAATGCCTACGACCTTGAGATGGCCTGCTTTGCGATGAGGTTCGGTAAGAGCGTGCCACCCGGGCACGTGATTGCGGCAGCCCGCTCACCAACTGGCGAAAAGATGCACGACAACCTTTTGCCCCCTCCATTGCTCCAGATGCTGAGGCACGCCATCGGTCATAGATGGAAACCAAAGACTAGGGAAGGTTTCCCCCTCTTGAATGAGAGACGAAGACTGAGCGTTCATTGCTGAAGCATAAAGTAACCATGCCAGGCATCCAATCCACAACCGCCGCTGCATCTTTCTCATATCACCATCCTAGCATGCAGCCGGGAGGAGACAATCATTGGCTTGCATCCCGGACCGCCAGCAGATGAAAACGCCCGATCAAACCCATGGCGGCCACTGCAAGCCCCGATGCAAATCCTATCCAAATACCCATCGCGCCCATGCCTGCCACAAAGGCGAGAACATACCCCAGTGGAGCGGTGACCAGCCAATAAGCCAGAATTGCCAGGGTAGCAGGGATACGAACGTCCTGCATGCCACGGAGGATGCAGATGGCAACCACCTGCAAACCATCGAACACCTGAAACGCAGCCGCCACCGTCAATAATTGAACCGCCAGAGTGGTGACCTTCACCGAATCCACAAACCAACCCGCCAAGGTTGGGCCTTGCATCCACAAAACAATGGCGAAGGCGGACATGATGAGGACCGTATGCCCCATGGCAAGGAACCCTATCCGTCGGACTCGATGCACTTCACCCGCCCCCAGGGCCTGTCCGACCCGGATGGAAGCGGCCATCCCCAGACTCAGGGAAAACATGAAGGTCGTGCTCGCGCAGGTGAAGGCAATCTGATGAGCTGCCAGAGCATCAGCGTGAATCCACCCCATCATGAAGGCGCCCAAGGCAAAAACACCCATTTCCAACAAATGCTGAAAGGCCACCGGAGTGCCCAGTTGAAGCAATGCCGTGAAGATGGGTCTCTGGATTTTCGCCAGCGTCTCTCCGCGCATCCACTGGGCCATGGAAGGGGCCTTTATCATCCATCCCCACAAAACCAGGGCAACCACACATCTGGAAATGAGCGTCGCCACTCCAGCGCCCTGCAAACCCATCGCTGGGAAGCCCAGCCGGCCTTGGATCAACAAGGCGTTCAGGGCGATATTTAAAACCACCCCACCAAGCATGATGAAGGTCGGTATCCATGGCCGATCCAGGGCCTCACAGAATTGTTTTTCCGCCAATCCGAAAAACAGAGGAATGATGCTGGGTGCCACCCACCAGAGATAAGGGCCCGCAGCTTCCACAACGTCGGCAGGTTGTCCCATCCATGGAAGGATCCAGCGACAGCACATCAAGAGACCGGCCAATGGTATGGAAGTGATCCAGGTCAACCTGAGAGCAGCCCGCCATGTGGCGAGCAGTCGTGGACGATCTTCCGCACCATAAGCATGGGAGGCATGGACGGAAATGGAGGAAAGCATGCCAAAGCCAAAGACAAGAGGCAGATGAAACAAGTTGACCACAAGGGAGGCCGCAGCCAGGGCTTCCACCCCAACGGCACCCACCATCACCGTATCGGCAATCCCTATCAGGGTTTGTCCGACCAGCCCTGCCATGATAGGCAGGGCCAGTTGCCACATGGCACGCGCCTCAGAGGGGCTCCTGCAAGGAGCCCGTTGCGACTTCATGCCTCAGGAAAAGGATTGTTTCAAATAGCTGAGGCTTTCAGTCGCAATGACCTCCGGACCTTCCTCAAACTTGAAAACCTCTACTGAAACATAACCGTCATAGGAGACTTCCTTAAGAGCCTGAGCAATGGGTACGAAATCGACCTCGCCAAAACCGGGCCCTTTCAAATTGGCATCATTGGCGTGAAAATAGGCAAAGTGCGGTGCTGATTGACGGATGATATCGGGAATCGGTTGCCCCATGGAACACATAGCCTTGACGTCGAGAATGATCTTGAAGGCAGGAGAAGGCAGACGCTCGATAAACTCAATCGCCTCGGAGGCCGTGTTCATGAAATTGGTCTCTGAAGGAGCCAGAGGCTCGAAGCAGATCGTAATACCATGATCCTCGGCGTCTCCGACGGCAGGACGGAACACTTCGCTCGCCCAAGCGGTGGCCTGTTCCAGTGTCACCTCTGGCTCAAGATTGCGTTGTTGGGGGGAGCCCACGATGATGGACTTCCCTCCCAGATCGCGACAGAAGGCGACCAAGTCCCGAAAATATTGCTGGGTTCGCCCCCGGGCGGACTCATCCGGGTGCGTCATGTGCATTCCTTCAGCCTGAACAAGCACCCAATGAATCCCCGTGATTTCCAGTTCATGTTTGGCCGCAAGATCCTTGATCTCAGCACGGCGCTGCAAAGAAACATCCGTGACGTAGGGCGCACAGGTGAAAGGGGCGATCTCGATCCCATCGTACCCGGTTTGCTTCACATACTCGAAAGCCCTTTCAAAAGACCAATCCTTGAAGATCTCATTGCAGATACCAAACTTCATGAAGGGCATTGAGCCAAAAAGCGGGGGGGATTACCACCGGTTTTTTTGAGCCGGGATGCTCATTCGGTGACTGGCTCAAAGCGCTGCTCCACAAGAGGGTGAGGTGTACCGGAATCGGACAGAGAGAATCGAGGGTGGTCTGTCAATGTCACCTCGCACGGGTCATTCCAACTCCTTGCCCCATCAACGGCCTTCTTCATTTGCTCAAACCACCAAGTGGCGCGTTGCATGCGTCGATGAGAATACTTGTTACGGAGAAAGCTGCGTCGGTGAGAAAGGCCCAGCTCCAGTTGTTCGTTATTCCATTTCATACGGGAGCATCCTGCAGGTCACCATAGGACATACACTGTCTCATGGTGTTTTTATTGAGATTTTTTTAGGACGAGAGGGGCGCGTCCCTCAAAGCAGAGGCACCTTCGGATGAAAGGGCAACCATCAGGAGCGCCATCCTGCCGTCGAAAAGGATCTGGCCGAATCGATCAGTTGGCGGAGGGTTTTGTCGTATGAATCAAGGTATTCTTTTCCGTTTTCTAGCATCAAACATGCTCTATTTTAACTCAAGGCGAATGGCCTCAAGTTCCACATGCCAATGCAAGACGGCTCCTTGCAATCCATCTTTCAATGAGGTTGAGAGAGAATTTGCTTGCTCCTGAGACAGGCGTAATGTAAACACAATGTAAATACATCGCACCGTTCATTCGCCTCCCGAAAGATCGTTCACACCGAAATCTAGAGAAAGGGACCTGATGAAAAACTTCTACCTACGGTTGCTGATGGGTCTGACGACCTACGCAAGCTGCCAAGCCCAGATCACCATCACCTCGGACGACATGTTCAATCAGCCGGGGGAATACTATCGTGCTTACGCCAATCAACCTCCTGCCTTGCTTAACCGATTCCCAGTCACCGTCGCTGGACGGATCGGCGAACCGGGAGGACCTCATTACTGGGATTTCACAGAAGGTCCCACTGATGAAATTTACCGCTACGAATACATCGAACGGGAAAACACCATCGTTTGGAATTCTTTCAAGGAGGCGACCATTGCGGAACGATCCTATCGCGAAAGCGAGCCCGGAGATTACGCCTACATCATGTTCGATGAAGTAGAGAATCTTGGTCGCAAAGTGTTCGGATTCTGGATCATCAACGCGCAATTTGACGATCCGTCCACCAAATTCACGCTTCCCATTATCGATTTTCCCGCTCAGATCAACTACGGGGACAGTTGGACCACCACCGCAGAATACCCCAATACCTTGCTCGGCATTCCCGCTGTTTACACCGAAGTTCAAACTTTTGACGTCGATGCCTACGGTTATCTTGAGTTACCCGAACTCGGAGTTTTGGAGTGCCTGCGCATCAATTCGGTGAAAGACTTTTCGGCTGCCATCGATTTCAACGGCACCGGCACCTTCACGAATATCGATCGACAGTTTGCCAGAATCTATTATTGGCTGGTACCCGGCAAGGGCATCGCAGCTCAGATGGTTTCCGAACCCAGTGGGAACCCGGTATCCGAACAGTTCAATCTTGCTACTATGTTCCAGCGCATGTTTGAGACCAACAAGGTCGCCAAGGATGCAGGCTGCCGAGAAGCCGAGCCGGTGGATGGGCTCAATATTATCTATCAGCCCAATCTGGTTCGTCTCAAGTGGGACGCGGCAGCTTGCGCTCAATCCTATCGGGTCCAGACCGCCTACGGCCAGGATCCTGTGCTCGAGTGGATGGACTTGTCCCCGGCCAATTATCAGGAAACATTCTTCATCGACACGCTTCTCAATGGGCATAAGATGAAGCTTTACCGGGTGATTTCTCAACGCAACAACTGATTCGACTCGGCCCCAATGGCCGCATTCATTGGTAAGAAATGCTTGAAAGGCATCCCATCATGAAACCCAAAGATGGAAATCAAGTCTCAGCCCCTGGAGGAGATTCTAGCCTAAAGCGTCGGGGCTTCACGCTCATCGAACTACTGATCGTGATTGCCGTCATCGCCATTCTGGCGGCCCTGATGCTACCTGCGCTTTCTGCTGCGAAATCCAAAGCTCGACAAATCGCCTGCTCCAGTAATCTGCGACAAGTGGGGCTAGGCATGACTCAATATGTCCACGACACTTCCTACTACCCCGTCTATAACTTCGATCCGAGTGTGGCCATGGAGAACAGATACTGGGCTGATGAACTCGAGTCCTACACGGGTGCGGGATGGCTTGATGAGCTGTACCGCTGCCCGGATTACAAAGGGATCACTCTGGAAGGAAACGAAGATGGCACCTTGTTGGGGAGTTATGGCTACAACGCCAATGGCACCAAATTCACTCCCAGCAAATATGGCCTCGGGGGAACCCTTGCCAAGGTGTTTGTCGAGGAAGCCCTGGACGATCTCACCGGTGGGGTTCTGCGCATCAAGGAATCCCTGGTAAAGGCTCCCAGCGACATGATTGCCATCGGAGATGCGCACTTGGTATGGACCCCCGCCGCGTTCATGGAATCCCTTTATGGAACCGAGTATGCCAAGGAAAACTACAGCGGCATGGGCATGCTCGACATCAACAGTCGATACGGCGTTCAACGGCCCTCATGGCCAGGCAGCGAGGGAATCCTTGAGGCTACAGAAAGACGCCATCGCGGGCGCTATAACATCAGTTTCTGTGATGGGCACGTGGAGAGCATTCCTCGATCCCCACTTTTCGCTCAAACCGAAGCCGCACTGAAACGATGGAACAACGACAACCAGTCGCACGCCGATTTCCTGATTCATAAAACGGAATAAAGCGCCAGCCTGGCAGACTTCAATCGGTTGAGCGGTGGGACTGGAATCGCTGCCATGCACCCAGTTCATCGACATCCTCAAGAAGACGGAGCCTCTGGTAAGGAACCCTCATACGCTCCAAGCGGTGGACCGTTTCCTGAAAAACTTGGTGCGTGCTCCATGGCATGCGAGTGAAAAGATCCGGAAAAGGTTTTTTCAGGCCAAGCAGCCAGTAGCCGCCATCCCTGGCAGGACCGATGACCGCTTCATGCGTTTCGAGTGCGGCAAAAGCCTTAGCGATATCCTCCGGTTGAATGTAAGGGCAATCGGCACCAATCAAGATCACTGCCGAATGATGGATCAGGGTCTCTCGAGCCGCTCGCTCCAATCGTTCTCCAAGGTTTCCATCACCCTGCCATTGGACAGACCAGTCGGGTCGGCGGCACATGGATTGAGCCCATTTCAAGGACGCCTTGGGAGACACCCTCAATTCCATGTCAGGCAGGTCTTCCAGTGAATCGAAGAGTACTTTCAGGAGCTCCTCATAGGCATCCTGAGCTCCCGGAGCTCCGAGAGCGCTGGCAAGACGGGTCTTGGCATAGCCCTCCAAAGGAGCTTTGAGCATCATGACCACGCGCGCATGCAACGCTCGCTGATCATCCGATGTCTCAGGCATGCCTACCGATCGCGTTGGACAGATAGGTTTTAGGCAATTTCAGCCTGATGGAATTCAAGCCAATCATCCAGATTATTCAGGTTCACGGCATCGTGAGGTGCCTGGGGGCCATCGGAGATTCCGTTGGCAGAGAGAATCGATTGACGCGTTGAGTCATCATGGATGTACCCATCAATCGCCGCATTGATGGCAGTGATGGCTCCTTGATCGAGCTTGGCCCCAGGCTGCTGCACGATCCATGCCTCCAACTGAGGATACGTTGGCTTGTTCTCCTGGATGAAAGCCAATGTCGAAGCCTTGTCCAGGCCGAGTGCATCCAGGACCATCTGGTCATAACCTGCACCACACCCGGGATAGCCCTCAGCCAGCTTACCGGCACATTCCAGAGAGACTTTTTGCCAAAAGCGAGGAAGGTGTTTCACGCCGAGCGGACCTGCCACACTTGAACTGATGGTTGGAACAATAGAACTCATGAGTTTTTGGGTAGTTTGTAATGAATGAGCAGCAATTTAGGAAACATCCCTCATACGGTCAAAAGCTTTGTTCGGAAAGTCGATTCAAAATCCATCAGATTCCATTCAGGCTTAAGCCAAATACCTTGGTGCAAGCCAAGTTATGACTTGACGCCATGAATGCGGGAGTCAACCTGTGGAGGCAAAACTCAACCCCATGAAATCATTTCATCACATCATGCAAAATAGAGCTCTTGCAGCAGCAACTTTCAGCTTTGTGGTGGCCCAGTCCTTGTGTGGCACCCTGGCCGATGCCGATTGGCCTCAATGGCGCGGACCGTCCCGCAATGGACATTCTCCCGATACAGGCTTGATGGCGTCCTGGCCGGATGGAGGACCCAAACAACTCTGGATTTACAAAAATGCCGGAAAAGGATACGCCGGCCCCGCCATCTCTCAGGGAGCCCTTTACACCATGGGTACTCAAGGTGAAAAGTCGACCTTGATCAGCCTGGATGCCAACACCGGCAAAGAGCGCTGGACCACCGAGATCGGCGATATTTTGGGAAATGGTTGGGGCGATGGCCCTCGTGGCACTCCCAGCGTCGATGGAGATCGAGTATATGCCATGAATGGCGGAGGCCATCTGGTCTGCGCCAGCACCCAGGATGGATCCATTTTATGGCACAAGAGCATGAGTGAGTTTGGTGGTAAAACCCCCAACTGGGGCTACACCGAATCCGTCGTGGTCGATGGAGATAAAATACTGGCCACACCTGGTGGTGAAAAAGGCACTGTCATCGCCCTCAACAAGGAAACAGGTAGCTTGATCTGGCAGAGCAGTGACATCACTGACAATGCCCACTATTCCACCATGGTGCCTGCGAACATCCAGGGACAGTGGCAATATGTGCAACGCACGGAAAAGTCCATCTTCGGTATTCACGCTGAAAATGGTTCGGTGCTCTGGAAAACAGATTTTCCCGGTCGAACAGCCGTGATCCCAACACCCATTGTGTTTGGAAATCGAGTTTACGTGACCGCCGGGTACGGTACCGGGTGCAAGGCCGTCGAGATTAACGAAAAGATGGAGGTCAAGGAACTCTACTCCAATCGCCTGATGAAGAATCATCATGGCGGCGCCATTCAAGTGGGTGGACACGTCTTTGGTTACTCCGATGGAGTGGGCTGGCTGTGCCAGGATCTGGAAAGCGGGGAGGAAGTTTGGTCCGAAAAACGAGCCCTTGGAAAGGGAGCCATTGGAATGGCTGACGGAAAGCTCATCTGCGTCGATGAAGGCAGCGGAAAGGTCATGCTCATCGACGCTTCCACCGAAGGCTTCAAAGAGCATGGAAGCTTCACTCTCGATCCACAATCCGAGATCCGTGCCTCTCGTGGCAAGATCTGGACGCACCCGGTGGTGATCAACGGAAAACTTTATCTCAGGGATCAGGACTTGGTTTATTGCTACCAGGTTCAGTAAACGCATTCGTCACTAGAACATCCCGATCCTTTCAGAAGACGNGGNANNATTCACTNCAGGATCCTTCCTCGTTTTNTNNCTTGCTGCTCAAATAGCTGCCGAACAGGTCCGATCGTTTCTTCAACAAGCCTCAGAGAGCATCTTCTCGATTGCTTGGTTGACGGCGTCGCCAACCGATGGCTCGAGGGGTGTCAATGGTGNACGAGTGGGCCCCAGATCCCATCCGTGAATGCGCATCAATTGCTTGGTCGCCGACAAGTAACCCTTTTCGGAAAGATGGGAAACCATGCGAGATGAGGCGTACTGCAATCGCCTGGCCAAAGACAGGTCGCCCTCCTGGAAAGCTTGGATCAATCGACGGTAAAGCGGGGCGGCAAAATTATAGCTGCTACCAATGGCTCCATGAGCTCCCAGGAGCAAGGCGTGAATCATGGTTTCATCGGAGCCATAGTATATTTCAATTTGCTCACCCCATCTTTGCAGGCAAGCGAGCATGTCCATGGGATTGACCTGGGAATACTTGACTCCCCTCAGGTTTGGGATCCGGGGCAAGGCCACTTCCAGGAAAGATTCCATGGACACATCGACNCCCGTCATACCAGGAATGTGATAATAATACNTGGGGCACTGCGGCGCTTGCTGGGCAATGGTTTCGACCCAACCCACCAAAGACCCGACATCGGAAGGCTTGAAAAAATACGGAGCCATCACACCCAATGCATCCGCTCCCTGAGCAGCTGCCTGAGACGCCAANTCGCGAGCATTACCAAGTGCATTGTCTCCCACATGCACCATGATCTCCAGACCAGACTCCTTTCCTGCTTCGACCCATGCCTGGCTCATTTGCAAACGCTCGCTCATCGTCAGGGAGGCGGTTTCACCTGTCGTCCCATTGACAAAGACACCATCCACTCCCTGGCTTTTGAGCCAGCCCGCCATAGGGGCGACCATCGAGGGATTCAGGTCCGACTGATGAGTGAAGGGAGTGAAGGGTGCGGCAATGAGTTTCATGAAAGACGGATAGGGTATTAATGTGAGGGAGTTTGATTCGGTGAGGGGAAAGAATGATGTTTTTGAACATTTTTTCAAGCATTCCCTCGGGTGGATGAGCCTGGGCATTCCAGGCTGCACTCACCGGCCCATTCAAGGTAGCAGAAAATGCGCAACAACGGGACGATGGTCGGAAGCCTGAGCCCAATTGGACGCATCGAGCACATAACTTTTGGGGTATTGGTAAAAACGAAACAAGGATCGTGACACCAAAACATAATCCAACCGCGATTGGGTATCTTCCTTTTGAAAAAAGTGCGTCCAAGCAACCTGCTTTTGGCCCTGACGCATCGACCATGTATGCGGCCGGCCAGGCCCTCCTTCCAGGGGCCGCGTATCGAGAAAAGTCGTTCGGCCTTTCCCTCTGAGAATCTCAAGGGTATGGGATCTCGGATCATCGTTGAAATCCCCCAGGACAGCCATCCACTGATCGGGTTGCTCCTTTAATGTCTGGTTGACCAAGGACCGAAGCAAGCNGGCTTCACGGGTTCTCAGATCCCACGAATCAGCNCGTAAATCAGGACGTTTGGATTTGAGATGGATACCCCATATCTTGATTTGGCGATTTTTTGAAACCTGGAAATCCACTTCCAGAAATCCGCGTGAGGGGCGGAAGGCTTTGCCATACAGGACAAAGGCATTGGTATGGTGTTGACTCCTCAGGGGCGGAAGACGGCTCAGCAACCCCAGGTGAATGGAAGCATCCGGCAGNCGTGCCAGNATGTGATGGGGATAGTGNAGNCCTTTCTGAGACAAACCTGCCTGAAAATGCTTCAGAGCCTTTTCCGAGCCGATCTCCTGAATCAGCAGTACGTCTGCGTTGCACTCGATGGCAAGCTCCTGAGCTGCAAGGCAACTCTTGAGGCTCTTGGCGGAAAACCCCTCGTGTGGACTCAATCGGTAATTCTGTAGATTGTAGGTCGCCAGAGAGAGCGCCTCGCTTGCGCTGGACACTGGGACCATCCACAGCCAGCACAGAAGGCCGAAAAGCCCCTGGAAGCCAAGGCTTGAAAAGCTGCAGAAAGCGCTTTCTGAGAGGCACGTGAGAAGCCATGCCGCTTGGGGACGCGGCAGGAGATCAGAGTTATGATAAAGGTATTGAGACATGAATCCACTGGGGATCCACACCGAAATCAGCTCTTATCAGGCAGCCCTTCTACATTAGTCCTCGGAGAAGAGATATTCAAGATCTGCGCTGGAAAGGTTGCTGGCGAACCCTTCCTCACCCAGGACATCGCTGATGGTTTTGGCCTTGGACTGTTGCAGTTCCCATATCTTCTCTTCGACCGTACCCGGTGAAATCAGTCGGTAGGCATTGACCGTCTGTGTTTGACCAATGCGATGGGAACGGTCGATCGCCTGCGCCTCCACCGCCGGATTCCACCAGGGATCGTAGAGCACCACATAGCTGGCAGTGGTGAGGTTTAGCCCCGTCCCAGCAGCCCGAAGACTGAGCAGGAACACGGACGGGTCGGTGTCTTCCTGGAAGGCACTCACCACATCCATTCGATTTTTGGTTTCGCCTGTCAGCAGATAGGTTGGGATATCACGCGCCTTGCATTCCTTGTCAAGAATCTGGAGCATTTGAACAAATTGACTGAAAACCAGGACCTTCTGGCCCTCAGCCATGAGGGGCTCGAGCAGTTCAAAAAGAGTTTCAGTCTTTCCCGAGATGGCATCATTGCCCACCAGGCTTGGATGGCAGCATATTTGCCGCAAGCGCGTGAGGGCTGCCAGCACGTGCATTTTACTCTTGGCCAGCCCCTTTTGCTTCATCGCTTTGAAGACCTGATCCCGGCTGCGCCTCAACTCGGCAAGATACAATTTGCGCTGGTCGTCCAGCAAATCGCAGTCTCTTCGCTCATCAATGCGATCGGGAAGATCCTTGGCCACCTGCTGTTTCATACGACGCAGCAACAAGGGTCGCAGTTTGGCAGAAAGCCTTTTTCGGGCAATTCGCTGGGCCACCTCGACATTGTCGCCCTTGGGCTCATACACTTCGTTAAAGTGATTTTGATTCCCCAGGTAATTGGGTTGCACAAAATCCACAATGCTCCACAAGTCGAGCAGCCGGTTTTCCAACGGAGTGCCCGTCAAGGCCAGTCGCCGACGCGCCTTGAGCTGTTTGACAGACTGCGTTACCTGAGCCGAAGGATTTTTGATGTATTGGGCTTCGTCCAGAACGATGGCTCCGAAATCAAATTTGTTCAGCTGATCCAGATCCCGCCTGAGAATGGAATAATTGGTAATGATGATGTCGAAGGAAGGAATCTGCTTTCTCAGGTTGTGGCGTGCGGACCCACTTTCCAGAATGAGTGTACTCAGATGAGGCGTGAATTTTTCAGCCTCCCTGCGCCAGTTGTGGAGCACCGATGCCGGACAGATCACCAAGAAGGGCTTGTGTCTCTTACCTGCCTGAGCCCGCTGCCATGCAAGCCATGAAAGGGTTTGCAGCGTTTTACCAAGCCCCATGTCATCGGCCAGAATGCCGCCCAGCTTCAGTTTGGTCAGATGGCAAAGAAAATTGAACCCATCTTTTTGATAAGGGCGCAAGTCGGCGGAAACCAATTCGGGTAAGTCGAAATCCGGGACGCCCTTGAAATCTGCCAGTTTTTCCTTGAGTGCCCTTACCTTGGCATTGTTCCCAAAGTCATTGAGTGAAGCCTCATCAAGCTGAGAGGCATGAATGAGGGAGACCTTTTGTGGGTCATTGGCAAGACCGTCCACTCCAAGCTCCGCCATGGTCTCCTGCGCCTGCTCAACGGCCTGAGTGTCCAATTCCACCCACCCCCCATCCGGAAGTTTGACAAACCGACCGGTCGCTGTCTGCAAGCGCTTCAAATCTGCCTCACTGAGCATCATGCCTTCCTGCTCCCAGTCAGCAGAAACCGATAACCAGTCAATGCCGCTGCCATGCATGACGAGCTTGGGTTTGAGCCTCTTGTTGTTGAGGAAAAGGCGTTGGAAAGCACCGTTGCCCAGATAATCCGCTTCCTGAGGGCGATCAGGCCAAACTTGCGACAACCCAATCAGAAAGTTTTCGTTGGCATCCCCAACCCACAAACCGGGCTCAGGAGTGAACCAATCCAGGCGTCTCAGCCATTGGGTGGCTGCATCCACTCTTGGGTCATCGAGGACAGCCGCACGATGGTCGCCTGTCTCAGAGGAAACCTCCTGTTGCCACTCATGCCCCGTCCACTGCCATTGGCTTTGGTCGACGAGGCTAACCGCCTGAAGCCTCAGACGCACGGTGTCGTTTTCCAACTGAAAGGTAAATTGGGGAACAGCCTGATGGGAGATACACAATTCATTCCAAAAATCGCTTTCTTCGACTTGCGAATGCTTGCGTAAATGGGTCAGGAGCCGATGGCTGAGTTTTTGAACCGGAATACTTTCTTGGTCCCCCCATTTGGAGAGAAGCGTCTGGTGAGGAGGCCTTGCCAGCAGAAAACATCGAGTTTCCACCACGACCACCACCGGTTCTCCCATTAGATAGCGGACTTGATGAAAGGCCCACCGCGTGCCATCCGGAAGGCAGATGTTAGGAGTGAGCCCAAGGGTTTCATCCACTTTGGTGATGGATGGAAAAATATCCGCAACCTGCCCTTCAAAACTCAGCGACTGGTGAGTGCCGTCCAATAAGAGGCGGTTGGTTTTACCCCAGCGAGCCAACCAGCGGAGCAAGTCAGCACCCTTCAATACCAGAGCTTCCAGAGCATCGTCTTCATCCTGGTAATTCCGGTGGATCCACTCAATGAAATCCCAGTCTTCCGGTGAAAAAAGCTCTCTCTCATGGGAAGAGCGATGGGTCAGATCCTTAATCTCTCCCAACGATCGGAATTTCTCTCCACTGCGCGGCCTGGACACCGCCATTCGAACTTCCAGATGCATGCTCACTCCATGGTCATCGGTGGGCACCAATCGACACAGCGAGCGTATGCTGGCTCTCGGAGCATCCAGATGCTGGACCATGGGAGGAAGCAACCACTGCTCAAGATGCTCAACCAATTCCTGATCTTTCTCGGCCTCTTCTACCTCGGCCAGACGATCAAAATTGGCATGTGCCATCAGCTCAGTGGGCAAAGGACGTTTGGCTCTCAGAAACAGCAAGGCTATTTCTTCCAGTCGTCTGTCTCCCTTGACTTCGAGCATGCGATCCCACCAGTCGGGGCCGACAAAATCCCGTCGAGACAAGGAAAGGCGCTCAAAATAATCATCCAGGACAAGGTAGGCCCTCTGCGAATCCTGACACTGGGCAAATTGCTCCAACAATTCTCGACGGTCCGCGAGATCTGTCTTGGAATCAGAGAGCTCGCGCCTCAGATCGGCCCACGCCCCGTAGGTCTTGTCCAAAACAATGTTGTTGGCATCGTATTTTGTATTGAGTGTCGACGTTTTCTTTTTGGTTGCTTTGCGTCCCCTGGGCATTGTTGAAAATCAAATTTAGATATTGAATGACGTCACCGCGCTCAAGCTAGAGAGACTTTCATTGTTTGGTGCAATGAAGCTTGGTTGTTGTGTCTTGAGCACCCCTTTTGTCGTGAAAGCCCACCCCATGAAAGGGCATCTTCCATGGTTCCATCCTGCAGGAACGCATCCGGAAAATGCTGCATGGGCAGGTAAAAGTGTCCACAAAATCCCTCACGATATTCATGAGAAATCACTTTGCTGAATCATCTCAGAAGCCATGGTATCGAGGGCCTCCGGATGAACCGGAGAAACGCGTATGGGATCTACCAGCTGGTTGGGGGCCCAATGGGCACCGGGCAGAAGAAACGTTCCCGGGGAAACCCCTCCAGAACTGTTCACACTGCCACACCCCATCAGGGCAACCAAGGCAACCAGGGCAACCAACGCAAACCCGATTGAAAAAACATGATCCATTTTCGCAAACACGATCCTTCAATCTTATGCGATGGGCCTTTATTCATCACAAGTAAAAAAGCATCTAGCGATGCATTTCCCGCTTCAAACCCATAAGAGCTGGTCTTACGAATCATTCAACGGCCCTGTTGGATCCGGTTGTATTGCCCTGTCCTGCAATCCCAACGCTCTTCCACCTCTCCCGATGGCCAACGAATGCGAATCGATTTCGGCACGGGAGCATTCCCCAACCCAAAATGCAGGCGAGATCCATAATGACTTTGGTAGCCCCTGCCACTGCGAACCTCATCAACATGAAGGAGCGATCCGCTTTGAAAGCTCACGCGCGCCCCTACAGCATGACGCCCCCTGCTGGTGCGCAGGTCAAAACCTATCCAGTCATGTTGATTGGGAGAATCATTGCGGAGAAGCGTTGGCTGGGCTCTGGCGTTGAGTATCACGACATCCATATCTCCATCATTATCGAGATCATCGAAAGCAGCTCCCCGACTGCTGTGTAATGCGGACAAGCCAGGCACACCCGCTGGAGACATCATATCGAATCTTCCTTTACGGTTGTTTCTGAGGAGGAGATTTCGCGATGGATAAGCTGATTGTTCATCCCAAAGATTCACGTTGTCCTGCAAGTGGCCACAGGCCACAAATAGGTCGCGATACCCATCATTGTCGAAATCAATCATCCCACACCCCCAATTGACCTCCTTGAAGGATCCTTGCCCCGCTTGCCTCAAGTGGGTGACATCGGTAAAAAGCCCACCCGGCTCTCCTTCATAAAGACTCACCCACTGCTTTTCGTAGGAAGTCATGAAAAAGTCCATGACACCATCATGATTGAAGTCAGCACAATCCACTCCCATGGTTCCTAAACCCACTCCATTGGCATCGAATGCCAGTCCACTGAGTAAACCGACCTCGGTAAAATGCCCCCCTCCATCATTTCGCCAGACAAAATTAGCCATGGCATCATTGCCCACGACAATGTCCTGATCTCCATCGTTATCAAAATCAGTCGCCACGACCCCCATTCCAGTCCCTTTTCGTGATGCAATGCCCGAGGAAGCACTCACATCCTTGAAGGTGCCATCCCCCTGGTTTTCATAAAGTCGATCTGCAACAGGCCCATAGGTCATGGGCCCAGTGTAAGCAGGGAAACCATTGATATACCTCAGCTGGTGTTTTTCGAGGGTGAAATCACAATACTGGGCCACGAACAAATCCAGATCTCCGTCAGCGTCCATATCGAGAAACAGAGCCCCAGCGCCAAAGGCAGGGAGTGAAGCCAACCCTGATTGGGCGGTCACATCGAGAAAAGTCCCGTCTCCCAGATTACGGTAAAGTATGTCGGAACCAAAGTTACTGAAATAAAGATCGGGCAAGCCATCCTCGTTGACATCCCCCACGCAGACTCCCAGATGATGTCTACGACTCATGAGCCCGGAACTCGCGCTTACGTCGGTGAAACGCCATCCACCCTCATTACGGTAGAGTGCGCTTCGCCCCAGCAATGATGATCCGTCCTTAGAAACAGATGCCTTCGAATCCCACCCATTGAGGAACAGCAGATCGACGAGACCATCTCCATTGTAATCGAAGGTGGCCAGCCCTGAGGCGACACTTTCGGAAATATGGCGCTGGCCTGATTCGCTACCATCGGAATGTCGAAAACCGATGCCCGATTCTTCGGTAACCTCCACGAGCCGAATGGGAATCTCTCCACCATTCAGGTGATTGATTCCAATCATTGAGGCCCAGACAGTCATGATCCAGGAGATCCAGACCTTCATCGTTGCGACTCCACTTGGATCACTTTGAGTGTCTGACTGCCTTCTCGAACCAGAATGTGCCGATCCACCGGAAGCGCCAAAAATTTATCCCTCTGGCCGCTGGGCCATTGCACGGTCAAGGATTCGATTTCCTCAGCCATGCCCAACCCAAAGTGCAGACGTTTGCCGTAATCACTCTGATAACCTCGTCCGCTGTATTTTTCCTGAATCTGAGAAACGCCCTTGGCGACGATACTGACTCTGGCCCCGACTCCGTCTCGATTGCTGGTCTGGCCCTCAAGGGAGACCTGAAGCCAATGGTTTGGTGAGGAAGTTTCATTCATCAGCACCGATGGTTGCTCGCGCGCATTCAGAATCACCACATCGATATCCCCGTCATTGTCCAGATCATCAAAAACAGCTCCCCGACTGCTTTCCCTGATGTTCATCCCCGTACCTGCGCCTCCCTGCCGTTTGGTGAAACGCCCCTGCCCCGTGTTTTCCATGAGAATATTGAGAGCCTTGTAACGCGTGGAGTCATCGAACAGATCCACATTGTCGATCAGGTGGCCGCATGCAATGAAGACGTCCAGGTGACCATCGTTATTGAGATCAGGCATCCCCACCCCCCATTTGACGTCCGCATAGGTTCCCTCAGAAAGCCCGGTCTTGCGCGAAACATCCTCAAAATAGAGGCCCTTTTGATTTTCGAACAGAATCGGAATCTGACGGTGGTAGGGAGTGACCAGCAGGTCCATCCACCCATCTCGATTCCAGTCTCCACATTCCACGCCCATGGAACCCTGCACCTTACCAAACCCATCGTAGGCAATGCCCATTAAAAGCCCCTTTTCAGTGAAGTGTCCCTTGCCGTCGTTGATCAACAAGTGGTCTGGCCTCAGGTCATTGGCAACGAACACATCCATGTCTCCATCATTGTCCAGATCGCTGGCAATGACCCCCATGCCCGCCCCACTCAAACCGGCAAGGCCGGCTTCACTCGATTGATCCCGGAAGTGGCCGCCTCCGATATTCTCGTAGTAGAGGTTTTGGGTCGAAGGGTAGTTCAGCGGCCCAACATAAACAGGGTATCCATTCATATGCGTGATCTGGTGCTCTTCAAATTCAAAGCCAACATAGTTGGCTACGAACAAATCCAAATCCCCATCCATGTCCGCATCCAAAAAACAGGCTCCAGCACCGAACCCATGACATCCACTCAACCCTGCCTCAAGGGTTGCCTCCTTGAAACGCCCACTGCCTTCGTTGAGGTAGAAGATATTTTCTCCAAAATTGCTGAAATAAAGATCCTCATCTCCATCATTGTCGACATCTCCAACGCAAACACCCAGGTGATAGGCATGATCTATCAAGCCTGCATCCTGAGTCACCTCGATGAAGCGTCCGTTACCGAGATTTCGGTAAAGGGCATTGTAGGCAGGCTTAACTTCTTTGTTAGCCTGGGGTAAAGGAGCTCCACTGAGAAATAGGATATCGATCCAGCCATCCTGGTCAAAATCAAAGGTGGCCAAGCCGGAGGCAACCGTCTCCACAATGTAGCGTTGCCCCGAACTTCCATCGGAGTGTACAAAATCAATCCCACTCTCCAGAGTTCGATCGGCAAGGTGAACAGACTGAGCATGAGAAAGATCAAAGGCACTCGTGGCCTTCCAAAGAAGTAGAACCCTGCAGCAGATACTCCAATTTTTCATAGGTAGCAGAATGCCCCAGTTTTGAAGAAGGGATTTCATGCAACTAAGGCAGAGGCGTCTTTTGCTGCTTCAATTGATTGAGAAGGTTTCTGAAGCGGGCATCTTCGGGTCTCAAACGCACCGCCTTTTCCATGGCAGAGGTGGCAGATTGAAAATCCTTCAATTTAACGCAGGCCACTCCCAGAAGATAATAATGTTCGGGGGATTCCTCGAGCGCCAAAGCTTTGGCGGCATAGCCCCGGGCTTGTTCCAACCTATGGTTGTGAAGCATGTTCAGCTCTGCATGGGCACGATAACCGGCGGCCCACTCAGGCCTCATGGCTATGACTCGCTTATAATGCTCGGATGCCATGCTAATGTTTCCTCTCCGAGTTTCCAGACGTCCCAGCATGTAATCATTTAAAATATTTTCGGGGTGATAAACCTGTCGTTGCTCAAAAAATTTAACCCCTGCCTGAAGTCTTTTGGAAGCCACCAAGGATGCCTCGTAAGCTAGGCAGATTGACAGTGTTCTCGGCTCTAGCTCGATAGCCTTTTGATAGCAGTCTGCAGCCTCTTTGTGAGATTGCTTGCCCTGAAAAATTTGCCCAGCCGCCATCAGAGTCTTCAGAGTGGAATCACGCACCAAGTCCAGACCGCTGAGCTCCTCTTCCTTTCGGTTGTTTTCCATCATGCGTTGGCGATCATTGGATTCAAGTTGTGCAAAAGTTTTCTGAAAAGAGGCTGCCTCCTGAGCTTGTCCCAATCGTTGCGAAGCCATGAATAAGCCGAAATAAGCTTGTGTGTGGTTGGGCATGAAATGCACAACTCGCAGAAAATGATCCTTCGCCCGTTGAAATTGGCGTAGTTGCATCCTAGCTGTACCAAGGATGTACTCGGCATCAGGTGGCAGAGTGACTCCTTCCAGTTGACCTTCCAACTCAGCGAGAATGTCAGCAGCTTTTCCTACATCCATATGGGCACCCATCATCATCTCAAACCAGACCGGCGGGGGTGCGCCCAGCACCATGGCTTTACGACAGTAGCCAATACACGATTCAGAATCTCCTTTTTCACGAGCAATCTTGGCCAGCATGAGTAGGGCATCTACCATTTTGGGCTGGCGCTCTAGCGCTTTCTCCAGCCAAGGCATCGCCTGATTCGATTGACCTTGATTATAGTGAAGCGAGGCCATGAGCATCATCGAAAGTGGATCTTCTGGATAGCGACTCTGAATTGTTTCGGCGATGCGGTTGGCCGTTTCCTTGAGACCTAACGCCTCAGTTTCCACATCCTTTACGGCTTGGCCAAATAACTGAATGAATTCGAGGCATAGCAATGAAAAAAAACATAAAGCCAGAGGTCGAACTTGAAGCAGAGGTTGAAAAAAGGTTTTCACAAGTTATCTGCGGTGGACACGTGTAGGGGTAGGTTTTTATATGTTTATTGGTCGTAATGAAAAGCCTAAAAGATTTCAAAATAATAAATTTCCGAAGAAATTGAAGTCTATTTCAAGGGCGGATCTTTCGTTTCTAAAAAATCTAAAACTTCAAACTAATCAAAGAGATTTATGGCATCCAACAATTAAGGGCTGAAACATAAAAAAGAGGCTGGGTGGTTACCCACCCAGCCCTGAAGAACAATTCGATGAGAAATGCTCCTAGATTATTCGGCGATATAGAACTCAGCAGCCTTGGTAGGGGCTACAGAGTAAGGGGAGGAAGCCCCACCAACCGCATTGTAAGGACCAGTGACCGCATCGGCACTCTTAAGAGTTCCCGAGTATTCGATCACAACTTGTCCGTCTTGTAGAGAAACACCGGCAATGCTTCCGCCGCCGCCGCCGCCACCACCACCTCCGGCGATGGGTTCGGTGAATCCTCCACCAATGAGGATTTCAACCGCGTTGATAGGAGCACGCGCAGGTGAACCTGTCGTAGGCTGACCTTGCAAGGTGAAGGAACTACCAGAAACTCCCTTGAATACAATGAAGTTACCTTCTGAACCTTCTACCCAGGTACCATCGAAACCATCAGCATCAACATGAGCAATGGTTGCAGAAGCCCCTGGCGCAATGGCACCTGATGCCAGAGCTTGGATTTCATCTTCGGTGAGGATGCGATCCCATATAGCGACATCATCGATGTCACCATTCCAGGTGCGGTTACCTGTATCAGGATTATTACCAATGAACACATTCTTGTTGTTCTCGCCAAGCTCCGGTACTGAGGCGTTTTCTGAGTAGATTTCTCCGTCAATATAGAGGCGCGTTCCATAATCCAATCCCTCTGCATCGGAGAGAGCAACCATGTGATGCCACTCGTCAAAAGTAACGTCGTCGCCAGCAGGTCCTTCACCCGTACCACCCGCATGAGCAAAACCACTCTCACCACCTCGACGGTGAACACGCCAGCGATTCCCTTCACCCTTGGCAACTAGAGCCTGCCAACCCTTGTCGAATCCACCGATACGGAACCAGGCTGAAACTGCCATGCTACCACCTTCGAAGCTCAGTGCAGTGTTGTCACCACCTGTGATTTCCACGAACTGATCCACACCATCCAGTGCCAATGCAGAACCGAAGCCAACGTTAGGACCACTTGTGAAATTAATCACATCAGTACCTCGTTCTTCACCATGGAAGACACCGACCGAATCGTTGAAATCTTGATCATTGAAGTTCCAATAAGCCACCATGCCATTGGACAAACCAGGATCAACAGAACCTCCACCGGATCCAGCAACCGTATAATCACCTCCGCGACCAATCACACCACCCTTGGTGTAGACAATCACATCATAGGTCACATCATCGGGTAGACCTTGCACCGTCACAGTGTTGGGATCCTCACCATTGGTATCAATGTATCCAGTCATCAGAGCAGCATCCTCTCCGTCAGCACTGTTATTTTCCTCACCCCGACCACGGCTGGCCCAGGTATTAGGTGACGCCCATGTAACGGATATTTCGGTGTTTCCAACACTACCACCCGCGTCCGCGCTCAAGTACATTGCGCTACCAGAAGCACCTTCGACATTGTTCCAGAACTGAGTTCCTAGCACACCAGCAGCACCACTAACAGTTCCGTTAGCTTCTTCAGATGCGAAGTTGATTCCAATCGTGTTCCCCGCAACCAGTGGCGTAGGAGGCACATAATCGGTAACAGTAACAGTGGCTGCATCACTGTCCTTGCTCAGGCCAAGAACCGTGATGGAACAGTGATAGGAACCTGCGTCACCCTTCTGAGCGTTACGAAGAGTCATGCTGGATTTGTTAGCACCTGGAATGATCGCACCGTCTTTATACCACTGATACAAGACTGTATCGAAGTAAGGAGAACCACCGTCAACATCGACTGAAAGCGGGATATTGGCATTTTCAGGAGCACTGATATCCGCAGGCTGAGCATTGATAGTGATATAAGCACCCGTAGGGTCACCCATCCCACCACCGATGGCGGCACCAGTAATAGGCTCTAACTCATCGGCAGGAGTGTCATCTCCTTCTTTTCGCCAAGCGACTTGGAACCAGTCACCACCGCCACCTTCCTTGACGACCATGGCAAAACCGTATGCTTTCCCAGCTGTCAGAGGAATGGGCACTGGGGTTGTTGCATCATCCAAACCAGGCTCATAAAATCCATCACAGCAATCCATTTCGAAGGCAATTGGAAAATCCTGCGTGGGATCAGGTGCCTCAGCACCACTCTCATTAAGGAAGAATTCAGAAGCATCATCACTTCGAATGAAAAAGTGATAATCTCCAGATTCAGGGGGGGTGAGCGTCCCCGTTACAAAGCCACCATAGTTACTACCGATACCACCTGGAGTGAAATCCAAGCCATTGATGTAAATGGATGAAGAAGGATTGTTTGGAAAATTAGGATCCTCAAACAATAATACTTCGGTTGAGGTACCTCCGATATCACCGTAAATATTCATCTTGAGGAAGTTGGCAATTTCAACTTCGCCAATGGTTTTGGCTGTCACAGGACCTGCGGCATTTGCTGACAAGTCACCGGCAATGCTCATAGTGTAAACTTTGTAGCTATAGCTGCTGTTGGGCTGCACATCAAAGTCACGGAAGGATGTACCAGTCACCTGCCCCTGAAGCTGCACTCCATCTCGCTCCACTTTGTAGGCGACGCGGTCATCAGTAGCAGGAGCGGTCCATGAGATATCTACGAACCCAGCACCTTGAAGCCCAACTGCCAAATTAGAAGGAGCAGGGGCCGCACCACCGCCTGAAACGGCCTTGGTAGTGAGCGTCAAGTTATCAAAGTGAGTATGCTCATTTGCACCACCCGTGCGTCCAGCAAGAATCAGTCGGCTCTTAGTAGGGAAGTAATCCGTCTGAAAGTTATCGAGCACTTTGTTTCCTTTGAAGGAAACCGACAACTGAGCGTCATCATTGACTTCGACCGAAAACGGCTGCCAGCAAAGTTCTGCCCATGATTCGGGGTCGCGAGGTAGCCCTCCATCATCCCAATACTCTTGATTGCGTGGCCCTGTTTGAAGACTTGTGATGTCCTCACATTCACCATGCCGGGTTGGCAAGCTAACACGAGTCACGGTCACATTGTCCACACGCACAATGATCCCTTCAATATCCCCACCATCTGGTAGCGTGTTGCCACTCCAAGTGTCAAAGCTCACCGCCACACCAGTAGTAGATCCACCTTCAGCGATACCACCGGCAAAGTTGCCTTGCCCGCTGATGGAACCATTGCTATTCAGATCTTCAACAACGGGATCGCTTCCGTTGTCGCGAGCGAGACTAACACTGAAACCATCTGCCGCACGAGGTCCAGTACTATTACCGATGCGCACGTCACCCTCTAACTTAAAGGAGGTAACGATCTCGTTATCGGCATCGATACTAGGGAATGCGACGAAACCTGTTTGGCCTCCTTCCGGGTAAGTTACCGCGAGAAATCCGCCGGGATTTCCTCCGCTTTCAACCCAAATTTCGTCATTGTTACCTGACAGCACAATGCCATCACCATCGGGGTCACTGGAAAAATCCCAAGTGACTTGACCTGCATTTGCATAAGATCCAATGCCAATCGAGGCAGCGGAGACCATGGCGAACGTCTTTAAACTTTTGCCAAGGTTAGTATTTTTTCGTTTGATCATAACGTTATTA
>NYYT01000084.1 GCA_002686885.1 Pedosphaera sp.
CGCACTGCGCCAAACAGGCGTCAGCGAAGGCAAGGAGACATCGTTTTTGCGATTGGCAGTCCGAAGACGAAGGACGAGGGGGCCCAGGCCCTTGTTGATGGAATAAAGGTGGTAGACCGCCTCTAAATAACCCTCTTTTGGGAGGGACTCAGGGTCGACAGATGGGTCTGATTTGATGCGTGCTTTGGCTTGGAGTGCCAGGGCCTCATCGGTCCAGTCAACCCCGGTGACGTTGGAAAGAAAATCCCATTGCCAAGGGGAGTCTTTCTTAAGCCACTGGGCACATGCCAAAGCGTGTGCTGGACCAAGGACGATGGCATGTTGTGCCGACGGAGATAGATTCTCTTCCCATGCGATTTGCGCCGACGGAAACACCTTCTCCAGGGCCTGAGCGACCTCGCGCGCATCGAATATGGGAGTTTGAGAGGAGTCGCTCATCAGGGCGGATCACGTTAGGAGCGCTGCACGGGCTCCGGATGCCATAAGACATCGTGCTTGGGTGGGAGTAGATCGTGTGAGCCGTGTTCCGGCACAGGAAGTGCGGCAATACGCTCGGCCTCCTCCTCCTTTCGACGACTCGGATGAAGCGTGTCTTGGGCAATCTTTCGCTGCAGGGTCATGATGGCGTGCAACAAGGCCTCCGGTCTTGGAGGGCATCCGGGTATATGAACATCGACAGGGATGTATCGATCGATCCCCTTCAGCACGTTGTAGCCCTGCTTGAAAGGCCCCCCGGAAATGGCACAGGCACCCATGGCGATCACGTATTTCGGCGAGGGCATTTGTTTGAAGAGTCGCACGACCTGTGGCGCCATCTTTTTGGTGACGGTTCCTGAAACAATCATGAGATCAGCTTGACGCGGCGACGGTCTGAAAACTTCGGCTCCAAAGCGCGCAAGGTCGTAGCGCGACATGGAGGTAGCGATCATTTCGATGGCGCAACAGGCCAGCCCAAATTGGAGTGGCCACAGGGAATTGCCGCGCCCCCAGTTGTAGAGATCGTTGACGGTGGTTGTGAAAATACCCGCCTTTTGCAGTTCGCTTTTGAGTCCTTCGTCCATGAATCAGAGAGTTGCCTGCTTTTGGGGTTGGGTTGGAGATGGTGCGTTTTGTGACGGTGTAAATTGCCATCTTAAAAGTCCTTTGGCCCAAGCCCAAACCAAGCCTTCCATGAGCAGGAAGATGAAAACAAGGATGCCAGCGATAGCCCCCGCAGGAAGGTTTTTGTAAACAGAGGCGATTGGGAGAAGAAAGAGGATCTCGACATCAAAGACCAGGAAAATGATGCCGTAGATGTAGTATTCGACTTTTAGAGGAAACCATTGGTAAGTGCCAGTCTCCAGGCCACACTCATACACCGCATTTTTGATGTCGTCGGGTTTCGCTGTGCCGGTCCAGCGGGTCCAGACAAATGCCATTAGGATGGGGGTGAGTCCCATCATGACGGCTGAAAAGACGAACACTGCCAGAAGGAGGTAAGGGTTGTCTTGGGTGCCGGAATCCATCTGGGAGAGTGTCGGAAGTTTCTAGGCGGTAGACCTCAATTATCTCTCGGTGTGGGGCGTCGTACCAGGCCAACGGATTGAGCAATATCGTCGAATTCTTCCCGCGAAACACTGTCAAGGTCTTTACCCTTACGCGCCAGTTTCTCGTTAATTTTCACCGCTTTTTCTACCATGCCATCATGGGTCTCCTCGGTGCCTCCTACCAGCGCGAAATTATCGCCACGGGTGACCCGCTTGTGACCGTCGGAATCAAGCCCAAGACCGAGCATCATCGCTTTGGCATCCTTACCACCTTGATTCGGTGAACTCGACATATCCATAATGTTAACGGTTTCCTTGGGATGTGCAATCCAGAATCCTACTTATTCCGGTGTCAAGGAGCTCTGCAAAGAGTGTATCGGATATTTTTCCGATCGACTTGAAAGTTGGGCACCCCATTCATTGAGGGCGACTTCGAGGCCGGAGTCGCCCTCGGGATCCATGAAAGCTCGAGCGGCGCCTACCAAGTAAAAAGAGCCGGTGATGACCGTAGGGCAGGCTTCCTGCTTGCCAAGTGCCTGCATGGTTTGCTCCAGGGATTCCGAGCAGCATGACCGAACAGAAAGATCTTTGATACGTAGACTTTCGACGAATGTCGCCATGACCCCCGGAGCCACGGCGCGATCACTTTGTGCCCGGACCAGCCAAATGTGTGAGCAAACAGGGGCCAGATGGCGCAAGCCTTCCTGCCAATCCTTGTCGCTGAGAGATCCGAATACAAGGTGGAGATGACCTTTTCGCCAAGGAGATGTTTGTTTAAGGGTGCAGGCCAAAGCCTGCAAGGCGTCTGAGTTGTGGGCGACATCCAGCACGACCTCCCGTCCGCACCATATGCGTTTTTCGAATCTGCCCGCCAGCTGAGTGCTTTCGATGGCTTGGTGGAGTCTGTCGCTTTGATAAGGAAGGAGATGTTTAAGAACTTGAGCGACTTGAGCGGCAATGTTGGCGTTGAGCCGTTGATGAGGCCCCGCCAAACCAGGCTTCACGGTCGGTGGCAAAGATGCCTCCGTAGCCTTGTAGCAAGGGCTGTCCATGACCTTGCATTGATGGACCATGATGGCTTCAGCCTGAGGCTCCAGAGCCCCAAGCACGACAGGTGTGTGAGCCTTAATGATGCCCGCCTTTTCGCTGGCGATGGAGGTTAGTGACGATCCAAGCCATTCCTGGTGATCCATGCCGATATGCGTGATCACACTACACAATGGCTGCACGATATTGGTGGCATCCAATCGTCCCCCCAAGCCGGTTTCCCAGACGACCAATTCGCAATGCATGGTGGCAAAATGACGCAAAGCCATCACAGTGAGGAACTCGAAGAACGATGGGTAATGATCGGCAGCGACCCCCTGAAGGAGCTTTTGTAAGTCCTGGACTTGTTGGATCAATGATTTGCGCGAAATGGGCTTGCCTCCAACTCGGATTCTTTCCCTAAAGCGTGACAGGTGAGGGGATGTGAAGAGGCCGACCTTCAACCCTTCGGCGCAGTAATATTTTTCAAGGTAGGCGCAGACCGATCCTTTGCCATTGGTGCCTGCGACATGGATGAAGCGCAGCGATTTCTGCGGAGAGCCGGCTGCGATGGCGAACCGTTGGACACGGTCCAAACCCACTTTGGACCCTCTGACCCGTAGCTGATAGAGGAATTCAAGGGCCTTTGAATAGTGCATGATGACCTCCTGACTCAGCTTCGTTGCCATCCGCGAGGAACTACCTGCAGATGCATCCTGAGGTAACAGTGCTTGTCACTGGGTGTTTTGAGATCCGGTTTCCTGCATGCATGCGCCAATAAAACCCTTGAAAAGCGGGTGAGGCTGGTTGGGTTTACTCTGGAATTCGGGATGAAACTGGCAGGCGATATAGAATCGATGGTTTTTGATTTCCACCATTTCAACAAGGTCGTTGTCCTCCGTGCTGCCGCTGACGATCAGGCCTGCCGCTTCGAAGGACTCCCGATACTGGCTGTTGAATTCGAAACGGTGCCTGTGGCGTTCGCTCACCTGATCTTTTCCATAGAGACGAGCCGCAAGTGTATTGGGTTTGATGTGGCAAATTTGAGCGCCCAGCCGCATGGTGCCCCCCTTGTCAGCGACATCTTTTTGTGCCTCCATTAGCCAGATGACCGGATGCGGTGTCTGGGGATCGAACTCCACCGAATGGGCCTGATCCAGCTGCATGACATGGCGAGCGAATTCAATGGTTGCGATCTGCATGCCCAGGCAAAGTCCAAAATAGGGGATATTGTTTTCTCGGGCATAACGAGCGGCAGCGATCTTGCCTTCAATACCGCGCTCTCCAAAGCCTCCCGGTACCAGAATCCCGGCCAGACCTTGAAGTGTTGCTTCAGGGTTGGCAGGATCGATGTCTTCGGCATCGATCTTTTCAATCGCCACACCACAGTCCTGTGCAACCCCTCCGTGAATAATGGCTTCGTAGACCGACTTGTAGGCATCGTTGAGGTCAATGTATTTTCCGACCACTCCAATCCGGACGCGATGCTGGGGGGCAATCAGCTTGCGAATGATCTCCTGCCACTCACTCATGTCGGCGACCGGTACTTCCAATCGCAGCAAATCGCAGATGAGTGCATCCATTTTTTCCCTCTGGAGCATCAATGGCACCTCATAAATGGAATGATCCACGTCCTTTTCTTCGATCACCGCATTGTAGGGAACATTGCAAAACATGGATATTTTTTCGCGGAGTTCCTTGCCCAGAGGTTTTTCGGTGCGGCACACGAGGATATGAGGGGCAATGCCGATCTCGCGTAATTTGGCGACGGACTGCTGCGTGGGTTTGGTTTTCAGTTCGCCTGCAGCCTTGATGAAGGGCACGTAGGTTACATGCACAAAAAGGGCGTTGTTGTAGCCCACATTGAGGGCAAATTCTCGGATGGCTTCCAGAAAAGGGAGACCCTCAATGTCTCCGGTCGTGCCCCCAATTTCAGTGACGACGACATCAGCCTGGGTGATCTCAGCCAACTTGCGGATGCGGTCCTGGATCATGTCGGTGACGTGAGGTATGACCTGTACCGTTTTCCCGAGGTATTCTCCCCGACGCTCTTTCTCCAGAACTTCCTGGTAGACTTGTCCGCTGGTGAGGTTGTTGAAGCGACTGAGCTGAGTGTGGGTGAATCGTTCGTAATGCCCGAGGTCCAGATCGGTTTCCGCGCCATCATCCAAAACATAGACCTCCCCATGCTGGAAGGGACTCATCGTTCCTGGATCGACATTCAGATAAGGATCAAATTTTTGAAGGGCAACCTTCAAGCCCCTGCTTTCGAGCAGGGTGCCCAGAGACGCGGCGGTGAGACCTTTCCCCAGCGAACTGACCACGCCACCTGTGACAAAAATATATTTGGTTTCCTTCATCTTGTTGTTTTTCCGATTCCTAGTTCCTTGAGAACCTTCTCCAAGTCCTCTGGAGTATCCACCCCAATGCTCTCGTATGCGACGATTGAGACGTGAATGCGAACACCATGGTCCAGCGCCCTCAGTTGTTCGAGTTTCTCGGCCTCTTCCAAGGCTGAAACGGGCCACTGGACCAGTTTCAGTAGCGTTTCACGACGATAACCGTAAATGCCCAGGTGCTTCAAAAAGGGAAACGCCTTCAACTGATCGGTTGCAGGGAGGCTCAACGCGTCACGAACGCACGGAATCGTTCTTCGAGAAAAGTAAATCGCTTCGGAGGCTTGATTCAAGATCACTTTGTTCACATGGGGGCTCTGGTAGTCCTCCACGGTGCGAATGGGAGTAGCGGCCGTCGTCATGGGGGCGTCTTGAAGGGCCTCGGCTACTTTATCGATGACCTGTGGGTCGATCATCGGCTCGTCGCCTTGTATGTTGACGGCTCCATCGAACCCTCCATGGCGGGCCATGACTTCTGCTACGCGATCCGTTCCACTAGGGTGATCCGATGAGGTCATTTCCACTTTGCAGAAAGACTCGACATGCTCCTGAATGCGTGGGTCGTCTGTGGCAACGATGATATCACTCAGTTGCCGTGACTTGCGGCATTGTTCGACCACGCGCTGGATCAGTGATTTGCCCCCCATATCCGCCAGGGGTTTGCCGGGAAACCGGCTGGATTGATAGCGGGCGGGTATCACCCCCAGAATTTGCATGACCCGCAGCCTAAAACAGAGGGCCTCCGTACTGCAAGAATCCATGACCTAAGGGCGCACGTAGCCACCGCCCGATCTGGATCTAAAGGAATGGCTCGCATGAGTCTTTGTGGTTCCTAGTTGAGATGGCAGCGAAATTTGAAACCTCTAGTAAGTTTTGAGGGGCGTCTCTCCACTGGTACGGCTATTGGGTGTGATTTTGAGGGGACTTCAGTCGTTTGTGTGAATTGCCTTGAGTCACACGCTTTGGGTGGGTCTGCGCCTGTTCTGAAGAAATGATACGTGAGGTTGTTCTTTGGCAGGTGGTGTTCGTTCATGTGCTTTTTTCTTTTTGGGGTTGTTTTTTCCTGGGGGACTCCTTCAGAATGCGCCTTCCGCTCAATGGAGAGGTGGCTGAGTGGTTTAAGGCACACGCCTGGAAAGCGTGCGTACCCTAACAGGTATCGAGGGTTCGAATCCCTCCCTCTCCGCCATGTCCCTCAACCTGATACCCCTTCCATTTTTGCTCCCATGCCTCAGGAGCCTTTGGCCGCAGTCTGAGCCACTCTTCAGAGTTTCAGAAAAAGGGAAGGAGGGTGGAAATACTTTTCAAGATCAGCCATGGATGAGCTTTAGGGTAGCTTTCGGAACCGATTTCGATAGCAATTCTGAGAGCATGCTGCAGAAATAGAAGGCCATGATGCCATTTGAAAGAGCGATCGACATTCGAATGGGGTGCCTGATCCAGGTTGCGGCGACCATGATCTGGTTGGTTCCATTAGATTTATGTACGGCTCAGGATGCTCCCAAAGCTCAACTCTCAAGGCCAAGCGCCGGTTGGTCTAGTTCATGGCAATTCGGGGGGCGCACTCAGGCCGCAACGCGACTGAGCGGGGGTGGGCGGTTTGGTGTTTCTCAGTTTGGCTTCAATGCCTCACTGGGCTACCAGGAGCAACCCTCCAATAGAATAGCATTCAGCCTCAGTTACCAGCAACGGGCCTATGAGTTTCAATCCTTGGGCCGCTGGATGGAGGCTCAGCCTTGGGAACAAGTTCATTTTCTGAGCCTTTCTCTGCCCATCCGCCGTCAGTTGACTCCCGATTGGTCCATGATGTTCATTCCCACGCTGCGAACTATGGTGGAAGATTTGAGTGATGCGGATCAAAATTTGACTGGTGGAGCTATTGTTGGTTTTTCCCGCCAAATCAGCCCAAAGCTCAAACTGGGTCCCGGGCTCGGAGTACTCACGCAACTTGAAGACAATCCAAGTTTCTTTCCGGTTATTGTGGTCGACTGGGACCTATCGGACCAATGGAGGCTCAGCACAGGGCGGGGTGCTGGTGCTTCGCAAGGACCCGGTTTGACCTTGTCCTACGATTGGAGTGCCTCGTGGGATTTCCTGCTTTCAGGTCGCTATGAGCGATTTCGATTCCGCACTGAGCGCCAGGGGGCGGCAGCTCATGGTATCGGTGAAGACCAAAGTGGATCCATCTATTTAACGGCTGCCTATGCCATGCTTCCCAATGCCAAACTCAACCTATTTACTGGCGGCCATTTTGGAGGGTCTCTCAGTGTGGAAGATGGCTCAGGCCGTCAGATTTCCACACGCAACTACGGTTTCGCGCCGTTGATTGGTTTTAACATGAGTGCGAGGTTTTGAGGCCTCCTGTCTCAGGATACTCGTCATCCACAGCTTGTGGTGCGCGGTTTGCCTTGCCCGTTGTCTTCAAAGCCGATGCAACCGATGAAACCGATCGCATGTCTGGCACTAGGGTCTTCTTGGAGGGCGCCCGCCTCCTGGACCTGTTGGTGGATTGCCCCCCGGGCCTCCGTCCGTGTTGCCACTTCCAAAAGGGGACTCATCATGTGGATCAAGGTCGGTTCGGAGGATTCGGAAAAATTGGCTCCGAAGACCTTTAGGAGCTGTGACAGCCATGATCCATTCGGTCGATGTTGCCTTGTGCATAACATCATTCAGCGGATCCCAGGACTCAAGATCCGTGCTCGTTTCCATTCGATAGGTAGCTCCCTCAATCACCTTCCAGGTGATCATGAGAGTCTCGGCCGCATGGGAAATGGACGATGGTCTCTCCTGAGTACTTGAGCCTCCTGTAAAATGAACGGTCACGGTGGGCTCATAGTCCGTCTGCGCGCTTCCTGTCGGTTGCGCGAAGAAGCGAGTGGCTATGTTGTAAGGAAAGGTCGGTGTGCCGTCTTCAAGGATGCAGGTAAAATAGGCCCAAGTCCCCTCTGGAAACTCAGGTGTTCGAGTAAAGCGAACATTGTAGGCGTTGAGATCAAAGTCCACCCCCTGAGCCAGGCCCAAGTCACCTTTGTAGGCATAATCCTCGAAATAGCGCCCCAGTGAGTAGGTTTCGCCTCCAATGCGGGCATCCACATCCGGTCCATACTGAGTTGCGTTCAACATGGTGTTTCGACCATCCAGCTTTTGGACCCAAACCGGGAGACTTTTTCGCCCAGCCCGTCGCAGATCGGTGGATCCATGACTTCCATCCCTTAGTTGGTAGCCGGAAATCATCCGGCGAATGGTTTGATCGGTGCTCCCTGGCGTAGGCTCATGATACCCATAGGGCCCATACACGGGCAGCCCATCCTTGACCCATCCGATAATGGGAGAATGGTTTCCATTGAATGTCTCCGAATACACGTTGGTCTCTGCAATGTAGGTCACACTGTCTCCGAGGGCGTGGCGCAGGGCTGGGGGGCTGGCATGGTAATGATGCAAAGCGCCTGCTTGATGAGCGTTTGCGTTATCGAAGGTCACCCGTTCGTTGATGAAGGCGTCTCGGTTCCACACACCATCTCCAGTCGAGTTGTTGACGGGGGTTTGATCCTGGCCTGAGCTTGTGTCGTATGAAAACGTGTCTGATGAATCAAACATCGCAATGCCGTCCACGAAAAAGCCGATGGGGCCAGGGGCGGTGGCCGTTTTAGTGTCTGGAAGGACGGGGTTCCGGGGGAAACGGTACAGCGTGGCGGTGTTAGCTGGAAAATTAGGAAATAGCTGGGTTTTGGCTTCGTCTAAATACCAAGGGCCCATGATGTGAAACCCCAAACCGGTGGTTTTGATGTAAACCCAGTTTGCGGAATAAGCCACCTCGTTCACCCCAGCATACACGGGTAGAGACTGCGTTCCTTGACCGCCACTCCACGTGGTCACCGAATGGCCGTCGTGCATGTCCTCAATATCCTGGTAAATTCGAGCGTACAAGCCGGATGTCTGCGTCAGCCAGGTATCGAGCATGGGATCTGCATGGAGGTAGATCCCCTGGGCGATGCCCAGGGAGCCCATCACCATGGATGCGAGTTGGGTCTTTAACGAATTGTTCATGCTAAAACTTGACGAAGAATAACGCGGGGTCAATTTTTTGCAGCTTTTCATTCCAAAAAAACTCAGATTCGAATACGAAAAACAGCATTCATCTGGATCTCTATTTGGACTTTGGATTTTTGGAAGACCTTTCCACCCTCCATTCACCTGTTGCTTTCCAACAGAGACGGCTTGCAGCGCTTGCACTCGCACCTGCGAGGGTATGCGTACTTGATAGGGGGCGAAGCTTCGAGGAAGCTTTGAGTCTATCGTAGGTTGCTTGAAATATCTCACATCAGCCCGGAGCTTGCTCATGCAAACGTTATTCAATATCCAACCAACCGCCCTGCAAGCTGAGAAACTTTCCGAGGGTGAGCCCGACTGCCCCTTTGAGAAGCTGGCCGATGCCATGGGCTTCCAGGAAAAGCGGCAGGGAACATCTGGATGGACGCATCCTTTTTGGTTGCTGAACTTTATTTTCATCGCCCTACACACCGCCCAGGCGAGGATTCCCGAGGTGATGATGGATGCCAAACCAGCATGGTTCATGGAAACCGAAGGCCAAAGAGTTGTCGAAAATGTCCTTTCCTGGCAAACCTCCGCAGGCAGTTGGCCCAAAAATGTGGACACGGCCAGTGAGCCCTTCCAGGGATCCCTCTCGGAGTTGAGAGGGACCTTCGACAACGCCGCCACCACCGGAGAGATGCGCTTCCTTATCAGGGCCTATGCGGCGACAAGTGAAGTCGCCATTCGCAACGCCTTCTTGAAGGCTTTGCAGTTGCTTCTCGAGGCTCAATACCCCTCGGGAGGATGGCCGCAGACCTTTCCGCTTGAGAAGGGATACTCTTCGCATATTACCTTTAATGACAACACCATGGTGCACATCCTCAGGTTGCTGCTTGAGGTGAGTCAGTGGGAATCTTCGAACCTTGTGAACAGAGATCATCAAAGGAGTTGTCAAAAGTCCTTTGAGCGAGGGATCGAATGCATTCTCCGAGCCCAAATCAAGGTCAAAGGCGTTTTGACGGTATGGTGTGCTCAACACGACCCAGTAAACTTGGAACCGCGCCCTGCCCGTTCCTATGAGTTGGAATCCTTGAGTGGGGGCGAGAGTGCTAACATTCTTCAGCTGCTGATGGAGTTGGACCAACCCACACCCGCCATGGTGCGGGCGATCAACGCAGGTGCCTCTTGGTATAAAAACTCCAAGATACACGGGATTCGACTCGTGCGCGACCCAGAGCAAGGCAGACTGGCCGTCGCCGATCCCGATGCGCCGGTACTTTGGGCTCGGTTTTATGAGCTGGGGACCCAAAGACCTTTTTTCTGCGATCGTGATGGGGTTCGAAAATATGATTTCAATCAAATCGGGAAAGAACGTCGCAATGGCTACAGCTGGTATGGTTCCTACGGCCACGATGTCCTCAAAGCCTATGCCGAGTGGTCTCAACGCCACTGAAGGCTGGGGCTGGCCGCATTGAGGGGGGCATAGGCCTCCCGTGTTCCTGAAAATTCCTACCTGCTCAAGAGGACACACGGGTTTCCCTTTCTCTCAAATTAAAGGGTCCTGCACGTTTCGCAGTCGACAAAATGCGATGCATTAGCCTAAAAGGCGACATGCAAGTCATCCGGTTTTGGCTGATTGCCAGCTTTTGGGTTTGCTTCAGTTCCTCGCATTTGGTGGGAGCTGCGCTCAACGGGAAAGTGATCAAAGTCGCGGACGGCGATACAGTCACTCTGCTTGTTGAGAAGAAGTCCTACCGTGTGAGGCTGCAGGGTATTGACGCTCCCGAGGCCCAGCAGCCCTTTGGGCAAGCTGCCAAAAAAGCCCTGTCAGAAAAGGTTTTTGGGCACAGGGTGACGGTGCGATGGGATGAGAAGGACCGGTATGGAAGACTGCTCGGGCAGATTTACCTGGGGGAGGTGTGGGTGAATCAACTCATGGTGCAAGATGGCTATGCCTGGCATTACACCTACTATTCCAAGGACTCACGCTTAGCCCGCTCTCAGCAACTAGCAAGGGAAGCTTCCAGGGGCCTTTGGGCGCGTGAACAAGCTATTGCGCCCTGGGATTGGCGGCGTGGGAAGCGACCTCTTTTAGAGGATTCCCTGGAAGCTTCGCGAATCGCTCAGATTGTTTATGTCACACCCAAGGGTGAAAAGTTTCATCGCCAAGACTGTCATCATCTCGGCACAAAAGGGAAACCTGAGGCGCTTGCTTCAGTGAGAAATAGAGGTCTGACCCCCTGCAAGAGGTGCCACCCGAAAGAAGATCCCTGAGGACGCTTTTTTTTTACTGAACTTCAGGGTGCCTGCATCACCCGGTTTTCTGGTTTCTTTTGTACACAACACCGATTTGGAGTGTGCTTTTTTGAACAATTCCTCCCATGTGGATGGCTAATGAGTCCTTTATCTGTGTTGGCACGACTTGTGCTAAATACTTTTCCAACCACTGAGTGGTGGTTTAGTTCATAATATATGCTGACATTGGGTTACCCCCTTGCAAGTTCAGGCTTGCAAGGGGGTATTGCCTTGAGCCAAGGGCTGAAAAAGTTTCAAGACGATGTCGGGTGTCCGACCAAGGATCCCTCAGGGTTTCCACAAGCGATAAAAAAAAGGTGGGTTTTCTTTTTCGAGTCCCAGTGACAATGGCTTGACCATCGTGCTTCGCCATAGGCGGGGAAACCTCCCAGGAGGTATTGTCTTCATGAAGCCATGGGCTCTCCTGGAAGACATATCCTGCCCCACTGACGGGCCAGCGAACCGATACACGGGAGCCGTTGGGCTCAATGGCCAGGGATGACGATAAATCCGAGGCAGGTATTGAACCCATCGCATCAAACAAAATGGCAGCCATGACGCTGGTGCCACGGGCGTCTGGGTGAACGCCATCCGGGAAAAAAGCCTTCAAAGCAAGCATTCGGTCGTGGAATTCCACCACCTCACATTCAAGCCGCCTCGAAACCTCTCGAATGGCTGGGGCAATCTGCTGACTCATGACCTTTGAATCAAACGGTGCCAAGTCATCTCCAAACAATGGGGTCGGGGTGGCTAAAAGGACTCTTGGTTGGCTATCGATCTCCTGGTAGCTCCGAACAAACTCGGTAAAGTCAGGGACAAATGCGTCTGCATGAACCCAGTTGAATGTTCTGGAATCGTTAATACCAAACATGATCACTACGATATCGGGGTTCCATTCGAGGCTCTGTTCGTATTGGGCCTGCCTCCAGTAGGGGGAATCTCCGTTTTTCAGCAGGGTAGTTGCGCACCACATAACCGGCTCCGAGCGGCCCACCCAGACGCGCGGGAAACGTCATGGCTCCCAGGTTGCTGCTTTCCCCGATGCCGATGGAACGCCAAACGACGGCCTCAAAGAAGAATTTTGGCAGGTTTGGACGCCTGTGATCGTGTGCATAAGTTGAAGTCGCCCCAGAGGTGACTTTGGTTTGATGCATCCAATAAGGAAAATGGACGTCCCTGCCGGCAGAAGCCGGTGGGGGCGCTCCATGGTGGGCCCTGTATCGGATCAGGCCTCCGTGATCTGCAAGAAAGGAATCTTCATGTCACTTTGGTCCTTTATTACCTCTGTCCCTTTGACTGTTTGTGAGGATTCCAAGGAGTTGAACTCCCGATTCAGAGGGAGGCAGCCACGCGATCCACCCCGCCTGATGACCTCAAGCTTACCAAGTGGAATCTCACTCGCCAGCCCACGATGGCCCTGCTAATAAAAATCGATGAACCCTACTCAAGTGCTTCGCTGGATCCAACGCCTCTGTTTGCTGCAGATACTTTCGCTGGGGGCCGGGGAATGGGGCCCTTTGACTTACGAAGTGAACGATGAAAGTGTTACCATTACTTCCTGCGACCCGGCGGCGATTCATGTGGATATCCCCGCCAACATCGAAAACCTGCCGGTGACCCAGGTGGGCCGATCGGCCTTCAGCCATTGTGTCGAACTCGGTGCGGTATCCCTTCCTGAGACGCTTCTCGCCCTTGAGGATTATGCCTTTTATGGATGCCGCCAGTTGAAAAGCATTTCTCTGCCTGCCGGGGTCGAATCCATCGGGCGTTTTGCTTTTACCATGTGCACTTCATTGAACTCAGTCACGGTGGACAGCCGGAATGAGTTTTATGCGGACAGAGAGGGCCTTCTTTACACCTCCGATTTGCGTCGCTTGATCCATGTGCCTCAACACAAGGATCTCGATGATCTGGTGCTACCTGAAACCCTTGTGTCCATTGGAGACTCTGCCTTCTGGGAGTGCCCGAATCTGACATCCATCACCCTGCCGGATTCCGTTCGCGAAATTGGCATCGGCGCTTTTGGGCAATGTGCTTCTCTGGCTTCGATGACGCTCGGACCGAACCTTGAGNCCCTTGGAGACGGGGCCTTCATGTCCTGCGCNTCTCTAGGAGAAATCAAGATGCCACCGACAGTGACAGCGATTGGTCATGCCGCTTTTGCAGAATGTTCCAGCCTGGTTTCTGTGGCGTTGCCTCAGGAAATCAAGATAATCCATGGCGATACCTTTCGCGGATGCNAAAAGCTCACTTCAATTCAGCTCCCTGATACCCTTGAACAAATTGGCGACAACGCCTTTTACGCTTGTCATGCGTTGACCTCATTGAGCTTGCCGGCCAGTCTTANCACCCTCGGCGAGTATGCCTTCGCCGACTGCTTCAAACTCACCAGCCTCCGTCTTCCCTCAGGGGTCACCCAAATTGGGGACTATGCCTTTTACAACACCATTCAACTTGAATCGCTCGGGATACCCGACTCGTTTCATACCCGCGGGGAAGCGCTGCGATTAGGGGTGGAGACCATCTATCCGTGGGCTTTTCACCACCCAGAGACAAGTCAGGGCCATAACCATGGAATACGATTGGCTCCTGTGATCATGGTGCAGGGCCATGAGGGCGCTTTGAAAACCATTGAGATTGCCGAGAGCCCCGAGGGTCCATGGACATTCTGGATGACCGTTTCGGCGACCCAGGAGGGGGTGGCCATTACCGATCTGGCGGAGACATCCGCCAAGCGCTTCTACCGCGTGGTGGACTAAGCCGGGTTTCTCAANCGTTGCCTGCTAAGACGAGGCAAGCGCCATGGAATGCAGGCGCCTGGATGCAACAGTCAACCGATAACTAGAGGCACTGGAGTCGTCATAGGGGCCACTTGGGACACGAGATAAGTGGGTGAGCGGGTGGGGGATTGATGCGCTCCAAAAAANTGGCNCTTTTTATGGTTCTTTTTCGTGTTACAGCATATGGGAAAAATATGCATAGTGTGTAATCAAGATTGTAGCCCTGAGCTACTCTACAAGGACCCTCAAGGACGGTATATCTGCGACAAATGCTATTTTCTGAAAGCACTCTCCGAAACACCATTCACAAAAACTGAGGATTCTCACCGAGAATTCCCTGACCAGTAACTTCTTCCTTGCTCGTTGGGGGATGCACACGCCGGCGCAAATGGAGCGCTTTCTTGACCTCACCTTTCTGGCGGTGCGACCGGATGAGGCGAAAGTCANTAAATCCTGGTGCCCNGATGAGGTGGTGAAGCAAGAATTGATGGCGCTGGGNTGGCCGCTTTATGTCTCATCGCATTGCGTGGCCAGTGCTTGATTGCCGCTTGAGATTTCAGCGCTGTCATTCGGCGTCTCAGGTTCACCTGAGGCGTTACCTGGGAGGCAAAGCGGTCATGACCAGGAAGCCACTGTATCACGCGCCTGGTTTTGGTCTTCGCTGCCTTGGCTCCTACAATGAGATGGCCATCTCGCATAATCAGGTCTTCTGAACGCACGGCTTCTGCGACTCGAAGCCCCATACACAGGCACAACCATAGGTGCCCAAGCAGGTCTTCAGGGCAGACTCGAATCAGAGAGGCCACATCGCGATTGCTCAGTGTCTGAATCTCGCCTCTGGGGTAGCTGGGCTTTCCATGGACTTTGATTGGGACTGGCATCATGCGCTGGTGATAGGCCCAATTCAGGAATACAGCAGCCTTGCGTCTCCCGGTCTCTCCCATGCCCGCTGACTCCAATGCACTCCACATGGTTTTTGTGGTGATCTCAGGCAGCTTCAGATGCCCTGGTAGGTAGTGCTGAAGACGGGCTAAGACATAGCGCATTTCATCGATGTAGCGCTTGGTTTTGTTGCGGTGAGCGAGGTCCTCTAGGAAGGCCTTCAAAGCCTGCTCATAGGTGCAGGAATCATTGATGTGCAACTGCTTGTAGCACGACCATACCTGAACCAGGGAGAGATTATGATCCCATACGTCTTGAATGATTTGGATGTCTTGGGAATTGAGAACCGGAGCGACTGTCCGGGAGGAAGAATTTGGTGGAGCCGAGGGGAGTCGAACCCCTGACCCCCACAATGCCATTGTGGT
>NYYT01000085.1 GCA_002686885.1 Pedosphaera sp.
AATATTTTGGATTGTTTAATTTGAGGGAACGGGCAAACGAGCATTTTCTTTCAGCAAAAACGAAGCTCCCACCCGATGGAATCGATATGGTCGATGGCCTCCTTTCTCCCATTCACGGTAACTCTAAAGCAATCAAAAACGCGTTCGACTGGTTGCGAAATCAAGATCCGCACGAGCCAGATTTCTTTGATCAGTTGATTGGCCATTTCGACATTGATCAATTCATTGATTATCTTGCCATTCAGATTTACGCCGCAAACAAGGACTGGCCTCACAACAATGTGACCCTGTGGCGTCCTTCCGGACCTGATGGCCGGATTCGCTGGATGCTCAATGATTTGGATATGAGTATGGGGTGGCATCGTGGCGAATACGATGACTCCACGTTTTCACGACTTCTGTCTAGAGTTGAGACGGCCCCTTCTTCCATGTTGGGTTTGTGTCTGAAAAACCAGAAGTTCAAGGAACACTTTGCCAAACGATTCTTGTTTCGGCTCGAAAATGATTTATCGCCAGCCAAAGTCATTTCTCTCATTGATGATGTTTCTCTCCATGTGCGTGATGAGATGCCCCCCCACATCAAGCGATGGGGGGGATCAAATCTTGCTGGTTTGACAGTGCCCGAAACCATGGATGCCTGGGATACGCAGGTTCAGGCCCTGAGGAACTACGCCTTTCATCGCAACGCCTATCTCCGAAAGCATCTTTCAGCATGGTTGTCTCTTGAAGAACCGGTGCTCATGCAAGTGCTCAAAGAAGGAGATGGGGGGGGGAGCCTGGAGATCGATGGGATGGCAATGGAGTTCGATGAAAAGGGGCTTTGGGAGTCCCATGTCTTCATGGAATACGCCATGCAGTTGGAAGTGAAGACAGATCCCCAATCCCACTTTTTAGGCTGGGGGCACCAGACGGGGCCTCAGGCCACCCTTCGTGTGCAGCCCTCTCAATTAAGCCAAATCAAGGTGTTGGTTGAGCCAAAGATCGAAGCCCCAGCCGTTCGCACGGTAGGCAAGGTCTTGATCAATGAAATCATGTATCATCCATTGGAGGGCTCCAATCAGGTCGAGTTCATTGAATTGATCAATGCGGATACGCATCCGATTCAGCTTCAAGGCTGGCGGTTGACCGGGGGGGTAAAATTCGTGATTCCTGAATACATTCTTCTTCCTGGCCAGATGTTGGTCCTTGCAGAGCATCTGCCACTGGTTCAAGGCACCCTTAATGATCTTGGCAATCCCATCGAGTGGATGGGGCCTTGGGAGGGGCGTCTGAGCAACCAAGGCGAACTGCTCCGATTGCTCGATTTCGAGGGAAATGAAGTGGATGCCGTGGCATATGCGGATGAAGGAGCGTGGGCCAAACGCATGCTTGGGCCGGAAGATCATGGTTATCGCGGTTGGGTTTGGTCCAATCAGCACGATGGGCTGGGCTCATCCCTTGAGCGACAGTCTTTGGAGGTAGCTGGTGCCTACGGTCAAAACTGGCTTCCCTCCTTGGCCGCTGGGGGAACACCCGGAAGCCGAAACGGCCGGTCAAAATCAGTCATCGCCCCTATAATCAGGAAGTTGGAACATTGGCCTCCAGTGCCGCGTTCCGATGAAAAAGTATGGGTGTCAGCAAATGTTGTTTCAGGGGGCAGCATGATCGGCGAAGTAAAGCTTTTCTATCGGTATCAATCCGGCGGTTCGTTTCTGTCGATCGCCATGAGGGATGATGGNATGAACCAGGATCGTGCAACTGGGGACGGTGTCTATGGTGCNTGGCTTCCCGAGGCAGCCGATCAAGTCATTTGCGAGTTTTACGTTCGGGCCACCGATGCCGCTGGCAACTTCCGTCACTGTCCTGCTGAAACCGATCAAGGACAAGTGGCCAATGCCTACTATCAGGTAGATGATCATTGGCACGAAGCAGATGCGACACTGCCCACGCTCAGGGTCATCACGAGCCTGAAGGATAGAGACCGTTTGAGCGCGATTGGAAAGCTTCCGTGGAATGCAAGTAGCGATGCTCAATTGAACGCCACGTTCCTATGTCATGAGCAGGGACAGTGGGAGGTACGCTATGGCGTTGGATTGAGATTACGTGGAAGTACCTCGCGTAGCGGGTATCCCAAAAACAGGCGCATTAACTTTGCTAGTGACCATCCCTGGCGGGAGCGCCTAGGAGTGGCTCTCAATGCCGTNAATGTTCCCTCGCAGGTCCTGGGGGCTGCCTTTTACCGTCAAGTAGGACTACCGGTGGCACCCTCTCGACCCGTCAGGTGGCTCGAAAACGGCCAAAACCTGGCAAACCCCGGTTTTCCCCAGTTTGGATGCTATGCTCAAGTGGATTTGTTGGACGGTGAATTCGTCGATCATTTCTTTGCAGATGATAATGAAGGCCAACTCTATCGCCCTTCGGGAAATGGGAATCTGGAGTATCTTGGCGAGGACCCATCGAGTTATGCCAGACCCGGATTCTACGCCAAGGGCAATCGGAAGGAAGCCAATGACTGGAGCGATCTGATCGCNCTCACAAGGCATTTGTCCAAGGATGATCCAGACGCCTTTTCACTGGGGTTGGAATCGGTAGTGCATCAAGCGCTTTGGTTGAAATATTTTGCCATGGACGCACTGCTAGCCAATACCGAGACGAGCTTCGCCAATGGTGGAGCAGGCGATTATGCGTTCTTCATTGGAAGCAAAGATCCTCGCGCCATTTTGATACCCTACGACCTGGATTCCATTCTCGGGATGGGGGTGGTGATGAATCATCTCTCCATCCGTCGTGCTGCTGCCAAAGAGGTGCCGCGACGCTTTCTTGGTCATCCTTCCATTGCGCCTCTCTATTTCGCCGAGCTTGAGCATCTTTCCGATACCTTGTTCCATCCGAGTCGTCTTGCAGACTTTGTGGGCCAGGTCCTTGGTTCCTGGACTTCACGGGAATTTGTTGAACAAACTGTCCAGTTTGCTTTGACGAGAAAAAAAGAGGTGAGAGAACAACTTCAGGATCAACTCACCGTTGATGTAAACCTTCCTTTTGCAGAACCGGCTTGGCTACGTTACTACCAAGCGCCCTCTGAGTCGATGTCCTTGAGCGGGTCCTCCGATCTCATTCAAACCCATCGGGTCAGGGTTGCTGGGGAGGAGGCTCTCTGGCTGCCATGGGTGGGGAAGTGGCAGATCGATGGTGTGGCACTGCACCCCGGGGTTAATGAGATCACAGTGGAGTCCTTTGATAAAAACGAGCGCCTGCAAGATTCCAAAAGAGTCTTGGTATACAGGGAGACTGAGAAAGCTTCGATCCCGCACGGAGGGGTGTTGGAAGCAGACACTCTATGGAAGGCCAGCCAAAGCCCCATAGTCGTTCAACAAAACCTGGTGATTCCGAAAGGGGTGACGCTTCAGATTGAGGCAGGAACCACTGTCGAATTGAATCAGGGGGCGGGGCTGATAGTGCACGGGAATTTACTAGTGAAGGGTCGGTCCAATAAGAGGATTGTGTTCACAAGAAATCGTTTTGAAACAACCCGATGGGGGGGGATTCACCTAGACCAGTCCATGGAGGGAAATAAGATTGAGCACGTCACCTTCGAATGGTCCGAGTCGCCCGGGATAAGGCTCACGGATTCTCAGTGCGACATTCAAAATATTAAGTGGATTGGTGCTTATCGAAGTTTTTTGCGCACGGATGGAAGCTCTTTACATTTGAAAGATTCAGAATTTCCTGATGTGACCAACGGGGAACCCATATCGGGCTATGGTATTCCTGAAGCAGGATACTGGATTGTAGAAAATTGTGTTTTCGGTAAGACCACCGGTTACGCCGATGTGATCGATTTTACGGGCGGAAAGCTTCCGGGACCCGTGCCGCAATTCCTTTACAATCGCTTTTTGGGCGGTTCGGATGATGGTCTCGACCTGGACGGCGCTGATGCCTACATCGAAGGAAATTGGTTCTCCAATTTTCACAAGGCCAACGGCAGTGATAGTGAATCTCATGCTGTGGCAACTGGGGTTTACAATGGTGTGAGCTCGAATATCAGCCTCATACGAAATGTATTTCTGAACAACGATCATGACCTGCTTTTGAAGGAGTGGTCCAGCGCTTACGCGGCTCACAATACATTTGTCGGATCCAGGCTTGGGTCGGTCAGTTTCATGGAGTTGGTTCGACGCACTCAACCACCTGTTTCATTGGAGATGGAGGGGAATATTTTTCAGGACACAAAAGTGTTGCATGCCCTGAGTGATGCTCTGGTTTTGAATCCAAAGATCTCAGTTCGGATTGATTCTTCCCTGATGCCTGAAATGTGGCATGCCTATGGTTCTGGTAATGTTTCGGGTGACCCGGCCTTTGTGGATTTGGTGGGTGGAGACGTNCAGCTCAAGGCCCACTCTCCCGCCATTGGTATCGCTTCTCTGGGTTTTGATGCCGGAGCCGAGGTGCCATCAGGCGTTGCGATTGGCGGCAACCAAGTCAAAGGCGTCGCTGTGGGGCGTCAACTGGACATTCAGGTCGGGGGTGCGGGGATTCATTCTTACCGCTACAGACTCGACTACGGCGATTGGTCTGCCACGATGAGCGTGGCCCAGACACTCCGTCTCGATGAAATGGGTGACGGGTGGCATCATGTTGAGTTTATGGGCCAGAACCGTGCNGGGAACTGGCTCGACTTACCGGAACAAATCAGAAAAGTCGATTGGCTGCGGTCGAATGAAACAACTCCCATTCGCTTCAGTGAAGTTTTTGCCCATTCTGTGCCTTGGCATGATGATGCCATCATGCGCTCTGAATTTGTAGAGCTTGTGAACTTAGAATCAGTGAGGATTGTGCTCGACGATTACAGTATCACTGATGATGCTCAAAATCCTTCCAAGTTTCAGTTTTCTCCTCAAAGTCTCGTTGAAGCCAGGCAACGGTTTGTGGTGGGTGCTGGATCGGTTCATTCCGATCAGGGTTTTGAACTCCCCTTTGGGTTGGATAACAAAGGGGAGGGGCTTTATTTGTTCAAACGCGTTGGTGACGTCCATCAGCTGGTCGATCATCTGGTATACGGGCGGCAAATACCTGGCTGGTCTCTGGGACGCGATCCTCAAGGGGCTTGGCGGCTTGGGGCTCCTACACCAGGCTTTGGTAATCAGATTGCCAGAATGGGCGAAACGGAGACTGCATGGGTGAGTGAATGGGCAACCAGTGGTGATTCAAATCATGACAATGGCTTTATAGAATTGTCCAATGAGAGCGATTATCCGCTGGATATCAGTCAATGGAGCCTTCAGTTGACACCTAAATTTCTCGGGGCCGGGATTTCCATTCCTCGCCTGAGTTTCATGGCTCCCCATGAAACCTTTCTGCTGAAGCCTCACGATGGACTCGTCGAAAGCTTGCCAGTCTCACAACGTGAAGTGGGTGGTTTAATGCTTTCCGATGGAGAAGGTCGGGTCCTGGATCACATGGCTTTCTTCAATCCTGTCCCGGATACGAGCTTTCAACGAGAAGGTGCGCCGGCAGGTTATTTGTGGCAGCGTTCCCAAACCCCATCCTTTATCCTGCAGAACACCATATTTCCGGAAATCGTCATTTATGAGGTGATGGCGGATAACAGGGATACCATGAGCCCCTGGTCGACTTTCTGTGACTGGGTTGAGTTGCGAAACGAGGGTCAGACCGCCATTGACTTGAGTCATTGGGCCCTGACCGATAATCCTGAGAATCCCTCCAAGTTCGTTCTGAATGGGCACGAAGATCTCCTTCCAGGAGAATTGCGACTTGTATGGTTGGATGGCAACGCACCTCCGCATCGGTGGAATGCCGGGTTTGGTCTTAAAGCCAGGGGAGATCAACTCTGGTTGGTGGATTTAACCGATGCGCTGAAACCGCGGTTTGCCGACGGACTGGTTTTCGGATGGCAAACGCCCGATGGATCGTTGATACGCCACTCGGAAAATCAACAGTGGCACTTGGGGCGACCCACCCCCGGAACGCCTAACGAACTGCATCGCATGGGAAGCGTGGATGCCCTTCGCATTAATGAATGGATGGCCAAACCTGAACAAGGGGAGGATTGGTTGGAATTGGTGCATACCGGTCAAGAGCCGGTCCGTATGGACGGTTGCATGCTGAGTGATGATCCTCAGATCAGGAACTCCTTTACCTTTCCACCGCTCTCCTTCATGGGAACAGGGTTGTTCGGCTTTTGGGTGGGTGAAGCCTTGGGGCAGGGGGCAGAAGAATTCCAACTTCCATTCAAATTGTCTGGTGACAGTGATTCCATTTTCCTTTTCGATCCATCAGGTGACATCGTTGATCGGGTGGACTATGGGGCACAGACCAGGGGTGTTTCAATGGGGCGAGTGGCAGGGATGCTTGATGGAATGGTCCCATTGGCTGAGGGGGGAACTCCGGGCAAAGACAACCGGCAGGATACCGATGGCGACGGTTTCTCAGACGAGTGGGAGATCACTTTTGGGATGGATCCCTTCATGCCTGAAGCTTTCGTGCTAGACACCGACGGGGATGGTATGACGAACAAAGACGAATTCAACGCTGGGACGAATCCTTTGGACCCCTCCGACAGGCTGGAAATGCATTCAGTCAGTTTTCACGCTTATGGTATTTCGTTTGGGTTTCAGGTGAAATCTGCTCAATCATACAGGCTTGAGGGGAGTTCAGATCTCCGGGAGTGGCAGTCATTGTGGGATGTTAAGCCCATGAAGACACAGCGTACGGTTCACGCCACCCTTGAGTTTCCGGAGACAGCTTCGATTCGTTTTTTCCGGCTGACTACCGAGTAGTCTGATCCTCAGGAAAACCTCTTAATTTCTCCGCTGCGGACCCTCTTCAGATAGTCGTTCAAGTCGTGCTTGACTTCCCCTGCCAGGAAGTAGAGCCCGAGCATGTTTGGAAAGCACATGGCAAAAATCATGGCGTCGCCAAAATCAAAAACGCTTTGAGCCGAGATCGCCGAACCAATCACCACGAAGAGACAAAACAGGGTTTTGTATGCGAGGCTCGAAAGTTGGCTTTCACCGAAAAGGTAGGTCCATGCTTTTAGTCCATAATAGCTCCAACTAATCATGGTGCTCAAGGCGAAGAGAATGACCGCTACGGACAAAATGACGGGAAACCAAGAAAGCGTGCTGCTAAAGGCTGAAGAGGTCAAATTGATTGCCTGTAGGTTTCCGGCTTGGGCGCTGGCAAGCACTTCGGATTGTTCGAATGCGCCATAATCCGAGATGATGATGACTAGGGCCGTCATGGTGCAGATGACAACCGTGTCGATAAAGGGTTCGAGTAATGCGACAATTCCCTCGGAAACGGGTTCGTTGGTTCGAGCAGCGCTATGGGCAATGGATGCCGAGCCAATCCCTGCCTCATTGGAAAAGGAAGCACGGCGGAATCCTTGAATCAGGACCCCGATGATGCCGCCATACATGGCGTCATTATTGAAGGCACCGCCAATGATTTTTCCGATCGCAGCGGGGATTTCAGTCGTGTGGGCAAAAAGAACGGCCAAGGCCCCAGCGATATAAATACCCACCATGATGGGGACGAGTTTTTCGGTGACTTTGGCAATGCTTTTGATGCCGCCTATTAGGATCAACGCTACGATGGCAGCCATGACCACACCAAAGATCCATCCCTGTTGGGCGAAGATGGATGTTTCACCTCCGGTTACCTCGACCAATTGTTGGGTGGCCTGATTGATTTGGACCATGTTGCCACCGCCCAGGGAACCTCCGATGCAGGCAATGGCGAAGATGACAGCCATGACCTTTCCTAAATTGGGCCATTTGTGTTTGGCAAGCCCCTCTCTAAGGTAATACATCGGTCCTCCAGAAACACTGCCATCAGGGTTTTCGCGTCGGTATTTGGTGCCCAAGGTGCATTCAGCGAATTTGGAGCTCATTCCAAGCAAACCGGCGATGATCATCCAAAAAGTGGCCCCCGGCCCGCCTAATGAAACCGCAACGGCTACTCCGGCAATGTTCCCGACACCCACTGTGCCCGACAAGGCAGCTGTCAGGGCTTGAAAATGGGAAACCTCTCCTTTGTGGTTTGGATCGTCATACTTGCCTCGAACCACGGCCAGAGCATGGCCGAAAGCCCTGACGTTCACGAATTTGTTGTAAACGGTAAAGAACACAGCCCCTGCAAGGAGCCAAATCAGTACGAAAGGTACGGCCTGTCCCCATCCGATGGACACCTCGACGAAAATCACTTTCATGATGACGTTGGTGATGGGCTCCATGATGCCATTGATTCGATCGTCGAGGGTCATGGTGGATTCTGATTGAGCGGTGAGTGAGTAGGGTAAAAACCCGGAAATCATCACCAACCATTTTAAGTAAGACGGATGAAACATGGCAGAGGCAGGATTCGGTTTTAAGTGAGTATCTGATGGCACGGTAACATCCAAAGTTTGGCAACTGCAAGAGCTCCTCTCGCATGTCAGTGATTGGAAGTCCTTCAACCACCTTAATGGCGTTTGGGTTTTCGCTTGCGTGCGATCTTTGTTTTTTGGTTCGAGGTAGCTAGCTTGCGATTGACTGCGTTGAGGTAGGCCTTGGCACTGGCGACGATGATATCGGTGCTGGCGCCTCTTCCGGTGATGAATTCTCCCTTTCCGAAGTCTACCTTGACAACAACTTCCCCCATTGCGTCCTTGCCCTGTGAAACAGACCTCAGGAGATAGTCCTTCAAGGTTCCGTTTGTTTTGGTGAGCCGATCGATAGCCTTGAGGGCGGCATCAACAGGACCATCCCCGACGCCTGCATCCTCCAAAATCTCTAGATCCTGGTTTTGTGAGGCATGTGTTCTTTTAAGTCTCACAGTCGCGGTGGGTATGGCATGGATGCCAGTCGTGACATGGACGTAATCCAGGGACCATGTTTCTATTACATCGGTTCGTTGGCCATCGACCAGAGCCGCCAAATCATCATCGTAAACAAATTTTTTCTTATCGCCGATTTCCTTGAAGCGACTGAAAATGGAAGTTACCTCTGCCTCCGACATGCTGAAACCAAGGTGTCTGAGGCGGGCTGCGACGGCCGCCCGACCGCTGTGCTTCGTCAAAGGCAGTTCCGTCTGCCCCCAACCGACCTCTTGAGGGTCGACGATCTCATAAGTCTCGCGCTTTTTCAGAATGCCGTCTTGGTGAATTCCGCTGGAATGAGCAAAGGCGTTCTCTCCCACAATGGCTTTACTCCGTTGTACTGTCAGACCGCTCATTCGCGAGACAAGTCTGGAAGACTTCACGATTTCATGTGTCTTAATGCCGGTTTTGAAACCGCCAAAAGCATCTGACCGTGTCTTCAATGCCATGACGATTTCTTCCAGTGCAGCATTGCCTGCACGTTCTCCGATGCCATTGACAGTGCATTCGACTTGTCTGGCTCCTGCTTCAACGGCAGCAAGGGAATTGGCGACGGCCAAGCCTAGATCATTGTGGCAGTGGACACTGATGATGGCTTTGCCTGATCGGAACTCAGGCACCTCGGCGTGCAGATGGCCGATCAGAGAGCCGAATTCCGCAGGGACGGCCCACCCAACCGTATCGGGTATGTTGACTGTAGTGGCACCCGCATCCACCACTGCCTGACAAACCTTCACAAGAAATTCAGGTTCGGTGCGGGAACCATCTTCTGGAGAAAATTCGACATCATCCACAAAACTTTTGGCCTGTTTGACTCCCTTTACCGCCAGTCGAATAATCTCGTCCTCAGCCTTCCCCAGTTTGAACTCTCTGTGAATTTTTGAGGTTGCCAGAAACACATGGATGCGGCCTTTGGATCCTGCAGGCGAGACAGCTCGACCGGCTGCTTCGATATCTCTGGAAACACATCTTGCCAAGCCGGCGATGGTTGGGCCTTTGATTTCTTGGGCGATTGTTTGGACCGCCGAGAAATCTCCGTCGCTTATGACAGGAAACCCGGCTTCAATGACATCGACCTTCAGTCTTGCCAGTTGTCTAGCCACCTCCATTTTCTCACTCAAGTGCATGGAAGCTCCGGGGCATTGCTCTCCATCGCGCAACGTGGTGTCAAAAATCTTAATACGCTTGGTTCTCATGACAATATTACGAGGATTTTTGATTTTGTTCCTTGGCAGGATTGAATAAACAAAAACCCCGTAGCCTAAGGGAAAGGGCTGCGGGGTCAGACTGCTTGCATTCAAATACCGCCGCCTACGACCTGCCAAGAAGCAGGTCGCGTGAACTAAGTAATTGAATCAAAAAATCCATCATTCGATTGATGCACACTCGGGTTTGTGCCGTCAACCCTATATTCAATGTCTTCTGGATGTGCTGAAATCACCTTACGGCGGCTTGCGTTACTGTTAACCCGTAAGCCATAAAGCCTCTGTGGGGTTCAATTACCTTGCAAAAACCTGCCGCTCGTTTTGACTTTTCGGGTGACTCTGGAGAGTGCCATTGTAACTTACGTAGCCTTTGGAGTCATTCTTGTTATTGGTTTTGCTGTCCTCAGCCGCACCAACATTTCGCTGGCACCCCTTCTACGCAGACGACGCAAACAGGTTATCGAAGTAGCCATTGATGATGATATTCTGGATCTTCCCGAAGGGGTGGTAGTGGAAAATCAGGTGGTCATGTGGAACGATATTCAAGTTCATGACAGGGCTGATGAATTTATCAAAATATCGGGGACGATCGATGGAGCGGCCAACTATTACATCATAGGCTGTGTGGGGCCATTTAGGGGCTTTGGTATCATTCAGGCCAGTGGTGCAAAGGATTTACGTAATGCGGACAAGGGCTCCAAGACGATTGTGAACCTCAAAGGGGGTGACCATGCAGTTGTTCGCTTCAGATCGGAAGGTGGCCTGGATATTGAGCTCAATCAGCGAGCAAAATATCACGAAGACATTTTTAAAGCCGACCTGGAAGCTTTCATGATCATCGAAAACCATCTTTCGCTGGTTGAAGGCAATTCAGTCAAATTCTATTACAAGAATTACGAGGCAAAAATCAACTTTATCAAGCCTTGGGAAATACCAGGAACTTGCGCTAGTTATAGCGAAAATTCCAACTTTGCCAACTTGGNAAGTTTCAGCAACAGCGCCAATATTTCCCGGTTTGTGAAGGAAATCGTCAGCGCTAGTTTGCTGGAGCAGAGTGCCGATGGTTCGCATGCAGGAGTCGGTGTACAATCANCAGNGGCTTCCGAGTTGGTGGNTGGGATCTTNTATGTCATGGGGGGGGGATGTCCTGACAAGATTACAATAACTTGCAATGCGAAGATTGCCGTTCGCTTCATAACCAGTGANGAAGNTTCCAATNNNTNNGNTGNNGATCANGNGNANGGGGCACTTGAAGGAATCAAGGAGCTTATTCAAAATTCCCCTGCTGCTCACATGAAGATCGACATGGCTCCCGATCAATACCCTCGAGTTCGCTTTCGGCATGAAAATGCTGAGGAAGACAGCGCTGTCAATTTGACTGAAAATAACATGGTGGTNAGCCTTCCGCGTGATGGAGGTCTTGAACAAGAGGTGATTCGTATCAGCGATCTTGGTTCGGCATCAGGNGAGCACTCTCTTGAGATAACACTTAGCAACATGTGCGGATCNGTTTGTCCNNACGTGGCTTTGTGGAAATATTAATTTTCGTAATCCAGTCGANNCAACAGCTTCTGCAAGGTTCTTGTGATGGTCTCGGAGGTGTCTATTTCAAGGTAACTGCTGCGGGCCATCCAGGTCTCGTATCCGCCCAAACGATGCTGCTCCGGTGTCGGTAAGTAGCCATGATAGCCATTGGCCAATTCGACGACCATAGTGTGCGCAAAGGGGGATGCCTTTTTGAGCTCCAGTCCAATACTTGAAAAGGTTTCTGTGGGGAGGGTCAGCAGGCAGCCTGATCCAATACGGATGGCGCTCAGAGACACAGGGACCTCCCTGTCGAGTGCCTTAAGAAGGATGCTTTCTCTGGCATAAATCTCCTGCCGGGTCCATTGCGTCGGATGCTTGTCGCGGGCTTTCGCGAACAAGCGTTGCGCTTCCAATGAGCGCTTTTGATCCGGGCGCCGTACGCGGCACACGATGGTTTCGTTTTGGACTGCAAGGATACCTTGCGGCTCCCAGGACATTTGTTCAAAAAGTTCGGCTGTTTTACTGGCAACACTCTGGGCAACCTCTTTTATTTTTTGGTAAGGAGGCTTCTTTGGGGGCGGGACGGGGAGTGCATAATTAAGGTTGTTGATGTCTCCGCTGGCCCCGTTAGTGAGCAAGCCGACAAATGGCTTTT
>NYYT01000086.1 GCA_002686885.1 Pedosphaera sp.
TCTCTCACTACAGAAATGATCCTGGGGGTTTTTGAATCTCATCGCACAGGCAAGCGGATTTCATTCCCCATGAGTTCTCGTCAGCACCCTCTCACACTACCTTTCGAATGGAAAGGTTCCTGATGAAACCAACAAACATTGAAACATTGAAGTGGACGGATGACCAGCTGGTGCTCCTGGACCAGACCCGCTTGCCCGAGCAGGAGGCCTATCTTGGCATTCAAAGTCTGGAGGAACTCATCGTCGCCATTCAATCGCTCTGCGTGAGAGGTGCTCCTGCCATCGGAATCAGCGCAGCCTATGGGATGGTCCTGGCAGCTCGCTCCATAACATCCATCCAGCCAAAGACGCTCTACATGGATCGCTTGAGTCACCTTGCCAAGCAACTGATGGCTGCGCGACCCACGGCGGTTAATTTGCAATGGGCTGTCGAGTGGATCCTCTCAGATCTCGAGTGTCAGCCCCAACTGCCGATCGAGGACATTCCCGATCATATTCTCTCCAAGGCACGCTATCTTCATCAGGATGACCGTGACCGCTGCGACCAGATGGCACGGCATGGGCAAGCCATTCTTCCAGAGAAGGCTCGCATCCTGACACATTGCAACACGGGTTATCTAGCAACGGCGGGCATCGGGACCGCGCTGGGAGTGGTCATCCATGCGCATACAAAAGGTCAGGTCCAGCAGGTGTATGCCGATGAAACCAGGCCCCTGCTTCAAGGAGCTCGGCTCACAGCATGGGAGTGTCAAAAGCTCGGCATACCCTGTACTGTCATCTGCGACAACATGGCAGCCGCGCTCATGAGAAAAGGTGAGGTGGATGTTGTTCTGGTTGGCGCCGACCGCATTGCGGCCGATGGTGCAGCAGCCAACAAGATCGGCACGTATGGACTGGCCATTCTGGCACACCACCATCAAGTCCCGTTTTATGTCGTTGCGCCTTTTTCAACCTTTGACTCTAACCTTGCCCATGGAGACCTCATACCTATTGAAATGCGTCAGCCCGAAGAAGTCGGTGTGATCATGGGTACGTTGCCCGTTACCCCGCATGATAGCAGCTGCTGGAATCCGGCCTTCGATGTCACACCTCCTGAACTGATCCACGGCATCATTACCGAACGCGGAATCTTGCGTCCCCCTTACCCGTCCAGCATCGCTCAACATGCGGCTGCTCCAATGCCCTCAAAAACCTAACACACCCCACTCCGTTCATCATTTTAGCCCATTGCGGATTTCGTCAAACCATGCATAAAAAAAACCAAAGAGCCATTTGGCTTAGTGCGGGACTTGGGATGCTTGCACTCATTTGGTTTCTGATGGTCATCAGACATATTCATCCTCAGGACGGTCCGGCAGACTCTCAAGGGCCGGTTCCGATCCATGCCTCGCCGTTGATTCAAAGTTGGGTCTCTATCGCTCTGGCCTCCCTGGCCTTCGGAAGCTTTGGCTGGTTCTCACTCCGCCAGATGAGACCACCACATGATCCATGGTGGCCTTCCGGCTGGAGTCGGTGGTTCGAAGCCATGCGGCAGATCCTGCATTCGGAATCCTCATCGAAGAAGGAAGCCCTGCCAGAGCCAGGATCCGAGGCTTGGCATGAACTCCTGGAAGACATGCTCCAATCGGCCAGGAAGCATCAAGCATCCAACCTTGAGACGGAAGAATTGCGACGGGCAAAGGAACTTGCCGAAAGTGCCAATCGAGCCAAGTCCGAATTCGTCACCACCATGAGTCACGAGATTCGCACTCCCATGAACGGAGTTCTGGGAATGGCCAGCATATTGAGTCAATCCGGTGAACTATCCGAGAGGGACCGCCAGCATACCAAGCTTCTCAAACTTTCGGCTGAAGGTCTGCTCGCCATCATCAATGATGTTCTGGATTTATCCAAACTCGAGGCAGGGCACATGGATTTCCAGCTCAGCGACTTCGACCTCACTCATTTACTGGAGTCATCCTTACAGGTAGTAGCACCACAAGCCTACCGTAAGGGAATCGAATTAGGGTGCCTGCTCCCGGAAAAGTTACCACCTTCCATCGAAGGAGACGCGCATCGGATTCGACAAATAGTGGTTAATTTGCTCGGTAATGCCATCAAATACACGGACACCGGTTCTGTTGAACTGAGCTTCAAGCTGCTCCCGTCGGACCGCCCAAGACATATCCGATGGCAATTGGCAGTGCAGGATACCGGCGTCGGCATTTCCGAGTCAGCGCGCGAAATGGTCTTCGAGAAATTCGCCCAAATCCCATCCGATGAAGGTCACCATAGGGGAGGCACCGGATTGGGGCTCCCCATCACCAAAAAACTCGTGGATCTCATGCATGGAAAGATCGGTTTCGAGAGTCAACCCGGTTCTGGAAGTCGCTTTTGGATCGAATTGGACTCCCCCATCGCCCTATCAGAAAAACCTCAATCTGAAATCTCTCCTCATCCACCCCTGCCGGCCCTCATCCTTTTTGCACCTCATTCAATGAGTGGGAAATGCACCCAAACCGTACTTCAGCGATTCACGGCCTCCCTCCGTGTTTGTGAGGAAGAAACCGTCCTCATCGATGAGTTGAACCGCACCGAGGAAAGCACGCATGCATCTTTTCAGCTATGGATCGACGTTCCGGTTACCTGGGAGCAAGCCGCCTTGAATACCTTGATTCAGCGTATCGTAAAAAAAACAACCCCTGAAAAATTCCCTATAGTCGTATTGCTTGCTCGAAATGCCCGATTCGATTCAGAAGGGGTCCGGGAGGCGGGTCCAATTCATGCGATGTTCAAACCACTCCTCCGCGAAACCATGCTTCAGGGAGATTTCCCACCAGATGCCTGCCCTAATATCCAGGTAGGCGATGTTGCCCTAGTTCAGCCAAAAACCTCTCAAAAGAATTCTCTCACGGTCCTGGTTGCCGATGATCACCCAATCAACCAAAAGGTGATTCAAACCATGCTTGAGGAAATGGGCTGTCATGTTCTCCTGGCTTCCAATGGCAAAGAGGCCTTCGATTGCGTTCTGACCAACGCCCTTGATTTGGTCATGATGGACATTCAGATGCCTGAGATGAATGGCATTGAATGCGCTCAAAAAATAAGATCCTTGCAAACGAACAAAGATCCTCAAAAGGCTCTGGTCCCCATCATCGCCGTCACNGCCAACGCCATGGCAGGTGAACAGGAACGCTGCTTGGCCGCAGGTATGAATGACCATCTCCCCAAACCAATTGATCCTGAAGCCCTTAGGGCATTGATCCAAAAATGGACCACCCATCGCCCCAATCACCATGCTTGATCATACTGTCCGGAGACTTTCGTAATCTCATTTTAAGACGAGAGTCTAATTTGCTGGCAGCAGTGAATGGCGAATGGTTTGAACTTGGTCCGGCGCCAAATTCACGGTCTCTTCGATGGTTCTAAAGCCGTCCAGCCGAAACTCGATTCCAACTTCGCCATGTCCAAGCCCGTCGATCCATAAGGGAGTTCGCCCCTGAAGAACGCCATCAAGCCATACTTCGGCTCCCTCCGGGGATGTCAACAATTGCAACNGACTGGAGGCAAACACACAAACGTGGCGATACCCACCGACCTCATACTGATCCAAGCGAANCCTCTCACTGCGAGTCTTCCCATCCAGGGAAAAATGAACGAGATAATCTCCAAGAGGTAGTTCGACTTCAGCCGGCAGGCTCCCTGTGTGCCACCTTCCTTGATGATCCTGAAGGCGAAATGTTCCACTTGAGGGCTCTGTATTCAGCTNGAGCTTGACCAAAGCAGGCTGGAGGTCCACGTGGAGGGTCCTTTCCCCACCTTGAATCANATAAGTCAACACGTTGGTGGACTGATATCCGACTGCTTGGATTCGAAGTCGATAGGCTCCCTCTATCAATCCCTGCCATGTCACAGGAGAAAAATCTTCTNCCTTCTCTCCGTTTTCGGCGTGTTCGATNATCACCAGGGCTTCACTTGGAGCTGTGGTGAGNTGCAACACCCCCTCACCCCGGAGCATACGTGGTGTGTCGGCTTCCTCAGTATCCGATGCATCGGAAATCAAGATCTCTTGTTTGGGAGCTCCGCCTGCGGAAGCTGCGGATAAGGATCTTCGCTGGTGCTCATCAAGCCACCAAAAAAGGACAAGAAACATCATCACAAGACCTGTCATGGCAACCAGAACAGCAGGCCTGCGCAGAAGTCCGAGCCACTGAACCAGTAACTCTTTTCGAGTCCAGCTGGATGTTAACCCAGGTCCCGTAAGAGGATTCTCCTCTGGCAAGTGGATATCAAAGCCCATCTTGGCAGCAAGACGCGAGAGGGAGGGTAATCTCGCACCTTGATCGCGCCCCGATGCATCATTCAGNACCTGCAAAACCTGATTGGGTAAAATCAAATTACCCAGTCGAGAGCGCCCTTCCATGTTCGGCGAGCGCGGCAACTGAACCTGGACGCCGACGAATCGAAGACTGTCATAGACAAGCAGTGCGAAAGTAAACACTTCATCAGAAAAACTGCATTGGCCTGTCTGTAGTGTGTGCTCGGAAGCATTTCCATCCCATCGGACGGGAATGGCTTCTCCCGACACTTCGCGCCAGAACTTGAAGACGAGGCGATCGAGTCCCGGGGCAAAAACAAAAGCTGAACCATCCGGCTTGAATCGAATATGATCCAACGTAAGACGCCCATGAACCCGCCCTCGGTGGTGCATCGGCATNAGGCAGCNAAAGATGGTCTCTATNAGACTCTGCAAATCTTCCCAATTGGACTTCGGCCCACATTGGGCAAGTCGTTCTTCTAAACTGATCCCCACCTCAGACCGGAAAACCACGAAAGGCAAAGGCTTTGCTGATGGATGGACGGCAAGACATGCAAAAGAAGGATCCCAAGGCGCGGTTTCCGGAGCTTGAAGTGCCTCCAGGAATCCATCCAACCATTCGGTTTCACGCGTCAAAAAAGGCGGCAGAAAGAATAGGATGACATCCTCCCGAGCGTCCCGATCCTTGCCCACCCAATAGGCACTGCCTTCGGGGTTCTCGAAAAGCTTGGTCTGTAGCACATAACGTGAGGCACAAAGCCTTTGGCCCACGGAAAGAGCGGGAGTTTTTGATTCAGAATCGGACATGACCTAGCTACCGAACCATGGCTGACCTCAAAACCCTCCCAATGAACTCAAGCTACCGAATCTCTATGCCATTGGGGTTCGGTCGCTTAAGGCTGCCATGGTGCCAAACCAAACTCAACCCACAAAGATAGTGCTTTGCCTGCGGCTCTTNCCCTTCCTAATATCCGGAACCTATGAAGCAAAAGTTCTTAGATGCGCTTCGCCCGATGGTGATACCGGAGCTGGATCCAGCCTTTCGTCCCGCAGCACTCAGCCAGAGGGCGTTGGAGAACTGCCTCGAATCAAGCTCCTCCCTTGAAACCGTGCACTTGGCTTTGGTGCGCCCAGATCAAAGTGTTTATCGCTTCAAGATCACCCTGCTCCCGGATGTACCGGAACACGCGGAACTCAANACCTTTTTATTGGAACGTCAGATCAAATTCCTCCTTTGGTCCAGGGGAGCGGCAACCATCCAATCCGATGCTTCCCCTGCCCTTTGCCGGCGCCTCAACCAATATTACGAAGAAAATCCCCTGGGGCAATTCGATGCCACCATGATGGGTGAGAAGATTTTTGAGAGTCCATTAAAGGTGCATTCGGTCGCAACATCCGAACTACCGGAGGCGAAGTCCGAAAGTTCCCCCCTGGGAGGCCATCTTTCCGGGTGCCGCATCGGTTTTGACTTGGGGGGTAGCGATCAAAAGATTGCCGCCATGATGGATGGGGAGACCCTTTTTTCTGAAGAGATCGTCTGGGATCCCATCCCTCAACAGGACCCACAATGGCATTATGACCACATCATGTCCTTGCTGCAACGTGCCGCTTCGAAGCTACCACGGGTAGACGCCATCGGAGGCAGTGCTGCAGGTGTGTATGTACAGAATCAGGTCAAAGTCGCCTCACTCTTCCGAGGCATACCGGAGGATCTTTTCCAATCACGCGTCAAAGGCCTCTTCATGGAGATGAAACGTGCCTGGGGGAATATTCCCTTTGAGGTGGTCAACGACGGAGAAGTGACGGCGTTGGCTGGCTCCATGAACCTCGGTCGCCCAGCGGTGCTGGGTATTGCCATGGGAACCAATCAAGCGGCCGGGTTTGTCACGCCCGAAGGGCAAATTACTTCGTGGCTCAATGAACTGGCATTTGCTCCGATTGATTATCGAGATGGAGCCCCCAGGGATGAATGGTCCGGGGATGTGGGCTGCGGTGTTCAGTTTTTTTCACAGCAGGCAGTGGCACGACTCATTCCCGCATCAGGTCTGGAAATCGACCGTTCTTTGCCGTTTCCAGAACAACTGGTTGCGGTGCAGACCTTCATGGCAAAGGGGGATGATCGCGCTGCAGCCATTTATCGAACCATGGGGGTGTATCTGGGGTATGCATTGGCTCAATACAAGGACTATTACCCATTTGAACATCTGCTGCTGCTCGGTCGGGTCACCACCGGATCCGGTGCCGACCAAATGATCGAGAAAGCAAAAGAGGTTTTGCATCAGGAGTTCCCGATCAAGGCTGCCTCCATAGCCTTCCACCTGCCTGGAGAAAAAGAAAAGCGCCATGGACAAGCCATGGCAGCCGCAAGTTTACCTGCCCTCTAGCAGTCGCCAGTCAACAAACTGGAAAACATTTCCATAGAATGGGAGACCCTGATAGGTAAGTATAGCTGGTGAGATGTCCAAGGCAGCCATCGCTTCGTCTAGGGCCCTTGCCTGAGAGCTTTAAGGATGGCCTCATCATTCTCACCGTGCTTCCAGACGATTTCCAGAAAGCTATCCAGGGTGTGCCCATAGCCGGCGAGAAAAGGGCGGTCTCCCGCACAGCCATACATGGTAGGCTCATCCAGTTCTCCGGCCAGCTTCGCACGCGCTTTAGCCACTAATCGTGGAAACCAGGCGACTCCATCCATGGTATCGGTCTTGGCTGGCAGTTGAGAAGCCGCCACCACCTGGCCTGTCCAACTCCCCCCCTGGACTTCCCGAAAATACCGCTCCCGCAATACAGCTACTTTGTAGGCTGTTGCGTAATCTGGCGCTCCATAGTTCACGTGGTCCTCCAAGAAATCAAACATCTCCTGAGCTCGGTAACCGATTCTTTGGAGAAGCTCGAGCTCTTCGGGCTGAAAGAAGCTCGAGACCTCACGCTTTCCTTGCTGATAACGATCACTCCCGACTTCGAAAAGTTTTCGAAACTCTGCTTCCCAGGAGACATTGGACAAGCTCATGATGGTATCCTGCCCGTCCATCGAAAGATGTCCAAGCACATTACCCAACCTTTTTGCTTTAGTTGACTTATACAGGCAGGCAAGCTGCGTGCTCATGAAGCATCGATTTGATTTGAGCGGGGACGTTGCGGTGGTCATCGGCGGAACAGGCAGTCTGGGGGGTGCGATGGCCGCTGGGCTGGCTGAGGCAGGAGGTGAAGTGGTCGTCATGGGCCGCAACGAGGCGAACGGAGAACAAACGATCGCAGGCATACAGGCCAAGGGCGGTAAGGCCCAATATGTGAAGGCTGATGCCATGAACGCTGAAAGCCTCAAGGAAGCCCACGCGTTCATTCGGGAGGAAATCGGAGCCCCGTCCATTCTGGTCAACGCTGCAGGAGGAAATGATCCCAAAACCACCCTTACGGGAGATTTCACCTTTGACCAAATCCCAGTGGATGCCTGGCGAGGCAATTTCGATCTGAACCTCGTTGGAGGAGTTCTCTTGCCCTGCCAGGAATTCTGCCCTGCCATGCTTCAGTCCGGACGTGGCAGCGTCATCAACATTGCCAGTGTCTCGGCACACATTCCTCTATCCAGGGTGATCGCCTACTCTGCCGCCAAGGCAGCCGTTCTGAGCTTGAGTCAATTCCTGGCGCGTGAATGGGCTACTGCTGGTGTCAGGGTCAACACCATCACGCCAGGATTCTTTCCAGCTGAACAGAATCGAAAAATCCTGTTTCATGAAGACGGGAGTCCAACGGCTAGAACCGAGAGCATCATGGGCCACACCCCCATGGGACGTTTTGGGGAGGCGGATGAACTGATTGGGGCCGCTGTCTTTCTTGCCAGTCATCAAGCCAGCAGTTTCGTGACAGGATCGGACATACGAGTGGATGGTGGCTTTTTAAGTCAAACCATTTAAGGCAAACAAAACCGTCGCGCCCTCACACACCATGGCCAGCTTGATCGCACCATCTAACGGCTTTCTAGGGCTTGATTCGGTTCAGCCCTTTTTGGCTGAAAGCTTCCCTGCGGGAACTTTTCAGGGCAAGAAAGTCCTGCTGATCGTCCCCGACAGCACCCGAACCGCCCCAGTGGGCTGGATGTTTCAGACCCTTTTCAAACTGCATGGCAAAAGTGCTGCAGCCATGGACGTCATGATTGCCCTCGGCACGCATCAGCCCATGAGCGAGGAAGCCATCTGTCAACGTCTGGAAATCAGCCTTGAAGAGAGAAAAAGCACCTATGCATCCGTTTCTTTCTTCAATCATCAGTGGGATCGTCCTGAAGCGCTCAAAGAAATTGGTGTGATCACCAAAGAAGAAATCCACGCCATGACCGAAGGACGGTTCAGCATGGATGTGCCGGTCCGCGTGAACAAAAAACTTTACGAATACGATCAAATTTTGATCGTAGGCCCGGTCTTTCCCCACGAGGTGGTCGGTTTTTCAGGTGGCAACAAATACCTCTTTCCAGGAGTCAGCGGCCCAGAGGTTCTCAACTTTTTCCATTGGCTGGCAGCCATCATCACCAATCCAAAAATCATCGGACATAAGTGGACGGCGGTTAGAAAAGTCATCGATCGGGCCGGAGCGGCGGTGACCATCCCCAAGCAAGCCCTTTGCATGGTGGTCACCCACCAGGGGCTCAAGGGCCTATTCACCGGCACCCCGGAATCTGCATGGGATGAGGCGGCCGATCTTTCAGCGCAGACTCACATCGAATACCGTGACAAACCCTATCATACCATCCTTTCCTGCGCTCCACCGATGTATGACGAACTTTGGGTGGGAGGGAAGTGTATGTACAAGCTGGAACCCGTGCTGGCCGATGACGGAGAATTGATCATCTATGCGCCTCACATCAAGGAAATCAGTTTGACTCACGGCAAACTGATTCATCAGATTGGTTATCACTGCCGTGATCATTTTGTTCAGCAGTGGGATCAATTCAAGGATTTGCCTTGGGGCATTCTGGCTCATTCAACTCACGTCAGGGGGATTGGTCAATGGGTGGATGGCCGTGAAATTCCTCGGGTAAAGGTGACTCTGGCAACAGGTATCCCTGAAACCGTATGTCGAGAAATCAATCTCGGTTACCGAAACCCGGAATCCATGAATCCAGCGGATTATGCCAATCGAGAAGCCGAGGGTATCTTGATGGTTCCCAAAGCTGGAGAAACCTTGTTCCAACTCCACCATCCGCCTCAATGGGCCAGACCGGATGCGTGAGACAGATCATCGCCTTGGAACCTCATCAAGGCATTCACAGGTAACTTTGGAATTGATCCATGAGTCTCAGGTGTTAATTTTTTCGAACTCCCATCCATACGGTCCAAGGGGGCCCGAAGTGCGTGGTGTGGATGGCGCCAAGAACTTAGACAAAAGCAGTCAAAAACCAGAAGAATCCCTATGAGTAACCCATCCCTAAAGCTTCACAATGCCATGTGGCCTGGCCTGGTTGGCAAAGGTACCGAAGAAGGTCAGGAACCTCCCATCAGTCTGGAACACATGCTGGATCTCACCGCGGCAGCAGAGGTCAACGGACAAAAATTTGATGGAATCGATTACTTTCTCTTTCTACCACATACCGATCCCAGCGCGAGTGATGATGATCTCAAGGCCATTGCCGATTTGATTCAATCCAAGGGCTTTGATATCGGCTCGCTGGTTGCGCCTGTTTGGCCCGGAACCGTTGGAGATTCAGCCATGGGAACCGATGAGCAACAGGCCAAGTTCCTGGATGCAGTCAAAATGGCCTGCCGGGTAGCTCGTATTTTCAACGATCATGGGGCCCGAAAACGAGGTGTGATTCGCATCGACTCAGCTGAATTCGGGGTCAACACCTGGAAGGAGGATCCTGCAAAGAACACGGCTCGGATTGTCGACACCTTCAAGAAGGCGGCTCAAATTGCCAAGGACCATGGAGAGCGGCTAGCTGCTGAAGGCGAAATTTGCTGGGCTGGCATGCATTCCTGGAAGGACATGCTCGACTTGCTGGAAGGGGTTGGAATGCCCGAGACCCTCGGGTTCCAGGCCGATCTCGCCCACACCTACCTTTATCTGATGGGTTACAATGCACCCGAGCATGCCCTGCTTCAGCCAGGTTACAGTGATGAGGCCTTTTATGCAGCCTACGAACAGATGACCGACAAGCTAAGACCCTGGACCATCGACTTTCACGTGGCTCAAAACGATGGGGAGGTTCATGGAGCCGGATCCCATGACAAGACCGGCAAGCACTGTCGAGCAGACGATCCAAACGGCAAGTTGGACATCACTCGATGTGCCAGCTACTGGCTCAAGGATTCCCAAAGCCGAGGCATCGAGCACATCTGCTGGGACGGATGCATGTTTCCCAATGCCGTTCTGGAAGATGGCAGCACCTGGAACACCATTCTGGATGCCATGATCAAGGTCAGAGACGCGCAGTGATCGGTCTTTGGAATCCTTCAGCATTCAAACATTCTAATTGAGAAAAAATATGAGCGACAAAAAACCATTGAATATCGGATTGGTGGGGTATGGCTTCATGGGGCGCACCCACTCCAACGGTTACAAACGGGTCAATGATTTCTTCGGAGACCTTGCCTATCGCCCCGTACTCAAGGCCATTTGCGGCAGAAATAGCGAGCGCACCGAGGCTTTTGCCAGCCAGTGGGGATACGAGAGCACCGAGTCTGACTGGAAGGCGCTGATCGCCAGGGACGATATCGATGCCATCGACATCTGCACACCCAATGACAGTCACGCTGCCATCGCGATCGCAGCCGCAGAAGTGGGAAAAATGGTTCTTTGCGAAAAACCTCTGGCGCGTACAACCGAAGAGTCTCTTCCCATGGTTGAGGCCGTTGAAAAAGCAGGCGTTGCCAACACCGTCTGGTACAACTACCGCCGCATTCCTGCCGTTACCCTGGCAAAGCAGATCATCGACTCAGGAAAACTCGGCAAAGTGTTTCACTATCGAGCCAACTTTCTTCAGGACTGGACCATCAGTGAAGAATTGCCTCAGGGCGGAGAGGGTTTGTGGCGCCTGGATGCAGCCGCAGCCGGATCGGGTGTGACAGGTGATCTTCTGGCCCACTGTATTGATACTGCCATCTGGCTCAATGGTGGGATTCAGGATGTCTCTGCCGTCACCGAGACCTTCATTAAGGAAAGGGTGCACACTGCCACCGGAGAGAAACAGGCGGTCACCATCGATGATGCCTGTATTTTCCACTGCCACTTCAACAACGGATCTCTCGGCCTGTTTGAATCTACCCGCTATGCACGGGGTCACAAGGCTCTCTACACCCTCGAGATCAATGGTGAAAATGCTTCCATCCGATGGGACCTCCACGACCTCAATCGCTTGGAGTTTTTTGATCACAGTGATGAAGGCAAGGTCCGCGGGTGGCGCAGCATTCATATCACTGATGGAGATCATCCCTACCTCGACAAATGGTGGGTTCCAGGGCTCTGCATTGGTTACGAACACACCTTTGTCCATCAGGTAGCTGATTTCCTAGCCTCGCTGACCAGTGGTGAACCGTGCCACCCCACTTTCCGCGATGCTCTGGAAACGGCCAAAGTCTGCGATGCGGTCTTGGCATCAGCAGCCAGTAGAGAGTGGAAAAATGTCTGAGAAAAGGTGATTCGAATAAACTCGTTAAAACAACGTCCAAAAATAAAGATGAATACGACCATACGCCTTTCTTTGGCTGCGCTGTTTTTCAGCAGCCTGATCACTTTCGCTGCCGAAAAAGTGGATTTGAGTAAGCTTCCGGCGCCCTCAGACAAGACCATCGATTTTGTTAAGGACCTCAAGCCCGTTCTGGAAAAATCGTGCTTTGGTTGCCATGGAGCCAAACCTAGAGCCAAAGCCAAATACTTCATGAACGACCGCCAGAAAAGCATTGCAGGAGGCAGTAGCAAAGAAAAGGCTATCCTGGTTGGAAAGGCCGACCAAAGCCCCTTCCTTCACTTTACTGCAGATTTGGTGGAAGAAATGGAAATGCCCCCTCTGGACAAGCGGGACCGCTACCCAAAATTAACCAAAGATCAAATCGCCATGGTCCGTGCCTGGATCGATCAGGGTGCCAAATGGCCTGAGGGGGTCGAGCTCAAAGCGGCACCTTGAGCGGACCTTCCCTGACTCAGAAAAGTCTGACATCATCCATCTTAAAGCAATACCAAGCCGCTTCTCGAAGGGAGCGGCTCTTTTTGTAGTAGCCAACGAATTCAGAATGTGTCCCGTCTTCCAGGATCTTAAAACACGACATCAGAAAGACCCATCGACTGCTCCAATCTTTCGTTTGCTTTGGTAAGGTATGGGTCTCGGCAAATGAGTTCCCTTGTGATGCTTCCACTCATTGCCTCCTACGCTTCATTTCATCACCTATGGTCGAAAGACTGTCAAAAAGGTGCAAAGATTGGATCTTTTCTTCATGGCCTTTTTATCCTAGTTTTTCTGCCTTCGGGCCCAACCCGTTGGGTCCAGAGTTAAGATTTCTGAATGTAAGAGCATGCCCAACGTGTATATCAAAACTTACGGGTGCCAGATGAACGAGCGCGACTCCGAAGCCGTGGCAGCGCAATTGAGTGCCAAGGGATACACCATGGTGCCTTCGGAACATCAGGCCGATGTCGTGCTCCTGAACACCTGTAGCGTCCGCGATCAGGCAGAGCAAAAAGCGATGGGAAAAATGCGAAACCTTGCCGCCACCCTGAAACGGGACCGACCCAATGTGGTGTTGGGCTACATGGGCTGCATGGCGCAGAACAGAGGTCAGGCATTGGTGGATCAGTTGCCGGATGTCGACCTTGTCATTGGAACTCAGAAATTTCACCACGCTCCCGAATATGTGGATCGTTTGCTCGCAGGAAAGGATCGCAGAATCGTGGATACTGGCGAGGAGAAGGGCAGCGAGGCCACCATCAAGGAGCACTTGCTCCATGGTGCCAGCGAGCGAGCTGCCGTCAGTGCCTTTGTCAGCATCATGCAGGGCTGCAATCAATACTGCACCTTCTGCATCGTCCCCTACACCCGAGGCAAGGAGAGGAGTCGATCCATTGAAGATATTGTTCAGGAGTGTCGTCAACTGGTGGGTAGAGGCGTCCGTGAAATCACACTTCTCGGGCAAATCGTTAACAGCTACGGGAAGCGGGAAATCGGTGTCAAAGATGGCAAATCGGCCTTTGTTCAGCTTCTAGATGCCGTTCATGCCATTGAGGATCTTCAGCGTATTCGTTTTACATCACCGCATCCCAAAGGCTACGGAGATGATCTTATCGAAGCTTATCAAAGACTTCCCAAGCTCTGCCCCAGCGCCCATATTCCCGTCCAGAGCGGCAGCAACCGCATTCTCAAACGAATGCATCGCGTCTACACTCGGGAACGCTTCTTGGAAATCATCGGTAAGCTGAGGGCAGTCAATCCTCACATGGGCATCACCACCGACATCATCGTGGGATTCCCTGGTGAGACCGAGGATGATTTCCAAGAGACTTTTTCCCTCGCTGAAGAGGTTGCTTTTGACAATGCCTTTGTCTTCAAATACTCCCAGCGCACAGGAACCCCGGCCAGTGAAATGGATGGTCAAGTGCCGAAGGAGGTCATCGAACGACGACACGCCGAACTTTTGCAACGCATTTCAGCACTGGGCCATGAAAAGTATCATCGTTTGGTGGGACAGGAGGTTGAAATCCTGGTCGAAGGCCCCAGTCGTCGCAACCCGGCTCGGCTCGAAGGTCGTACAGGGTGCAATAAAATCGTTGTTTTTGAAGGAAGTTCCGACCGGTTCAAAGGTCAGATTTTAAGATTACGCGTCGATCGTGTTGGTTCCTTCACCCTTTATGGAGACCCTGCCATTTTGAACCTTTCCGAAACGGCCGCCCTCACTTAAGGTGGCCATTTGATCGATACGCATGTCTCTGCCGCAACTGTCCATCTCTCTCTCGCTACTGTCCATCTTATTGGCCACTCCGATCGCTTTATTGGCTCTTTATGGCCTGATACGGTCCGAAGAGTTCAAGGGCCATCTTACGGCTTTTCCTCGCTCCAACTCATGGGGCTACCTCCTGATGGGAATCTCGACGGTATGGTTTCTTTACCTGGTCAAAATCGAAGATATTTCTGATTTTGAGTCTTACAAGCGATTCATGATGTTTGGGTTCGCTGGTATCGGCATTGGGACCACCTTTTTCGTGCGNGACCTTCTTGCGGCNNGAGGCGCAGCAGTGCTCATGCTNCTGGTTGCCAAGCTCATGGTCGACACGGCACGTTGGNTTGATACCGACGCTCGCCTGGCCATCGTGGTGTGGGCTTATGTCATGGTGATCGCCGGCATGTGGTTTACCATTTCTCCTTGGCGACTGAGGGATCTCCTCTTTTGGTTGGCCAAGAGTGATCGTCGGTTGAAGGGAGCTCTCTGTCTTCTGTTAACCTGGAGCGGCTTCATTCTCGTCCTTGCTTTCAGCCTCTACCGTACGCCCTCGGCGTGAACCACTCAAAAGGAAAAATCCTCGTTATCAGAGGGGGAGCTATAGGCGACTTCATCCTCACCCTGCCGGTATTTCAACAACTCAGAAAATACTTTCCCCAAACCCATCTAGAAGTTCTGGGCTATCCGAAGGTCGCNCAACTTGCTGTGGAATCTGGCTGGGCTGATGCCTGCAAGTCGATTGAGTCTCCAGGGCTGGTGCGCTTTTTTGCCCCACGGGGCCCCACACCACCGGATTGGCTTCATTATTTCAGCCAATTTGACATCATCATCAGCTACCTGTTTGACCCCGATCAGTTATTCCAGACAAATGTTCAGCAAGCAGGCTCCCATCATTATATTCAGGGCCCCCATCGCCCGAATGACAACACCCGCCTGCATGCCATCGATTCCTTACTGCAACCCTTGGAGAAATTAGCCATTTATGATGTNGGCATGATTCCTGANTTAAGTCGTTTGGCCCGGTGTCAAACCCCAGCTNAAGAATCCAAGGTTCAAATTGCCATCCACCCGGGGAGTGGAAGTCCGAGCAAGAACTGGCCTCTGGAACGCTGGACGCATTGGTGCCAAGCCATGTGCAAGGATTCACACTATCATTTCATGATCGTTGCAGGAGAGGCGGACCGCGAGGCAGGCGAAACGTTGGCCAGGCATTTGCCAGACCATTGTCGAACGCTACACATGAACGCTCCCCTTCCATCCGTGGCTCGAGCCATTGCCGGCAGCCGACTCTTTGTCGGACATGATTCGGGGATCAGTCACCTGGCGGCNGCTCTNGGAGTGCCCTCGCTCGTGCTTTGGGGNCCTACCAACCTGGAGGTGTGGCAACCCCGAGGCAAGCACGTGACGGTCATCGAATCGNATCAGGGCCTTGGAGGCATCACATCCCNTCAAGTCAGCCGNGAAGCCCACCGACTGATGGANGGAGGATCTTGAATTCGNGGGAGTTCTCAGACACCTGCGGCAAGTGGCACATCATGGTAGGCNAGGGCCCANTCCTTCATNTACAGCACTTTTGAGGGAACCACNCGGTAGAGNATGAATTCTGGATTGTCCAGNGTTCCGAGATATTTGCGCAAGAGAGGNTGGGAATCCCAGATGGATTGAANCGTNGCCCTGTCGGTGACCCTCTCNGCCAGCCCGCTGATCCGCACCTGATCATGATGAGTGGACATGTAGCAAAGTTCCACGTGTGGATTGGCCTCGATTTGTCGCGTTTTCTGATACATGCGCAAATTGGCAATGTAGACCACAAACCCATCCACACGGACCGGAGAGACAGGCCTGACTTTCGGATACTCTCCATCCATGGTTGCCAAGAACGGAAATTTGGCATCCTCCATGACTTGTTTTGCCACTTGGATGAGGGCCGCATCACTCATGTGTTCATCAGCTGGCTGGTTCATCCGGATCAGAGTAAGGGAAGGATCACTTCATCGGCAAGGTCGGGTTATACTTGCAGACTGGTTGCGAGACGCATGCCGTTTAAGATTGGTAAAAACAACGCCTTCAACCAGAGGGGTCATCGAAAAATCTTGCTAACGTATGGAAGCCTCGGGCAGGAGCTGTTGCCGGGCTTTCTCAATGTTTTTTCCAATGCGCCCCTTGAGCTCTCCGTAGGCTGGGAGGAGGACCTGATTGAGTGATTCAGAAGCTAGATCGATTTGTCCCATCGCCAAATGAACTCTGGCCAGATGCAAATGAACTCCCTGCTTCTCAAGATCACCGGGGGCAATGGAAAGAGCGTAATTCCAAGCAGCCAGTGCGGCTTCGGGTCGGGCCATCTTT
>NYYT01000087.1 GCA_002686885.1 Pedosphaera sp.
CAATGTCGTTGAAACTGGGAGATGAGAGTACATTCTTGAGACTGTAGGTGCGACTGGAGTCCATTTCCTCTCCTTCAGCAAGGCCGGCCAAGACCATATCGCCGGAATCGCTTTCCCGACTGACACTCCAGTTGTTGGTGACATCCGGATGTGTGACAGAGACAGACTGCAGTTTTTCCACTTTGAAAAAGGTTTTGTCGAGCCACTGCTTGGGTTCGGTCGTAACGGCACTGAATGTTTCCGAAACTTGACTGATGCGTTGCATGTCCCCATCCACCATGATGTAGCGTCCATCAGGAAATTCGCCCCCACCAAAACTTGAAGCTTCGGATTTCTTCATCGATTGCTTGCCGAGAAGCAACTTTGCCTGCGGAGTTTCCCCTTCCGCGAAAAAAGTCAGCAAAGTGCCACTCTTGTCGCCTTCTCCAGGCACTTGCAACTCAAGCCGACCCAACTGGCTTTCCCCAACTTTCATTGGACGCAGGATCTTGGTATCGGCAATTTGAATGAGGAGATCCCGAATTTTGGCAAAATCAGCGGCATAGGCGGACCTTTCTGAAACACGCCATGTCTCCTCTTCCTTAAGCAGGGTCACAGCGCCTTCAGCATCCGTAATGGTCATCTTCTGAATGTCATTGATTGAGAGCTCAGGCATGATGGCTCCGCCAATACTGGCTTCCCCTTGATTCCAGGATTGATTGTCTTTACTGACAAGGAGCCATCCCACCACTGCCACGAGGATCAGGGCGACGATCAAACGGGTTATTTGTTTCGTATTCATCGAGCTGCTGTTTTTTTAGATTTCCTGTAGGCGCTGAAAAGCCCAAAGAGGGTCACCAGAGCCGGCACAGCGGCAATGTTGGCCCACCGGAGGCGATTCTGCAGCGAATCGACGTCCTTCCTCAGGTTGCGCCTCATTTCCTTTAGATCTTTGGCCACTTCCTTGTTGGTTTCCTTGAGCTTTTCAAGTTCTGCCTGCTGTTCGGGGGTCAGGACAAAGCGCTGTCCCTGGTTGGCATCCTGTCGNGTTCGCTGAATGTCATTGATTTTCTGTTCGGCCTCGCGCTTTTTCTCCTCAAGCTCGTTGATCTTGGCTTGGTAGTTGTCACGAGCGACATCCTGCATTTGGCGAATTTTGGTGAAAGGACGATTCATGGTGGCCCGGCCCCTGACAGAAATCAGCCGCTCATCACCCGCCATTTGTTCTACCGATGCCTGCACCAAAGGCACATTGCCGTTGAGCAACTGGACCATGCGCGCTCCGAGAAAGTTCTGTTGACTGACGCCAAAACTNTCGAAGAGAAAGTCTGCATCGGCAAAAAGCAAGACGGTGGCCCCNTCAGCCGATTCCTTGANTGCCTCGGGAGCNGGTGGCTGAGGGTCTTCGCTGTCCAAATCCTCTTCCTCTGCTGCGGCGCCAGGCTTGCCCTCCGGNAAAGCTGTCTTGAACTGACCCGTCAATCGCATCGCAAGAGCATATTCCTTGTCCGATGGTTTGAAGTCCTTGAGAACCTGCTCACCCGAAAGCCTCGCCATGAAGGCGTCCACTAACTGTGATTGTTCGGTCGAGTGCAGCAACACGGTTTGCTNGAGCCCCTCTGCAGGCGTTCCAGTAAACCCCCCCGGAAAAGGAAGCATCAACTGATCGGTCTGACTGGTGACCACATCCGAAGAGTTGATGCCTTGTTCATCCACGAAGAGGAAACAAGGCTGCATTTGCGGTTGCGCACCTCGTTGAAACGCGATTTCCCGAGCAAAGGAGCGGTCGGCCACCACTTTTGACGTATCGAACTCCAAGCCCCAGGCAGCCAAAAGACTATCCAANTTGGAGGAAGAGGGAGGCGGGCCCATCATNTTGTTGCCNTTTGGATTGGGAGTTTGGTCCACAATCGCNANAGGATCCAGAAAGGCTACCACCTTGCCACCTCCCAAGAGGTATTGATCCACGGCAAANTGNGCNCCTTGNGAAATATCCTTGGGGTGAATCAACACCAGCAAATCAAGGTCCGAATCGATGGTTTCGCTTGCCAGAGGCACCTCTCGCACTTCGAAATCCTGTTGAAGCTGGCCAATAATGAACCAGGGAGGTTGCTGCTGAGCCTGGCCCATTTGCATCATCATGGGATTGGGTTGTTGCCCGAATACGGGCAAGGCACTCATGACACCTACCACGGGTTTATCCTCGACCACGACCTGGGTGATAGCGCGGGTCAAATCGTATTCCANNAAGGTTTCTCTCTGCGGATCGAGAAATGGGATGGCGACAGTCGTATCCAACATGCTGATGGCCATCCCCAANTAGATGGATTCACCAATGGAAACCATTTGCCCGGTCACTCCATCCATGGCTGCAGAGTCGGCTGCATCGGAATCCGGTTCTGGATTAAACTTGGTAATTTTCAAGTGCCCATTGGCGTACTGAGCATACTCATTGAGAAGATCCTCAACATGACGAATGTAGTTCTTCAGCTGCGCAGGCATCAAACGGTCATCCCGCGTCGCATAAAAACGAATTTCGACGTCGGTATCCAAATCTCCCAGAATATCCTTGGTTCCATCGGAAAGGGTGTAGAGCCTCTCCGATGTCAGATCCATACGTGGCAAGGAAACAAGACCGGCAATGACATTCACGATCACCAACAGGACGAGCATGATGGCAACCCCTGCAAAGGAGTAGGCTATGAAACCAGATTGTTTGTTGTTCATGATTTTTAAGGGCTGGTATCAGTTGGTTCTTAGGCTTCGGAGGATGACACTTGTGCTGAAGAGACAAAAGCCAATCAGCGACAGGAAAAAGACGATGTCTCGGGCATCGAGGACACCCCGTTGAAAACTGAAGAAATGGGTCATGACGCTGAAAGAGGTCACCGTGTCGACCAGCCAACCCGGGGCCCAATTGACGAGCATGTCGGTGACCGGGGGGTAACCTGCCAATACCANGAANAGACAAATCACTACCGAGAGNATGAAACTGATNACCTGATTNCGCGTGANCGCTGAGGTCATGCTGCTCACAGCAAGGTATCCGCCNGCCAGAAAGATGCTNCCGATGTAACCACAGGCTATAGGACCATAATCCGGTTCACCCAGGTAAGAGGTCGTCAGAATGATGGGAAAGGTCAGCAGAAGAGCCAGAGCCAGAAACGCCCATGAGGCGAGAAATTTACCCAAAATGGTGTGCCAAGGTGCTACTGGCATGGTGAGAAGCAGTTCCATGGTCCCCTGTCGGCGTTCCTCCGACCAAAGACGCATACCCACAGATGGAACGAGAAAAAGGTAGATCCACGGATGCCAGGTAAAAAACGAAGCCAGGGAAGCCTCCTCGCGTTCGAAGAACTGCCCAAGATTGCTACTGAAGGTAAAGAAACCGATCAGCACGAGGAAGATGACGATGAAAACAAAAGCAACGGGTGTAGCGAAATAACCTTTCCACTCGCGCTTCAAAACGCACCAAATATTGGATGTAGACTGACTCATGCTGCTTGAACTCCTTCCTTGATGGTATCGGGCTTGGTGATGTCACGGAATACTTCATCCAAACGGCCTTCTCGGCAGTTGAATTGAAGAACCCTCCAGTTTTCCTGAAGAATCAGGTCCGCTATTTGCTCACTCAGGGACGCCGAATCATGCTGTTTGGGTTGAACAACCACCTCGCTGCAGGTCGCATCATCCGACACAAGCGTTACTTGATCAGCTCCGCTGAGCTGTCCCAGCTTGTCCTTGGCAATGGCTCCTGAAACACCTCCCAAACGTAATTGAACGGCGCCTGCATGACGCGAACGAACCTTGAGCTCTTCGGGGGTTCCGTTAGCCACAATTTCACCGCGATCGATGATAATAGCTCGGGAGCAGACAGCTTCCACTTCCTCAAGGATGTGCGTGGAGAAGATAATCGCTTTCTTTTCCCCCATCCGCTTGATGATGCCGCGCACTTCGTGTTTTTGGTTCGGGTCCAAACCATCGGTGGGCTCATCCATGATGAGCACATCTGGATCATGGATAATGGATTGCGCAAAGCAAGTACGGTGCCGGTAACCTTTGGAGAGGGTGTCCACACTCTGGTGCAGCACCGACTCCANGAAGCACAGATCGACCACGCGGTGGATTGCCTTTTTCCGATCGCCGCCGCTGATGCCCCTGATTTCGGCNGCAAAATCAAGAAATCCGTAAACAGTCATGTCAGGATAGCATGGGGCACTTTCGGGCAGATATCCCATCAGGCGCTTGGCTTGAATGGGTTGCTCCAGGATAGGGTGATCCCCTACTGTGACCGATCCTTCAGAAGGTGGAATGAAACCAGTAATCATCCTCATGGTGGTGGACTTACCGGCTCCGTTAGGCCCGAGAAAACCCAGCACCTCTCCACGTTCCACCTGAAAGGAGATCCGGTTCACGGCAACCTTNGGNCCAAAACGTTTGACTAGTTGTTCAACCTGAATCATGTCGATAGTTCCTTCGTAAAAACAAATTNCAAATCAAATCAAGCTCTTCGCTTCAAGTTACATTTTTGTAAGNATTCTCNNATACCCNNNCNTTGGCGNACTGAGCNCTNAGGNGGCACAATATGGTCATNGTTTAAAGCGTTTTCAACCCTCTAAATGAACAAATTCTGCTCCTATGGCATCGGCAAAGCGCAGACCCTGAGTCGTNGGGCGAAAGNAAGTTGGTTCCCAAAGAGCCCAGCCNTGATCCACCATTNGATTCATTTGTGANTCCCAAAGGGACTTCGGATGCATGCCGAAGCGCCCTTTGAAAGCAGCAAAATCAATGCCCGCATTCATGCGCATGGAAAAAGCGGCTGCTTCTCCCAGACGGATCGAGGGATGGACGGCTTCACTGGATGAGAGACCTCGCTGGCCCTGGCCCACTTGNTGAGAGTAAATTTCCGTATTGGCAATGTGCTGGTTACGCATGCCNGCCACCCATTCACTCGCAGCGGGCCCCACTCCANAATAATCCCCACAGCGCCAGTAATTGATNTTGTGCNGACAGGCANGGGAAGGCACCCGATCAGAGGANTCTTTGCGGATTTCNTTTGCAAAGTTGGCCACTTCGTATTGCACAAAGCCATGCAAGGCTGACTCTTCTAGAAGTGCCTCATACATTTCCTCAATGGCATCTTCATCGACATCAAACTCACCCGCCTTGAGTTGATGAAACAACGGGGTATCCTCCTCGTAGATCACCTCGTAAGCAGAAAGATGTTCCGGCCCGAGTCCGATGATNTCTCGTAACGAACGACGCCACTGTGCAAGTGTTTGGCCTGGAATTCCAAACATGAGATCCAAATTGACGTTTTCAAAGCCGGCCTCACGCAGAATATCATACGAGCGGAAAACCTGCTCGCGACTATGAATGCGCCCCAATTTCTGTAACAGCTCCTCTTCCATGGACTGAATCCCCATGGAAATACGATTGACGCCTCCCTGCTTCAGCAAGTTTGCTTTTTCTCGGGAAACCGTCGAGGGATTGCATTCAACCGTCCATTCNGCAATCTCCCCCCATTCAAAACGGTGGATGGTGNTGAGAATCCGCTCCCACTGAGCCAGGCTCAAGATGGANGGGGTTCCACCTCCNAAAAACAGAGNGCGAGGACGCACCATGGAGGATACCATGGCCAACTCCTTGCAGAGGGCCGACACATAACCCTCTACGACATCCGGTTTCAGCAATTCGGAATAAAAGGCGCAATACTCACATTTGTGTGAGCAGAAGGGCACATGCACATAGAGAGAACCAACCTGAGATTCCTCTTTAGGGGAGAGTATCACCTGAGAACTCTCGAAGAAGGACCAGATGAATAGAAAATGAGATGGAGGATGCAAGCCTTGCGACTGCGAATCCGTCACATCATCGTCACATCATGAGGCCACGTTGGACGTTCTGAGCCTTGAGGCCCTTGTCNCTCTCGATCAATTCGAAGTTCACCACTTCCCCTTCATTGAGAGTCTTGAAGCCATCTCCACTGATGGCGGTATGATGCACGAAGACGTCCTCACCAGATTCGTCCTGTACAATAAAACCAAAGCCTTTTTTGTTATCGAACCACTTGACACGTCCACTAGCCATAAAATTTCCTGATAGATATTAAAAAGTTTTCAACTGATGAGCAGAATGTTGCATATCGACAGTGTCCAGCAGCAAAAGGACGCCATCGAATAGAAAGCATTGCATGCTCAGGATTGGAGCCAGATTACCGGGGTGAACAACTGCGTCAAGAGATAGTTATTCAAAAGTGCCGATCCCTTGAAAGCCGCACCAGGANGGCTTGATCGCAACCTGCCCAACGAACGATCAAGCCTTGCTCGGAGTGTCTTTTTCGAGGCGGTCCAAGGTCACCGAAACATGCTCTGAAGCCACCTGATGGGACTCCTTGGTTTGCAAATGTTTAACCTCCCAAAGGCCCTCCTGGACCAAGGAAAGAAAACAGGTGGCTCCCATCTCCGCAGCCGCTTTCCACTGACGATTGGCTCCTGAGGGTGAGAGCCCCCACTCCACCCTTCTTCCCGATTCCCTCAATTGATGCACCAGGGAAATTACCTCCATGCGCTGATCAGGATCGGTGTATTGCACGAAGGCATCAATAGAAGGCTTGGCTGGAGGAAGGAGATTTTTTTCACGAAGCATGTCCCCGAGAACCACATCCCCCATGCCAAAACCCAGTGCCGGCATGTCCACCTTACCTCCGGAAATCAGTTCAATCAGATGGTTGTAACGCCCACCTCCTGCAATAGCTCGATGCGTTCCTTGACGATCGAAAGCCTCGAAGACCACTCCCGTGTAGTAGGCCAAGCCGCGTATGACCCCATAGTCCACTCGGACAAAATCCTTCAACCCACGGGCTTGAAGCTGATCGATGATTTCCTGCAGCTCCTCGGTGGGTTCTGCCTGTTCGATGAAGGCCCGCACTTCTTCGTAATCAATCCCCATTTCAGCAAGCTTTTGAGCACTGTTTTCAGGGAGTTCGCGTTCCAGTTTGTCAATGATCTGATAAAACAGATACTCCTTGGTGGTGTCCTTCTGGCGTTGCTTGAAAAAGGATTCCCAAGCATGCCGACTACTCAGTCGGATGACAAAATCCTCTTGGGTCAAACCCAGGGCGCGTAACACATCAATGCAAAGAGCAATCAACTCGGCATCGGCTGTTGGATCACCTTCACCCAAAATATCCGCATTGAGCTGAAAATGTTCGCGAAGCCGCCCCTTCTGCTGGCGCTCGTAGCGAAAAAGCTGAGGAATGGAGAACCATTTAATGGGCTTTTTGTAATTACGCGCATGCGCGGCGATCATCCGCGCCAAAGTAGGTGTCATTTCAGCCCGAAGGGCAACTTCCCTGCTTCCCTTATCCTCAAAGTGGTAAAGCTGGTGCACGATCTCGGCCCCACTTTTGGCTTTGTAAAGTTCCAGGGTCTCCAACGGAGGCCCATCATATTCTCGAAAGCCATAGCGTGTTACTACCTTTCTCCAAGATGAAAACAAATGGAGCCTCTCGGCCATCCGTGCCAAATCAGGGTGTGGCACGGGGTCGGGAAAAAAATCTCTGAAACCGGGTAATCGATCGTGACGCTTCATCAATAAAAAAATCCGCCTGAACCTTCTTACGTTTCTGAAAGAAGGACAAGCGGAAGTGTTGGGAATTCAATGAGTGAGATTACTCCTGAGGGGTGAGCTGAATCACTGCCTCTTTCATTTCCTTGCCGGGCTTGAACTTGACCACAGCACGTGGAGGGATTTTCACATCATTTTCAGGCTTATTGGGATTACGCCCCACACGAGCCTTGCGAATTTTGACTTCGAAAACACCAAAATTACGCAGTTCAACCGTTTTTCCTTTGGAAACGGCTTCTGAAATGTAATCGAGGGTTTTCTGCACAACTGCCAGTACGTCTTGCTGGATCAGGCCTGTTTCACTACTGATCCTTACAACAAGATCACGTTTTGTCATATATTTGCTTGCTTAGAAGTTTGTTTTGGTTGCTGACGATTGGTTGATTAGCCTTGCTAGAGCTACTTCTTTCTTAGTGCCAAAGGTTTGCACCGTCAAGCCACAATGCAATGGTCGGCGAGAAGAGCTTGCTCAATGAGAATGGATTCAGGGAAGTCCCTATCCACCAGCGATGGCGGCCACGATACTAATTTCGTCACCTTGCTGGCACTGGGAGGCCTTTCCGTCGAGAAAGCGAATGTCCTCCTCATTGAGAAACACATTGATGAAAGGCGGTAAGTTCCCTCTCTCATCCTCCAGGTGCGGCTTGAGATCAGGGTAGTCTTTCAGCAAACAATCCAATGCCTCACCTACCGTAGAAGCTTCTGTCAGGAAGTTGTCACGGGCATCCGCAAGGTTTCTGAGTGAGCTGGGTATTCGGATGATAACAGGCATGGAACACAGAATGTTGACCGTTGAGTAACCAGAACATTTTGCAGCGACCTTCCTGGCTGTCAATGACGCGTCAAGTCGACACTTGGCATGTCTCGGAGGGAACGGCAGAATGAAGGCTAAGATGAATGCTTCCAAGAGTCCTGTGATGAAAACCCAAGTCGTCGGAAGTTATCCAGTACCTGGCTGGCTGCAGGCGCTGCCGAGCGCACCCAATTTGCGGGACGCTATGCTTACCATCATCAAGACCCAGGAACTGGCAGGCCTGGATATCATTTCAGACGGAGAACTTTCCCGATTCGATCCCAACCATCCAGAAACCAACGGCATGATTGAATATTTCATCCGACCCTTGGATGGAATCACACAATCGATCGGTTTGAGTGAGCGACAAGCCTACCAGCAGGCGCAAGGCATGCAATTTCGAAGCCGCCCTCCGGGCATGGTCATTGGCCCCATTGGGGAAGGAAGCCTGGATCTGAAAAGCAGCTGGGAATCCATGAAACCGTTGGCCCAAGGCAACCTCATGTTTACCCTCACTTCGCCTTACATGCTTGCCAAAACGCTTCACGACAAGCACTACGGTAACTTGAGAGACCTGACAATGGGCCTTGCCGCCGTTCTCGCCGACCAAGTCAGTCATGTGGATGCTCCCATGGTACAGATCGACGAGGCCAACCTGCCAGGACACCCTGAAGATGCCGATTGGTTCCATGAGCCGCTCAATCTCATCCTCGATCGCGTTCAAGGTGAACGCGCTCTCCACCTTTGTTTTGGCAATTACGGGGGACAGCAAATTCAAACCGGACATTGGAAAAACCTGGTGACCAGCCTCAATCGGCTAAAAGTCGACCATCTGGTTCTCGAATGCTCGCGTCTAGAGACTTCTCAACTGGAATCTCTCAAAGATATTCGACAGGATCTGGCACTGGGTATCGGCGTCATCGACATCAAGTCCAACTTGGTCGAATCCGCAGATGTTGTCGCCATGCGCATCGAGGAAGCCGCCAGAAAACTTGGACCTGAGCGTGTTCAATGGGTGCATCCCGACTGTGGTTTCTGGATGTTACCCAGATCGGTAGCGGATCGTAAAATGAAGCAATTGGTGGCCGGAAGAGATCTTCACGAGGGTCGCAGCGTGCGCTGACCCACAAATCAAGCGAGCATGCAAAGAGCAAAAAACACGGCGATCGGCAAAACACAATGGATGGTGTGTGGCGCCGCCTTTCTCGGTTGGCTCTTCGATGGTTTTGAAATGGGGCTTTTTCCGATTGTGGCCCGCCCTGCGCTGATGGACATGTATCCTGGCCAAGGTGAAGTGGATGCCTATGTCGGCCAGTGGATGGGATGGATCACGGCAGTTTTTTTGCTCGGTGCCGCTGCCGGAGGATTTCTCTTCGGTTTCCTTGGGGATCGGCTGGGTAGGGTCAAGGCCATGACTCTGAGCATCCTCACCTATTCCATTTTCACCGGCATGGGTTATTTTGCTCAATCACCGGGGGACTTGGCCGGTTACCGCTTTCTCGCCTCATTGGGGATGGGTGGCGAATGGTCCCTCGGAGTGGCACTGGTCATGGAGAGTTGGCCGGAACGATGGCGACCTCTCATGGCCGGAGTGATTGGCGCCGCAGCCAATTTTGGTTTTCTCTTGGTGGGGGCCGTCGGAAAAATCCGCGTCGTGACACAGGATGACTGGCGGTGGATGTGGTTGGTAGGTATCGCGCCCGCAGGCCTGGTTTTCCTGATACGTCTTTTTGTCCCAGAATCAGAAAAGTGGAAGACTGCCAAAGCAAACTCCAAAGGCCATTCCCCCATCCGGGAGGTCTTAAGTCCCCCGACGCTTCGATGGACGCTTCTCGCCGTTTGCTTTTCGTCCATCGCCCTGATAGGGACTTGGGGCTCGGTACAATGGATACCGGTCTGGGTCGATCAATTGGCAGGGGAAACTCAACCCACCGCCAAGGCGGAGGTCGCCATGCTGAGTGCCATGGGAGCGATCCTAGGGTGTGTTTCTGGGCCACTGATCGGGGGAAGATTGGGCCGCAGACCGGCCTTTTTCGGCCTTTGCTTTGCATCGCTTGTTGTTTGCGGTGTCCTTTTTCGCATGGAGCTGGATTATGGAACAACCTTCAAATGCCTCGTTTTTTTCGCCGGCATGACCACCGCGGCATTTTATGGTTGGTTTCCTCTTTATTTACCTGAATTATTTCCGACCCGTTGCCGAGCTACGGGACAAGGCATTGGCTACAACATGGGCCGCATCATGGCGGCAGGCTGCGCCATCGGCAGTGGCCAACTGGTAGCCGTTTTTGACGGCGATTACGCCCGCATGGGTGCGGTCATCACTCTGGTTTACCTGGTGGGCATGATCGTGATCTGGTGGGCGCCGGAAACCAAGGGGAAGCCTTTGCCGGAATGAGCAGACCCTGGTCTATGAGATACGGCTGATCGGGATAGTGAGGTTGAAAGGAAAATGAGTGTTTATTGGACCATTACACGCAACACTTTCAGAGAGTTGATTCGTCAGCCCATTTACCTGGTTCTGATGGTCAGTTCCAGTGTCTTCATGCTCTTCCTTGCGAGCCTTTATTACGCCGGTGCGGAAGAAGACGCCTCCATGGTTCACAGTGGTGTGCTAGCGACGCTTTTTCTCTGTGGCTTGTTGACCTCTGTCGTGGGAGCTTCGAGCTCCATCGGACAGGAGGTTGATTCGGGGACTGCGCTTGTAGTGCTTTCCAAGCCCGTTGGAAGAATGTCCTTCATTCTTGCCAAGTTTACCGGGCTGGCAGGAGCCCTCGCAGTGCAGTGCAGTGTAGGAGGATTGAGTGCCCTTCTGGCTACGCGGATGGCATTTGATGTCTATGGAAAGCCGGATTACCCCGCAATCATAATCATGGCATCGTCTATTTTGCTGGCCTTTGTCATTGGTTTGGTAATCAACTTTTTTGCCCGCAAACCATTTGTAGAGCTTACCGTTTATGCTCAATTGTGTTGCATAGCCATCGGATTCCTAATCATCAACTGCTTATCAAAAGATTGGAAGCCCCAGACATTTGGTACGGATATCGACTTCCGCATGCTTAATGCGATATTACTGATTCTAATGGCTTTGTGGCTGATAGCGGGCATCGCCACAGCCTGTAGCACTCGCCTAGGCCTCATACCCACCTTGGTTATTTGCTTGTGCCTTTTTCTATGCGGATTGGTTTCAGACCACTTTTTAGGCAGTCACGCTGAGGCAGGCAGTTGGTCGGCACGTATTGCATATTCCTTGATTCCAAATTGGCAGCTTTTCTGGATGGCGGACGCACTTGCTCTGAAAGCCTCAATTCCAATTCATTACCTAATGTATGCCTTTCTTTACACATCGGGGAGCCTAGGCATTTCTCTTGGTCTAGCAATCGCTTTATTCGAGGATAGAGAGCTAAAATAATGCAATCCTCAATCCAACGTATTGGGGCCGTATCGCGGCTGACCATCAAGGCCGCTTTTAGGTTCAAGCTAATTCCCTGGCTTTTGCTAACAATGGGCCTGACGATTACCACCATCCCGTATCTCATTCGGCACAACGGGACGGCGGAAATGTTTGCTCAAGTTCAGCTTTCTTATAGTCTGATGACCTCAGGCATTCTCCTAGCCGCCTCAACACTTTGGTTATCATGCGGTATTCTAGGGCAGGACCTTGAGAAACATCATATCACCCTTTTGGCGAGCAAGCCCATTGCTCGATGGGAAATTTGGATCGGGCGGTGGCTCGGCATTTGTTCGCTAAACACTTTCCTGATGATAATGGTAGGGCTGAGTATTTATGCCCTTTTGCTCTTTCATGCTCGAGATCTCTCACAAGACGAACAATCCCAGCTGAAAAAAGTAGTGCTCATTTCAAGAGCATCCGCATCAGAAAAGGCGCCCGACGAGGAAAGGGAGATCAATGCACTTTTTGAAAAACGAAAAGACCAACTCCATGGAATCAAAATTGACACAGCAGCGGTCAGAGAGCGATTGGCAGAGGAAGTTCGATGGATGAATCAATTGGTCAAACCGCTCCACCGGAGGCTTTGGTCGATCCATATTGGAAATCAAGTCCGACAAATGGAGGATGAAACTTTACAATTAAGAGTCAAATTTTATGCCTCACCCGATGCCGAAACCACATCTTTCCCCATGACATGGATTGTCGGGGACCCCAGCCTACCAACCCGATGGGAAAGGGAACTCGACTTGGCCCCCATGACCACCCACGAATGGTCGGTTCCCGCAAATCTAATCGACCCCGACGGAAACTTGAGAGTGGAGTGCAGGAACTACACAGACATGAGCCTGGTCTTCAGGGTGGAAGATGGACTGATCATACTTTTTCCCGATGGAGGTTTCGGCTTGAACTACATCAAGGGTTTGGTGGTTTTACTATGTTGGCTCAGCCTATTGACTGCAGTAGGTCTGTGGGCAGCAACTTTTGCGTCCCTACCGGTGGCTACTTTCTTAATAATGACACTTTTGCTGGTCGCTGGTTCTGAAAATTTGTTTAAATCCATCGCTATCGACGGCACAATTTCGACGCTCAATGAAGAAACAGGAAAAGGACATTGGCATTATTTAGATTGGCTACTTGTCCCTCTATTCACTTTTCTTTACAAAGCTGTCGAAACCATACGTTCGATTGCCCCTATCGAGAGTTTGGTCACCGGAAGGAGCATTCCCACCTACAACTGGCTCCTTCATCTGTCACTTGTCATTGGCTTAATGATTGCCCCAATAGGTGCCTGGGGCATGTTTTTACTCACCCAAAAGGAGCTGGATCAAAGCTAATGCCTGCAACCAGGACACGTGGATCTAAAAAGTGGCTAGCGACTTGTTTAGTCGTGTTTTCTCTACTGTTAAATCACTTTCTACAAGATCGGATGAATGACATCCGATCCGACCTGGGCCTCACCCGCCTCGAACCTTTGGATAACGCACCGCCGATGCTCGCTTTTTCAAGTGTTGCGCTGGGCGGCTTCAGGGGAATCATCGCCAATGCTCTTTGGGCAAGAGCGACTCGCCTCCAAGAAGAAGGCAGGTTTTTTGAAGCCCTTTCCCTAGCAGATTGGATTACAAAACTTCAACCCACTTTCCCCTCTGTTTGGACCTTTCAGTCATGGAACATGGTCTACAATATTTCGAAACAATTCGAGGAGCCGGAGGAAAGATGGCGCTGGATCTTGAGCGGTGTCAATCTCCTTAGGAAAGAAGCCATTGTTTACAACCCGGATTCCACGACAATTTATCGAGAATTAGCATGGATTTTTCAGGACAAAATGGGGGCCAATCTTGACACCGCCCATTTTTATTACAAAGAACGTTGGGCTTCAGAAATTCGGAAAATACTGGGTAGACGCCCAGACCTTGAAGGCATCCTGGCCTCGCAGGATCCGGATATTGTCCAAAAGCGGGAGCAGCTGAAAACGCGCTTCGGCCTCGAGATCGAAACCATGAAGCGCATTCAGGATAACCTGGGCCCCTTTGACTGGCGCCTGCCTGAGTCACAGGCGATTTACTGGGCTTGGGTCGGTCTTGAGAATGCCCATCAGGGTCAAAGAAATTTCCTGAGGAGAATTATCTGGCAGAGCATGGCCCTTGCGTTTGAGCGAGGTCGTATCATCGAAAATGAGTCAGCTCAAAAATTGGAATATGCCCCCAATCTGGGCTTAGCGCCCTACACCCATGCCATGTTCCTCAAGGTGAGGGAAGAGGAAGAGAATCCCGATTACTACTCCACCATCGACCGGGCGCATACCGAGTTCCTCCAAAATGCCACCTATTATTTTTATCTTCACCATCAGATGGAAACCTCGGGGCTTTGGTTTGCAGAGCTTAAGAAGCGCTTTCCAGACTCATTGCCCGCAGGCTTGAGCCTGGAGGAATTCGCCCTCAATCGGTTTGAAAAGAATCTTGTCAAAGCTGACATGAATCAGGCTCGAGTCATCATCGAAGGCATGATGCGACAATTCCTCTATTACCTTTCCATTGGAGAGGAAGATCAGGCTTTGGGTTACTCCAACCTCTCTCGACTGGCTTGGGAGCGTCATCAAACACGAGTAGAAAAAGCGAGAGCGAGCGATCGCTTGGCAATGCCTGAATACGAGGAACTCATGCGTGGACTGGTTGATCGCATCTTTCAAGGCAAGGAAGGCTTCACCGACTCAATGATTGCCGTTTTGAAGACCCGCGTCCGTTTTATCGACACAGATGGCACACCGGAATAATCTGCGGTTTCTATCCCGGGGATGTTCAACACGTTTGTTCGCTGAAACCCATTGCATTCGTCCACCTTTGGGTTCATTCTAAAACCTATACGCGGCGCTCTTGCAGGGCTTTATGGAAACGTTGACGGCGTTGAGGTCCGTATGCTGGCACCGGCCCTGCGGGTTCTGACTCGCAGGCAGGTTCGAGGTTTCACTATCAAATGCATCGCAGAATGGCTAACCCCACCATCCACAAGGTTCTCGACCCGATTCTCAAACACCATCGGCAGCACCGTTTCAAGCGCAGGCTGTCCATTCTTTTCACTTCCTGGGGCCTGCTGGGCTTGATCGCTGCGTGGCTTGCACCCTTGTGGAACTTTTCCGGAGATTGGCTTTGGAAGGGCTTCCTTCTTGCCTGCAGCTTTCTGACTTTCGCCGTTTGGCTGCACCACAGGCGCCAGATCATCTCAGTACAAGACTTGGCTCGGCGCATTGAGGAGGAGCACCCCTCCCTGCAGTCAACGCTCATCACGGCATTGGATCAGGAGCCCAACCCTGAAACCGGCAAGTATCACTATCTGCAGGAGCAGGTCATTCGCAAAGCCCTCTCCAGCAATCTCAAAGAGCCGTGGGATCACCCGTTCCATCTCAGACTCTTTTTTTCAGGCATGATACGCTTTTGCAGTTTACTGGTGGTTTTTTGGGCTGCCTACTTGCTTGCCTCACTGGATAAGAGCAGCTCTGCTGAAAATTCAACAGAAGCTTTTGTCGGTGAGTTGCTCGTGGAACCCGGTCATCTCGAAATCGAGAAAGGCGATGCCCTGGTCATTACGGCACGTTTTGGCCAAAAGGTCCCCGATAGCGTGTCTCTGGTGATCATGCCTTCCGATGGTCCTACCAAACAAATCCCCATGAACCGCAGCATGGAGGACCCACTCTTTGGAGCCAGTCTCATGTCGGTCTCTGCCGATACCGCTTACTACGTGACCTTTGATGGATCTCAATCGGAGACCTACAAACTGAGTGTCTTCGAGTTCCCAAAACTAGAACAGGCAGATGCACACCTTCAGTATCCGTCGTACACCGGACTGGAGGACCGAACCATCAAGGACACCCTGCGTATTTCAGCTGTCGAAGGTTCGGCACTGACCTATGATTTTTTCATCAACAAATCCATCCAAAGCGCCCTGCTGATGGATGAGCAGGGAGAGCTCTTCCCTCTTTCGCCCGACCCCGAGAGGAGCCATGTGTTCCAACTCAATACGACCTTGCAGGCCAGCCATCGATATGCCCTCCAGCTCACGGATACGGACGGACGCGGCAACAAAAATCCTCCAAGAGTGGATATTCGGGTTTCGACCAATGCCCCTCCCCGTCTCAAATGGATTCGACCGAAAGGCGATCAGAGATTCTCCGCGTTGGAGGAAGTTTCTTTCCAGGGCGAAGTCTGGGATGACTACGGCCTCCAGGCCTATGGCGTGGGTTATCAGATCAGCGGCTTGGATGCGGTTGAAGTAGAGACTGGACAAGGGGCCGGCGCGAAGGAAAAACAATCGATCGAGCATTTGCTCGAACTGGAAACCCTTTCACTGACTCCTGGCGGATTGCTCTCTTATTATCTTTGGGCAGAAGATATCGGCCCCGATGGATCCCTGCGACGCCACTATTCCGACATGTTCTTCGGTGAAATCAGACCCTTTGAGGAGATTTTCCGCCAAGGCCAACCAGGGGATTCGCAACAACAGGAGCAGCAGGAACAACAGCAACAGCAGCAGGATCCAGCCATGCAGCTGGCAGAGCTTCAAAAGGATATCATCAGCGCTACCTGGAACATCCGTCGATCCGCCTCCGGAAGCGCCCTGTCCGATGCTCAAAGCGACGACCTGGCAGTCGTTCTGGATTCTCAGGAAGAGGCCATGGGGCAAGCCGATGCCCTACTGGAACAAGCAGCCACCTCTCAAGCCGGTGAACTGATGCAGCAGGCCAGAGAGGCCATGAGCCAGGCGGCGGATGCCTTGTATGATGGCGTTCATGACCGATCACTGCCATCCCTGGCTCAGGCACTGGTTCATGAGCAGCAGGCCTACCAGTTGCTTCTCAAATCACGCCCCAATGAATCCAACGTGACACAGGGACAAGGTGGCGGTGGTGGCGGCGGTAGCGGGAGATCACAGCAGCAGCTCAACCAGCTCGACTTGACCGAAGAAGACAACCGGTATGAAACCCAGAGTCAGGCCACAGGAAGTCAGGACGCCCAGCAAAACGACTCTCTGCAAAACCTCAATCGCCTCAAAGACCTGGCTCGCAGGCAGGAAGACCTCAACGAGCGTCTGCAGGAACTTCAGACGGCTTTGACGGAAGCCGAGAATCAAGATGAGCGGGAAGCTCTTGAGAGGGAACTCAAAAGGCTCAGGGACGAACAGCGACGCATGCTCGAAGACATGGATGAGCTCAACCAGAGACTCGCCCAGGATCAAGAACCACAAAATGCGCAATCCATGGACCAATTGGACCAGATACGCGAACAAGCTCAACAAGCAGCCGAAGCCATCGAAAATGAAGAAATCAGCAGTGCGCTGGCCGCAGGAGCCAGGGCTCAAGAAGGGCTCGAAGACATGCGGGAGGACTTCAGACAGCGGAATTCGAGTCAATTTTCTCAAGCCATGCAGACATTGCGTCAACAGGCCAGAGACATTGGTGAGCGCCAGGACGCCCTTCGCGACCAGCTGGAAGAGGCTCAATCCAACCAACAGCGTCCTTCCCTCGGTGCCAACTCAGCGTCACGGGAGGCCATGGAACTAAGCGAAGCTCAGAGGGAAGAGCTGAAGTCGATCATGGATCAAATACGTCAGATCAGCGATGATGCAGAGGATGCCGAGCCGCTTCTTTCCCGCCAACTCAGCGAAGCCTACCGTCAAACCGACAGCGATCAGATCGACAGTTTGTTGGAGACCACCCAGCAGCTTTCCTTTCTCAACATGGCCGAACGAGCGGCAGAGATAGAGGAACGGATTCATCCTGAGATCGAATCTCTTGAAACGAGAATCGAACAAGCTGCCGAAAGTATCCTCGGTGACGGCATCGAGGGGTTGCGACGGGCCCGGGACCTCCTCAATGAGCTTTCCGAGGAGCTCGATCAGGAACTGGCTCAAGCCTCTGGACCTGCCCCTTCCGCAAGCGATGGAACCGGCACTCCAGAAAATGGGTCCTCCCCAAATGACGCAGCCTCGCCCGGCGAATCGCAAACTCAAGGTGCCGGCCCCGGGAATGCTCGTGCGGGCAGCGACGAGGAAGAAGGATCTCCCTCACAAGGAGAAGAGTCCCCATCCATGGCAGGCAACAACCGGGAAGATGGCCAAAGCGAAGGCCAAGGTGAAGGCCAGGGCCAAGGCAACACTCGTGAGGAACCACAGCAACTAAGAGGGGGAGGTGGCGGCTCCTCCCTGGCCCAAACCTGGCGAAATCAGGGAACCGGCGGCGAGGGAGGATCGAACGCAGATCAAGGCCCCATGGGCGGAAACAGTTTCCGTGAGTGGACCGACGGTTTGCGAGAGGCTGAAGAAATGGTTGATGTGCCTGAACTGCAAAATGATATTGCAGCCATTCGAGACCGAGCCAGAGCCATTCGCAGGGAAGCTCGGGATGGCGGAGAGGAACCCAAATGGGACCTGGTCCAGCTCCAAATCGAAAAACCTCTCTACGAGGTTCGAAAACGCGTTCAGGAGGAACTCAGTAAGAGGACGTCCAAGGAAGCCATTGTTCCTGTGGACAGAGATCCAGTGCCCGATGCCTACAGCGATTTGGTCCGCACTTATTACGAGACCTTGGGGGAAGGTCGATAAAAGTGTGTCTCTCTGTAACCAAAGAAGTTCGTGAAACGTCTGAAAGAAAGTAAGGAGTCGGTGTTTCGAAGAAACGACCCGTCAACGCCTTGGAAAAGCCCATGCTACTCACAGGTAACCTATTGCAGGCCAGCGTTTTATTCTCTGAAATGACGCACCTGGGGACACCGCTTTCGGATCGTTCCTCGGAGGAAGCACTCATTTCAGACATCCTGGGAGGCAACACCGCTGGCTTTGAGTCTCTCATCAGAACTTATCAGGGACGGGTTTTTGCCACAGCGCGTAAGTATGCGCGCAAGGAAAGCGAAGTCGAGGACATCGTCCAGGAGATTTTCATCAAGGCATTCCGGAAATTGGATACTTACCGGATGGACGCACCTTTCGAGCATTGGCTCATAAAAATTGCCATTCGCACATGCTACGACTACCTCAGGAAGCATCAGCGAAGCCGAATGGCTTCCTTCACCGACATTCAAAAAGAGGATTTCGACTTACTGGAAGTATGCGGAGAGGATGAAACCGATGCACGCCATCAAAGGGAAGCAGCCAAAGCTCTCGTCCACAACCTTTTGGATGCCTTGAAACCGGCCTCTCGATTGGTTTTGACCCTCCAGGAAATCGAGGGAAAATCGGTCAAGGAAATCGCCCAACTGACCGGCTGGTCCACGGCTCTGGTCAAGGTGCGGGCCTTCAGAGCTCGAAAAGAAATGCGTAAGTTGCTGGAAAAAATCAACCTGGATGCTTATTAAATAATAAACGGAGTCAACAAAGACTCCTTGACTCAATGACCAAACCTATGAAAAACCGCAACGACATGTTTGAACGCCTGATCCGAGCGGCTCGAAGGATACCCGAGGACCCCTCCTCGCCCTATGCCTTCGAAAAACGGATCATGGCCCAAATTCAATCCATCCGCCCCGTGGATGCAGGGACTTTTTGGGCTTTGGGTTTGTGGAAAGCCACGGTGCCCTGTCTGGCCCTGATGCTCTGCACGACCTTCTGGGCATCGCTCAACGGCAATGCCGACATGGTCACTTCAGAAGAACTGCTGGCCAGTGAGCTTCAATGGACCATGGCCCAACCATTGCAGTCTCTTGAAGAGACATGGTGATGAACGCCTCCTGGAAAATCATCTTCGCGACTTCCGTGATTTTCGCTGCAGGACTGGTGACAGGACTCTTCTGGTCGGATTCCAGCAAGGAACCGGGACCGAGCACTCGCAGGGAACCCATCCCGCGCGGACCACGTATGAATGATTTCATCGAACGTTTCGGGGAGCGCCTCCAGCTCACCGAAACCCAGCGCACCAACATCAGGACCTTACTGACTGAAAGCCAAGCTCGTATGGATGCCATCATGAAGGAAATGCGGCCCAAAATTGAGCAGGAATTCTCGCAGGTCCATGCAAACATCAAGGGGCATTTAACCGACGAGCAGGCGACCGACTTTGAAGAAATCATCAAGACAAGGCGCTCTAGAGGCCCTGGCTCCCGCGGGCCAGGGATGGGACGCGGCCCCAACCGTGAAGGTGGGCCCAGAAGAAGAAATGAAGGCCCCCACCGGAGTGAAGGTGAGAGACCTGGCAGGCCAGAGGACACCGCATCCGATGTGGAATCGCCTGCTCCCGCTGAAAAGACTCCGTAGCGGACCCACCCCGTCAACCTCTGATTTCCCTCAGCGAGGGGGCGACCCAGCAACTTCCTATCAGAGTCTTTAGGCCTTTTTCTTCAACAGGGATCGATACAGGTCGAGATAGGCACCCGATGTCAGATCCCATGAAAAATCTTTCTGCATGCCGCGCTGCCTCACCCCTTTGAGACGAGGTGGATCCTCAAATAACTTCAAGGCTTCCTCCACGGCCGCAATCAAGGCACTCACACTGAATGCCTGAAATTTGATTCCGTCAGCCTGTTGGGGATCCTCCTGCAACCCGGTCACCGAGTCGCGAAGCCCTCCAATGTTGCGAACGATGGGCACACTCCCATAACGGAGGCTGTACATCTGATTGAGGCCACAGGGTTCAAAGCGTGAGGGCATTAGGAAAAAATCGCTTCCAGCTTCAATTTGGTGAGCCAGGGCATTGCTGTAACCGATGGTGACAGCGACTTGCTTGGGAAATCGAGAAGCCAGGCGTTCAAGCGCCTCCTGATAGTGAGGCATGCCTGTCCCCAAAAGTGCCACCTGAAAACCGCGATCCAGGGTGGCATTGAGAGCCGGCAGAAGAATATCCATTCCCTTTTGATCCACAAGCCGACTGACAAGACCAAAAAGCGGGATCTTGTCAGAAACCACCAGATCCAGCTTTGCTTGCAGCAGGGCTTTTTGTTGCGCCTTTCCGTCGAGCTGTTGAGGCCCGTAGGCATGGTCGAGAAAGGGATTGTTCTCGGTTTGCCAATCATCATAGTCGACGCCATTGAGAATGCCGTGGAGGTCTTGTTTCCGATGGTTGAGGATTCCCTCCATCCCGCAGGCCGAGTCTTGGGTCAGTATCTCCCTGGCATAGGTGGGACTGACGGTTGTCAAAGCATCCGCGTGAACCATGCCCGATTTCAGAAAACTCATTTGACCAAAAAATTCCCCTGTCTCAGAACGAAAGTAGCTCTCGGGCAAGTGGCAAAGCTCAAAAGTCTTACCAGGGAAGTTTCCTTGATAAGCCAGATTATGAATGGTCAGGATCGTTTTCGGAGGTGAAGCCCAACCCTCATACAGGTGTTGGTGATCCACGAAGGTAGGCACCAGAGCCGCTTGCCAGTCATGAACATGAATCAGCTGGGGTGGTTCGGGCCAATAACGCGCCAGGTTCGCACAGGCCTTGCAAAAGAATGTGTAGCGATGGGAATTGTCCGGATAGTCAGCCCCACCCTCTCCATAAAGACCCTCGCGTCCAAAAAACTCGGGTTGCTCGATGAACAGGACGTGCAGATTGGAGTGCACTTCCAGGTGACGCACGCGGCCCTTGATAAGTTCTCCACCCATCCAGATCTNGAGGTCCCAGTCCATGAGAGTGGTCTCCGCAAGGTCCAGCTGACACGCCTTGTAAAGCGGCGTCACCACGGTAATGCGATGCCCCTGACCCGCCAGAGACTTTGCCAGTGCCCCGACCATGTCAGCAAGGCCGCCGGTCTTGGAGTATGGAAGACACTCCCCGGCGACTTGCATGATGTGCATCGAAGCGGGAAGGCTTCGTGTTGAACTTGCCTCACCCTTCACCATATCCAAAAGCCTCGATGCCAGTGACCCATCTCATGAGTTTGCAGGAATCACATCGACCCCAAGATAAGGCCTGAGAGGCTCCGGTATGTGAATGGATCCATCTTGCTGTTGATGGGTTTCAATCAGGGCCACAAAAAGCCTCGCAAGGGCAGTACCGCTGCCGTTGAGCAAATGCGGAAACACATTTTTCCCTTCGCGATTCTTGTATCGAAGATTCATCCGCCTGCTCTGATAGTCTTCACAGTTGGAGCAACTGGACACTTCCAGATAACTCCCCTGCCCCGGTGCCCACACCTCGATGTCGAAGGTCTTGGCACTGGCAAATCCCATATCACCGGTGCAAAGCAGGATGACACGATAGTGAAGCCCAAGCAGCTGCAATACCTTTTCGGCATTTGCGACCATGTGATCCAATTCCGCATACCCCTCTTCAGCTGGGACGATCTTGATCATCTCAACCTTATCAAATTGGTGAACCCGTATCATGCCTCGGGTTCCCACCCCTGCGGCGCCCGCTTCAGCACGGAAACAAGGGCTGTAAGCGCAGTAAAAGATAGGCAATTGTTCTTCCTTGAGTAACTCTTCACGGTGGATGTTTGCCACCGGAGCTTCGGCAGTCGGTATGAGATAGAGCTTGCCCAAAGTCGAACCATCCTGCCCCTCCTGCACGGCATAAGCCTGATCATAGAATTTGGGAAACTGTCCGACCCCTGTCATGCATTCCGGGCTGACAACAAATGGAGGAGAGACTTCGGTGTAGCCGTGCTCTCGGGTGTGAAGGTCCAGAAGAAATTGGATCAATGCTCGTTCCAGACGGGCCCCCCATCCTTTGTAAAGAAGGAAACCACTTCCCGAAAGTTTTGCACCTCGCGCAAAATCCACCAGTTCCAATTGTTCACACAGTTCAACATGAGATTTGGGAGAAAAATCAACCTTCAGAGGACTGCCCCATCGACGAATCTCCGGATTATCCTCCTCCGAGGCTCCCTCCGGAACGCTGAGGTGAGGCATGTTGGGAAGCGCCAGCAGAATGGCATCCTGAGCCTCAATGGTTTCATGGACCTGCTTGTCGAGCTGGGTGATGCGATCGCCCAACTCCTTGGTCTCCAACTTGCGTGCTTCAGCTTCCTCGAGTTTTTTTTGCCCCATCAAGGCGCCGATTTCCTTGGACGCCGCCTTTCGCTCGGCCTTCAGCTGCTCCACCTCGGTGAGCAATGCACGTCTCCTTGTATCCAGCTCCAACAGCTCATCCACCTTGGCATCCTCACCACCGTGGCGTGAGGCCAGTCGTTTCTTGGCCTCGTCGCTATGCTCCCTAATCCACCGAATATCCAACATAAGAGGGCATTATTAAACCACCGGACAGGCCGTGGCAAGCGTACCGAAGCACCTTCACATCATGGCGTGGAAAGTTTCTCGTCACCTCCGTTCATTTCCCCGTATAGCGGAGGCGGTAAATGCGGTGCTTTGAATCATCGGAAAAAAGAATGGACCCATCGGGAGCTTCAACACAATCGGTGGGGCGGCCAAGGATTTCGCTTCCATCCTTCAGGAAGTTCACCAATTTCTGCTCGCCATAGGGATGGCCGAATTCAAAGAGAATACGTGAGACGCAGTAACCTACCTTTTGGGAGGCATTCCAACCTCCTTTAAAAGCCACTACGGCATCCCCTTGCCCCCCCGGCAACTGATCTCCCTCAAGGAAACACATGCCATTGCCAGAGCAATGAGCCGGAAAAAGCCATTCGGGAATCACGTTTTTCGATGCCATTTCAAGCAAATCGGGGTGGTCCAGAAAATTGAGGTTAGGCATGTTCTTACCCAAAATGTATGGGTGCCCATAGAAGCCACCCTTCACATAATGGTTGAGCTCTGCAGGAGGGTTGTGATCGGTGATGGGCTGCCCCCACTCTGGTTTTTTGGATTCCATCTTTGTGGCCAGGGTGTCGATATCATGATCCACACCCCAGATCTCATCACTGCCCGGTCGCACGACAAGCTTTTCCGTGTTTCGAATACCCGTGGCGAATAGCTCCTTGGAGCTTCCATCCATCTGGAAGGTCCAAATTTTCTTGCGATCATTGGTCGTGATGGGCTCATCGGTGGCGTTGCCCTGATCCCCCACGTGAGTGTAGATCAATCCATCATGAATCAACAAGGCACGCCATTTGTGCCCTCCTCCACTGATGGGGAGTTGATCCGGGCCAACCCTTTCAAGAACCTTGTCCGCCTTGCCGTCCTGATCCTGATCGGTTGCCTGGTAGATATGAGTCATGTCAGCGCACCACAGGGACCCTTCATGGTATTGCACTGCTTGAAGGATCTGGCCTGATTCATACCCCTCCAGAAAAACCGTTTTGGATTCATAAACACCATCCCTGTCCGCGTCCACACATCGGAAGATTTTTCCCTGGCTGGGCACACTCACAAAAAGGCCACCCTTGTCATCAAAGGCCATGAAGCGAGGCTTCTGGATGGAGTCCTCTGCGATGGACAAAGTGTATCCTTCCCTGACCCATACACCTTCAGGAAGGGTTGCCGACCGCACATCAGGGCACCCGAAAGATGCGATGAGGACGGCCATGAGAATAGAATTCCGGAATTGCGCTGAAACTGGGGAAGTCATACTCCATACANACTAGAATTGGCCTTTCCAAAGATCAAGAAACAAGCTACGAACACTGATGATGGCAACGTCCCATCCTTCAGAACCCAGGCCTGATGGGATGCAGGAACTTCGCTACCTGTTTGTTTATGGCACACTCATGCTGGGCATGAAGAATGACTTTGCCAACCTCTTGGAGTCTCATGCTTCCTTCGAAGGACCTGCGACCGCTCACGGAAGACTCTTTTATCACCCTTCAGCCTACCCCTGTGCGGTATGCGGCTTGAATCGGCAGGAGCGTATCTTTGGGGAACTTTACGCACTGAAAGAACCGGAACTCCACCTACCTCAGCTCGATGCCTACGAAGATTGGAACCCCTCCCAGCGAGGAACATCCCTTTTCGTGCGGGTACCCACCACAGTTTACCGGGATCACCACCTCCCTTGCCAGGCATGGATGTATTACTGGAATCAAGCCATTGACCAACTCATTCCCATTGCCTCGGGAAACTATAGGGATTTCCTCACCAAAACCATTGAACCCAATTCCTGAGCCGTTTATAACCCTCTGCCAATGTCCATCGGGACATTCATCCTATCATGAGCTTGTTAATTGTCGGCACGACTGCCCTGGATTCTATCAAAACACCCCATCAAGAAAACCCTCGACTCCTGGGAGGATCCGCGAGTCATGCCGCCATCGCGGCCAGCTTTTTTGCGCCGGCCCAACTCATGGGTGTGGTGGGAGATGATTTCCCATCGGAATATACCGCTCTGTATGAGAAACACGGGATTGACCTGAGTGGATTGGAGCGTTCAAAGGGTAATACCTTTCACTGGGAGGGAGAATACGAAGTGAACATGAACAATCGACGGACTTTGGAGACCGACCTTGGAGTCATCGAGCATTGGATGCCTTCGGTACCATCCTCCCTTGCCGAGAGCCAATATGTCCTTTTGGCCAACTGTGCCCCTCAGCTCCAACATCATGTCCTGAAGCAACTGAAATCACCCCAGTTCGTCGTGGCAGATACCATGGACTTATGGCTCAACATCGCAAGACAGGAGCTTGAGGCACTGCTCAAGGAAGTCGATTGCCTGGTTCTCAATGACAGCGAGGCCAGACAGCTCATGGAAGAGGATAACCTGGTAGTGGCCACTCAGGAAATGCATCGATTCGGTCCTCGCTACATCATCGTGAAAAAAGGGGAACATGGAGCCATTCTTTCGGGACCGAAGGGTTTGTTTGTCGCCCCGGCATTCCCCCTCAAAACCGTGATCGATCCCACCGGTGCGGGCGATTCCTTTGTGGGGGGCATGCTCGGCTACCTGGCAGAAAAAGGAGGCGACATCGAAAGCCACTTAAGGCAGGCCATCATTCATGGAAGCGTTACCGCCTCCTTCTGCTGCGAGGGCTTCGGGGTCACCACCACCACGCAAACCACCCGCCAGGACATTGACCAACGGGTCAGGGAACTGGTGGACCTCGTTTCCTTTTAGATCCTTAAAAAGGCGCCCCCATCAGCCAGCCTGAGACGCCATCTCAAGCGCCTCGGCTGGGGAAGCATCCAGAGAAAGCTGTTTTCCACCGGGCCAAAGCGGTTCCAGGCCACCCTGGCGCCACCGGCAAGCTCGATACAAAGTGGCAAAAGTGAAGTCAGGAGCCTGCTGCCCCTGCCCTCCCACTAGTTCGCTGCCACGGCGCATGTTATCCAGCATCCATGCCGGTTGNATCAGATGAAAGGGATTCCGCGTGACCTCTCCCACATGAAAAGAAGTACCCGCCACCATTTCTGCGACATCTTGCGGGTCCGAGGCCACCATCCAATTAGGATGGTCCATGGCTCCCCAGTATTCGGTCAACACCACGACCACCTCAGAGGCACCCTTCCAGTGGCTCAAGGCATCCATGACCAACCAGTGCACCCCAATGTGGGTCGAATTCCAATCGTGCTCATGGGGTAGAAAGATGACTTTTGGCGCCTGCTCCTCCAAGATCTCGGTGATCTTAAGGACATCCCGCTGCCAGGATTCAGGATCGGCGGACCGGCGCTTGGCATGGACACTCTCTAGACCGCGCTCATCCAATGTTATCAAACCAAATCCCATGTAGTGGCACGCCGCCCGTAATTCCTCGAGACGAGCTGCCTGACGATCACGGTTACTTCCCTGAGTGACCGCCACGTTGATCACTTGAAACCGGGATTGCTTGAGCAAACGCAGGGGTAAGCCTGCGATAATGCACTCATCGTCCGGATGCGGCGAAAAGATCAGCGCTTTGGGCGCATCCGGCGTCACTTTGGGGCGTTCCGGGGGATCCCATTGTCCGTGCGCAAGCTGTTTACCCTCAGCAAAGAGCCGGGCATGGTTTTCGACCCACAGGGCAATATCATTTTGTTTGGAATGCATGACTCAGAAATAGAACCAAGGATCACTCGAAGATTTCAGGCAGATCGATAATGGTCAAGAAAGCCGGGACCTTCACCAGACAAATCGGATCGACGCTGGGCAGCCAGCACTTTTCCGTAGGCACAAAGATCATGCGCCATGCCATCCAGTTTTTTGGTCAGACCCTCAGAAGAAACGGCTCCTTCACTTAAATCGGCTTTGTCCATGAAACTGACACCGTAGGGAAGGCTCCAGGCATAGCATTGCCGCAAAACAGTCCGAATCTGATCATGCACCGTCAGACCCTTCTCATGTGAACCCACGATGGATCCAAAAAGTTTGCCGGCAAATTCCTTCCAAAAGTGATCCAAAAAGTTTTTCAGGGCACTGCTCATGCTGCCGTGATAATCCGGGGTCCCCAGCACGATCACATCCGCTTGGAGGACTCGCTTTTTAAGCGACGCATAAACGGGCCCTGAAAAGGCGGTGCTTACATCAAAAAGGGGCAAATCTTCCTGGGCGTAATCGAAGGTTTCCACCTGGCAGCCCAAGGCAGCCATTTGTTGCCCCAAATGCATCACCACCGATCGAGTAGTGGATTCCTGACTTCGATTACCTACCACAAGCAGAGCCTGCAGATGATTGGATTCCTCGCTGAGCGACATGAGCGCATTGCAACACGCCCGCAAGGAGGGATCAAGAAAGTTCATTGACCTGCCGGAGACCATTATCCAATCTGCTCCTTTGTGCATGAATTCACTTGATCCAGCCATTCTGAAGTCCTTAGAGGCCATCGTTGGAACTCAGGAAGTACTCACCCAGAAGGAAGACCTCATCCCCTATTCCTTCGATGGCACCGCGGCCCTCAAGGGACTGCCGGGATGTGTGGTGTTCACTCACAACTCGGAGCAAGTTTCTGGCGTTCTGAAGTTGGCGCAGGAGCACCAAATTCCCGTCGTGACGCGTGGCTCTGGAACAGGATTGAGTGGGGGCAGCCTCCCATCCCATCAATGCATCGTTCTTTGCAGCGTCAAAATGAACCGCATCCTTGATTTGGATGCCGCCAACCTCACGCTGGAGGTCGAACCAGGGGTCACCACCCTTGCCATTGCCGAAGCAGCCGAAAAAGCCGGCCTTTTCTATCCACCCGATCCAGGTTCCATGAAAATTTCCACCATTGGTGGCAATGTGGCCGAAAACAGCGGTGGGTTACGCGGCCTGAAATACGGTGTCACTCGAAACTATGTCATGGGCCTTGAGGTCGTCCTGCCCGACGGATCCATTTGTTACTTGGGGAACAAATGCGTCAAGGATGTCGCCGGATATTCCCTGAAGGATCTTTTTATTGGTTCAGAAGGCACCTTGGGGATTATCACCAAAGTCCTCCTGCGCCTCATTCCCAAACCTCAGTCCAAACGCACCATGGTGGCCACCTTTCAGCAGATGGATCGTGCCGCCGAAGCGGTTTCAGCGATCATTGCGGCCCAAATCATACCCTGCACCTTGGAGTTCCTCGATCGCACGACCATTCACTGTGTTGAAGACTTTGCGAAAATCGGGCTGCCTCTGGACTGCGAAGCACTCCTTCTCATTGAAACCGATGGTCACCCGGCGGTGGTGGCCGAGGAGGCTGAGAAGATGGAGAGCATTTGTCGCGCGCACGATTGCGATCAAATCCGCGTCGCCAAAGACGAAGCCGAGGCCACGCAACTGGCAAGTGCACGGCGCAGTGCCTTTTCGGCCCTGGCAAGGCTTTCACCGACGACCATCCTGGAAGATGCCACCGTGCCGCGGAGTGAACTAGGTCACATGATTCGTTTCGTTGCGGAGGTTGCGGAGAAGCACCAACTCAAAGTCGGAACCTTTGGCCATATGGGTGATGGCAACTTGCACCCCACCTTCCTGACCGATGAGCGCAACGAGTCGGAAATGCATCGGATTGAGTGCGCCTTCGAGGAGATTTTCAAGGAAGCCATCCGGGTCGGTGGCACGATTACCGGAGAGCATGGAATCGGCATTGCCAAAAAACGATTCCTCCCTGATTTTGCGGGTGAGGTTCAGATGCGCGTTCTCAAGGAAGTCAGGCGTGCTTTCGATCCCCATGGTATTTTGAATCCCGGGAAAATATTTGACTGAATCCTTCGACATGTCCCAGCCAGGCATCAACTCCCCGCAAGAGGATACCTCCTTCGAAAAACTGGTACTAGTCGCCTCCACTTTTTCGATAGGCGCTGGATCCGGCTTTGCCGCTTCCATCCAGCAGATCAATCCAACACTGATTTTTTCCATCAACCTATGGACCTTTGTTTTCGCTCTGTTGGGAGCCTCCATCAACTGGTGGATGCACCGCATCATCTTTGACAAAAGCGATGAAGCCAATGTGTCTCAAAGAAAGAAAAAGGGGCTGATTTTTTTCATGGTGACCTCTGCGGTCGGGATCTTCACAGCTCTGACCCTCAGCTTGAGAGGGATTTCGGCAGAGAAATTCAAAGAAGTCATGATCGGCGTGATCATCGCGCTGATGTTTGTCAGTATGGCCGCTTTTTTCTTTTTGAAGATGGTGCAGTTCCTCAAGGAGGATGAAAAAAACAATGCCCTCGAGGAATGATCTCAGAAAACCCTTCCCATCGACTCATGACATCGCACACTTCTATGGAAGACACCACTCACAGCCCTTCCAAAAACCACCTCCAAGGTCTGGATTATTCCGTGGTTCAGCAGTGCATGCATTGTGGGCTTTGTCTTCCCACCTGTCCGACCTACGACCTGACCAAGCTAGAGAAACACAGCCCTAGAGGACGCATTGCCCTCATGAGGGCCATTGCCGACGAAGAACTAGAGGTCAGTCCGAGTTTTGGGGAAGAAATGTATTACTGCCTGGGATGCCTGGCCTGCATGACCGCCTGTCCAGCCGGTGTGAATTATGCCGAACTTTTCGAGCACGCTCGCGCGGAGGTCGAATCCAAGGGCGTTCTGAAAAACCCTTCACGCTCGTTCATCCGCCGCTGGACCATCGGATGGCTTTTCGAAGATCAGAGGCGGCTGCAATTTCTCGGAAGCGTTCTGAGACTCTACCAACGCTCCGGTCTCCAGGGTTTGATCCGCAAAAGCGGGTTGCTCAAGCTGCTGCCCAAGCGACTACGGGACATGGAGAAAATGACGCCGACCATTCAGTCGCATTTTTCCCATGAACTCGTCCCATGGACCTCTGCAGCAAAAACGCAAAAACGCTACCGGGTAGCTTTACTGACCGGCTGCGCTCAGGATCTCATTTTCAGCGATGTGAACCGAGACACTGCCGAGGTGTTGACACTTAACGGATGTGAAGTCATCACCCCTCCCGAGCAGCATTGCTGCGGCTCACTGCACGCTCACAATGGTGAATGGAGCATGGCTCAAACCATGGCCAAACGCATGATCGATCAATTCCCCCCTGAAACCTTCGATGCCATCATCACCAACGCGGCAGGCTGCGGTTCTCACCTCAAGCATTATCATGGACTGCTCAAAGAGGATCCAGTTTATGCTGAAAAGGCAACCCTCTGGGATCAGCGCGTCAAGGACATTCATGAATGGCTCGGGATCATTGGGGTACGCCCGCCCGCCAACTCTTCAGACAACACCGCTCAAGTGGTCACCTATCACGAAGCCTGTCATCTTGCCCACGGCCAAAAGATCACGAGCCAACCGCGGGACATGCTGCGTTGCATTCCTGGGCTGGAACTCAAGGAACTCGCCGAAAGCAACTGGTGCTGCGGGAGTGCAGGCATTTACAACATTGTCCAACCCGAAACAGCTGATCAACTCTTGCAGCGAAAATTGGATCATATCGAGGCGTCGAAAGCGACCATCGTGGCAACTGGCAACCCTGGCTGCCTGCTTCAAATCCAAAATGGGGCCAAAGATCGAGGCTTGTCCATGAGGATCGTACACCCGATCACCCTGCTGGCTGAAGCCTATCGTCGGGAATCGCTCTGAATATCCGCTGAACCCTCCCCTCATGGATGCAGCGAAAAAAGCAAGCCCATGGTTTTCACGCCTGGCGGCTCTCTTTCTCGGCGCTCTGTGGTCACTGGCCTATCCGAGATGGGATCTCCACGGGCTGGCATGGTGTGTCCCCGGACTGCTCTGGTGGCTTGGGGGTCACAACAAGACTGGGCGCGGCTTGTTGCTGACATGGATTGCCAGCCTCGCGCATGCCTTATGCACGCTTCACTGGTTGCGTTACATGCCACATGCCGCCGGTGCCTTGGCGGGTTGGCTTGCCTTGTCTCTTTATTGTTCCCTCTTTCCCTTGCTTTGGGCCTGGCTCTTTGGATGGTTTTGGCGCCCCACTACCAAGGCAGATTCCGTTTCCATGCTCGAGACGATTCGCTCGTGGTCTCTGCTACGCGCTCAAGTCGTTGCCTTGATGGGAGCCAACCTCTGGGTTCTGTCCGAATGGATGGTCTCCTCACTGATCACGGGATTTCCCTGGCTCATCTTGGGGAGCACGCAACGCCCTTGGTCGCTTCTGGCCCAAACAGCCTCCATGGGAGGCGTGACCATGATTTCCTGGGTCATGGTATGGCTTTCCCTTGCTACCTGTATGGGTCTTTGTCGCCTGCGCTCTCGCTCTCCGAAACCCTGGGTATGGATACCGGATGTCCTCCTTCCCGTTGTGGTTCTTGGCATGTGCCACCTTTATGGCTATTGGCGCATTCGTACCACCGTGGAGACAAGACCGGAGCAACGCTTTCTGGTCGCCGCTATCCAGCCTGCGTTTCCCCAAACCCTGATTTGGGAATCAGGGGAAGGCGCTGAAAAAATGACTGTCCTTGAGAACCTTACCGAGGCCGCCCTTCAGACAAACCCCGATCTCATCTTGTGGCCAGAAAGTGCGTACCCAGGCAATCAGAGTCTGGAACCGACCTTTGACTTGCTTGAAAAGCATGGTTCCTGGTTGTGTTTCAACACAACGGATGTCGACGTTTTGCCGGAAGTTCCGGCCGGCCCAGCCTATTACAACGCGGCCTTTCTTGTCGGCCCGGATGGCCAACTGGCGGGGAGATACCGAAAGCGCCACCTGGTGATGTTTGGCGAGTACGTTCCATGGGCGGACACATGGCCCTGGCTCAAGAGCCTGTCTCCCATCCAGAGCAGCTATCGAGCGGGCCAGACGCCCATCACCATGGAAATGCAGGAACCCAAAGTGTTTCTTTACCCACTGATTTGTTTCGAAGATGTGATGCCTGCGCTATCCCTTGACGCCATCAAAAGCCCCTCTCCCCTTCTCGTCAACCTGACCAATGACGGTTGGTTCCAACAAAGTGCTGCCCAGTTCCAACACGCCAACCTGGCCGCCTTTCGCTGCATTGAAACAGGCCTTGCCATGGTCCGGAGTGGCAACAACGGCCTCAGTTGCTGGATCGACCCTCTAGGGCAAATTCAGGGGGTTGCCCTATCTTCCGAAACTTCCCCCTACGAACGAGGCTTTCAGACATTCCAGATCCCCATTGGCTGGAAGGCACCCACTTATTATCCTTCATGGGGCCGCCTTTTTCATTGGGCGTGCCTGGGGATGACCGCATGCTTGGGCATTCATCAAAGGTGGAAACAAAACAAACAGACGGCCTAGGTTTGATTTCGAACCACCCGAGGTGTCCATCGATGGCCCGTTTTGCACTCAAGAATCAGGTGAAGGTCTCGGCTGGCAAAGAGGAGCAAAGTCGCCCTTTTCAAAAAGGCGTTATGATGACGGTTTGATGGATGCTTGCGGGTTCTTTTCCTCCTGTCACTGGATAGATCACTTCCTGTCCATCGATCACGCCGGTGATGTAGTATTCGAAGTCATAGCCCGGTTTGACCAATGAGGCCCTCATCACATGGGGACTCTCATGAATGGGCTTGAGAGCTTGAACGGAAAAGGATCCTGAGGACCCGATTTTTCTATGATGCAATTTTGCATGCGTGACCTCTCCTTTGCCCAAAAAGATCACCTTTTGCTTAAAGTCATCACCACTATATATCTGGGATATTTCCGGCATGGCTCTCACTCCTGCTGAACCTTTAAATGTCGTGTCGATCGGGTCGGATATCCCTAATTCCCCCCTAATGGTGTCCGTCAAAGTCGACTGATGCAGCTGAGCAATAACACCCAATTCCGA
>NYYT01000088.1 GCA_002686885.1 Pedosphaera sp.
TCCGAGGGCAGCACCTTACAATTCCCCAACCCTGGCTCGGGTGAGCTTTCCTGGAATTTGGAGTTTGATTCAAAGGCGACATCCAATGCTTCGGGAACGCTTATGGCCAACTCATCGGAGAAAAAAGATGAAAAAGGATTATTGAGCTTGCCCGTGGACTTTTCAAAGGACGCCGCCGGCTTTTTCAAGATGAGGATTGATTGNCNAGAGGNNNCAAACGCAGATGTCGAGCCCTAGTGCTGCTCTCTTTTACTGGCCAGCACCTGGAAATTCTTCCAATGTGGGTGAAGGTGACTTGATCGGTCACAACGACTCGGAATTCGATAGTATTCTACCCCAATGCGACTCATAGGACACATCCAAGGTTCGGACCCAGCTCATTTGTTTGGAGATTATCTCTATGCTCAAGGAGTGGATAATCGTCTGGATCGTTCCGGGGGAAGTGACCTATGGGAAATTTGGATTCTTTCAGAGGATCATTTGGATCCGGCCAAGGTCTTTCTCGAGCAGTTTCTGAAGGACCCATCCAATCCCAGGTTTGGTGCGGAGGCCGCTCGGGCCAAGGACCTACGCGTCCAAAAAGCCATGGAGCAGCGGGCCTATGCCCAAAAAATGGAGCAAGGTGCCCAGGCAATGCAATCCACTTTGCGCCTTCCCATGGGGCGCTGGACCTTGGGGATCATGGTGCTGTGCGGTATCGTCTTTCTGATGCAGAGTCTTGGGGACGAAGTTTACAAGTCCCTCTTTTACTGGCTTTCGATTTCCAGGATGAAACCAGGCGGTGGTTCTATCGGCCTCCCCGAGGTGCTTCGTGGAGAGGTGTGGCGTCTAGTAACACCCATTTTCATGCACGGTAATTTTATCCACATCCTTTTCAATTTGCTATGGCTCAAGGATCTGGGGAGTGTGATCGAATATCGCCAGGGACCGCGCAGGTTCATGGGGGTGTTACTCTGGACGGCAGTTGTCTCCAATCTGGCCCAATACTGGATGAGTGGCCCCTTGTTTTTGGGCATTTCAGGGGTCGTCTTTGGCATGCTTGGTTATATTTGGATGCAGGGTCGATTCGACCCGCGCGCGGGCATGCGCTTACCGCAGGGCGTTGTGTTCATGATGTTGCTGTGGGTATTTCTCGGTATCTCCGGCTCCATTGAATCGATGACGGGCATGCGTGTGGCCAACACGGCGCATGTCGCGGGTCTGGTCGCCGGTTGCATCATGGGAATCGCCGTTTCCTTTCTTTCCAGGCGTCATCCTTGAGGAGGGTTTATGACTTCGCTCAGCCTCATTGTCATCTTGTTGAAGTTTGCAAAGATCCTTCTGGCCTGCATGGCTCTGGTGATTTCCTTTGTCCTGCTGTGGCTACTTCTACAACCTTCTCCATCTCTCCAAAGGCATTCCCTTCTCAAAAAGTTGAGTCGGCTCAGGCGACAGTAACCCCATCCAAATGCCTGTCCCTATTCGAAGGCTTTGATGGCCTCGATCACCTCTGTGGCATGGAGATCGGGCTTCACCTTGGTCCAAATCCTTTCAATCAGGCCCTCTGGGTTGATCCAGAAAGAAACTCGATGAATGCCATCAAACGTTTTGCCCATGAACTGCTTGGGGCCCCAGACACCATAGGCCTTCACGATTTCCTGTGAGGTGTCCGCCAAAAGATCAAAAGGGAGTTCGAATTTCGAAATGAACTTCTGGTGGGAGGACACATTGTCACAGCTCACGCCCAAAACCACGACTCCCATCGATTCAAGTTGGGCAAATGCATCGCGAAAAGCGCAGGCTTCCTTGGTGCAACCCGGTGTATTGTCCCTTGGGTAGAAATAGAGGATGACGTGCTTGCCCTTGAAGTCACTGAGGCCAATGGACTGCTCATGTTGGTTGATTGAGTGGAAGGATGGCGCTGGATCGCCTTCCTGAAGCTTGATATCGATAGCCTTTGCCATGGTCGTAGGTAACCTGTGAATGATTTCAAATCAAGGCTGGGTGGGTGGATATCCTAGATGGATCCCGCGGAATTCAGTCCAGACTGGGCATGAAGCCTGCCTCTCATCTCTAGAGCAAAACCTCCTTGGACCTGTGGCTTGACTTTCAAGAGGGGGATTCGCATGTTGGTCTGGTTTACAGTTTAACGCTGCCCGCCAGACCGTTTTCGGTGCTAGGGTAACTTTCACTTATGAGTCACAATACATTTCAATCACTCCGCTCTTTTACACTCGGTAATGGAGCTCAGGGCCAATATCACAGTCTCCCATCCCTTGAAGAGTCTGGTGTGGGCGCCATCTCTCGACTGCCAGTCTCCATTCGTCTGGTGCTGGAATCGGTTCTCCGAAATTGCGATGGTATCAAAGTACCTGAGGAGAGTGTGCGTCAGCTGGCCCAATGGCAGGCCAAAGGGGAAAGAACCTCTGAAATTCCTTTTGTGGTTGCCCGCATTGTTCTTCAGGACTTTACCGGGGTGCCATTGTTGGTGGATTTGGCTGCCATGCGATCGGCAGTTCATCGCNTGGGCAAAAATCCCAAAATGATCGAACCCCTCGTGCCTGTGGATTTGGTCGTNGACCANTCCGTGCAGGTTGACTTTGCTGGNTCCGNAGATGCCATGGACCGCAATCTCGACAAGGAATTCANACGCAATCGTGAGCGTTACCAATTCCTCAAATGGGGAATGCAGGCATTTGATACATTCAAGGTNGTGCCTCCTGGCATCGGGATTGTTCATCAGGTNAANCTGGAATACCTGGCCAAGGGGGTTTTGTCTCAAGGAGACCTTTACTATCCTGATACCTTGGTCGGCACCGANTCTCACACCACCATGATCAATGGTTTGGGTGTGGTAGGTTGGGGTGTGGGGGGGATTGAAGCCGAAGCGGGTATGCTGGGACAGCCGGTCTATTTTCTCACACCGGATGTCGTGGGTGTTCACCTGACAGGAGCCTTGAGGGAAGGCGTCACGGCAACGGACCTGGCCCTGACCATCACGGAAAAACTCAGGGCTGCTAAAGTCGTTGGCAAATTTGTGGAATTTTATGGGCCGGGNGCCAAGGCACTGCCACTGGTCGATCGAGCCACTATTGCCAACATGGCCCCTGAATACGGCGCCACCATGGGGTTCTTCCCCATCGATGAGGAAACCGTTCAGTATTTGAAAGCCACTGGGAGGTCTGGAGAACATTGTCAGACCTACGAGAACTACTACCGGGCTCAAGGGCTTTTTGGCCTTCCTGCCAAGGGTGACATTGACTATTCCACCGACATTGAATTGGACCTTGCATCGGTGGGGCCCAGTGTGGCCGGTCCCAAGCGACCTCAGGATCGTATTGCCCTGCCAGACCTCAAACAGAGCTTCGATGCCACCTTTTCAAAGCCTGTCTCGGAAGGAGGGTTCGGCAAGGACGCTTCAGCGTTGGAAGCAGACGCCATCTCTCTCAAGGATGCGGATCGAGATCTTTCATTGGATCATGGCAGTGTGTTGATTGCCGCCATCACCAGCTGCACCAATACCTCCAATCCTGGAGTGATGCTGGGTGCCGGCCTTTTGGCCAAGAAGGCGGTCGAACGTGGACTCAAGGTCAACCCTGCGGTCAAGGCTTCGCTTGCCCCGGGTTCACGTGTGGTGAGTGACTACCTTTCCAAGGCAGGGCTTCAAACCTATCTGGATCAATTGGGTTTCAATCTTGTGGGTTATGGATGCACGACTTGTATCGGCAACAGTGGTCCACTCTCCAAACCGATTGAAGATACGGTAGTGGGCCATGATCTTGTAGCCGCTTCGGTTCTTTCAGGAAACCGCAATTTTGAGGCCCGTGTTCACCAGAACATCAAAGCGAACTTCCTCATGTCACCCCCGTTGGTGGTGGCGTTTGCACTGGCCGGGCGAGTCGACATTGACATGACTCAGGAGCCCATTGGTGAGGACTCTCAAGGTCAGGCTGTCTTTCTTAAAGATTTGTGGCCCTCACTGGAGGATATCAAAACCTTGTTTGCCCAGGCCATGGATCCTGAGGTGTTTCAAAAGCTCTACACTGATTTTGCAGACCAGAATCCCAAATGGAACGACATCCCGTCTACCGCAGGGGATGTCTATCAATGGGATGAGGCGAGTACCTACATNCAGGAGCCTCCATTTTTTACCGATTTCAACATGGAGCCCGGAACCATTCAGTCTCTGGAAGGGGCCAGGGCTCTGGGTATTTTTGGTGATAGTGTCACCACAGATCACATCAGCCCAGCAGGGGCTATCAAGAAAGATGCTCCAGCCGGAGCTTTTCTGGAATCCAGGCAAGTGGCAGTTGCTGATTTCAANAGTTATGGCTCGAGGCGCGGNAATGATCGCATCATGACTNGAGGTACNTTTGCGAATGTTCGTATCAAAAACCTCATGGTTCCCGGGGTTGAGGGTGGGGTCACCATCCATCAGCCATCAGGGGATCAAGTCAGTATCTACGAGGCTTCGGAGCGTTATGCGGCTGATCAAACGCCGCTGGTGGTGTTGGCGGGAGCCGAATACGGAACGGGCAGTTCCCGAGATTGGGCGGCTAAAGGGACGCGACTTTTGGGTGTGCGCGCCGTAGTGGCTGCCAGTTTTGAGAGAATCCATCGTTCCAATCTGGTTGGCATGGGAGTGTTGCCTTTGCAATTTCCGGAAGGTCAGACGGTTCAAACCCTCCAACTCGACGGTTCAGAGACCTTTGACATCGTTGGTTTGTCTGATGGACTGCAACCGCGACAAGAGTTGACACTGCGAATCACGCGCGCTTCAGGAAGCTCCGAGGATGTGCCTGTGAGATGCCGTATTGATACCGACATCGAGATCGAATACTACCGACATGGGGGCATTCTTCCCTATGTGCTCAGGCAGCTTATTTCTCAGGCTTAGAAACCGGTGGCTGATTGAATCTATTGCGCGGTGCTCTTCTCGAAAAGGGCACCGCGTTTTTTTGAACCTTCCTGGGGAGGTTCAAGGCGATGGGCTTGAGGCAAGATCCTCCTCCTCCAGCAAGCGTGTGGAATGGATCACGCGAAAAGCGAGCTCGCCTGCCTTGGGCATCTGNGCGAGTAGCTCAGCNGGCAAGTCGACTCCGACCGAAAGNTTTTGAATGGATTGATAGGCGATGAGGATGTGATTTTCCCTGCTCAGAAGAATGGCGCCCTTGCCTTGTCCCCCCTTCATGATGAGAGGAAGGGCTGAATCCTCGCCAGTGGATCTCGGTGAGATTTCCTCGGAAAAGCTGATGGCATGTGCCATTGCTTCNTCTTCCGGCAAGGTCCCGAGATAGGTGTAATTTTTGTCGAGCGTGGCTTCCTGCCCAAAAAGCATGCTCTGGCTTGTGCTGGATTCCCATTGATCCGCCGCCGAAACCTCANNNTNTGGNAGAAATTNGTAAGAAACCAGCCGTTGGATCTGGTCCTCTTGNATCATNCCNTCATAAAAAGATGTCAGCTGGCCTGGGATGGTTTGACTCAGTCGTTCAAGGAGCGCTTCGGTGCCAGTGATTTGTTGGATCTTTCCGGACGCATCCAAGGCAATGTGGATGGACGCTCCCATGAGGGCATCGAGTCCGCGGAGGGGGTTCTCCTCATCGATCTCCCCACCCTGCGCGGTATCCGTCTTTCGCTTGCTGTCATAGGCCATCTCATTGCCTACCATATCGACCATCAGCTTGGCAGAAAGATAGGTTACTTGAATGACTTGGATGCCGTCGGGTCCAGGAGGGCTGGTTTGAAGCGCATAGGTGAACCGTTGCTGGGCGTCCGACCGAATCATGTCTGCCAGAGGTGAATCATTGGCCGAGGTGCGCTGGATGACGGATGTTTCATAGATGAAACGTTTGTTCGGTGGCCAATACAGTCGAAGCGACTGCTTTTCCCCAGGCGACAGAATCGCGCTTTCTTCGTAGAGCGGCTCTGGATCCAGAAGGGAAGGATCTTCCGGGGCCTCTTGGCCCTGAGAGGTATTTGCCCGTTTCATCTGGGAACCCGCGTTGGGGTTTTCGGGTCCAGAGGAGACGCTTTCCTGTTTGCAGCCCGCAACCAGGAAAAGGGCCATCATCCAGCAGCTGATCACCATACCTGAGCTTGAATGCTTCATACGGGATCATCGTCGAGGGTGTATCGAAGATAGGCAAGAAGATCCGTGCCAGGGGGAAACCGTTGCAAATTCCCGAAGAATCCATTACCGATTCGATCATGATTGGTTTACGGCACCTTCTATTGGGTATCGCATGCTGTATCGCAACAGCTGCATCGGAGCAAGGTTTTGAAGTGGGGGTGGCATTGAGAGATGTGACTCCTTCTCCCTTGCTACCGGTTTCCGGAGGAATCGGGCCCTCGCATCCGGCAAAGGAAAGTCGAGGCGCACTGAGTGTGCGCGCCATGGCCATAGGCTTGGGCCGCACGAAAGTGGTGTTTGTTTCTTCTGATTTTCTGGGTTTTCCATCCGTATTGGGGGACCGAGTGCGCGAAAAAGTCGATTGGATCCCGGGAGATCATATTCTCATCGGAGCGACCCACACCCACAGTGCCCCGGATTGCTATGGATTTCCTGATGGAGCCGGAGGGCATGGAGGGGATGCAGCGTATTGGGATTTTGTCTGTAGCCAAATGGCAGCGGCCATTCGATCGGCGATCACCTCCATGCAGCCAGCAACGATTCGGATTCAGACCGGGGAAGCAACCGGGAAAATTGCCTACAACTATTATGCGGAACAGCTTTACGATCCCAGATGTTCGGTCATCCAGGCCGTCAATGGGCAGCATGAGGTGATCGCTACGCTGGTCAATTACGCTGTTCACCCCGAAGTGCTTGGTTCCAATGTCGGCATTTGCAGCCCGGACCTCGTCTGGCCCTTGACTGAGCGCATTGAAGAAAAGGTGGGTGGCGTGGCTCTGTTCATGAATGGAGCTCAGGGAGGCATGGTGACGGCAGATAATCGCCAGCCCGGCGCGGAGGACATGCGCACGTGGGAGGAATGTTTAAGAATCGGTCAGCGGCTTGCAGATGAGGCCCTGCGCATCATTGACACCGCAGATCAGCCGACCGAAGCACACCTCAAGGTACATGCCAGGCAAGTGGCTTTCCCTGTGGACTCGGAAGAGATGAGAGCGGTGCTGGAGGCTTCGCCCTTGGAATTCCGGGTCGATTCCCGCAATCGTATCAAAACCACACTGAACTTCGTGGAATTAGGGTCTTCTCAAATACTGACCATTCCTGGAGAGGCGCTCCCAAACATTGGATATTATCTCAAACGAAGCATGAGTGGTGAGCATAACATGCTTTTCGGGCTGACCAACGACGCCTTTGGCTACATGATGACCCGCGTGGATTGGGGAAGTTTCAAGCGCTATGCCTACATCACGCGTGTTTCTCTCGGAGAGCAGACGGGTGAAATCCTGATAGCAGAAGCTCTCAAGATGCTGGATCGCGTTCATTGATTCCGCAAGGCAACCCCGCCCTTTCTCATCATGCAAGCCGGCTCTTCAGATGCATCCATGTCCTCGTGGCGTGTGTTCGCCACCGATATGAAGGTGCGCCCGGATGATTTGGATTTTTTTCAGCATGTCCATGCCAGTCGCTATCAGGATTATGTCCTTGCTGCGCGCTTTGATCAGATGGAGCGCTGCTATGGACTTTCCATGCAAACCTTTCTCGAGAAAGGCCTGGGATGGTATGTGAAGGAATTTCACATTCATTACAAACGATCCCTTGGGCTTGGAGACGCTTTTGTCGTAAGAACCTGGGTCGAAGCGCTCAAGCTGCGAAGTGCCGAGGTGTGCTTTGAGATTCTTAAGCATCCTCAAGAAACTTTGTGCTGCCAGGGCCGTTCTTCTTACACCTTGATCGATCTTGAGACCGGAAGGCCACAAGCATTGCCGCCATGGGTCAAAGAGGCATTTGCACCCCGGGTCCAATGAATTTTCTTTTGTGCTCCATGGCCTGTGGTTAGGCTTCGGTCCACAAGGTTCCTGGCGACTCCCGAAGGAAGCTGCCAGGATCTCAAGCGAAAAATCTTCATGAAAAGCGTTCTATTCCTCTGCACAGGTAATTGGTACCGAAGCCGGCTTTCGGAGATTCTCTTCAATTACTACGCCATGATGTCGAAGATCGAGTGGCGTGCGGATTCTCGAGGACTGACAGAAACCAGCATTCAAGGGATTTCTCCGGATGCCCTCGACTTTCTCGAGAAAAAAGGTCTGCATACGCTCATGGAGGAACCCAGGAATCCTGAGGCAGTCAAGGTCTCGGACTTGGAACAATCAGACTTGATCATCGTTCTTTGCAGAGATGAGCACGAGGGCATGATGCGGGAGCGCTTTGGACAGATACCCAAGATTCTTGAATCACAGGGCAAGCTGCGGTTTTGGAATGTTTTTGATGTGCCGGCTGAGCCCTCGACGGGCTTCAAAGGGCTGTTTGGAGCCAAGAGCAAGCGCCAGTCACAACCTTCGGTAAGCAGTTCGGAGCATGCCGATCTGGCTGTGAAACTTCTGATCCATGAACTGGGAGAGCAGCAGATGCCTGCTACCCGGGAACAGGACCCTTCCGCATCCGAGGAGTCCTAGCGGTCCTCCTATTCCTAGTAGACCTAGGAATACGTCTTCGACAGAGGCTGTGTGGCTGCAGCTTTTGTATCCGTTGATGGTTTTCGCCGAAGCCTCCTCCACAAGGGTCCCTGGCTTGGGCTGATCAGCCAGCTTAGAAAAAAGAGGCCACTTCCGGCAACGACCATGCTTCCGGCGATGGAGGTATCCCACCAGATTGCCAGGTGCAAGCCGATCAAACTGCTTAGCAAGGCATGCAGGGAAGACCATGCGAGCATGATGTGGAGTCTCTGACTCAGCAGACTTGCACTGGCCCCAGGCAGGATCAGCATGGCAATCACGAGGATGGCACCAACAGATTCAAAAGCGCTGACGACGACGACGGAGAGCCAGATCATCAGACCATAATGAATCCAATCGGCTCGAATGCCGGTTGCGTGGGCTAGGCCGGGATCAAATGAACTGACCAGTAATTCCTTGTAGAAAAGGCCGATGCCCAAAGCCGTCAGAATCGCAACCACTCCCATCTGAACCACAGGCGCTGGCGCGATTGGGTGAGTGCCGATGGTCAAAAAAGGCTCCAGAGGAATAAAGGCAATCTCTCCGTGCAAGACACAATCAGCGTCAAGGTCTACCTTGTCTGCGTAAAGACTGATGATGACGACTCCAAGGGCAAAAAGGGTCGAGAAAGTGATGCCAATAGCGGCATCCTGCTTGATCCGGCTCTTTTGGTGAATCCATTCGATGATCAGGCTGGTAACGATGCCGGCAATACCCGCTCCAATCACCATCGCCATGCCATGAGGAAGACCCTCTGGAACAGGAGATGGGGTTCCTTCGGTGGCGATTGGCAGCTGCCATGCACCGGCGACGAGGAAGGCAATGGCCATCCCAGGTAAAACGCTGTGACTGATCGCATCTCCAATCAGTGCCATGCGTCGCAGGATGAGATAATTGCCGATCAGACCGCAGGTGAGATTGATTAAAAAGCCCATCAGCAGGATCCATCCATAAACCGAGGCTCCTGAACTCCAAGGTTCGATGACCACCCGGTGCCAATCCCAAGGTAGGATCAAGGTGTTCATGATGGGTTGCGGTAGCCGGACATTCCCTGGCCTTTCGAAGCCTGGGCCTGACCGGAGGATGCAATATCCTGAATGGTTGGGATGGGTTTTCCGTGGGGGTCTCGGTCGACAAAATTCAACTGCCTCTCCAACATGCGAACGGTGTCCTCACCAAGAATATGTTCGATTTCCTCTGCGTCGTCATGCACGTGGTCAGGGGCATAGTTTGCCGCATCTGTGAGGTAGCGTTCCCAAAGGCGGTGGTTTCTGACAATGGTCTGTGCACGGCGCATGCCATCGGGCGTGAGGTAGAGAGCTTTCTCTTCATGCGACAGGGTTGCCAAGCCGGCACGTTCCAGTTCGCGGCATGTCATCTCCGTTGCTTTCAAAGTTTGGCCTTTGCTTCTGGCCAGCGCGATCACGGTCACTCCTTCCTTCGTAAAAGCCTCTTTTTCCATGATATGAAAGACGGATTTCAGCGCGTTTTCGCGCTGAATGCGCAGCGTTCTGGATCGGCGCAACCACCAGCGAGCCAGCATGCCATGTCTGGGGGCAAAAAAGAGGGCCAAAGCAAAGAGCACAGCTGCGGAGAGAACCATGAAGGGGCCGGTGGGTAACTTTTGCCCCAGGAAGGAAAAGAAAACACCCCCAACACCGGCCATAACACCAACCATACAGGCCCAGAGAAGCATCCAATGCATGCGATCACTCAAAAGGAAGGCAGTGGCCGCAGGGATGATGAGCATGGCGGACACCAGCACCACGCCGACGGCCTCCAGTGAAATGACAATCGCAAATGCCAGCAGCAGCATGAACCCGTGGTGGATCCAATCGACTGGAATCCGAATGGACCTGGCAAATGACGGATCAAAGCTCGAAACCAGCAGCTCCTTGTAAAAAAGATAAATCATGCTCAGGGCGATAAGCCCCACCAGAGCCATGATCTGAATTTCTTCCCAGCCCAAGGCAGCTGCCTGGCCGAACAAAAACTTGTCCATCCCGCTTTTGTTGCCGGTGGGCAGGCGTTGAATCATGCCCATCAGGCAGATGCCCACCCCGAAGAAACCCGCAAGAATCATCCCCAGAGCCGTGTCTTCCTTGAGACGCGTGTGACGCGTGAGTTGGGAAACCAGAACCATCCCTATGAGTCCCGCCAGAGTAGCGCCGATGAGAATGGCCAGAGGGTCTTTCTCCATGTTCCAGAGAAATCCTGCGGCAACACCAGGAAGAACGGCATGTGAGATGGTATCTCCAACAAGTGAGAGCTTTCGAACCACCAGAAAGGTGCCCATCATACCGCACAGAATCCCCAGAATCACGCCACCGGCCAGGGCGAAGCGCAGGGCAGGATCTTCCATGGATGCGAAGCGGATGAACTGATCCTTCAGACTGATATCAACCATTTCGCCGATACGATCGGCTCGAGCCTGCCAGGTGCCTATCCAGAACAAGACCAACGACCATAATTTGTTCAAGGGTTTTAGAAGGCCTCTATGATTCATGGTTTTGTCGGACGGCATCCGCAACTTCTGAAAGAATGGTCAATCTTCCCCCGTAGGTTTTCTGCAGCTTCTCATAGGTGAACATGGCCTCGGTAGGGCCAAAATCGATCAGGCGCATGTTGAGGAGCATCAGCATGTCAAAATAATTCCTTGCTGTTGGCAGGTCATGGTGCACCACCAGAATGGTTTTGCCATCGGCCCTCAAGGCATGAAGCAGCTCAATAATGGAGGCCTCGGTCGCAGCGTCCACGCCGGCAAAAGGTTCATCCATCAAATAAAGGTCACATTCCTGAGCCAAGGCTCGAGCGAGGAAAACACGTTGCTGCTGTCCACCACTCAAATTGGCAATCTGCCGATCGGCGTAGGGTGTCATACGCACCTTTTCCAGGCAGGCCCAGGCTACTTCGCGATCGTGCGCTTTCGGTCGACGGAACAATCCTAACCTTCCGTAGCGTCCCATCATGACAACATCCAGGACATTGACAGGAAAATCCCAGTCGACCGATTCCCTTTGTGGAACGTAAGCAACCCGTTTGAGATGCCTCTTACCTGGCTCACCAAAAAGGCGTATCCAACCTGCTTCGATAGGAATCAGCCCCATGATGGATTTGATCAAGGTCGACTTTCCAGCCCCGTTGGGGCCGATGATGCCGATGAGTTTTCCTGGGGGAATGGTCACATCAATGCCATACAGCACCGGCTTGCTTTGATAAGCGACCGTAAGATCGTGGATTTCCAGTGGTATCGATTCAGAAGGTTTTCGCTCGGAGCTCATCGTGATACGTCTACAAGTCTTGCACCACCTCTCTACTAAGAGAAGGCATGAGAAGAATCAAGCAATAATTAGGCAAGCCTAATTTTGTTAGCTTCAAATATAGTTATTTTTTTTGAACAAAGCCCAACCGTTCCTGTCTCAATATACAGGTTTATTGGTTTGCGTTTTATTCTATTCGCGTTCTCAACATGCTCAGTTCCCAATTTCCTCCGCTGGCTCGCGCTGGCGGGGGATCTTTTATTTTTGTTTGCTTTCATCTTAGCGGCCGCCCAACTCCGCTGAAACTGGGTCAAAAACAGGACACAATGTCCGCTCGTTCTAAGGGGTCATTTGGCGCCAAATTCATGCGTTCCTGCGGTACTCGACATTGTTCCTGTCCACGTGTCTAACACGTAGTTTCTTTGGCCTACGTTAGTGAAGACATATCGCTGATTCGTAAAACGGACGATTGCGAAGGTCGCTACGATGAGAGCTGCCACTTATAGATAAAACCAACGGTCTGAGTTCATCACGCTATTGAAGCAAGCCGACAGGCGTGTGTTCAAGATTTTGAAGACCGCTCACACCGCTCGAGCCTGATGCGGAAACCCGTTGGGCAACAGAGGTTCGAATGAAGGTTGAAATGATACTTTTTTTGTGACTAGCATGTCCGCTGGATGATGACATTGACTGAAAAAATACTCGCCCGTGCATCTGGCAAAGCTCAAGTCAAGGCAGGAGACAATGTTTGGGTCAAAGCTGATACGCTGATGACGCACGACGTTTGTGGCCCGGGTACCATAGGTGTGTTCAAGCGAGAATTTGGCGAGGATGCCAAGGTTTGGGACAACAAGCGGATTGTGATCATTCCTGATCACTACATTTTTACCGCAGATTCCCGATCGAATCGAAACGTGGATATCCTGCGTGAATTTGTCAAAGAGCAGGGGATTGAGTATTTCTACGATGTCATTGACGATCCTGACGGAAAGTGGGTCTTCAACCCCTCTCAAGGCCTGCTCAAAAAGCAGTATGGGTCTCAGTACGCGGGAGTGTGCCACACGGCTTTGGCTCAAAAAGGTCATACTCGGCCTGGGGAGGTGCTATTTGGAACCGATTCCCATACCTGCATGGCAGGTGCCTTCAATCAATTTGCCACGGGCATTGGCAACACCGATGCAGGTTTTGTCATGGGCACGGGAAAACTACTCATCAAAGTGCCGGAAACCATGCATTTTCGACTCGAAGGAGCTTTGCAGCCGGGGGTCATGGCCAAGGACATCATTCTACACATTATCGGAGAAATCGGATTCGATGGCGCCACCTATCGTGCCATGCAATTTGACGGAGAAGGGGCCAGGAGCCTTTCGGTGGATGATCGCATGACAGTGGCCAACATGGCGATTGAGGCAGGTGGCAAAAACGGAATTTTTGAATTCGATGAAAAGACCGAAGCTTACGTTAAATACCGTACAGGGCTGAACGGGACACCATCGGACTACCTTCCAGTGGAGCGCGATGCTCAGGAGACTTTCTTTTCCGAGCACGTCATCGATCTTTCCCAACTGGAGCCTACGGTTGCCTGTCATCCGGATCCAGGTAATCGTCGCTTGGCCAAAGAGCTTTCAGACATGGATTTAGACCGAGCTTACATCGGCTCCTGCACAGGTGGCAAAACCAGCGATTTTCTCGCCTTTGCCGAAGTCATTCGCGGTAAGTCGGTGACCATAGATACCTTCGGAGTTCCAGCGACACCAGAGATCGTGGACGAGCTCAAAACCACCGATTGGGATGGGAAGTCGGTCTGGCAAATCATGACCGACGCAGGGGTGCAAATGACTGAAAATGCCGGTTGCTCCGCATGCTTGGGTGGCCCGGTTGACACTTTTGGTCGCATGAACAAGCCGCTGAAATGCATCAGCGCCACCAACCGGAATTTTCCCGGCCGAATGGGCCACAAGGAATCCCAAGTCTTTCTTGCATCGCCGGCAACCGTGGCAGCCAGCGCCCTAACCGGCAAGGTGACCGATCCCAGAGATCTTTAGGCTACCAGCATGGAGGTCGATAAGCCATCTCAGGGTTGGCGAGTCCTCCAGTGTTGGATGAAGTTGTAATGGTTGAATGGTATTTTGAGGGATGTTGTAAAAAGGAGACTTATGGTTGCCCGTATCAAACCGCCTCCGGTGAGTGACAAAGAGTCATCGGATACCAAACTCAATCTTTTTGTCCTGCCCAACTTGATGACGGCTGGAAACCTCTTCTGTGGATTCCTTGCCCTCACACACATCGTTGAGTCTGATCCCGCACGAGAGGATTTTAACCAGATCATCGTTAAGGCCCTTCTACTCATTCTTCTGGCATGTTTTTTTGATTTGCTTGACGGAAGGGTTGCCAGAATGGGTGGCTTGGAGAGCCCTTTTGGGCGCGAGTTTGATTCGATCGCTGACATTGTTTCTTTCGGGGTCGCTCCTGCTTTTCTGGTTCACAAAGTTGTGCTGAAAGATGTTTTTGTGAATTATCAGGAAATCGGGTGGTTCATTTCCTCGGTCTATCTCATTTGTGGTGCCTTGCGTTTGGCTCGCTTCAATGTCATGGCTGCGCAACCGGAATCTGGTTCCAGTCGTGAATTCGTAGGTTTTCCTATTCCGGCAGCCGCTGGTTTGGTGGCTTCGCTGACGCTTTTCCTCATGTGGTGGGAAGACAAGGGTTTTTCCACCGGGCAATGGCGCTATGTGCTTCCGGTTTTGATGGTGTTCCTTTCTGCGATGATGATTAGCGAGGTGCGTTACCCCTCCTTCAAGAGAGTGGGGTTTCGACTGCGCGGGCGTTTCATGACCATGGTGATGGTGATTTTGTTCATTGGCCTGCTTTTCATTCTTCATCAAACCGTGCTTCCGATTTTTCTGCCATTGGCATTTACTTCCTATTTGATATATGGATTCGTTCGCTTGAAGCTGCCCAAGGCCAGACTCCAAGCCATTGAGGAAGATGAGGATTTGGAAATTTGATGAAGCCTTGTTCTCAGCGATTCCTTTTGACACACTTTCCCTACAGGCTTAAGAAGTCTCTACACATTAAAAATTTTCAGTATCATGCTCACCCACTCGTTTCCTGAATTTCGGTGCTTCCAACGACTCTGTCAGTATTCCTGTGCGCTGCTGTTTGCTTCCGCTCTAGCAGCCCAAGGCCAGTCCGTTGGGGTGGGCTTCCACCTGGTGGAACTTCCGCAAGGTAGTTCCCTGATTTCGAACCCCTTTCAGTCGGGCAGCAATCTGGTTTCCTCTCTCTTTTCCGATGTTCCGGATGGTTTTACTGTTTCCAAACTGGTGAATAGTGAATGGCAGGGTTCGGTATGGTCGGCCGACTCTAGCTCTTGGTCGGTTCCTGAGATGACCCTGACTCCAGGGGAAGGGGCTCGAGTGGACAGCCCTGAGCCATACCAATGGTTTACCTCTGGCAAGCCATTGGTAGGGAGTCTGGTCAATTGGGTTCCTGCCGGCGATTCTGTCAAAGCCAGTCGACTGGCCTTGGCTGGATTGATTGAATCGGAGTTGGGTCTTCAAGTGCCGGAAGGCACGACTCTTTCCACGATTGATGGTGAAGGCACTCTTGCCACCCTCGGTGTCTACCTCAATGCAGAAACCGGTTGGTTATGGACTTCAGGTGAGGAATTTTCATTGGACGTTGGCGAGGCCATCATCATTTCTAGCTCCAGCGCCTTTGATTGGACGCAGACTTTTGATGTGGAAGGTGTAGAAAACCCGCTCTCATTAGCCCAAGTGCCTTCCGAGCAAACCTTGGTGGAAGGTTCCCCGCTTTTATTGGAGGCGGTTGCCGAGGGTGCCGATAACCTTGCTTATCAATGGCAAAAGGATGGTGTGGATATTCCGGGAGCCAAGTCGGCGGTTCTCTCGATTGAATCGGTTGCCCTATCCGATGCGGGTCATTATGCCGTGGTTGCCTCATCAGGTGGTTCGGCTGTTCGCAGCCTTCCTGTCTCTGTTTCGGTTGAACCCAAAGTGGTGGAACCTCCTGCGAGCCCCACACTGACCATAGCAGTCGATGGGCGTCTTATAGAAGTCACCATCCTTGGTGAAGTAGGTCAGTCCTATCAGCTTCAAGGCACTGAAGATTTCCAGACGTGGTTCGATCGTGGGGGTGCCCTTGTCAACGAAAATGGCACGGTGACATTTCGCGACCGTGTTTCCCGAGGCAAAGGGAGGTATTACCGAGCAATCGTCCTGGAATAAGTCTGCCGAGACCCAAAAACTACTTACCAACCCGTCTCCGCGAGGCGGGTTTTTTTGTGATTAATTTTGTAACTTTGTGCTTTTTCTACTTGTCAGACCCCATGCATTGAAGAACGTTGCGTAGTCTCCGCTATTTCAGTGACTGCAATAGGTTCGAAAAGTAGGTGTTCAGTAAGGCTCGTGAATTTATTTTTGCCAAACAAATCAACTTCTTTGGTCACTTTATGGGTGGTCCTTGTTTCCATATTCTTGGTGGCATGCAAAAGCTCTTATTACAAAAAGAAAGCCGATAAGAACACCTATGGCATTCTTGAAAAGATTCAGAACGACCTTTTTGGGAAAAAGGATCCTTTTACCATAGATACACCCTATTCTGATCGTTCGCCGGATGAGGTTTCATCACAAGAAATCCTTGCCGAGCGAGATCTGAGGGAAATCATGGAAATCGATGTGGATCGAGCACTCGAAATTGCCATTGCGAGTAGCCGAGAATATCAAAGTCAGAAAGAATCTCTCTATTTGTCGGCACTGAGTTTGAGTGAAACGGAGTTTGTTTTCAGTCCACAATTCCTAGCTACCGCAGGTGCTGACTATACGAACCCAAAAGGCGATGGTGACCCTTCGATGGGTATGGCGGGTCAACTTTCCGTCTCTCAACTCCTGCGGACGGGGGGGCGGATCAGTGCCAACCTGACCCGTGACTTGACTCGATTTTATGTGGGCAATCCTAGGCAGGGTGTTTCGGATGCGATCAGTCTGAATTTAAGCCAGCCTCTTCTCCGTGGCTTTGGGAGTCGGGTAGCCGCAGAAAATCTTCGCCAGGCCGAACGCAATGTGATCTATGCCATTCGTGATTTTAATCACTATCAAAATGAATTCGCAGTCGGTAAAGTGCAGGATTATTTTCGACTGCTGAGGGGAAGAGATATTATCCGTAATAGCTACGCCGATTATCAAAGCAGGACGAATGAGACGGCTCGATTGGTGGAACAATTAGATGCGGGTCGAGTTTCCAATGTGGACCTTGGAGAGATTCAGCAGGCTGAATTGACTTCCAAAAACAACTACATTAATGCCATTGCAAATTACGGTACCGACATAGACCGGTTCAAAATAGATTTGGGATTGCCCCTGGGAGCTGAACTTAAACTGGATGACAAAGCTCTCAATGAAATCACGGAAGTTGGTCTGCCCTTTGTAGAAATGGATGCGGAATATGCTTTTGATCTTGCTATTGAGTATTCCTGGCCACTGATGAACGAAATTGACCGTTTTGAGGATGCCAAACGAAAGGTTTACGTGGCTGCTAATCGACTCAAGCCGGGAATCGATTTCTTCACAAGCGCGTCCCTCAGCGATGAAGGTGAGTCCTTTGGAGGTTACGCGAGTTTCGACCCCGATAATGTCAGGACGACGATGGGTGTTGAGTTGGATATCCCTGTCAACCGTTTTAATGAGCGCAATCAATACCGTACCACACTGATCAATTTTGAGAGAGCTTTGCGAAACCTTGGCTTGGCTCTGGACAGTAAACGGAATTCCATCCGCCTTTTACTCAGAAGCCTCAAGCAATTTGAGCAGAACTACCAGATCCAGACTATTTCCATGGAATTGGCCTCTAAACGCGTTACCGGAGCCAGCCTGACTTATCAAGCAGGTAGAGCAACGGTGGATCAAATCGTGCGTGCGCAGGATAATTTGGTAGCGGCTCGGAATGCATTGAGTACGACCATGGTGAATTATCTTGGTGCGCGTATGAATTTGTTTCTGGAAATCGGTATTTTGCGAGCTGATCGAGAAAAATTCTGGATCAGTGAAGAAGCGATCATTGTCGACCTCAGAACAGGTGAACGCAAGCAGTCTGCCGCTCCGCCCGAAGCAGGCTCAAAACAGTCTGAAACACTCATCACTCCTGATCAACTTTTCCAATAATTAACAGCTACCTCTTACCATGAATCAAAATGCTGAAAAAGGCAGTGCAAGGCCTTCAACAAAAACATATGCGCTCGCAGGTCTTGCTGGTATCGCCGCTTTGCTCCTATGGATGCTTTCAAGTGCAGGTGGTGTCAACGAGGGCAATACCTCAACCTTTGAAGTGATTCGAGGTGATTTTCTTGTTTCTGTGACAGCGGGTGGAACCTTAGAGGCGGTGAATCAGGAGGTGATTCGCAATGAAGTGGATGGGACTTCAAGAGTCATTTACATCATTCCTGAAGGTGAGGTCGTCAAAGGTGGAGACCTTTTAGTGGAATTGGATTCAGCGGAGGCTGTGGAGCAGGTAAACCAGCAAAAACTGAGTTTCGAAAGTGCTGTTCAGACCTTCGAGGCCGCCAAGGCAAACTTGGAAATCGAACAAAGCCAAGTGCAGAGTTTGATTGATACTGCCATACTTAATACCAACTTTGCTTACATAGATTATCGTAAATTCATAGAGGGCGACCGACTTCAACAATTGAGAAATGCCGAAATTCTCATCCAACAGGCTGAGGAATCCCTCAAATTGAATCAAAACCAACTCTATTGGTCCCAACGCCTGTTCGATCAGGGATTTGAGGCCAAAACCAATCTTGAAAGAGACCAAATGGCAGTCACCAATGGCTTGCTCAGTTTGGAACAGGCCAAAACGCAATTCAAAATGCTCGAACTATATGACCTACCCAAGTTGGAGGAAACCTATGTATCAGCTTTGATAGAAGCTTCCAATGAGTTGACTCGAGTCATTCTCCAGGGGACCAACACTCTCAATAAAGCCATTGCCGATCTTACCACTCAGAGCAACACTCTTCGGCTTAATAAAGAAAGATTGCAGCGTGAGGAGGAGCAGCTAGAAAAATCCAAAATTTTTGCTCCCAAAGGAGGTATGGTAGTTTACGCCAAAAGCCGCAGTCGATTCAGTTCTGAATCCATGATTGAAGAAGGTGCTCAGGTTCGCAAACGGCAAGAATTGATCACCCTTCCGGACACTTCTCAGATGAAGGTGGATATCAAGATTCATGAATCTCAAATCAGCAAGGTCAAAAAGGGGCAAACCACGTTCATTGTGCTGGATCAGCAGCCGGACCAGCGTTATAAGGGCATTGTCAGCAAAGTGGCACCACTGCCTGATTCGGCTTCCTTTTTCAGTGACCCCAACCTGAAGGAATATGCCACTGAAATTCTTGTGACAGATACCCTGCCAGATTTAAAACCTGGCGTTTCAGCTCGCGCTGAAATTGTGATCACCAACATTCCCAATACCTTGAAGATCCCAATTCAGTCGGTCACGACGGTGGATGGAAAGCAAGTGGTTTTCAAACAAACGATGAGTGGTCCCGAGCCCGTGCCCGTAGAAGTGGGTTTGTTCAACACAAAATTCATTGAAGTATTGGAT
>NYYT01000089.1 GCA_002686885.1 Pedosphaera sp.
CGGACCTGCTTGCCCTCCATGACCTCCCGGTGAAAGACCCATCGGCTGACCAGCTGATCTGATTCAAAGACCTCAATGGGCTGTATGGGCTCCCGTTCTTCCTCCAACACCTCAACCGAAGGGCTCTCGGATGCATGATCCTCCTGTGCCACCGGTCGGAAACAGTGAATCGCCCCTTCATCCGTCGTGGCATAAAGAGCCCCATGAGCCAGCACCAGACCATGAGCTCTTCCCTGAACTTGCCCCTCCCAAAGGAGATCTCCAGTGGTCGCATCCAATGCCACGCATCGATCCTCCCCTCCCACGTAGATCTCCCCACCTCCCTTTATTAAGGTGAAGGCCTTGTCATAAGCCTGGCTCCACTGCTCCTGCCGCTCCTGGCGATCCAGGGCGCTCACGCCCGTTTCGGTGATCATGAAGGTCGTCTTGCCATGCACGACCATCGCGCTGGCGTCCTTGAACGTGGCGTAGGTCGTCTGATTGTTCATCTGGCTACCCGTCACCCAACCCGTCTTGTTCCCAGGCCCATGAAGGATTTCCTCATCAGGGGTCAACATGACAAAGCAACCGCCACCCCCTTTGAGTCCCCCCAGAAGTTCCCCATCGCTTCGCCGATAGATGAGCGGTGACACTCTGCCCTGAGGTGCCACCAGGTGATCGGATGAGGCCAACAAAGCCCCCTCAAAGGTGGCGTCCTCGATCCGTTTGACAAAGCGTCCCGGACCTTCCGGGAGCCCAGTCAAGGAATCCACAGCGCAGAGATAGGATTCTTTCCAGGGCAACAAACTAGCAGCAAAATAAGCAGTATCTCCCATCACCGTCACACCGGTTCGGATGGGCCAGAAAGGAATCCAATGCCCATTGTTGAGGATCCATCGCTCTACCTCCTTGGGGCGGTAGGACCAAATGACTTCTCCTGTTTCGGCATCCAGGCATCGAGCCACCCCATCATCAGAGCCCATGTAGAGGCGGCCATCGACAATCGTTGGGGCGATGCGAATGGGTGCATCGGCATGAAAGATCCATCGCTGCTCTCCTGTTTTGGCATCCAAGGCTCGCATGGCATCATCTGCAGAGGATCCAAAATAAACGCGGTCATCCACAGCAACGAGGTGGAAGGCGGGATCGTAATTCCGCATGGACTTCAGGCCCTTGATACCCGCATAGGCATCCCACTTGGCGGGTCCTGGCCAGGCCGGCTCGGCAGGATGAGGTGATTGCCATGTCCATACCTTTTGCAGCCGTTCAGCACGAAGATCCTCCGAGGTCACGCCACTTCGGTAGGTATCGTGTCGGTAGGATGGCCAATCTTCGGCGTCTATCCGAAAAACGCATGGAATCATGGTCAAGCAAATCAGGAGGCACCAAAAAGGATGAAGGCAGGGTTTCATGGGCATGGATTCAGATGGAAAAGTGTGGTGTAAGGTCATCGTTTTGTCTTGAGCACCGTTATGGAATTTGGGGAATGACACCGTCATGGTTCGGAAAATTGAACCCTTTTGTTCCTCGGGGTTTCACTCAGCGCAGCCAAACCAAAAGCCGTCGCGCTGTAGGTAATGAAATGATACCGGTCCGTATTCAAGGACCGAGCCCACCAACGACCCGACTCACGCTGATGGGTCTCCAACCATGACAGTCCTCGACGCAGAGAGGGGTGGTTGTCGGAGACAGCACAGTGCTTGAGGACCATGCAGACCAATCCCGTCATGTGTCCATCACTGGCCTGTCGCTGGCGAGTGGTCTCTGATCGCAATCGATCGGCGCGTGATCCATCTCCCCACTTTTCCGGATCTGCAAACGAACGCATGGACCAACCACCGTCGCTATTTTGAAGATCCCAAAGGGGCTGAACCCAATCCTGGTTTGTCTCCACCAAGCCCCACTCCGGCATCCAGGCATCGACCCATAGTAACCAGACGCGAGCATAATCATGAGGAGCAGGGGTATTTTTGAGGAATTGAATCAAGCGATCCAGTTTGGCAGTCACGGGATCGCCGGGCATCAGATCTTTGGACCACGCAGGCGCCAGAGCCACCGCCAGGGCAGCGACCGTAGCGCTTTGGTAGTGACTGGATTCCAGCGGGGGCCAGCAATCTTCATTCAGGAAGGAACCATCCTCACTTTGAGCCTTGAACATCAGTCGCAGAGCACGATCGGTTTCTGCTGAAATGGTTTGATGGTGAAAACGGTCCCAAGAGGCCAGCCCCGCAGCGAGATAGGCCAGTTGAGTCGGAACAATATCCTTTCTGAGCCCCTCAGGTTGCTTGGCCTCGTAGGCTTCGAGTTCCTCCATTAGAAAAGCGCGCAACCACTCGGGCGAAGATCCCAAGCTGGCCGAAAGCATGGGGCGAACCAGGGCATAAGATCCATTGGTATGACAGCTGATGCATTGCTTGTCCTGGCTCCAAGCTCTCGCTCCTGCTTCGAGATAGTCCAAAGCCGCTTCCGACGAATATTGGGTCGCAAAAGGTTCCTCTGCGGTTGCCGCATCAATGAGGATCTCCTCAAAGGCATACTGCGGAGGCAGTTCTCCCGCGTGTAGCAGGCCATTGGAAACCCCGGGAAAGTAGGTCGTCAGCAAAAACACCAGCCAGAAGACACCTGCACGCAACTCCAAGCAGCCTGCACCATAGCTGTTCCTAAGTGGTTTTGAAGCATACCTGTTCATGGCAGTTCTGATTGTTTCAGCATCTCAAGAAGTTGCAACACCTCATCGACCATGCGTTCACCTGTGCCTGGTTCACAATAGCTATGATAACCCGTCCACACTTGATACCCACCCAGGCGATGGGCTTCCAGATCTGGCAGATAACCAATCCAATCATTCGATAATTCGGCTACAAAAGTTTTCTTGAACGGGGATCGCTCTTTGATATCCAGACCCAGCTGGGTAAAAAATTCTGCNGGCANGGCTACCATGGCAACATCACCCAGGAGCATGNCCTGGATCCACGTTTCGCGCTCTTCCCCCTGGTGAGGTGCCAATTCATCTCGCATCGCCTTGAANACTGGAATCACTTGCCGACCATAGGGCCCCACCCATTGGGTGCAGTAATCGCTCACTGCCTGATGCTCGGCGGCCTCATNAAAATGTCGCACACGATAGGTGAANGNACGCNTGATGGCTGCCAGACGCTGCATGGGCGCAGGCTGCATGGCATTCAGGGCGTCCTGCACGGCATGGACCATTCGATGGGTTGCCTCCTGACAAGATAGATCCAGATTGTGCGTGGAACCCGATGCCCCTTCCAAAAACAACACGTGTGCCCCCAAATCCGCCTCCAGTTGCTGTGCTGCCAAACCATAGAAAGATGGGGAGCGCACCCCCGAGCGGAACGTTCCAATCGTATGGGTGGAGTGATTGAACCAGAGTGCTTTCCATGGAGCAGGATCCTTCGCAGATCCCTTGGANCGAAAACCCATCACNGGCAACTGNGAGTCAAATGGCCCCGTAGGTCGGACAAACTCGCGTCGTCCAATCCAGTAAATGGAACCATCGGTGAGCATNTGACGGCTNTTCCTTCCNACCGTTTCTTCCCTTCCCAGACTAAAAAAAGCCTCAAGCGAATCTTCGGAAAGCGCCGCATTGGCTTGCTGGACCGCCTGAACAGTCGCCCGATGCACCCTGGCAATAAAGCGAGGATCCGCCTGATAATCATGCAAACGAAGCGTNCTGGGAGCATGGTGGGTATGGGTGCAGTGAATCATGACCTGTTCGGGCGAAATCCCACATTCCTNTTGAATATCNGCCAGNATGGGGTCGAGCACATGACGAGTCATCATCAGCACGTCCAGAGACACCATCACNACCTTGGTCTGATCTTTTTCCAGCACCANGGCCACAGCCCTGAGCAAACCTTCCTGCCCTTTGGCCTGTCCGGCATGAATGCCACCCGCGATGACCATGGCATCNTCAGCCACCAGCTCNACAGCGGCTGTCCCAACCCGCACGCCANNGTCTTGACTCGATGGGGCGGCCTGATGGCTCACACTCCAGAAACACCCGAGCCAAAGCCGTAGAAGCAGACAAGGCAAAGAAGAAGACACGTATCTGTGAGTGCTGGATTTGATCAGAACAGGGTCGTCAGCTTTTTGTTTTTTTGCAAGGATGGAGCCTTCATGAAATCAGATCCCNTTCCCGCCGCGCATCAAGCTCCTTCGGATTATAAGATACTCGGATTGGGAACGATTGTGGTNGATCACGTGGCAGAAGTGCGATCNCTTCCCGAACCCGATACCAAAACCGACATTCTCTCCTCTCACTACCAGGTCGGTGGGCCTGTGGTCACAGCCCTGGCCTTGCTTTCCAAATGGGGTTACCCCACCAGTTTCATAGGCTGCTGGTCCACAGACGAACTGGGTNAAAGAATCGAAGAGGACTTGATGAAATCGCAGATTCAAAGCGGCTTTGCCTCAGTTCATCCATCCCATCAGTCAGGTCATGCCCATGTCTGGGTGGAAGCCTCCACGGGAAGACGATCCATTGCGGCCTTTCGAGGTCGAGGCTCACTTGATTGGGCAGAACTGGAGCATCTTTCGTGGTCAGAATGGAAGGCCCTCCACCTGGATGGATCGCATGGAGAAGTCGCCACTTTGGCCGCCCGAGAAATGAAAAAGCACGGTGGCATCGTCACCATGGATTTAGGATCCCCCAAACCGAACCTGCCCAAACTGCTAGAACACGTCGATGCCCTGCAGTGTCCAGCTGGGCTACTGACCCAACTTTACCCTGACCAATCCGACATCGAAGCAGCCAGNTGTTTGCTGGANCTTGGGCCTAGGGAAATCACCGTCACNATGGGGAGCGAAGGAGCTCTATGGCTCAACCGCAACGAGCAACGGCACCAAAAGGCTCTCCCGATTGAGGCAGTCGATACCAATGGAGCTGGCGATGTCTTTGCAGGAGCCAGCATGCATGCCCGCTATCAGGGCTGGCCACCAGAGCACCGCCTCAAATTTGCCTCGGCGTGTAGTGCGCTCAAGTGCCAGCAATGGGGAAATCGAGAAGCCTTACCAAAAATGGAACCCATCCTTTCTTTACTGGGCTAAAGAGAAAGTTACCCGCAGCTCAGTGCTGTTCAGGGGTAGGCTTCGAAGGCGACTGGGGGACCTCGGATGACATTCGCTGTCTTTCCGCAGCCTTTGCGAAAGGATAATAGATCCCCATCGCCAGGACGATGGAAACCAAACCCCAAAGTGCCGCACGCCAATCGCCACCGGAAACCAAAAAATGACCAATGATCGGCGGCGTNGTCCATGGAACATGAATCACCGGCCGATGAATCCAACCCAGGTCCATGAGAATAAAGGTACCGGCAGTCAGTGACATGGCACTGATGACAAAAGGAACCATGAACACCGGGTTGAGCACGATGGGAAAACCGAACATGATGGGTTCGTTGATCTGGAAGATCTGGGTGGGCATGGAAATACGACTGATTTGCCGGTAACCAGGCTCGCGAGAAAAAAACATCACCAAGGCCAGCGCAATCGTGGCTCCCGTCCCTCCCACGTTGACAAAGCTNGTAATGAAGCCNANTGCGGTNATGTAGGGCANCGGCTCNTTTGCTTGAGCCGCCTCGACATTGCCAGCAAGGTAGGCNAGAAAGATCGGCCCCACNACAGCATCCAGAGTGTTGTCTCCATTGATGCCAATGGACCAGAAAAGGGTGCAGAAAAAGGTAAACGTCAGGATACCAGGCAGGGTGTTCAAGCCCGTCATGAGGGGCGAAAAAAGGATCTGAAGAGAACGATTAATATCCACATCCAACACGAATCGAAGGATCCAGAACCCGATCACCAAACCCAGCATGGGCACTAGACTCAGAAAGGATTCATAAACGACAGAAGGTACACTTTTGGGAAGACGGATCACCAGGTTTGCGTCCCTGAGTAGGGCCTGAAAACGGACGGAAACCAAGGCAATGAGGATGGCCGTAAAAAGCCCCTCCGACCCGAGACCTCCCATGTTGAGAAAGAGGTCACCTACCTCATCTCCCANTGCCTCTCCTCGCTGCAATTGCACCATGAGGAAAACAAGCGTTGCCATGGCCGCGCTGACCGAGGCTTCCAATCGGAACTGTTTGGCCAGATCGTAGGCAATGGCAAAGCAGACAAAGACGGCGAGGAGGCCAAAGGTCGCCGAAACCGGTATTTCAAGAAGTGGTTTGTAGGGGGTCACCCAGGCCTGCCATGAAGCAGCAGGCATCTCTGAAACCACCAGGAAAAGACCGCCTATGATCGTCAGTGGTACAATGGCTATCATTCCGGCACGAATGGCCGACAAGTAGGTGTTTTCGCTGAGTCTTCTTAGGACAGGAACGAGGTATCGATTCAATAATTCAGTCATGAGGCTAANCTTTTCCCAAAATAAACGCAGCCATCAANAGGGCCACCGACACGCTCCAACTCCTCGAAGCCCAATCGACGATAGAAGCCCATGGCAGTGACATTTCTGATGCTCACCCCGAGATGCACACCGGGGGACCCAAGCGACTTGAGGCGTTCCATCAGCACCTCCATCATGCGACGCCCATAGCCGTGTCCGCGGGCTCGCGCCAGAAAATCAATGTGCATGTGGGAAGGGTAGTGCGCATAGGGTTCTGGACAATGGTAGTCCGGCTCATGATACCAGGAATGCACGGTTTGAGATGGGCTCCAAGTAGCGGGGTCTCCTTCCGGCATAGGGTGCTCCTCGCAGAGCCTGGGTCGCCAACTCTCTTCATAACGCTGATAGAAGCTTTTAGAGTCCAGAGCAGCAAGGGCGTAACCGCAAACACCTTGATCATCCTCCAAAATCAGGCTGAGTTCCGGCTCAAAAAAAAGATAGGGACCGACAAAGATACGCCCCAAAGCGTCAGGGTCTTCCACATACAAGTCGGTACCATCGGCACCATGATCGCCTGTTTTGAGACAGATCAAATAGGTCGCCTCCACGTCCCCTGCCCCGCCTTGACGCGTATGAAATGAACTCATGACTTTTGCTAGAGTTTGAGGCGTATTCCCCCAATGGAGCAAGCACCGATCTGACTCTCATGATTCATGACTACCCGTTCGAAAAGAAGCATCCGGTTGCTGCTTCAATAACGATTGCAGATCCGCCAACAGCCCACCACGGTAGGTTCCCGGAAGATGATAATCCGAATAAAAGCCCTGTTCCTTGCCCTGCTCCATTTGATCCAGGCAGTGAAGGAGCAAATCCATTTCTTCCCGNAAGTCCCAATTGCGCCGATAAAGGGCGGTAAAAAGCGATCGATTCTTAAGGTGAACCATTTCGCGGCAAGTATCTCTCAATGGAATGGCAAGGTCCTTGAACAGGTTGGCCTCCTCTGGGTTCCTGGCTACGGGCGCAGAGAACAGCTTTTGAGCACGTGCCAAGAGCAANTGTGCTTTCTCCCCATGTTCCTGGGGTAAATAAAAACAATCACCAAAAAGCAAAAACGCTTCCAGGGAAATCGGACGCCCCTGAGACTCAAAGGAATCATGCCATTGTTGCATGGCTCGAAGGTAGGCATCCCTTGCATCCCAACCATCTGAGGTCGCATGCACGTAATCGGCGAAGGTCTTCCAGGGCACATAATTGAGAAGAGCTTCATTGTTCGGGTTGTGAAGAATGCCTCGAACCTCCTTGCGCAGTGCCAGAGGTCTTCCCGAGTAAGGACCACAGTAAAAACGCCTGCCATCATAATCATTGGCATGGAGGTTGTCCCATATCAAAGGTGGCCTTTGGAGTACACGGCCGATTTCCTGGACGTCNGTGATGGGAATCTCAGACGAAATGATTTCCGGCCCCGTCCAGAAGACATCGATTCCCTGATTCAAAAGTTGACCGACTCTTTCGAGGTATTGGGATCCCCCCAACTGAGCTTGGCGCATGCGAGCACAATACGGGGTTGGGCAGAACAAAAAACGGAGAGTCGGCATACTTTCCTTCAGCCATAAGTAAAGTTGGTTTGCGACGTGACAGTGTGCGGCAGCAAAATCACTGAAGCTTGCCTGATCTTCTTCCCCCATGACATCAGGTATATCATCAAAGAGGATGGCAAAGTGCTCTCCACCCAATTGTCGAATCTGATGGCATTTCGCCTTGAGCAAGGAGAGCTCAGNCTCGCTGTGATACTTCATATCCAACCCTGGGCTTAGCGCAAAAACAAACTGGATACCTCTTTGGCGACAGGCCTCGATAAGATCCCTAAGTAAATGAAGTTCGCTTTCTACGTATGCCTCACGCCATAGCAAGCGCTGTTTGAGGTCATCCTTAGGCGCATAAAAATAAGTATTCAATCCAAAGGCAGCCATCCAATCCAAAACCGTGAGGCGCTCTTCATGGCTCCATGGGGGTCCATAAAAGCCTTCGATAACCCCATGCATCAGATCGTTTTCAGGGCAAGATTCCACATTCGTCATGAGGGAATGACTCCTATCAAATTGTAGGAGAATAGAAAAGTCTGAGNAGTAGGCCCACGAATACAGAACTCCGGACGCTGTTTTAGTTTTTGTTCGCTGCGCTGAGCAAGCCATCCCATGAACCGATGAAACAAGGAAAATCAAAAACGCCACTCATCAAGACACTCCATGATGACTGCAGGCAGGCCCCAGAATATCAGGCGAGGATGGGTCTCATGGGAAAGCCCCACAGCAGAGAGCGTTTTTTCTGACTCCATGATTGACCTCATCATTGGAAGTGGCATTAGGATGAGATGACATGGCAACGGTAAAACCATTCAGAGCAATTCGACCTCAAGCATCCNTGGCAGAGCAGATTTGTGAGCTGCCCTACGATGTTTTATCCTCTTCGGAAGCCCGATCTCAGGCGGCAGACAATCCTCTTAGTTTCTTTTACGTGAGCAAACCGGAAATTGATTTACCGGAGGATACCAATCCCTATTCAAATCAGGTGTATGAAAAGGGTGCCCAACGTTTTCAAGCCCTCAGGGAACAGGAAGCCCTTTTTCAAGAATCTGCTCCCTGTTATTATCTTTATCGACAAATCATGGGGGGACATTCGCAAATGGGTTTGGTGGCATCCTCCTCCTGCCAGGAATATCTGGATGGCACGATAAAAAAACATGAATTTACCCGACCCGATAAAGAAAATGATCGGGTTCGGCATATCGAGAGCTTGAATGCCCAAACGGGCCCCGTTTTTCTCACTTACCGCTGCACACCCGAATTGGACGAGCTCTTCAGNGAACAATCCGCTGGAGAGCCAGATGTCGATTTCACCGGAAAGGACGGCGTCAGGCACACTGCATGGACCCTTCGAGAGCCTGATTTGATCGCCAAGATCGAATCTTCCTTTGAGCTCATCGACCGCCTCTACATCGCCGATGGTCACCATCGGAGTGCTGCTGCCGGAAGAATTTTTGAAACGCGCCAAGGNGAAGGAGAGAGCAGCGGNTTTTTAACGGTCCTCTTCCCTCATAATCAGATGCAGATTTTGGCTTACAATCGGGCTGTAAAAGATCTCAACGGCAAGCGGCCCGAGGAAATCCTNTCAGCACTCCAGGGCCTCGGAACTCTGGAGAATGCCGATCAGCCGGTGAACCCCAGCCATAAACATGAAATCGGCATTTACATGGCCCATCAGTGGTATCGCTTTGAATTTGGCGCTCCTTCCATCCCTGAGAAAGATCCCGTTGCAGCTCTGGACGTATCGCTTCTCCAAGACCATGTCCTGGACCCTTTGCTCGGTATCGAGGATCCACGCAAAAGCCATCGTATCAGTTTTGTCGGAGGTATCCGNGGACTGAGNGCTTTGGAAAAGNTGGTGGATAGCGAAGATTACGCCATTGCGTTTTCCATGCATCCCACCAGTATCGTCGATTTGATGGCCATCGCAGACGCAGACGGCATCATGCCCCCCAAGAGTACTTGGTTTGAGCCAAAGCTCAAAGACGGCATGTTCACTCAGCTTATCTGAATGCTCACCGCTCAGACAGGAGACACTAAAGTGTCNCCTTCCAGCGGAGNAACTTCGGGCAAGCGTTCGCAATGAGGATCACAAAACTCAAAGGTTGGGGGCTCAAAGCGATAAAATAATCTTAAATCTGGGGAATGCCGTTTAGGAAAGTGGTTCTCGATGGCACAGATGGCATCTTGCTGTTCGAAAAAGTCTCTTTCCAATGGAGTGTGGCTGGCCCCTGCAGCCAACATGTAGTGCCCCTTCTCATCGCGTTGGATGATGGCAAACATGCCTGGAAGAAGCTTCATTAGGCCATTTGGGCTTGAATCGAATTGAGCTGCCTGGCTGCCACACTGAAGCATGCACACCTTAAGGCTTTGGTGATCGCAGACCTCCATTTGACAGGAAAAAGGTGTTTCCACATCCAACCAACCCTTGACCTGAACCCACTGGCCTTTCTTGCGTTGTGGGGCAATATGAAACCAGGAGAGAGAGCTGGTCCCTGCCTTTCCGGAAGAAGGCTCAGGGGAAGGTTCCTCATTTTCGAATGTCACCGTCGATTCCACAGTCCTTGGTTGCCTCCATCGCTGACGTAAAGCATGGCGACGAATTTCCCAACCGACGAACAAAACAACTGTCGTAAACGCCGCAAAGAGATACAGACCGAAAAGGTTCATGCGTATGAGGTAAGAGGTCGCAAAGACCTGCCTTACCTTAGCACAATCAATGCCACGGTGAGTTATGGTCCTGATAATTCCTTGGCAAAAACATCAAGAGGCGATTTGTTTTCACAGCGAGAGCAATTTTCACATGTTTGGATTTGGTTTGAGTCACAAATAAGGATCGATCAGGTCGCCCCACCATGATAGCTTCAGGACATGA
>NYYT01000090.1 GCA_002686885.1 Pedosphaera sp.
TTGGCTCCTGCCAGGGCGGGAAGCAATAAGGAAGCAAGGATGGCAATGATGGCAACCACCACCAACAATTCAATCAGGGTAAAAGCACGCAGAGACTTCATGGTTTGCAATGGGTTACCACGGATCGTGAAGTTTCAGGCCAGAAAGATCAAGCAGGAAGCTAAGGAGCCCTGCCTGCCCATGCGTTCAGCTCTGGCTTTTCATCCATGCCGACCATCAGGCGCGCATTCTGGGCAAAACACTCCCAAGACCCCCATCGACACCCAGGACTTGCCCCGTCACCCAGGAGGACTCCTCCGATAGAAGCCAGGCCATGCTGTGAGCCACGTCTGCGGGAGAACCCAGCCGGCCCAAGGCGTGCATGCCTTGGGATGCCTTGCGGTTGGCATCGCTGGAAAGAAGAGATTCTGTCAGGGGTGTCTCGACCAATCCCGGTGCCACACAATTCACCCGGATACCTCTTGCAGCATAGGTCGCTGCTGCGGAAAGGGTCAGTCCCATGATGGCTCCCTTGGCAGCAGCAATAGCCTCGTGGTTGGCCATCCCAATCCTTGAAGCTGCCGAAGCCGTCAGGACAATGGAACCGCCGGTGCGCATCATCGCATGAGCGGCAGCCCCCAAAATACCAAAGGCGGTGCTTACATGGGTGTGCATGACATCATTCCATTCTTCCTGTGACGTCAGATGAGCTGGTTTGAGTAACAGGCTGCCAATGCATACCGCCACTCCATCCAGACCATCCATCTCTTCCTTGGACTTGGCGATAGATGAACGAACCGCCTGCCAATCCTGCATATCCACCACTTGCGTGCCATCGCATGCTTCGGAAGTCACCCTCTGGAGTCGATCAGCGTCTCGGCCAAAACCATGAACGAGATGCGCTTGTTGTTTCAGTTTTAGACCAAGGGCTGTACCGATGCCACCGGTGATTCCAAAGATCATGTATTTACGCTGTTTCATAGGATTTTCTACCCTGCCCTCAAGGAATTATGGAAAGAAGAAATACTTTTCATGTGCCATCATTCAAGTGACTGTCAACCGTCTCCTTCCCATTCGATGAGCTAAAATTTGGTTCAAGATTGCAGGCGACCCCCAAGTCCATCCACGGCCAACGAGCACCCTACTGGTAAAAAGACCGTTGCATCATCGCCACTCGGAGTTAAGTTCCGCTATTCTGTCATGGATGAATTCTGCCTCAAAAAGATGTCTTCGATGCTTTCAGACCTCGATCACTTGATCGAAGGAACGAACCCGAGGGTGCAATCCATTCCCAACATGACGGTGCACGTCATGCTCCAAAAGATTCGAAAGGATCTCAAGCAGATGGATACACGACTCTTCATGAANAGCCGCTTCCTGGAGGGCTTGATCGAAGATTGATGACCCGGGCNNATGAAAGTTCCTACCTTCGAAAATGGNATGCAGCCCTTCACATCCCTGTGNCCACTTTCTCCTTTGACCTTNGCTCNCAGCCCGNGCAGTCTTGAGGGATGTTCCGTTGGTTCCGAAATTGGCGCAGAAAGCGCCTGCTAAATCGCGGGATACCTGCATCCTACGGAGAGATCCTCCAAGAGAGTTATCCGCTTTATCCACATCTTCCAAAAGAACTTCANAGCAAACTACTGGTCGAAATCACCTTTTTCATCGCTGAGAAAAGTTTCGAAGGATTCCAAGGCCTGGAGGTCACCGAGGAAATGAAAGTTTTGATTGCCGCCCAGGCGTGCCTGCTCCTCTTGGGGAATGACACCGTTCATTTTGATTCTTTGAAATCCATTCTGATCTACCCTGCGGCGTATCAGNCCAAGCAAACGGCCGAGGCCTCTCAGGGGGTCATGAGCGAAACCGAGTCCACCGTTCTCGGACAGTCCTGGGCCCATGGCACGGTCTCTCTCTCCTGGGCCTCGGCGCAGGCAGGTGCTCAGAATCGTTACGATGGACGCAATGTGGTGATCCATGAATTCGCCCATCAACTCGACCAGGCAACGGGGCACGCCAATGGGCTACCAAGGTTGAGAGCTCCTTCTCGCTACGTTGCGTGGAAGGAAATCATGAGTGCAGAGTATGAGCGCCTCCAGGATCGCGTCGATCGCAGACGCAAAACGATTATGGATGCCTACGGTGCGACTCACCCGGCCGAGTTTTTTGCGGTCGCTTCGGAATGTTTTTTTGAAAAACCAGCCCAGCTCCAAAAACACCGCCCGTCCTTATATCAGCAGCTCAAACAGTTTTATGGTCAGGATCCTGTGTTGTATGACGCCGGTGAGAGTTCATGAAATAACATTTTTATAGGGTCCGATCGTTGAGAATTTGTCAGTTTTAACTGGCGAGGTCCGTTAATACCCTTTATTAAGAATTATCATGAAATGCAGCGTAATCACACTCGCACTGGGGCTTTGCATCGCCACTCCATGGACGAAAGCCGCCGATTCGCCAAAGGTTGCAGACTTTTCAGGGGTCTGGACCACAACGGCCACGATTGACGAATTTGATTCCAGAAACGCCCGACTCACCGTTTCCAAGAAAGAAGGGAAGTGGAAGGCCATCATGGTCAACGAGGAAGGAGAGCGAACCGACCTCACGCGAGTCGTGCCAACCGAGAAAGGGTTGACCGTTGAGTTCGACATGGAGCGAGATGGCCAACAAGCGATCATTGGAGCCAAGGCTCAGCTGGGCAAAGAAGGCGAACTCAAAGGTGAGTGGTATGCCAAAGACGGTGATGGCTTTGAACTCATGAAAAACAAATGGGTTGCCGTGCGTTCCATCAAAGAGGACATCGCTGGGTCATGGAATGTCACCGCCAAAACCGATAATGGTGACATGGAACATGCAATGGTCATGAAGAAAGAGGGCAATCGTTTTTCGGGTTACGCCTCGAGCAGCGAAGGAGATGCCGACTTTTCCAATCTCAAGTTGGAAAAAAACACCTTGAGCATGCAAGTGCCATACGGAGGCGGCATCGTGAAAATCAAGTCCAAGCTCATCGCCAATGGCCAGCTCAAAGGGAAATGGACCTTTTTTGATGAATTTGATCAGGAAGTCGCTACCGGAGAATGGATTGCCAAAAAGAAAGCGAAAAAATCCTGAGACTTGGCCAACGACATTCCATCAAAAACCTCGGAACCGCTTCCGGCTCCGAGGTTTTTCTTTCTCCAGTCCGAGAACTTCCGTTGCCATGACATTGGGATAAACAGAGTGATGGAACTCCGCTCCGGGTCTCTCAAACCTTCAGACTTGTCGGCAACCTTTGAGGTGCAAAAATTGGATAGGCACTTTGCGCCTTTGCGTTCTGGAAGGGTGCTTCTCCATTGAAGTGAAGGATTTTTGAGACAAAACATGAAGTCTGATCGAACAACAAGAGGCATTCTATTTGTCGATGACGAACCGTCCGTGCTCGAAAGCTTGCGTCGAGTCGTCGAAACGCATTACCCAGCGACATTTGCCAAATCAGCCAAGGAAGCCATTGAGGCCTTCGAACAGCAGGGTCCCTTTGCCATGGTGATTTCCGATTTTCGCATGCCCAACCTCAATGGGGCNGAACTGCTCCTCGAAATCAGGAACAGGGACCCAGATGTCGTGACGATGCTCTTTACAGGGGCCGCGGGCTTTGATGACGTTTCCGAAGCCGTCCGCATGGGGCAAATCTATCGCCTCATTGGAAAGCCTTGCGGAGCCAAGGAAATGCTTCAAAACCTGGAGGATGGGTTCCGGCAATATGATGCCATTCGNGCTGAAAAGAATTTATTGGAGCAAACACTCAATGGAGCGGTCAGNGCCTTGACCACCATCCTTTCAGCAACCGAACCTCTTTTCTTTGGTCGAGCACANCGAGTCAAGAAATTGGCCTTCAAGCTGGCTGACCACATGGGCATTCATGACCAGTGGCGACTGGANTTAGCCTCCACCTTTGCATACCTGGGCTATCTCAACCTCCCTCCNGCCATGCAAGAACGGGTTTACCACAAGCGGATTNTCCCTGACAAAGTCACTCACCTGATCGATGGCTTTCCACGTTTTGCCGCCGATCTGGTGAAAAAAATCCCCAGGTTGGAGAAAATCGGCAACATCATTATTTCGATTCCTCGAGACTACGACACCAACTGGCAGGAAGAAGAACACGTTCGTCGCCTGGCCTCGGTCATTCGGCTTGCCAANGACTTTGATGAGTACTCAGAAGCCCATTACGGCCCCAAGGCCATTCATCAGAAACTGAAAGACAGGCAGCATCAATACCTGCCCGGGGCCATGGAAGCACTCGGGAACGTCATCGACCTTGAGATCGATAGCCTTCCCGAAATAGAAATTCCGTTGAGACAAATCCAAATAGGCATGACCTTGCGACAGGACATTCGCCTGACCGATGGGCTCCTCCTCGCCTCGAAAGGTACGGTCATTGATGAGGTAGTGGTTGAACTCATGGACAATTACCGTCGTACTTACGACGAAACCTATCTTCCTGATTTCGTTCGGGTCATTGAAGACCCACCCGAAAAAGGCGAAGGGTCAGACTAATCTGGACCAAGCATCTTTATGAAACCTCTTCTTGAATCACCCGGAATCCCACGCTTTGTCAGAACCATCATTTTTTGTGGCGTTTTCGCTTCCTTAGTGGCCCGAAGTGAGCCAGACCTCTCCTTGGAGAATTTGTTTCCAGGGGATCGTTTGGTAGAGGTGCAGATTTCCCTCTCCTCCTCTGATTGGGATGCCNTACGAAATCAGAGTCGAAGCTTCATGGAGGCCCTCAGTCCTCAGCGACGCACCTCACCCCCNCCCACTCCTTANNAGTATGTCCCTGCGAAAGTGACCATCGACGGAGTGACTTTCCAAAAGGTCGGCCTGCGCAAGAAGGGTTTCATCGGATCGCAGGATACCACGCGACCTTCACTGAAAATCAAACTCGATCTTTTCGAGGCCGGACAGAAAATCGATGGGCTCAAGACACTCACACTCAACAATAACAAACAGGATGTCACCCTGATGAATCAGTATCTCGGTTACCGGATGTTTGATCAGGCCCAATCCCCCGGATCNCGTTGTGGATTCGCCAAGGTAACNGTCAATGGAACCAACCTTGGAGTGTATGCTCACGTGGAATCGGTGAAACGACCCCTTCTGAAAAGGGAATTTGGCGATGACAGCGGGAGTCTTTATGAGGGGACTGTGGTTGATTTTTTCAAAGGATGGGAGCAAAGCTTTGAACTCAAAACGGGGGATGCGGAAGCAAGTCAGCCCCTGATTGATCGCCTCACTGAAATCCTCTCAGGATCGTCCTCAAAGCCTCTGGTGGAAGGTCCCATGAAAGGAAAAGCATGGGTACCGACCCATGGATCCCTGGACGAACAGTGGTTTTTGCCGAACTTCGATGACAGTCGCTGGCAGGAGGGCGAAGGGGNTTTAGGTTATGAGTCAGAAAGAGGGTTTGAATCGATGATTCATCCAAATTGGGTTTTCAAGAGTTCACTTCACGGTCGTGCCTCAAGCGCCTACCTGCGTTACCGCTTTGACATTCAGGATCTTTCCCAATGGACAAGAGGCCGCTTGCTGCTTCGTATGCGGTGTGATGATGGTTTCATCGCCTATCTCAATGGGAAGGAAGTGGCACGACTTCACGCTCCGGAAATAGTCAAATGGAATGCAGTTGCCACCCAAAGTCGGCCCGATGCCAGCAACGCTACATACACGGATTTTGATATCACCGCTNACCGCAATGAATTGCGTGCAGGTGAAAATCTTTTGGCCATCCATGGTTTTAATATTTCCAAGGAAAGCAGTGACATGCTCATCGAGGCCTCGTTGGCCTGGTCCGATTTCAATTTAGAAAAAGCTCTGTGGCAGATTGTGGACGAACAGGCCTTCTACCGATTTTGGACCCTGGAAGGGCTCTTGAGCTTCTGGGATGGTTATTCCGGCAATCGAAATAACTTCTTTTTTTACTGCCACCCGCAAACTCAGAAACTGCATTTCATGCCCTGGGGNACCGATTGCATGTTTCAAAAATACAGCATGCTTGGNATCGATCCCAATTCCCCAAGATCGGTTCGAACCGTAGGCTTGATCGCTCATCGTCTCTACCAAATCCCCTCNGTAAGGCAAACATACGCACGCCACATGNAAGCACTCATGAATCAGATTTGGGACGAAACCTCCTTACTCGAAGAGACCTACCGCATCGAGAAGATGGTCAGACCACATCTTCATGCCCAACAGCGCAGGACGGCTGATTTTGAAGCCATCCGCACCTTCATTCGCGAAAGGCGCGAAGATGTTGAAAAAGAGATCATGGCAGAAAGTATGCCACTCTGGAATGCNATGCCCGAACCACCTCCGGTCATTGGAGGGCGTCGTCCTGACACAAAAGAGGATCCTGAGGAATTGCCGGCTCACGCTNTATTTTTTGAGGCAGCCAAAACAGGAAACATCCCGAGCATGAAAAAACTCCTCAANCAAGGGCAGGACGTCAACTATCAAGATGAAGGGGGAGGAAGCGCCTTGGGCCTGGCTTCATTGGCTGGCCAGCGTGAAAGCGTTGTNTTTCTNNTCCAGGAAGGCGCTGACCCCAACCTGGAGGGCAATGATGGGAGCACCCCAATGCACGGTGCCGCATTCATGGGACANCTGGAGGTGGTNCAAGAGCTCNTCGCNGCTGGCGGATCTCCTTTCCANCAAAACAATCGACAAGAGACTCCGATAGACAGTTGTTCAGCTCCNTGGAGTGACGAGCTTAAGGGGATTGCTGAGTTCATCCTGGCCATTACGAATATCCAGCTCGAGCTTGATGCGCTATCGGAGCANCGAAAAGCAACAGCTCAATTCCTCAGNAAACAGAATCGCAATCCGNGCGAACCATAAATTTNCAGCNTCATTTGNTTTNNGGTANAGCTCACGCNAAAGGGTTTGCATGCTCTTGGGTCTANAGACCATANGNAAGAGTNCATTNGGTNTAGGTTTTGCTATCNTTTGTCATGCATCAAAGATNTCATCAACGGANCCTTTTAACACTCCNCTTCNCCATGGCTGCCATAGCCTCTGCTTGGGCTCAGGACGGGCAGTTGACAATCCAAAGGCACGCAGATCCCTCGTACGTCACCTTGAATGCGGAAGCATTGCCGGGGGGGAGAAATCATGCCCTTTGGTTTTCGGAGGACATGCAACATTGGTATCCTGCCGCCTCCGCCCAAGGTTCGAGCCTGGAATACCTCGATCAAGGTGGTGTGGATGAGAGATTTTTCGCACTCCGAAGTCAGCTCCCCGCTGAGGTGGAACCTTCAGAAGACTGGAAAGACCAGGTCACATTGGATGAGGATCCTTTCTGGGTTTCCTTCAAGGCGACCGATCAAGACCCTTTTCTCGGACCACCGACAGACGAGAAAGAGACTGCATGGATCAAATTCAGCATCCTCATGGAGGACCTCTCACGGGTCTACTTTCAGAATGGGAAAGCCTTACCGTTTCATTATGACTTTGGCACCCGCTACCTCCCGAGGTTGAAGGATCTCTCTTATCTGGAGTTCGATGCTGGGACGCTCTACCGGTCGGGGCAAAAAGCGATTTTGGGTAGTGTGTTTTATTCCTCCAAGCATCAGGAATACGCCATTCAATTCGTGGGTCAGGATGCCCTGCCGGCAGAAACCGTCGCCTTTCTCTATCACCTCGTGGATGCCTCCATTGTAAAACCGGAGCCCCTGACTCAACTCAAGGGGTTCTACATGCCTACCTACGAACAGAGCCATCTTGATCCAAGGGCTCTACATACCCTGCAACAAGCAGATATTTCTCTGGCATCGCCGCTTCGCTGGGAGAGCCCAGGTGATGCGGTTTACGCCTTTGGCTGGGCCATGGGCCGGTTGACCTATGTTCAGGCCGATCAGATCGACCAGGCTTATCGTGATGGGGAACTCAAAGCCACGGATATCCTGCTCACCGACGCCGTACCTGCGGAGGTTCCACGCGTCGCCGGCTTGATTACATTCAGCCCGACCACCCCCAACTCTCATGTGGCCATCCTTTCCCGAAACTTCGGAATCCCTTTCTACCATGAGAGCCATCCGGTGACCCAAGCTGAACTTCAACAATCGGTAGGCGGTACCCTCATGCTTCGCACAACCGAAGGCTGGGGCATCAACCGATCGGCATCAGCAACGGTTCACTTTTCCCTGCTGGAAGACCCGATCCCCTCGGCCGTGAGCGATGCCATTGAAACCCTCAAGCAACCTCAAGCGCTACGCTTCAAACCGATGGCAAGGACCGGAGCCCTGACCTTGAATATGGATGAGATTTCTCCTTCGGATATCGATCGTGTTGGAGGAAAAGCAGCTCACTTTAGTTTCCTTGCGCGCTATGGGGATGAGAGCATTCCTTCACCTTCCTTGGCGATCACCTTTGACTTGTGGCAGGACTTCATGCTGCAACCCATGGGTCAGGACCTGACGCTCCAAGCATGGATTGCACATCGACTGGAAGAGGCTCAGACCAGCGGTTTGGAGAAGGATCTAACCGATGCCCTGGCAGAAATTCGCACGCAGATCAAGGCAGCGACCTTCACGACCGATCAGCAAAAGCAACTCCTCACGGCATTGTCCTCATTCGACCCCGAGCGCAAACTGCGTTTCCGCAGCTCCACCAACCTCGAAGATCAGGGACAATTTACCGGTGCGGGGCTTTACGACAGTTTCAGCGGCTGCCTGGAGGATGAGCTCGACGAGGATGAACAAGGGCCTTGTGCCTGCGATTCAGAGAAAGCCAAGGAACGCGGTGTCTTCAGGGCAATTAAAAAAGTCTATGCGAGCTTCTACAATGAGAACGCCTATCGAGAACGCAAGCTCCATCGCATTGAGGAGCCAGAGGTGGGAATGTCGCTGCTGGTTCATCACTCCTTCCCCGATGAAATCGAACGGGCCAACGGCGTGGCAGTGGTCCAATTTACCGATTATTCGGGAGGGGCTTTCAACCTACGCACCGAGCTGGTGACTCAGGTAGGTGCTCAAAGCGTTACCAATCCAGAAGACTCATCCATTCCCGAAACAGTCAGTGTTTCTTATTATCGCCCCAGTTCGGGTAATCCAAGTCGTAGCCTGCGATTTGAAGCACGATCCAGCCTGCTGCAGGTTGGGAAGGATCATGTCATGGATTGGCAGCGTGACTATGTGAACCTGCATCGCCAAATCGAACGACTGACACCCCTGTTTGCTCGCCATGCTTCCAATCGATCGCAATACACGCTGGATATCGAATACAAGAAGGTGGCCCCCGGACAACTCATCATCAAGCAGATCCGGGAATTACCCCAACCAGTGACCTTAACTCAGCCCACCCCGATTCTTGCTGGGGGGCAAACTCAGCTACGACTTTTCCAAGGAGAAGCCCGGGGCAGCGGTGGGGTCTTTGCCTACCATCGCCTGAAATCCCAGTGGGGCCTGAAGTCATCCAGCAGGGTCCTCGACAGAGCGGGTCAAGGAGAGTCGCTGATGGTCGATGTGACATGGCATCGGGTTCGGGGTGGCAGCTTGGAAAGCCTGAGCTCCGGCTTTTTCAACTGGGATCACTATGTTTTCCGGAGAGGTTCCAGGAATAATACCCCGACGTTGATCGACCGTTGGACCGAACAAACAGATGGGGAGGAAATCAGGTATGAATGGAACACCCTGATTCCCCAGTGGCTCCCCGACCGCTATTCGCCGCTCATTTTCGCGGACGAATTGGACATCTATTTCAAGGCAACCTACGAAAGACCTCGGCTCAATCTGAACATCAATGCCTTTACGGGCGAAATGTCCACCACCCGAATCCGTGAGGAAGAAATCAAGCTGGAGGGCTTTGACCCCAATGCACCTCTAAATGAAGGGGACCTGCTGCAGTCTCGCTCGGTGAAAAGCAAGGAAGGTCGATCGATTGAAATCCAATTCTACTGGCCGGCTCCGCCCACTGGACCCACCGCAGGCTACACTGCACCCCTCAAGCAATGGAAGGAAACCATCATTCAAGGACTGACGCCTGAGCCCATCGTGCTTACCAGCTGGTATGCCCAAACCTATGCACCAGGCCATCACAATTTCTGGGAAGAATTCATCTTCGAGCCAGCCCAGGAGGAATCTCTTCCAGAATCACAGCGTCAGGCCTTGGAAGCGGCAGATATCCAACAGATCTATGTCTTTGATGAGCGTGGCAGATCCAATCAAGCGGTGATTCTTGGAAGCAATGGAGAACCCAGACCTTTCTAGGGCATTCGCAAAGGCGTATTGACAATTTTGAACCATGAATAAGGTTCCAGTTGCTATGACAGCTTACAAAATGAACTTCAACCCTGCATTTCACTGTCTGGCACTCGCGGTCATGCTGGCCCTATCTGTGCAGGCAGAAGACGAGATCCAAGGACCCACCATCAAAGGTGTTGCCCTGGAAGAGGAAGCGGTTCAATTGGACGTCGATTTCAGCAATCCCTTTGTCTGGGAAGAAATTCAGTTCAAGTCGATCAAAACCTTTCCCAACATGTTGCCCACGCTGCCGTGGACAAGCCACAGCTTGAGCTTTGGTCAATTTGAGCCAGGCATGGTGGACTGGTTTCAGTACGACTTCATTATGTTGGGCCAATACGAGGTCCTCGACCCTCACACGATCAAAGCTACTTTTTTAGGTGGGCCCGAAATCATCGGAAAATTTGATGTGGAGAAGGGGACTTTGGAATTTGATGGCCTGGAGTATCGCCCCATCATTGAGGTGCCCAAATTCAAGGTGCTGGCCTCGAGCAACCTCAATGACTGGGCCTCGGTCAGCCCATCCGGCGACACCGCAAGGGAACAAATCTGGTCAGGTGCTACGGCCGTAGCACTACCCAAGAGCAACACAAGAACGCGCTTTTATCGAGTTGAGCTTGAGGAATAAAGGATGGAAGCAGCGGCAGCCCAAAACCGATGATGGGCTCCAAGACGGTGCGGGTGAAACCCATCGGCAAAGGTGCGAAGGATTCTTTTCCTCCAGAGTCTAGTGACGATCCTTAGAGTCTTCTTCCGGCGTCTCGCTGCCCAGGTAATGATTGGCAACCCATAGGGCAATCAAGGGAAAGATCGTGGCGATCACCATAATCATAATAAGTGTTGGAGTCATGGTCGCTGCATTTAAAGGGATGGCGAGCCCGGACGTCAATCTTGTTCATACAGACAATCAAGAGCTTTTCGAGTTGGGTCCGTCATTCTTGAGTTAGAAAAATTGTCGGTTGGATTCGCCACCGAGGCCATGGAAAAAGCTTTTTAGGTTTGAAGAGTCCAAAGCCTTGCCACCCATGAGTTAGTCATTCCCCAGCGAGGAGGAATGAAGGCCTTATTCCAATAAAAGGCTGGATACCAATCGTTCGATCAGCTTGTCCCCTCGCGCACCTTGCCATTGAAGCTCACCCAGCCACCAGTAACGGATGTAACCGCGCTTATCGATCACATAAACCGCAGGCCAGACATTGTTGCTCCACACGTTCCAGTTTTCCTTCTCCAGATCATACAAGACAGGAAAGTCAAATTGGTTC
>NYYT01000091.1 GCA_002686885.1 Pedosphaera sp.
TGGTTCTGGTTCTGGTTCTGGTTCTGGTTCTGGTTCTGGTTCTGGTTCTGGTTCTGGTTCTGGTTCTGGCTCTGGCTCTGGCTCTGGCTCTGGCTCTGGCTCTGGCTCTGGCTCTGGCTCTGGCTCTGGCTCGAGAACCCTCACATCGTCGTTCAGGATGGTGATCTGCCAAGCCCAAGGCGTCTCATCCGTGGGGTCCTTCCATTCGATCGTCAACGTTTCATCGGGTTCCTTCCAAGCATCGCCTTGGATCTGCAAGGTGAGAGGTCTTTCCCGATGTGTGATGCGATACACACGGTGGGCATAGTAGTCCGATAGATAGAGCAGGTTGCCATCTTCAGAAAATTGAAGGACGTCTTTTCCATTACCATAGAGAAAACCTTGTAAGCCCGTGATGAAAGGCGTGATCGTTCCTGATGGATCGATCCTCAGGATGTGACCTTCGTTTCCCAAATCCACCGCTACATAAAGGTCATTTCCCATGAGCCCACCTGGGCTGAAGGCCATGGCGTGAGGGGGCCATGGGAGATTCTCAACCCACATTTCAAGGCCTCTTTCGGGGTGCCAGCGCTCTATGCAATGACAGCCTCGATCAAATTCAGCAATATACAGCCAATCGCCAAAGAGACTCTTCTCGGGGGGCATGGCCAGGGTCCGAAAGGCCTTACCTCCCGGCCCCGGTTGCAACACTTCGTCGATGCCGAAATGAACCTCATCGGAGGTATTGTGCCCGGCATTTTCCTCCCATTGATCAGACCACAGCACCTCCAGCTCTCCGCCGGTATGAATGGAAATCAAATCTCCTGGATAGCCGACCGAGTTGGCAAGAAACAGCAAACCCTCAGCCCAACCATGAAGACCAAAAAGAATGCCTCCCGGTTCGCCTGGCCCCATCGGAAGCCCCATTCCGGTCCAATCCACCAGACCCGCGATGGGGTCGAAGCGCTGGATGGTTCCTCCCCAATCGCCCTCCCGATGGCCGTCTCGATTGTTGGAGCTGATGTAGAGACCGTTTCCGAAAGGACTCCCCGCAGGAGCTATGGCCAGACTGGTCGGGTCGGCTTCGGCGTCTAATTCGACCAATGGGGAGATCGAGCCTCCATCCCAGGAGATATGATAAACATGATCAGCACGCGTTGATTGATGAACAAAAGTTTGTGCCACATAGAGGCCGTCCTCGAGCCATTCATGGCCAGTGGAAGCGATCAAAGCCGTCGGCCGAGTCAGATCTGCCAGCATCTCGATCCCAAAGGCATCCGGCAGCTGTACTTTTTGTGTGTCGGGATCGTTTGAACTCTGTGGTGACGGGAGGCCCGGGCTGTTATGGCCCGCAGGAAACACCAGCACACCCTCCACGGGACGGTAGTCCATCCCCGCGATGGCGGACCCATCGACGCTGGCATAGTAGACGGAGCGGCTGACGCTGGGTGAGCTGGAGAGCTTCGGTAACCACTGAATATCCGTCCATCCGCTGTTGCCTTCGACCACTTCTGTCGCAACAGGCTCCGGCCATAACGGGCTCTGAGCTTTGGTCTCGAGAGGGGAGAAAAGCAGTGGTGATCCCGCGGCGATGCACCACAACAAAACTCGCTCCCTGGAAGGGGTTGCGAGGCTTTCGCTACGGATGCAAGGTGATGGTCTCAAGCACATGGTCCTCATCCTCCTGAAGGCCTCAACGCCGATGAAATCAGGATCTCAATATAGCATAAGCCAGCAAATAGTGTTCCATCTTTGGCGCATTAAGGCCGCTGGAGGGCGGACTCTTGGGTAGAGAGTCTGTAAGGCTTGCCCGATCGGTAATCCGAAAGCCTGGATTGAATCGGTGAGGTAGAACGTTGTTCTGAGGGAAGGCTTTCGAGAGCTTTTTCTGCCCATCGAGCGGCTTGTTCAAAATTTCCCATCGATGCCTGAACCGCCCCCATGATGTCGAGGGCTTGTGAGCGGGTCTCCTTGGCCGGTTCCAGCACCTCCTGGATCAATGCCCACGCTCTCTTGGGCTGGTCAGGTTGCCCAGGAGGCAGGACAGCCAGGAACCAAGCCAAGGTCACACTTGCCTGAAAGTCGCCCGGTTGCTGCCTTAGAAGAGCTTCGTATCCCTGCATGGCATTCCCCCATTTCTGTTGAGCTTGATCCAGCATGGCTCTGGCACGCAATTGTTCGATCTGACCGGGTAGGAAGGATTCGGACAGTTCGAGCAACGTGGAGGCCATGGCAGGGTTTTCCTGAGCCAGCCGCTTGGAAGCCTCCACGCAAAAAAAGGAAGCCTTATCACGTTCCTGCGTTCCATTGGGTGGATGGGTATAGAGCAGCGAGGTGAGCAGTTGAAATTGTTCTTTTTTGTAGAAAATTTCAGGTATTGACATTTGATCCGGTGGGTAGTGGGCAACATACCAGCTTCCTGCATAGGGAAGGGCATGCTCCCTGTCTTTTCCTTTCCGAAATAATCTTTCCTGATCTTCAAGCAATTGTTCGACACTCGGACTCCCCTCATAAAGGGCGATCAACTGTCCTTTTTCATTGAACAGGAAAGAACTGGGAATGGACCAAGTCCACTGACGTCCCAAGATGGCTTCTCTGGCAGCATCCATCATTTCCATGATGGGAGTATTGGCCAGTGCTCCATTCAGAACCCATTGGCGCTTGCGCATGAAGCGCTTGAGTTGAGTCAATCTTTGCTCGGGCGATTGGTTGATCTGGTCGAGGTTCAAAGTCAGGATCTCTAATCCCGCTTCCTTTAATTTGGATTGAGCGCGTTGCAATGCCTCCAGTTCTTCAAGACAAGGTAAACACCACGTCGCCCAGAGAACGATGAGTTGTCTCTTGCCACTCGCCTTGAGATAAACAAGGTCCTTGTTCTGACTGACGTAGGGAACAGGAGGAAGATTCAGTGGGCTGTGAGGGATGAGCCGCTTGTAGGAAGAGGGAGGCTTGTTTTCTTTCCTGGCGTGAATGGAACGTTCTTTCTTTGGTGGTTGACTCACCGCAAGAGGCTGTTCTCCCTGTTTGAAATGGTAAGAGCCTTCCTTTATGTTTACCGATTGACTTTCCACGGTTCCATCGGGCCACTGTATTTTGAGGTGGGTGATGGAGGAATCCTTGCCCAAACCAAAGTGGCATTTGAGAGCGGATTGCGAGAGATACCCTTCACCGGCGCGAAGGCTGCGAATCAGTTTCCTTCCATGGGTCAGGGTGGCCTCCACTCGCGCGCCCACACCGGAAGCATTGCCTTTGCTGGACTCCAGGCTCAATGTGATTCCCGCCATGCCACCATGGTTGTCGTTTCGCAGGAACCGAAGTCGAGGGGCTGTGCGCTGTGTCATCCAAACATCCATGTCACCATCGTGATCCCAATCGACGATGGCCAACGCGCGGCCATCCGAGGGGGAATCAAAACCAGTCAGTGACGCAACATGGGCAAAACGTCCATTGCCCGTGTTCAAGAAGGCTACATTGCGTTCATGGCCACTCCAGTGATGCCCGCTTTCCACCAGTTTGGCTGTGGCTTCCCAGGCTGCCAGATATCCGTCAGTGGCCTCCGATGAGGCTGTGGAGTCGGGGGGCGGCGTTGGGTGATTGCGACGTGACCCGTCGCCAAAAGAAACTTCACAAGTCTCCGGTATCTTCGGTGCCGGTGACCATGCCGTTGGCCACGAGAATGTCCTCCCAACCATCGTTGTTCCAATCAACAAAGGGTGAACTCCATGACCATCTCCCTCTCGTAACGCCAGCCTCCAGACTGATATCCAGAAAAGTGCCATCACCTTGATTGAGAAAGAGACTGTTTCCACGAGCATGGCGTTGGAAGGATCCAAGGGCATCCCCGTCTCGATATTGGCGTTGGAAGGCAATGCGGTTGCCGGCTGAAGAGAACATGTTGCCCACATAGAGATCCATCCAACCATCGCCGTTGTAATCCGCCCAGGAGACCGACATGCCAGCTGAAATATCCTCCACGCCTGCTGATGCTGCGATGTCGACAAATCGCCCTCCGTCATTGCGGTAGAGATTGTTTCGACCAAAATCATTGGCGACATACAAATCCATGTCACCGTCGTTGTCGAAATCCTCCCAAGCGGCGGCGTAGCTGAACCGCTGATTGTTCTGATTCAAACCCGCTTCTTCTGTGATGTCCTTGAACCCGCTACCCGTATTGCGGAGCAGGACATTGCGTGCGCCATTGTTGGCATCGTGGTAGGGCATGGGCCTTCCCAGTCCAAGTCGATCGCCGAATCGAGCGTAATAACCACAGGCAAACAGATCGAGTAAACCATCCTGATCGACGTCGATGGCACTCAGAGAGCGAAACATCGATTGTGACTCGTGGATTTGGAGTGTCTTGAAATGCGCCTGACCATCGTTGATGGCGGAGAGAATGTAGCGGCCAGAGGCAAGCACCAGGTCCAGATCGCGATCGTTGTCCAGATCGATCCAAAGTGCGCTTGCCGAGGCTTCGAGATAATCGATCCCGGACAGAGCGCTTTCGTCACGAAGGCTGCCATCGGCTTGTTGAATGAGCAGACGGTTGGGAAGGCCACCCGGTTCACAGACATACAGATCCTCACGTCCGTCGCCATTGACATCTCCAATGGCCAATCCGTGAGGTCCAGTGACATCCAGCGTAAAACGCCAGTCCAAGCTCTGGCGCCAGTGATCGATTCCCTTGAGCAGAGGGTCTTGGGAATGTGCATCCCATCCCATGAGAGATGAGGTTTGGTCGACAAACCAGGTTTGCTCCTGTTGAGGGGCTTGGCTTTCCTGATAGCGGATCAACTCAATCGAAAGCAGGACGGGTTTTGGGTTTTCTGCTGATGGAGGTGACCACTTGCAGCGCCAGAAGCCATGCTGCTCACAGCGCATGCGATGATTGTGCCCATGGGACTCCACCCAGACTTCCGTAAAGGCATAAGGGCTCTGGACATCGACTCCGACCGTTTTGAAGTGGAATCCCAAGGGGGTCGAGAAGGTGGAAGAGGAGGTAGAGAATGCCTGCTGCAGGCTTTGGAGTCCCTGTCGCAAAGCTGTCAGACCTCTTGGGGAGAGTAGGGAAGCAGGCCCTGTGTTCTCGCGAACTTGTAGTGTACGGTCGTCATAGACAGTGGTCAGGTCCGATGGCCTCCACAAGGATGTGCGAAATGAGGGATCCAGATATTGCTGGGCAAAGGCCTCCAGAGCCTCTGGTCCATCTTGAACTGCTGCCGCAAGGGCTTTGAAACATTCCTGAGTTTTTTCGTGGATGACTTCCGTCGTCCAGCCATCCACCGAGGGGTCCAGTCGATCGATTTCCTGTCGCACCGATGATGCGATGGGCGTCGGTGTTAGACCCAAAATGGGGACCGCTTGATTGGACTGAGGAAGTTGTCCCAAGATGGAAAAACAACCCCATGAGCAGACGAGCAACACCCACCGCAGGGGGGGAACGCGATAACCAATCGATCGCACTAACCGGTAAGGCCTTGACGGAGACTTGCCAGAGGGCGTCTTGAATTCGGGAAGCACAGTGGGACCATAATGAATTCCTCCCAAATTTGCCAAGGCAGAATCTGGTGACGCAGAGCAACATCGGCAAGGGGGCCCAGCCGCTGAAGAATATCAAGCGGGGTCGATGGGAGTCCTGTGGGTCCTGCCTGCGGAGGGCGATCGTTCGAACCAGGCCCAAACAAGGATGGCAAGGCCCACGAGCCAGGCAAGCAGGGCGGCTTGCAGTCCTTTGGTGGACGGCTCGAAGCGGAAGGAAACCCGATGTTGCCCTGCTGGAACCAGCGCGCCCCGCATGAGGTAATTACAACGCAGTAAATCGGATGGCTTGTCATCGACATACACATGCCAATCGGGATGGTATCGGTCGTTGAGCAAAAGAAGGGTCTGAGCATCGGCTGATGTTTCGATATCGATTTTTCGAGGGCTGTAGGAAAAACGGTTGATTTTCTTCTCAGTCGCTAACCTTGAGGGAGCGGGCCTGGAGGCTGTCTGAGGCGCTTCAACGAGCACCGTCGAGGCCACATCAAAGTCCGGGTTGGCAAGTGTGTTCAACGTGACCTCCTCCGAATCATCCCAACGCCAATCATCATACAGCGAGGCCCTGGGGAGTGCCCCATCGAACTCAAAAACAGCAAACGGGCCGTTGGTCGACAAGGTGGTGGTCAAATCGTCCATCTTCAGTCCCATGTCCACGGACTGACCGGGTTTGGGTACCAGGCTGAAATGGCTCCGAATGCGAAAACGCCCTTTTCCGGGATCGAAGGATTGGTTGAGCGTCTCCAAATACCCACTCATTCCGAGAATGAAGCGAGTGCTCGTTAATGCCCAAAGTCGACTGTAGCGATCCAGATTTTCATTTCCGGTGGGTGCAAAGGCTCTTCCAAAATTCAGGTCCATCTGTGGAGGTCTTGGCCATTGGATGATGTCGAGACTTTGAATGTTGTAGAATGGAAACGCGTGCTGAAGCCAGTCGTTGTAGAGTTGAGGGAGAAGAGCCCCTTGCTGTGTGACCAGGGAGCTTACCGCAAATGGATTCAGTGCCGAGGTCACCCTTCCTTGCTCGGGGTTTTCCCTGAGGATATCTAGAACCGGATGGGTCGCGTATTTGTAGGCATAGTCGTAATACTGGATCCAGGGTCGGTTGGCTCGGGCCAGATCGAGGGTGAGAAACAAGGCCATGAGCAGCATCCATTGATTCGCTCTTCCTCCATGAAGGTAACCGCTGAGAATGGCCAGCCAAAGGCCTCCGACCAAACACCATCCAAGAAGAAAGATGCCCACCTCGGCGGCACTGAACGCATGGATTTCCGCACTTATGGCGGCAGGGATGCCGACACCTTGAAGAAAACGGTTCATCTCGCTTCCGCTGGATGCATAGATCAGCCAACCCAAAAGGGCAACCATTGTCAGGCCTGCGTAGCCTTTGATCCAAAGTCGATCGTGGTTTTGAGCTGTGGTCCACCAGAGCCTCAAGTGCTCTTTGAGTGTGCCCCCTGCGGACTGTGGACGTTCGCGTGCGCGTAACCAGATAGCTTGCAAGCCGTATCCGAAAAGGAGGATCCAACCCAAATGGGCCAGGTGCATGAACTTGATCGGATTGCGCATGGTATGGAAAAAAGGCAGCGAATAGATCCATTGGTAGATGGGAGTGTGGCGGCCAAAGGCCAGAACCATCGACACCACCACCACACCCGCCCAAAAACGAATGAACTTGTGGCGCGATGCTGCCTCCTCACTGCCTGCATGCCGAAATGTTTGATAAAAGGCCCACAGACCAATGAGAACCACCAACAATCCTGCATACTCTCCAGACCCTGAATGACGCATGAGTCCGGTAGCGGCCATGCCGGGGCGCCATCGAGGATCCCGCCCAACGCCCCCCCAGTAGGAACTTTCCGTCATCTTTCCATCCAGGTCGGTCATGCGATAGCCAAAGGCTCCCGGAATGACCAATCTCACCGACTCCATGACAGGCAGGCTCCATTGAGTGGCAAAATGCCAATCAGCCTCTGCCTGTGCAGGGCTTGGCGTATCGGATGATGGGGCACCGCTGAGCTGGGTGCCTACCAGTGTCAGTAATCCCTGGGAGGCCATCCATGCTGCTGCCAGGGCTACCAGAGCCAACCCACCGAGTCCTGAGACGATCCCTCGAGACGCCTGGGTCTTGTCAGCCCAAAAGAAAAAGACCAGATAGCAACCAAAGCCGACGCTGTAGAGGGCGCCCACATCGAAGCCTTCCATGACGCCGTGACCGATGGCAAAACCTGCCAATACCAGACGAAGGAGCATGGATCGCGGTTTGCTGGCATGGATGGCAGCCAAAGCCAGGAAAACCGACCCCATGGTGGTAGCCCTTGAAGGAAGGCCCCAGCAGGCATTGGAAAAAGCATTGGAATTGAGGGCAGCAGCCAGGCCCACCATGAGACACACCCATGGATGCCATCGCATGGTTCGTGCCATCAGCCAGGCACTCCAGCCCAGAAAGAGCAGGGCAGCCGGTGCGTATACCTTGGAAAAGACGACTGGATCCCCGATCAGCCATCCGAGCAACATGGAAAAATCTGGAAGTGCGCTGGGGTTTTCCATGCCCACCCAGTTGAGATCATGCCAATAACCCTGAAAGGTGTCAGGAAGGGCTCCGGCATCTGCGCTGATCACACCCAAAGGGCCATCGTTGGAAAAAAGCACTTTTTCGGGTGCCAGACCTTGGATGAACAGCAGGCACAACGGCAATGCGATCAGGCACAGGGCTTTCCATTTGTTTGATGACTGATGACCGTTGGATTCCATGAGGCCTTTGGTTTGCTCAAAGGAGTCGCCAGTCTGTTGGTATCCCCAAAGAATGAAAACCCTTTTTTAGAGTGGGATGTCGAGGGTTCAGGATCGGGGGAGCGTGGGCCCTTTGAATCGATCCCGAACGCTGACCACTGCTCTGCCAAGGAAATCATGCAAACATCCAACCGTTATACGGGAGGCCCGCCGGATTTTTTGGGCATAGTCAGCGTTCTCAGGCTTCATCCACTGCTCCTTGACACAACATCGTGCGGCATAAAGGCAACGCAGCTTCTGCTCTCTGAGCCATCGGCACCAGAAGGGCTCCTCAATCAGCTGGCTGATGCTTTGCATGGCGACCCATTCATCGGTGACCCACGCCCTGAGATTGTGAATGTTATGATGGGTCATGTTCGTTGCGTGCGTACGAATCTGACACAAGGGGCGGGGCAGATGAAGGATTTTGGGTGCTCTCGAGGCGAGTTCGCCAAAAAAGACACAATCGGCTACCTGTGGCATATCCGTGCGGAAGTCACAGCCGATCGACTCGTATCCCGACTTGATGAGAAACGACCCTACGCTGATGGTCTGAAGTTCCGACTCCCTCTGAAGGAACCTCTTCTTGCAAAAGGTATAACCAGCAGACTGCATGTCTGGAACGGGCTCGCCGACCGGGCTCCCATGGGTGTCAATCCATTGGGTGTCGCACCACGTAAAGGTTCCTTTCTTTTGATCGAGAAGTAATCGCTCCGAGACTTCGAGGAAGTCTGGGGCGATCAGGTCGTCTGCCAGCAACAGGTGAAAGTAATCGGCTTGCTTGGCCCAGGAGAGGGCTTGATTGAGGTTTGGGAAAAGACCGACATTCTCCGGGTTTGGATGCCATTCGCAGGGAATGTCCTTGAAGCTACGAACAATGTCCTCGGTTTGATCGGTGGATCCGTCATCGAGAATGACCAGGCGGTCTGGAGGGCGGGTCTGAGACGCGACCGACTCCAGAGTGGCCTTCAGATAAGCTTCCCCGTTGTAAACCGGAATGACCGTTATCAGGCTGCCAGGGCTGCGATTGGACTTGGAAAGGGCCATGGGAGTTCAGTGATTCGAAGTGATTCGGAGGATGGGCTCTTGAATCCAGGTGGATTTGCAAGTCGGGCAGCGCGATGGTTTGTGATAGACTTCCGAGCGAAAGGTGAAATGGCATTGACGGCACTCCGCTGGGGTGATGAGCAATTCTTGCTGTTGATGCTTGAGACTTTTCTGAAGATGCACCAAATCTTCTTTGAGTTCACGCTCGTCCTTGCGTACCAATCTTGCCAACTGCCGCAAGGTCATCCCTTTAGAATCCAGGTACTGAGCGAGTGATTTTCTGAGCATACGTTGAGGCGAGGGGCGTTCTTGATGGACTGACTTTCAAAAGTTCCTGGCCCAAGCATTGATGAATGTATGGCTGCCATAAGTCAATGCCTGGATACAGAGCGTATTCTTGCAAACAGGCAGATTTCCTGCACAGAGTAATGGGGTGTTTTGTCGGGCATTTGAAATGGAACTTCCTTTAGGCGATATGCCAGTCCTTTCCCGTAAGGCTTTCATGCAGCTCAAAAAACAAGTTTGTCGGGACCTGCCTTGCAAGGCGCGCGTGCACACATCCTTTTGGGTGAACGCTCTCATGCTTTGGAGAGGCTTTTTGGCACTCCTGCTCTTACTGGCTATCACCGGGTGTCAAACCTACACTGATCAAAACCGTGCGGCGCTCGCATACTGGCGGCAGGGCGATCTGGTCTCCGCTGAAAGAGAACTTCAGCGAAAAGCGACTCATTCTCTTGGGACCAAGGATCATGTCCTGTGGCACCTTGAACACGCGACCTCACAACTGGTGGCAGGCGATGCTGAGTCCAGTCTTCTTTCATTTGATAAAGCAGAAAATCAAATAGAAGCCTATGAGCAAAAAGGACTGATCAGTTTGTCTCAAACGAGCATGGAACTGGGCACTTACATCTCCAATCAGGCCAATAGACCTTATGTTGGGCGTGGCTATGACAAAACCATGCTCCATGTATACAAGGCCCTTTTGTATTGGAAGTTGGCCTCAGATCCCGNCAAGCAAGGAGTTCGTACNGAGCTATTGAAGGGACGCCGGCGACAGCAGGAAGCTCTTCAGGCCCATNGTCGGGAGGTCGAACGAGCCAAGTCCGAGGAAGCCCATCACCAAAATCGACAACAATTGGCCTTGGCCCGTCAGGATCCCANCTTGGATCAACAGATCCAAGTCATTCAATCCGAATGGTCCCATCTGAAGGATTATGATGACTTTGCCAATCCCTATCTGGAATTTTTGTCCTGTCTTTATTTAGCGTGTCACGGTTCTGGACAGACCGATCTTGCCGATGCGGAAGTGGCTTTGAAACGCCTTCAGGGTATGGTTGAAGTGTCCATGCCAGCATGGGATCAGCTGGCCATATGGTTGAATGCCATGACTGAGAACAAGTCGTCCATTCCAAGAACGATGATTGTTTTTGAAACCGGGCGTGCGGCCAGCCTTGAGCAAATCAGGATCGATATTCCCATTATCATGGGAGATGTCTCCTACCTTGGGGCCGCTTTTCCACAGCTGGTCTTTCACGATAGGTTTTACTCAGGGCTGCAGGTTCAAGCAGGAGGAGAAAGTCATGGGACCTCCCTCGTATGCGATATCGATAGTCTGGTCGCCTATGAGTACAAAAAAAACTTCCCGATCATGCTGGCCAGGACTCTTGCCTCCAGTGTTGCCAAGGGGGTTACTGCCTACATGGCCAATCGTGCTGCAAGTGATCAAGATGCGGTTTTCGGGTTGCTGATGAAAGTGGGAACTGCTATCGCACAAGTAGCGGTCAATATAGCGGATACTCGATCCTGGAACACCCTGCCCAAGCAGGTACACTTTTGCCAGATCGATACCCCTCCGGGAGGGGNCCTCACGCTNTCGACTANNGATGATCGTTTTGTTTCAGACTTGATACTCGACGAAAAAAAATCTCACATGATACTTGTTCGCTCAATCGGAATGAATGCCCCATTGACGATCGATGCTTTTGAATTATGAATCCTTTCCTGCACATNCTATGTCTCACCCTCTGCTCTTTTTTTCTCNTNGGGTGCAAGTCGGTGAACACCATCAAGCCCAGCGATACCTTATCGAAGAAAGCTTTTATCGAAGATGTTCGAGTGGTCACCGATCCCTTTTTGCAGAGTCGAGCCAAGGTTCTGGGAATTAATGAAACACTCACAGAAGGTGGTTTTCTCAAAATTCAGGTCGAATTGGAGAATCTCACTCCGAGGACCAAGCATGTAGAATATCTTTTTGAGTGGTTTGATAAGGATGGNAACCTCATTCCATCGACCACANGGTCCTACCGCGTCAGAGAATTGCTCGGCANGGAAACCATCTTTCTGCAAGCTGTTTCTCCTACCGATCAGGCCAGTGATTTCAGATTGAAAATGATCCGAGCCAGACGATAATCCCCTTGTATCAAGTCATGACCAAACGCTCACTCACTTANTTTTCGCTTGCGATGGTGATCTCCTGTTTATGGGGATGTGCCTCAAAGTCAGCCTATGTCGACCCTGCTGGACCCAACACCGCAGTGAATGTCGGGCAGATCAATGTGCAGGACTTTGCTGTGGCGGCCGACACCTTCGTGCAAGATATTCTCGGCAGGGTGGGTAGTGGTCAGTTGACTTCTTCTGAGGCCGGGAAACCCGCCATCATGGCCATCAGTCGGATTACCAACAAAACTCTCAACCACATTCACATCGATCAGCTGGTCAAAAAAATCCGCGTGGAGCTTAACCGGTCCGGAAAAATTCTNACNACGACAACCGTGGCCTACGGGGGGGCGGAAGACCCATTGGCCAAAGAGGTGCAGGAAACCTTGGCTCTTTCAGGGCAAGGTGTTGTCAATCGTCTTCCAGACTACNCCCTTTCCGGAGCCATTCTTGCTCAAGAAGCACGNAAAAGCCGTCTCACGACNCAGGCCTCNTACATTTTTCAGCTAAGTTTGACCGATCGTTCGGGGATCGCTGTTTGGGAATCGGAATACATCGTCACCAAGCAGGGCCGCAAGTCAGCTGTGACCTGGTAGTGGCGNCGAACCTTTCTCTNTNTTNATNGGGANGCCTGTCTCCGCTGNGGCCAAGNTTAACTGGCCACCCTCCCGGGTGGGTTNTATGATCCACCCCATGAGATCCCTTCTAATGGCCTGCGGGTTCCTCTGCGCNTGTNTGGTAACACAGGGAGCCAAGCCCAACATTCTTTTTATCGCGATCGATGATTTGAACGACTGGGTGGGTCCACTGCGCGGGCACCCTCAAGTTCAAACTCCGCACATGGATCGACTGGCAGAGCGCGGGACAGTCTTTACCAATGCCCACTGTCAATCCCCCCTTTGCAATTCCTCCAGAACGAGCCTGATGACCGGACTGCGCCCGTCGACGACAGGCATCTATGGATTGGCCCCCTGGTTTCGGCAGGTGGACTCACTCAAAGGTCATGTCACGTTACCGCAATATCTCAAAAAGCACGGCTACCATACCTATACCACGGGGAAAATATACCACGGGGGCTACCCGCCCAAGGATCAGCGCCATCAGGAGTACGATCATTGGGGGCCTGGGGCGGGAGTGGGAGCGCGTCCCGAGCAGAAACTGGTGACCACTCCGTTCGGGAACCANCCCTTGGTGGATTGGGGTACCTTTCCGCACCGNGATGAAGATAAGGGGGATTGGAAGGTGGCGGACTGGGCNATTGAGACCTTGGAGAACCANCCCGATGAACCCTTTTTTCTTTCGGTGGGTTTTTTTCTTCCTCACGTACCCTGTTATGCAACTCAGCCATGGTTTGACCTTTATCCCACTGAGGATCTGATACTCCCACCCGTGCGCGCCCAGGACCGTGATGACACACCGTTGTTCTCATGGTATCTGCACTGGAGTCTTCCCGAACCTCGTTGGGAATGGCTCAAGCAGGCAGGAGAATGGAAATCGCTCGTCAGAGCTTATCTGGCCACGGTGAGTTTTGTCGACAGCCAGGTTGGACGCGTTCTGGATGCGCTGCAGGAGCAGGGTTATCAGGAAAACACCNTGGTCGTGCTTTGGTCGGATCATGGTTGGCACCTNGGAGAAAAGGCGATTACCGGTAAAAACAGCCTTTGGGATCGATCCACGCGCGTGCCTCTTATTTTTGCGGGGCCNGGTGTGGCCCGATCCAGTCGATGTCAAAANCCGGCGGAACTGCTCGATCTCTANCCGACACTGGCTGATCTGGCAGGATTGCCTCAGCCGGAGGGCGTCGAAGGGCATAGTCTGATACTACAGCTCAAGGATGCGGATGCACCCCGCATTTGGCCTGCGATCACAACTCATAACCATGACAATCATGGCGTGCGCTCCGAGAGATGGCGTTACATCCGCTATGCGGATGGCTCGGAAGAGCTCTACGACATGCACCGAGATCCACAGGAGCTGAAAAATCTGGCGCAGGACCTATCCTTAAGCCACATCAAGCAAGAGCATGCNGCCTTTCTGCCTGAGCAAAGCGCCGGTCCGGCACCGGGTAGTCGACATCGTATTCTGACCTATGAAGACGGGGTTCCCACTTGGGAAGGAACCGTCATTCGACCCGGAGATCCAATCCCCTTTGAATGAGGGAGTCGTTCCTGATCAGAGGGAGAGGTTCACTGTCGAACCCGAAGAAAAAGGGCCTCATGGTTCAAGAAGCTTCCTGTCCATTGGGTGGATGATTCGGAAGCCAGGATAGAGGGATCCATGGCACTCCAATGGATCAAATCTGAAGAAGTTTCGATGCGATACTCCTGCCCGGGCTGACTTTTCCACTCCAGCAGCCAAGTGGAATGAGCCCTGTCAAAATGGTATTGGGATAGGGGAATGTTCCTCGGCGACGAAGACACCAAGGGATAGAGATCCAGGTCAAGGGAGCGAAAATATGCCATACGATGTGGGATCGTGGCTTCAATGGTGCGTAGAGTCCTGGAGTCCATGCGGTCAGCCAGATGCTCGGCTGCGAGAAAAAGAAGGAAACTTTCTGCCACGTCTTCACGCATGGGATAATCCATCGCGTAGTGTGAAATGTAAGTATCATCCTCTTGTTGTGCCTGTATCCACTCTTGGGACTGAGCATGGGCTTCATCCAGTGAGGTATGACTTGCCTCATGGATCAGCGTTTCCTCCAGGATGCCACTGGAGACATATTCGGCTGCCTGACCGGTATGGATGAGCAAATTTCGGTTGCCTCCACCAAAGGGCATGACCCCTCGGTGAATCCAGACGGTATCGACATCCTTTCTCAAGGAAGTGGGCAGTTGACCGATGATCCGGGCGTATTTCAGGGCTTCTTCGTGACTGGTTGCCTCGAATTCAGGATTGACCTGAACTTCAAGACTCAAACCATCGTCATACGCTGCATGAAAAAGAAAGGCCTGTTGTNGTGNCCACCCGGGAATGCGGCGATCATACATGGTGCGCATTCCTNTGCCGCGTTCNTCTATCGATTCNAAGCATGAGGGGTCGCTTGCTGTCACGATNTCCGAGCTTACAAAAATCGTACCCCAATANGGCGGTTCAGCCCCATTCAGGAATGGGAGGCTCAAACAAAGAGCCAGAAGCATGGTGGAACGGCAAAACACGGACCCTCCTCTTTCAAGGCAAACCCATGGGTTCAGATCGAGACTTTGTAGGAATCTGTTGGTTTGGCACTCAAAGCAAATCCAGCCATCAGTTGGGGCACCTTTTCAAGGTCTTTGAGGTGAATCATTTCGACAGGCGAATGCATGTAACGGTTGGGGATGCTGATCAGTGCGCTTGGAATGCCCCCTCGCGTCCAGAAAATAACATCCGTGTCGGTTCCGCTGGTGGAGGAGACTGCCTCATGTTGGACGGGGCATTTGATTCTCTTGGCGACTTTCTCCAGCTTTTCAACGACCACTGGATGATTGGGGCCTCCATGAGTCAGACTGGGGCCTTCTCCCATGCGGACATCTCCATGAATGGCCTTGTTGACCGTTGGGTAATCGGTCGCGTGGGTGACATCGGTGACCAGTGCCACATCCGGCTTGAGTTCGTAGGCAATTTGTCGGGCGCCCAGGCAGCCACCTTCCTCCATGACATTGGATACGACGCAGACTTCTGCTTTGAGTTTTTTACGATCCTGNTGAATCAGACGAAGGGCTTCAGCAACGGCAAACGTCCCCACTCGGTTGTCGAAGGCACGAGCGACTGCAAAATCGTTCCTGAGGANCTGGAATTCTCGGTCAACCGTGATGGGATTGCCAATCCGAACCAGCGAAAGCGCCTCCTTTTTGGATCGAGCGCCAATGTCGACAAATAAATCATGAATCTGAGGCTTCTTGTCCGCATGATCCAATTTGGAGAGGTGAGGCGCGACGTTTCCGATGACCCCCGCGACGGGCCCTTTGGCCGTATGAATGAGCACGCGCTGGGCCTTGGATACCGTGGCATCGACCCCTCCTAATTTCCGCACATAGATGAAGCCTTGCTCATCGATGTAATTCACCGCGAGTGCAATTTCATCGGCATGAGCGGCCAACATGATTTTNGGGGATCCTCCNGGGNTGATNACGGCCACAGTGTTCCCGTAAGCATCATGCCATGTGTCATCGGCCAGTGGCCGGACGCGGTCCAGCCAGACGCGCTGACCTTGAGTTTCATGCCCAAATGGGCTCGGTGTATTGACCANTTGGGTAAGGAATGCGATGGCGTCTTTTTTCATGACTTATTGGCTCACACTGGGCCCGGTGCGNCGTTTCTGCAAGTGTAAAGGCCCATNGATCACGTCTNCTCACTCGGAGCTTGAACCGGTGCNCCTCAATGTTAATTTCAANCCATGGCACTCCCCGGGACCATCGTTCAGATTANGTGGGCTGCGNGCCTTCGTTGCGGGTTGGGGNTGTGTCTGNTTTGGGGNNGNTTTTGGGGATTTGCCAGCGAGCCTNCTTCGGCAGCATCTGCTGATTTCAACCAGCCAACGATTCAGTCGCTTCTCCAGGATCACTGTGTTTCATGTCACGGTGGNGTTAAGAAAAGGGGTGGTTTTTCCGTNGTCTCCCTGGAACCCATGNTGGGCAAGGGCGATTCCGATGTTCCGATCCTGGTACCGGGNAAGCCGGAAGCAAGTCTACTCTGGCACAGGGTGCAGACAGACGATGTCTCCCAACGCATGCCTCCCGAGGATCAACCGCCACTCACCAAAGAGGAGGTGCATTTGATGGAACGCTGGATTCAGGAGGGT
>NYYT01000092.1 GCA_002686885.1 Pedosphaera sp.
CGCTGCGACCTTGATGCGGAAAAACAACTGCACGATGCGCTTCGGGGATGGATGGCCCAGGGTATCATTCAAAGCGCTCATGATTGCAGCGAAGGTGGTCTGGCAGTCACTCTTGCTGAATGCTGTATTTCAGGCGAGAAAGCCAGACACACGCCGCACCTCATGGGAGCGAGCATTCAATTGGAAAAGCCTGAAGGTTTGCGTCTGGATGCTTTGCTTTTTGGAGAATCCCAGGCGCGGATCGTGGTTTCCATCCCCCCCAACTTCGAAGGCAAACTTCTCGGCCAAGCAAAAATCCTCGGTATCTCTGCGCAAGTGATTGGTACAGTCGGCGGCGAAACGTTGAGCGTTCACGCCGGTGATCAACATTTCAGCTGGACAACCCAATCCATGCACGATGCCTGGTTTCATAGCATTGATCGCATCATGGGTGCATAGCCCAAAGGAACCACCAGGGTGTGCGGCGACTCTTAGCAGTTGGAAAGCTCCAACTTTGGGAAGCACCTTAGCGAAGAAACGTACACGAAAAAGCGGGTCTTGGTGTACACACGGGATAATTTCACACCAAAACCCGCTGTCGTCACACTCGTGAAGACGGACTCTTTATACCCATCTGGTTCTCTGAATCAAAGGGAAAAAAACATTTTTCTTGGCCGAACGTTGGGAACATACCCATGCCAAGAAAATACGTAAACACTTCTTTTCGTATGCCTTAGGTAATTCAGTGGCTCCAGTAGGTATTCTCAATAGAAAATCTTAATGAGCCGCAAGCCAATGCGGGCCATCGCCTATATCAACTTCCACGGGCACATCCAATGGGAGTGCCTGGACCATGCACTCACGGATCATGGGCTTGATTTCATCCAATTCATCTAGTTTTGCATCAAAGATCAATTCATCATGAACCTGAAGGATCAGACGCGATGCGAAGGATTTCCTGGAAAAAGCCTTCCAAACAAGGACCATGGCCGCCTTGATCATGTCCGCAGCGCTCCCTTGGATCGGAGAGTTGATGGCATTGCGTTCTGCCATGGCACGAATGGTTCCATTGGCTGATTGAATGTCGGGTAAATACCGACGCCTCCCCAGTAAGGTTTCGACATATCCGCGCTCCCGTGCCTGCTCCACAGTGCGATCCATGTAAGCTTTGATGGAAGGGAAACTTGCCCAATAGTGATCAATGATTTCGCTCGCATCCTTCCTGGAGATCCCAAGCCTTTGAGACAGACCAAAAGCAGACATCCCGTATAGAACACCGAAGTTGACCATTTTGGCTTTCCGCCGCATTTCCTCGGTGACAGCCTCAGCCTCCACGTGGAAAACATGCGCTGCGGTCGCTGCATGAATGTCCTGTCCGCTTTCGAATGCTGCCTTCATAGAGGGATCGCCACTCATGGATGCCATGACCCGCAATTCGATTTGAGAATAGTCTGCAGAGAGAAGGGTAAATCCCTCTTGCCTGGGAACGAAGGCCTTTCGGATCTCTTGCCCGAGTGCATGCCGGATAGGTATATTCTGAAGATTTGGGCTCTGAGATGAAAGACGCCCTGTCGCCGTCGCTACCTGATGAAAGGTGGTATGGATACGTCCGGTGCCTGCATGAATGTTTTGGGGCAAAGCCTCAGCGTAGGTGCTTCTTAGTTTGGACACCATTCGATAATCGAGAATGGTCTGGACGATGGCGTGTTCCGATGCCAGTTGCTGAAGCACATTTTCATTAGTGGCATATTGACCTGTTCGAGTCTTCTTGGGTTTTTCGACAAGCTTGAGGTGATCAAAAAGCACTTCTCCCAATTGCTTGGGAGAAGCGATATTGAAGTTCATGCCTGCCAGCTCATAGACCCTTTGCTCAAGATGAGTCATTTGTTGGAGTAATTGGTCAGAAAACTGCACCATGGCATCGGTATCCAAGCGAACACCTTCCTTTTCCATGGAAACGAGCACAGGGATCAAAGGCATTTCCACTTCGTGAAACAAGTGTTCCTGACCGGCATCTTTCAACGGCTTGAGAAGAGATTGCCTCAAGCGCCAGGTGACCTCCGCATCTTCCGCAGCGTATTTGGCCAAGGTGGCCAAATCCACTTGATCCATGGTTTTCTGATCCTTCCCCTTGGGCCCAATCAGACTTTCAATGGAGATGGGATCATAATTTAAATACACCTTTGCCAGAAAATCCAACCCATGACGCTGGTCCTGTTTGAGTAATCGATGGGCAACCATGGTGTCCCACAAGGGACCCTGAATCTCCCATCCTTGCCATACCAACACGCTGAGATCGAATTTGAGGTGATGCCCCACTTTTCCAATGCCCGTATGAGCCAGAACGGGTTGTAGGATGGCGCGCAGTGTCTCCTCCGGTATGGGCTGTGAGCCTCCCACAGGGATGTAGCATGCCACTCCCGATTCACAACAAATCGACAGGCCCAGGAGTTGGGCCTTTTTAGGATCCAAATCTGTGGTTTCGGTATCCAACGCCAACCACTCCTGTTTCATCCATTGCTTGACCCAATGTCTCAACGAGGTTTCGTCGGTTAGACATTCAAATTGATGTTCATAGGTCTCAAGTGTCAGTGCGCTCTCTTGAGTGGATTTCGCATCCTCCGTTTCCACCTCCTGCGGCATCACCTGGCCCAGCAATTCAAGCTGCTCATTTTGTCCCGCCTGCCGCTGTTTTCCCGTTTCATCATGGAAATTGCCCACTGATTGCAAAAGCCGTTTGGTAAGGCTGCGAAACTCGAGTTCTGCCAAAAGCGGCTCCAACAAAGTGACGTTAGGCTCCTTGATTTCCAAAGCGGTCAAGTCATGACCCAGAGGCACCTCAACATCGATGGTTGCAAGTTTTCTGGAGAGTCTGGCTTGATCACCGTGTTCGCGAAGTCGCTCACCCAACTTACCCTTAATCGAGCATGCAGCCTCCAAAACAGCCTCCAAAGACCCATATTCTGCCATCAGTTTGGTGGCCGTTTTTTGACCTACCCCAGGAACTCCGGGAATGTTATCGGATGCATCTCCCCAAAGACCGAGAATGTCGATCACCTGGGAGGGGGTTTCTATCTCCCAACGTTTGCAGGTCTCTTGAACACCCTCCACTTCGGCAGCTCCACCCTTCCGCCCGGGCTTGAGCAAATAGGTGTGTTCGGTGACCAATTGTGAAAAGTCCTTGTCAGGTGTCACCATGTAGGTCGTGAAGCCCTCAGTTTCGGCCCTTCGAGCAAGAGTTCCAATGATATCATCCGCCTCATATCCATCCAGAAAGACCAAAGGTAGGCATAGGGCTTCACAGAGGCGATGCACCAGAGGTATGGAGGCAGCAAGTTCCTCAGGCATCGCCTCGCGTTGAGCCTTGTATTCTGGAAAGAGGAGATGACGTGCGGTGGGAGCGGCCGTGTCCAGCGCCATGGCCATATGCGTCGGTTGGTGGGTGCTTCTCAGATCTAGAACTACATTGAGCAAACCATGCAGTGCGGAGGTATTGAAACCCTTCGAATTGCGAATGGGATTCGTGATGAAGGCAAAATGGGCTCGATAAAGCAATGCCATGCCATCGAGAAGTAACAAGGTCTTTCCCATGTCCATGGTTGTAACCGCCCGATGGGGAAAGGGTCACGTTTTAAAATCGTGCATTGAACTACGGAGTTTTTGGACAAACTCAGCATTCATGCTAGGATTTTCTAACTTCCACTTTTTAATTTCAAATGAAAGATAAACCATTGAAGGAATCTTTTCAATTTGAGCAAGGCGACCATTCAGCTTCTTGGTCTACCTGGGCCACCTTCGTCGTTGGGTTGATTTATTTTCTAACCTCCCGACTCAATATCGAGTTCACGTCCCCTGATTCGGGAGCTTCCCCAGCGTATCTACCCGCCGGCCTAGCGGTCGCCCTATCGATACTCTATGGAAGGGTGATTTGGCCCGGGGTGGCCCTGGGAACCTTGATGAACAATGTATTTTTATTGTTGGATTCCGGACAATGGACTTCCACAAATTCCGTTTTGTTTTGTCTGATTTCTGCAGTGATGAGCACCTATCAGGCCTCGCTGTGCGCCCATTGGCTGAAGCAGAGAAATTTTCGTATATTGGAGCCTGACAAACATTTTTCCAATCTCAAAACATTGTTAGGCATCTCGATAAGGTGCCTGCCAGCTGGTCTAGCCGGAGGCCTTTTCATCGCAAGCCTCTCACCTGATCCACCTAGCGTTAGGACCATTAGTGCGACGTGGGCGGCAGGGGATCTTTTTGGAATATTAATCATACTTCTGACAGCACAGGTCTTTGGTTCGATGAACCAGCATCGAACCTTACAATGGACGAGAATTGTTTTTTTCCTAATCGCGTGGAACATCATCCTGATTGCTTTGCAATGGGTTATTTCTTCATTCACTCAGATACCAGTTGGTGTGGTGATTCTGATTGAAACACTTAGCATGTTGATGCTCGGAATAGTTGCTGGACGCAACCTTAAGTTCCAGTCAACCCAAGTTTTTTTAGGGCTCGTGGGCTGGATGGTGTTGCTGATATTCGGCAACGAGCACATTTCCACTCTCCAATTGTCAGGTAACACATTAACACTCTGCTGGTCGGCCTGTTGGTTAGGATGCATCTTAGGGCAAAGAGGGCATTACCAAGCTCACCACAAGAACGACCCGCAATCTAAATCGATTACTTTTTGGGCATATGTATCAACGGTTGAAGGGCAGCATGCGCTGAAGTGGCCCTGCTTGCTTCTCATGGGGCTCACCTCAATCGTTTTCATAACCTACACCGTTGAAAGGATGAGTCTTAGCGCACGCATAGACATTCTAGGTTCAAGGCTGACGAAGCAGCTAAAAGACCATGTAAGATTACCCACATCATACATTGAGGCAATTTCAGAAAACTGGGGCTTGTCTATCCAAACAAAAAATCATGCCCAGCAACTGATCAATCAATTCCCTTATATCAAGAGGATTCAATGGATTTCAGCCGATGGTATTGTTCAATGGCTCGTGTCCGAAGCAGAGGGAGAGTCTTCCTTGGGCAATCAGTCCAATTTAAGCCTCTCAAGACAAGCATTATTCGGGCAGATCAAAAACGAAAGGCGACCCGCATTAAGCTCGCTCGAGCGACTTCCTCAAGGAACAGTCGCAATCATTTACTTCAAACCTTTTTTTAAAGAGGGGGCTTTCCAAGGCATGCTAGTATTGGATTATGAGATTAGGAGTCTTTTAGATGATCTAATCGCCCCGTTGAGTGAAGAAACAAACCCTTTTTCCATCACAATAGCGGCTCATAATTCTTCCTCCAATCAAACATTGGAAACCAGACATGGTCGTATACCCAAAGGAGCGGCAAATCATCTGAAAAGGCGTTTCGAAGTTGAGATTTTAGACTTTCCCCTAGCCGTTCACCTTACTCCTGTGAGTCGGAAGTGGTATTTCCCGCCCTGGAACGGTTCCAATGCATTGATGGTGGGGAGCCTTCTACTCTTTAGCATGACTTATGGTTTTGGCTATTTCAGGCGCAAAAACCAAATTCACCACACGGAAATGGATCAGGAAGTGGCGTTTCGTCGCTCACTGCAAGCGTCCACGGCAGAAACCATCATCATCACCGATGCATGGGGACATATCGTTGAAATGAATCCGGCAGGAGAAAAACTGACGGGTTGGATGACATCGGATATGGCCGAAGAAACTCATATTTCAAAATTCCTTGAACTGGGCCCTATCTACAAAACCCAACTCAAGCAAAGGCGACACAAAGATGTGGCCACTGACAGCTTCCACCAGTTGGTCGAAGAAGTGACCCAAACCAATAGCGGGTTCACGGAAACCACCGAATTGACCCCGAAAAAAGGTCGAGCCATTGATGTGACCCTCACCTTCAATATCATTGAAGCCACTTCCACCTCGCCACAAGGGGTTGTCCTCATACTCCGCGATGTTTCCAAGCAACTGGAAAGCGAGAAAGCCATGCGCAGCAGTTTGGAGCGCCTGCAACTGATTCTGGAAAGAAGCCCAACAGCCACCGCCATCACCCGTGCTGGCACGCAGGAGCTCATCTATCTCAATCAATCGTGGATCCACCAGACAGGCTTCCGGAAAGATCAAGTCCTGGGTCGACAGATGCACTCCTTGCACTGGTGGGGAGACACCAAAATCAATCAAAGTATTCACTCAACTCTTGAAACCTTTGGATTGTTTGAAAACTGGGAGGTAACGATGGTTCATCACAACGGGAAACGATTGCATTGCCTTCTTTCTGCCTCTCATGTGGATATCAATAAAGATAATTACATCATCTACCAATGGAACAACCTGACGGAGCAAAAAGCGCTGGAAGTTGATCTCAAGGAAAGCCATCAACGTTTCGAGCAAATTGCAGGAAATATTCCCGAGGTGTTCTGGATCTACGAACACGAGAAAAATGCCTTTACCTACATCAGCCCATCCTTCCAACACATCACGGGCTTGGACCCGGCTCCACTTTATGAAGAAGCAAGGCATTTGAAGCGATTCATCCACCCAGAGGATCAGGCATTGTTTGGCCAGGCACTAATAGACGTTCGCAGCGGCCTGTCCACATCCATCACCTACCGCATTCAGACGAAGGAAGGACAATGGACCTGGATGGAAGACAAATCTTTCCCAATTCATGACAGCGAACAGTCCCTGATTGCCACAGCGGGCATTGCTTCGGATGTCACTGCTCGCCGAGAAGCGGAAACGGTTCGTAACAGAGCTTTGGCAACACTCAATGCTCTGGATGACATGGTGATCATTCTCGATCATGGAGACAAGGTCCACAATCATGCCAACCCAAGCGCTTTCAAAAAGCTGGGATGTGATGCTCAAGCCATGAAATCCATGACCGTGGATTCTTTTTGTCAATCTTACCTGGAGGACCAACAGACTGTGGAACGACTTCTGAAGCACCCTGAGGATGACACATGGACCCACCGCCAAAGAACCCTCATGAAAGACGCTGCCGGGGAAACCTTTCCGGCGGAGCTTTACATCCAATACCTGCCGTTGAATCAAGCAAATCATCAGTGGATTCTGATTGCCAATGATATCACCGACAGGGTTGATCAGGAGAGGGCACAGAATCGCCTCGATCGGCTCAAAAGCATCGGAACGCTTGCTGGTGGCATGGCTCATGACCTGAACAATGCCCTCACGCCACTGATGATGAGCGTCGAGGTCTTACGGCATACCTACCCCGAATCCTCAAAAATCATCGACATGCTGGAATCCAGTGTGCGCCGCGCTTCGGGCATGGTGCAGCAGGTCCTGAGTTTTGCACGTGGTCAGGGAGGCAACAAACAACCCGTGCAACCAAAAAGTCTGGTAGGCGAACTCCAGCAAATGATTGACCTGACCTTTCCCAAGTCCATCCATTTTCGCAGATATTGTGCTGCGAATCTCCCCGAGATCGACGTCGACCCGAACCAGATCCATCAGGTCCTGGTCAATCTCTGCCTCAACGCACGCGATGCCATGCCTGAAGGAGGACAATTGAACCTGGATGTTCGACTCAAACAGATTGACCGCACATGGCTTCAGAAAAAGGTTATGGACGACGTTCAGCCCGGATGCTTCATTCGCTTCAGCATCACCGACGATGGCATGGGGATCTCTAAAGAAGATCAGGAGCGCATCTTTGAGCCTTTTTTCACCACCAAGAGTGTGGACAAGGGAACGGGTTTGGGGCTGTCTTCCTCACTAGGCATTATCAAAGGTCATCAAGGTTTCATGGAAGTCCACTCCGATGGGATCAAGGGAACGCGTTTTGATGTCTATCTTCCGGTTCCTGCAACCAAACAAATGGAGCCTGACGCCCACCCATCCCCCACTCCACTTCAAGGCAACCGTGAAAAAGTCCTTGTCGTGGACGATGAGAAAGAAGTACGCAACATGCTGGTTGAAATCCTTCAGCAGATGAATTTCAGCCCCATGACCGCCGCAAACGGAAAGGAAGCATTGGAAATCATCGATAAGGATCCTTCTCGGGAAATTCCTCTCATCCTTGCAGACATGGCAATGCCACAAATGGATGGTCTTGAGATGATCCATCGCATGCGTGACAAAGGTCCAGAAGTCGCCATCGTGGCGATGAGCGGGGTGTTTCAGGAACATACGATAGAGGCCTTGAGCCATCTAAAGGTCGACACCTTCCTGACGAAGCCCTTTACTCAAGGGGAACTTCAGATGGCGATTGAAAACTTGATTCCTCGGCACACCTGAGACGTCCTCTCATGTCAGTGACAAAAAACCTGATGGATCCCCTTACCACTGGCCGACAGGACAGGCCTGACTCAAAGAAGATGCCCGATACTTGCTGGATATCAAAGAAGCCATGGGTGCTCGATGTCACGCTGAGGGGGTAGGAAGACTCTTTTTTCGGCCCCACCAGATGGCCCAGCCAACGAACAGGGTCAGCATTCCCATCATGCTTGGGATGGGTTCCTTCCAGATGGAAAAGAGGGTCACCCATAAAACGATCAAAAGGAAAAAAGCAGGAATCCAGGGCCACCCGGTGACTCGAATGGTCTCTGGATATCGTATCTTGTGGCGCATCAGCCCAAGGATACTCAAGGAAGCGCTGATGCCCAACGTAAAGCCCATGTAGGAGAGGAGCTGTTTGAAAGTGGGTAGCCACAACATGGAAATAGCCAGTCCTCCCTGAAGCCATACACAAGCCCAACCGGGAGCCGATGCCTTGGCAAACCAGAGAGGCAGATACCCGTCAGAGGCCATTTTGGCGTACACCCTTGGACCTGCCATGGTCATGGAGGAAATGGAGGACAACAGAGCCATCAAAACGACAAAGGATACCATGCTTCCAAGAGAACTTCCCCCCAGATAATCAAAAGCAACCCGAGCGACGTTTTCCCTGCCTGCCAGGACATCCAAGGGCACTCCCCAGAGGAAAAGGGCATTCAGAGCCAAATAGAAAAAGGTCACCAGAAGGGTTCCTGCAACCAATGCAAAGGGCAATTGCCGCCTTGGGTCCCTCACCTCACTCGCAATGTAAACGGCGGCATTCCATCCGCAGTAAGAAAAGTAAATCCACACCAGGCTGACAGAAAACGTGCTCAGTTCAACAGGCTCTTTTTGGGAGATTTCCGGCACCTCCATCTTTGTCCAGGCCCAGGTCATCACCCCCAATAAAAGGATGAGTTTCAAAAGCACCAATGCGTTTTGAATCCGGGTCCCCATACCAATGCCTTTTCCATGGCAGAGGCTGAAGAGGACGATCCAAAAAGTGCCCATCCATCGGGGATCAGGTTCGAACCCATCAGCTCGTGCGTAAGCACCCGCTGCATACGCTGCTGCTGCCGTCGGAGCGCTGAAGCCCACAAACAGGGAAACCCATCCCGCCACATATCCCATGGAAGGATGCAAGGCCCGGGATAAAAAAAGATACTCACCGCCTGATTCAGGCCATTGTCGCACCAAATCCCCATAGCAAATGGCCCCAAGAAGGGCCAATCCACCTCCAAGCGCCCAAGCCAGAAGGACCATCGCTCGCGATGGCATTTCCTCCACCAGAAATCCAGTGGTAGTGAAAATGCCCGTACCCATCATGTTCGCAATCACAAGCGCCACGGCACCAGTGAGTCCAATTTTTGACGAGTCTTTCATGTGATGGGCACGAGGAGGAGTCGGCGAGCACCTGCCATGAGGAGTGAGGGCTTCCCATTCTCTGACCACGGTCAGAATGACCTCATCTCAGGCTTTTGACAGGGGCATGATCAAACGCCCTGGAAACTGTTCTGCTTACCGACCCGGTATAGGGGGCATGGCAATGCCTTCACGCTCATTAAGAGCCCGCGCAGCCTCAATCATGAGCATTTGCTCTTCCCTGGAAAATTGCTGAGAGTTGTTCGGGGAATTGCGAATCTGTTGGGCAGGCAAACTCAGCCCATTGGCGCGTGTTACAGGAGCCACGGCATTGCGCAGAAGGTTTCCACTGTTGTTGGTGACGGGTCGCACCGCACCGACAGGCTGGGCTCGGTTATTGGGGACCGAAGGAAGGGATCGATTGGGGTTGGAACCACTTGCCTTTTTTGCCTGCTCTGCGGCTCGTCGCTGAATCAGCTCGCGGGCGCTGATCCGGGTAGGCTGTTTGACATTGGAACCAGGCTTTCCCTTGGCGGCCGGTTTCTTCCTCTTTCCACCACTGGCTCCCTGGTAACGATTATCCTCAAAGGTTAGATCGTGCGATTTGCCATAGTACTCGATGGCGATGTTTCCATCCATTCCAATGCGAGTGACCTTAACGCCATGGTGCTCATCCTCCGACTCGGTGAAGGAAAAAAACCTTTCCACGGGTGGCAACTCAGGATCGGGGTTGGGAATGGTCATGGCCATCCACACCCGGCGCAAGTCATCCTTGGCACTGACACCCGCGATTTTGAGATTCAGCTCATCCAGCTCAGGGCTCTCTTCCTCTTCCGGTTCAGGCTCCGGTTCAGGCTCCGGTTCAGGCTCAGGAGGGGGCTGAAGATTGAAAGGGTTCCTGTCCAATATCGTTTGATAGGAGGCCCGAAGAGAATCAATCGCCTCAGTGGCATCGCTATCCTGCGCCAAGGTGGTCATGGCGCCTGCCAGACAGAAGGAAGCGATCACCAACAAGGTCACCTCTGACAGCAGAATTCGAAATGGATTTGCGATGTTCATTAATGCTACTAACACCTCAAAGGTGCCTTGGTTGCGCTTGCCTGACAACAGCAAAAAAACTGGCCTCTCATGTAATGAGAGGCCAGCCTGATGAGTATCGCTAATAAGGTTTCGCAGAGAATCAGTAGGAGCTCTGAACCCCACGGGTGGAGCGCTTTTGCATCCAGGGCATCATCTTCCTGAGGCGAGTTCCAACCTTTTCGATCGAATGTTTTTCACCTGCCTTAAGGAGGGCATTGTATTTCTTGTAGCCCGTCTTGTATTCATTGACCCATTCCTTGGCAAATTTTCCATTTTGAATGGCCTTGAGGGCAGCTTTCATGCGTTTCTTCACGCTGGCATCGATGATTTTAGGCCCCACATGGACATCCCCCCACTTGGCCGTTTCGGAAATGGAGAAGCGCATACCATGAATGCCAGATTCATTGATCAGGTCCACAATCAGTTTAAGCTCATGAAGGCACTCAAAATAGGCCATTTCAGGCTGATAACCGGCTTCAATCAGGGTTTCATAGCCAGCAATGATCAAGGCACTGGTGCCACCACAAAGAACGGTTTGCTCACCGAACAAATCAGTTTCGGTCTCTTCCTTGAAAGTCGTTTGAATGACGCCGGCGCGGGTTCCACCAACCCCCTTGGCCCATGCAAGAGCCACTTTCTTGGCCTTTCGGGAGGCATTCTGATGAATCGCGATCAGCGCGGGCACACCTTTTCCTTCCACAAACTGGCGTCGAACGATGTGGCCAGGGCCCTTGGGGGCTACCAGAATCACATCGACATCGGCGGGTGGCACCACCGTTTTGTAGTGGATGGCGAAGCCATGAGAGAATAGAAGCGTTTTCCCCTTGGTCAGATTCGGAGCAATATCCGAGTCATAGACATCGGCTTGTTTGGTGTCAGGCAAGGCAACGAATATGACATCCGCCTTCTGAACCGCCTCTGCCGTTGGATAAACCTTGAAACCTTTTTCCTGTGCTACTGGAATGGATTTACTGCCTTTGTAGAGGCCAATAATCACTTTGCAGCCACTCTCCTTGAGATTCAGGGCATGGGCGTGTCCTTGAGAACCAAAACCGAGTACGGCCAGGGTCTTGCCCTTGAGCACGTTGAGATCGGCATCCTTATCCGAATATATTTTTGCTGGCATTATCTTGATGCGTTGGATGTTTTGTTTTTGCTTATTAAAAAAGGTCCGGGTCAGGCGCGAGGAAGCGCCACGGTACCGGTACGAGTGAGAGCCTGGATCCCATACGGTTCCATCAGGTCAATGAATTTGGTGATCTTGCCCTCGGACCCTGTGATTTCAATGGTCACCGACTCTGGGTGAACATCGATGATCTTGGCCCGAAAAATCGTCGTGATCTGCATGATTTCCGATCGTGATTGGGCGTCGGCACTGACCCGAATCAGGACCAACTCACGATCCACGTAGAGTTGCTCCCTGAAATCTTGTACCTCCAGCACTTCGGGTAATTTGTTGAGCTGACGTACCACCTGAACCAAAGTCGCGTCGTCACCCTCGGTGACCAAGGTCATCCGAGAGGCTCCTGGCTGATGGCATGGGGCCACGTTCAGCGTGTCAATATTGAAACCACGCCCACTGAACAAACCCGCAACACGGGTCAGCACGCCAAACTTGTTCTCAACCAAAACCGAGATGGTATGTCTCATATCAAAGCAGTTGCCTTTGCGAGGCCGAATGGGGAGATTTCTAAATTTTAATCAGAGGGTCAATAGGAAAAACCGTTAAAAAGAGCTCTAGAGAGCTCATCCAACCCTCACGGCGGCATTGGTGACTTCCATGCATGGGGCAAGGAGATGACGGAAATGCAACATCGCAAAACTTGCCCTCCAAGGACAATGAAGGTTGAATGGTGTTCCAGGAAGCGTTCCCTGAAAGCAGCGCACCACTCAGGGTATGACATGACTGATCAAAGGACCATCCACTCTTTGCCAGGGCTGGCTGGCCAAGCCACAAAGGGGGGTCGACTCAGAGTTGCTTCATGCTTTCAGATCCTCATGCTGCTGGCAGGCTGCTGGAATGTGCTCGGACAATCCAATGGTTTTCAGGCATCAGGTGCACTGCCCAACACAGCAACAGAGCTGCAGTTTGATATTTTCCCTGGCTATGGGGATGTCGTAAAGCGCCAAAGCTGGATACCGCTCACCTTTGAAATTTACCATGAAATGGACGGTTTCTCTGGAATCATCCAAATCAACAAGGCTGGCGGACAGGTCCAGCACACCCTACCTGTCGAGCTGCCTAAAGGGACTCGCAAAAGAATTCAAATTCCCCTTTTCCACGAAGGCAACAGCTTCACCTGGGATATCCGTCTTTATCACGAATCGGGGGACCTTCTTGCCGAACGAAGTCAGTTTCAAAACGTGGAAATCAGCCCTCATGGCTTTGTACTGGGATCGGTCAGCGAATCCTTTGCCGGACAGCCCGAATTGCCCGATCAGGCCGCGTTTGAAGACCGCGCCTTCATGCCAAAGGTTGGACGGCTCATGGCTGAAAACTTACCGCATCATGCCATTGCCTATGAGGGTTTGGACGCCCTCTATCTGCATGCGTCACAAAGCACGAAGTTGGAATCAAGCCAGTGGCAGGCTCTGCGTAGCTGGATTCATCTTGGCGGCTACTTGATCCTTTGTGCCGAGGATCCGACTCAAATTCAGCAATCACCCCAATGGGCTGATCTGATCCCCTTCCAACCTACTGGCATCGCCACCCTTCCGTGGAGTGGTGCCTTGGAGCAATGGCTCAAAAGCACGTCTCCGCAATCTGCGCCCAGGTCAACCTGCGACCCAGCCAAAGTACAGAACAAGGATATGGCACAACGCATCGATGCCTTGCGAGACAATCGCTATCTGCGCACTCAGCAAGATGCTTCTCGGCAAGACCAGGTCCTTCCCATACTGACGGGCAACATCATCGATGGCACTCCATGGATCGTGCAGGATGGGCTTCCTCTGGTAGTTTATGCCCGACGAGGCTTGGGTCAAATCGCCTTTCTAACCTTCAACCCAGAACGTGAACCCATCAAAGGCTGGCTCAATCGCCCTTGGTTCTGGGCCAAGCTCAGTGGCATCCCCGGTGAATGGTTTGAGATGACGCGTCCGCGAGAGGTCGGTGGACAGCTTCTGGATGGAATCGCGGGCTCACTCATTGAAAGTCGACAGATCCAAAAATTACCTGTGGGTTGGCTGATGCTCATGCTGACGACCTACCTCATCATCATCGGCCCCCTGGACCGTTGGTTCCTCCAAAAAATCCATCGTGAGATGTGGACTTGGGTAACCTTCCCGGCTTACGTGCTTTTTTTCTCCATTTTGATCTATTACGTGGGGTTTCGGCTTCGGTCAGGTCAATTGGAATACCGCGAGTTGCACCTTGAAGACTGGGTCCAAACTTCGAAAAACGCCTCCGCGGTGCGCCATCACCAATTCGGATCCATTTATTCACCGAGCACCTCCGCCTACCCTTTTGGAGGAAAGCAGCGACCAACGTTTCTTCGCCCGGAGGCTCGTGCCATCTGGCAGGGAACCGTTGGAGGAGCACGCACGGAACTGAAGTATGAAAACGAAAACACTCAGGCATCCCTGCAAACCCCCGTATGGACAAGCCGACTGATCATTGGTGAAGGTCATGCCGAGCAAGGAGCTCCACCCTTGAAATCAGAGATGCGCATGGAAAAGGATGGATCCTACCGGCTTCAGATAGAAAACCAGGGAAACCTCTATTTTGAAGGTCTACGCCTGGTTTATCGAGATCGCTACCACGATTTGACAAAAGGACTGAGACCAGGAGAAGCCCTTGAAGAAGTCATTGCCCCGGAAAGCGGCACTCGACTAGCTTCCTTCCTGGTCGACTCGGCCGAAAAGTTCAAAAAAGCACTCAGTAGTCGCTCAAGCGCTTTGGGAGAAACCTATCGCCTGGACGGCACACTCGAGACCGTCACTGCCATGACTCTGATTCAAAAAATCAACGAGCACATGCCAGAATATCAATCACTGATCGCCAGCGACTCGATGGACTGGACGCCCTATTTGAACGACCAAGCACCGATTCTTCTTGGCTGGATCGGGCAGGAGTCTACGAGCGAAGGATTGCATCAATTCCAGACCAAAGCCTTTCAGAAGGATACCGTCTTGAGAATGCTTTTACCCATGCCTGAGCCCAATGTTCTGACCCCATGAAAGGATTTCTTTGTTAGCCATGGACACTCCTCAATCGGCGCAAGCGCCTAGCATCCCTGCAGTGCAAACCCATCAGCTCACCCGACGCTATGGTGAGATGGTAGCACTCGATCAGCTGGATTTGACCATTCAAAAAGGGGACTTATTTGGATTCATCGGCTCCAACGGGGCTGGTAAAACAACCACCTTGCGTATCCTTTCGACCTTCCTGGCTCCATCATCAGGAACAGCTAACGTCCTGGGGCATCATGTCGTTCAGGAGGCGGATGCTGTCCGACACCTCATCGGCTACATGCCTGATTTTTTTGGTGTCTACAAGGACATGGAAGTCACCGAGTACCTTGATTTTTTCGGTGCCTGCTACCGCATTCCTTCCAATGAACGCGAAAACACCGTCAGGGATGTCCTGGAACTGGTGGGTCTCTCGGAAAAAAAAGGATCCCTGATCGGGGCACTCAGCAGAGGGATGCAACAGCGCATTGGCCTGGCCCGTGTTCTGATTCATGATCCGCAACTCCTGTTGTTGGACGAACCGGCCAGCGGCTTGGACCCTAGGGCACGGATTGAGATGATGGCCATTCTGCAGGAGCTACAGAAAATGGGTAAGACCATCATCATCTCTTCCCACATTTTGAGTGAACTCGAGAGCCTTTGCAATCAAGTCGCCATCATTGAACGGGGCCAGCTCATCTACAGCGGACCCGTTCAGGGAGTTCAAGGTCTGGAGGAAAACAAAAACGTCTTATGGGCGACCATCGAGGGAGATGTCGAAAAAGCGGCTGGATTTCTCAAATCGCGCATGGAAATCAGTGAAGCTGAGGCAGTGGAGGGCAAACTCCGTATCACCATGGCTTCCGACAAGGCCAATGTGGGCGTCATCGCTCAAACCCTGGTCGCCCATGACATCGATCTGATTGGCCTCAAAAACCACGAAATGGGACTGGAAGATGTCTTCATGCAAGTCACCCGTGGTGACACGCAGTAAACCATATCTCACCCAGCATGCCAGCCATCTGAAATGAGCCTACTTCCCATTGTTGAGCGAGAAATGCGGGTTGCTTCGCGGCAAGTGAGTCTCTACTGGAGTCGCACCGTTCTCGCAGGATTGGCCATTTTCATCACCGCCACCATTGTCTTTTTCATGTGGCGTTTTCCCCCAGCCACAATGGGAGTGAGCGTCTTCTATACCCTCTCATGCATTGCTTTCTTTTATGCCGCCACTGCAGGCATCTGGATCACATCGGATTGTATCAGTGAAGAAAAACGGGACGGAACCCTGGGGCTCCTTTTTCTAACCGATCTCAGGAGCTTTGACATCGTTCTTGGCAAGTTAGCGGCGACTTCGCTCAAGGCATTTGCCGGGCTGATCGCTATTTTCCCAGTACTGGGCATTCCACTCCTTCTTGGAAGTGTCGCCGTGGAAGAATTTTGGCGAGTGGTTCTCGTCCTCTTCAACACGCTGCTGCTTTCTTTGGCAGCAGGCATTTTCATTTCGTCGATCAGCCTGCGGGCTGGCAGGGCCGCAGGGGCAACCCTTGGTATGATGATATTACTGCTGGGTGGAGCTCCCATTCTTTGGGGACTGGTGAGCTTCTTGACCGGGCATAACATGTCCGGAGAAACCCTTGAGATGGCATCGATCCATAGTGCAGTCATGGGTCTTATCATGGCATTTGAGGGCAATTACATGACCCAATCGCAGAGCTTCTGGCATTCGTTGTGGATCAATCAGGGTTTCATCTTGTTCTTACTCATCGGAGCCTGTGTTCGCATTCCGAGAAACTGGCAAGACAAGGCCTTGAATGCCCTCAAGGCAAACATCTCAGCAAGCTCCAGGGAAAAGCATTCCCTGGGGCGAAAGGAACTTCTGACCAGCAGTCCCATCGCTTGGCTTCGCCTGCGACAGAAAGGAAGTTTGTTTCGGCCATGGATCCCCTTTTTCATCGGCTCGCTTGCCTGGATTTGGGGCAGCATGGTTCACGGTCGATGGTTTTACGGTGAAGATGGCTTATGGGTCATGACCATTTACCTCAGTGCGACCATCCTCAAGTGCATGATTGGCGTCGAGATGGCTCATCGCATTTGTGAAGACAGGCGCACAGGCGCTCTGGAACTTCTTTTCACGACTTCCATTTCAGTCAAGGAAGTCACACAAGGCCACTGGGAGGCCCTGATGCGGCAGTACCGTGGACCCATCGCCCTGGTCGTCGTCATCAGTCTTTTTTTGGGAGTCCTGACGGTAAAAGGTGAAAACGACCCCGAGGGTCAATTCTGGCTCAGCTGCATGCTCGCCGGGCATTTAATACTCCTCTTCCTGGATGTGCTGGCTCTTTTCTGGTTCGGTCTTTGGAGCAGTCTCAAGGCCCGAAGCGTCAATCAAGCCACACGAAGCACGCTCTTCTACATTCTTGCCTTGCCGTGGATTCTCTACTGGTTCCTGCAGCTTTTTTCCTTTCAGATGTTCAGCCTTCTCTTTTTCGGATCCTCCCCAAGGCTGGGGATCGATCCGGGAACCATCATGCTGATTGCCTGGTTACTGGTGCATTGCCCGTGGGCGGTGGGCCTCGGATTTTACGGAAAAAAACAGGTCCTAGAGAAATTAAAACACTACGCCACCACTCGCCCTGGTGATGAGGCCACCCTAGTCATCGGCACCCCGAAGCATCAGGGCAAATCCACCTCGCCTACCACATAGTCGGTAGGTAGTCGGTAGTTGAACATGACCCTCTGGGTTGCGTCCTTGAGAAGAGGAGCATCGAGGATCACCTTGCTGACTGCTTCACCCGGCAGGAACTCAATCACATGAAACCCTTCCTGAGGAGACTCCAAGGCTTGCTTGAGCCCCGGTAGATCCACGACCTTGTGACCATTGACCTTGTCCAACGCAAGGTAGCGGTAGTCCTGATAGCCGAGGTTGTAGGGATCCGGTAAAACAGCCGACAAGACCACGCAGGAAGGATCCTCTTCGGTGGGAGCCTGGCTTTTAAGGCGAACCAAACGGACGGGTGCCCTCCGTTGCCACTCGCCGCCCCAGCTTCGCAGGTAGGGCTCGGTCAAGGGCTGAAATACCAGTCCACCCGCCATCAGGTATTCGGGAGGCATGTCGTAGTTGGCTGAAGGAACATATTCACTGCGGTAGTCGGCCTTGGGCAAATGAAACATCAGGTCGATCATGGCACCTTCCCTCCACACCGTCATGGGAACNGGGTCNCCGGCCCAATGTCCCCTGGTGGCCANGCGCTCCAACATCAGTTTACCATAAGAGGGGTCTTCGTAATCTCCCACGATGTCGATCTCGAAACCATCCACCTTCANAAGGATGTCCTTNGGGTGTAAAACAGTTTCATGCCCGGGGACTTCAATGATTTCGGTAACAATCACACCCCTTTTTTGCCCTGGCAATTCCAAGTAATCCAAAGCCGCTGGATTTTCTGCCTTCTTCCAGTAAAAGTTGAAGAAACCCACCCCTCGAAACGTTCCCTGGTCCACCTCCTTGAGAATCTGCTGCACAAGAAAAGAAGGAATGGCCGAGCACTTGCTGCGAGCCTGCGAGGTTGTCAGACCGATAAGCTGATTNCCGACCACGACAGCTTCGGACCAACCAACGCCTTCAACCTCGGAATCCAGTTCGAGCTGGGGCAGGTCGATATAACTCAAGGCGCTTCGCCCTAGGCGGAGGCGATTGATTTCAAGGCGCCTGGATTCCAACCGGCCATCGTTCCAACGCATCAGTCGAGCTTCCCCCGTGGTGGGTATGGGGTCGGCAAACCGAACCGGCTGCAGGCCATCCCAGAACTCCGCATCCTCGACTTCCAGCAGCGCAAGGTTGGCATGATAATCAATCCACTGAAGCTTGGCTTCATACCATGAGCCNCGTCCNCCCTTTTGAACTCGAATGATCGTTTGGTCNAATAGATAGTCTGCTGTGGTGATGATACGNTGATCGTGGACCACCACACCAAACTTGTTGTTTGANGCCGTCCGCCTCGACCAGGGTTGAAAATACTCGTACTGATGGCGAGTGGATTCGATTTTAATCACTGAGGAAGACCAGCTTTGAGTGGATTCCTGAGCGGATACTCCGTCGCCNAGGCCCATGACCAAGGCAGCAAGGGCAAACCAANGTGCGTGTCTCACAAAAGCTTTCATAACCATCGATCTTTCTGAATGCCGTATGTTTCCATGATCGCGGCATTTGCCGAGTCAGCATCCTNCCGATCCAGGCATTCAAAACCCAGGCGTTCACCAAATTCGATCAGATGATGAGAGCCATCNTGTTCTTCCAGTGCCTGGATCACATCTTCCAGAGAATCAATGCGATGTCCATTGATGGCATCGACCAGCACTCGGCCCCTGATTTCCATGTTGGCNTTGACCGGGTGAGACAACACGGTCGATAGCATGATGGGTTCTTTACGCGCCTTTTCGGGTTCGGCGTTTTTCTTGTAAAAAAGCTCATACAACANTCCGATCCCAGCTACTGCTGACCAGTTTTGGCCAAAAGTTGTCAAATAATCNCGGCTTAANGGAGTGAACACCAGGCCTGCATACACAAAATATTTNGGGGGTTCGTATTGGTTGCCTTCCAAGCGATCTTTCTGATTCACGTGAACGGGAAGGGCTATTTCCANCGCCTGCCCCTGCCTCCAGATCTTCACCGGGACCGATTGTCCATGCTGAGCCTGACTGAAAGCGATGGCGCCATGNACCTGATTACCTTCGTAGAGAATGGTGGCATCGGCGGCAACGGCATAGCCATTGATNTCAAGGAGAACATCATCCTCTCTNAGGAACTCCTTNGCGGAGTCACTAACCAAGGTATCGACCCTGGCTCCTGTCGAGGCTGAATCATCCCCCATCTTGAGATACTTTCGATAAGCTGGGTTGATCAGGGGCGAGAGTCGTATACCGACCTGAGGGAATCCGTCGTAAACCCCNTCTTCAATGTCCTTGAGAAAATGTTGAACGATGGGGGGAGGGATGAAAAAGCCTGTATTTTCAAGCCCCGGGGTGCCCTGGAAGGCCACTCCAACGACCTGTCCATCCTGGAGGACTGGCCCCCCNGAGTTGCCTGGGTTGATGGCCGCGTCGGTCTGAACAGCCAGGAGGCTTCGATTTCCTGGTTGGACGTAATTGATCAGCTCGATGCGGCTGACCACCCCACTTGTGAAGGAAATNTNCTCACCNCCTGCGGGATAACCAATGGTNTTCACTNCCGACCGCACCTTGGGCAACACCCCTATGGGCAGGGGATCCAAACCTTCAAAAAAGGAGGGATCCTCTACCGTGAGGACAGCCAGGTCACAATCATGTCCGATGTAGGCTACCTCGGCCAGGTGGGGNCGGGANTCCTGAAANCGTCTGACTTGAATTTGCTTGGCCCAGCTGACGACATGAGCATTGGTCATGATTCGATTGCCCTCGATAACGAAGCCTGAGCCGGTGGAGCCGCGGACTCTTGAGTCATTCCAAGGTTCATCCCAATCAGGTTGCTGGCTGAAGGTCATGATCTGAATGACCGACTTTTCCGGGTCATCGGCATGCAGCACCGAAAAAAGGGTCACAAACAACAAGTGGAGGAAAATACGTTTCAAGATACTCGAACATGCGACCATTCACATCACGGGTCAAGCATGGATCATGAGGAGGGTGGCATGTCAGGACAAATCGCAAAAAACGTTGCCTGAGATGCCACCACATAGTCTCTTAACCGTCCTTTGAAGGGTCCTTTTCGAGGAATCGATTGGCATCTTTTTGCTTTTTAAATCCGGCTCGNAAACNTAGCTTGCATCCTCATGAACCGGCTCCTGAAGACTAGCTTGTTGTGGTGCCTAAGCCAGTGGATCCTCGTTACCACATCCGGAGCAGACTGGCCCCGTTTTCTCGGCCCAGAAGGCAATGCCACCTCTTTGGAAACCGGGCTGCTCCCAACGTGGCCCGAGAATGGCCCTCCGCTGGCCTGGAAAAAAACCGTCGGTACCGGCTACAGCGCCCCATCGGTAATNGGAGATCAACTGGTGCTCCATCATCGCTTGGGNAAGCAGGAAGTCATGGAAGCCTTCACGGCAAGCACGGGATCGCCTTTGTGGAAGCACGCCTACCCCAGCCAATACATCGATCCTTACGGCTACAACAACGGCCCTCGATGCACCCCCCTACTGACCGAGGACCGGTGCTACGGNTATGGTGCAGAAGGNAAACTTTTCTGTCTGAACCGGCAAAGTGGCCAACTCATCTGGGAACGGGACACGGCCAAGGATTTCGAGGTTCCAGAGGCCTTTTTTGGTGTCGGTAGCACGCCNCTTCTGGAGGGGGACAAGCTCATCGTCATGGTGGGTGCTCAACCCAACGCCGGAGTCGTCGCCTTCGATGCCCAGTCGGGCAAAACCCTCTGGACAGCGGTGGGTAAAGGCACATGGGATGGAGAGCCTCGCACAGGCTGGCGTGGCGAGCCACTGGTGCAATGGCGAGGCCATGAAAAACAGGCTTCCTATGCTTCTCCAGTCGCGGCAACGATTCACGGAAAAAGGCATCTGCTGTGCCTCATGCGCCAGGGCTTGGTATCCCTCGATCCGGAAACCGGCAAGGAGCGCTTTCACTATTGGTTCAGAGCAACTGTCAACGAGAGCGTCAATGCCATGAACCCGGTGGTCTCTGGGGATACCATCCTGATTTCAGCCGCTTATTACCGCGTTGGGGCCGTGTTGCTTCAAGTCGCAACCGATGGGAGCTCAGTCGCCCCTCTTTGGCGCTCACTCGCCTTGGAAATTCACTGGACCACGCCTGTCCTCTTTGAGGGACACCTCTACGCCTTCAGTGGCCGAAATGAGCCCGATGCGCGCTTTCGATGCGTTGAGATGGTTACCGGGAAGGTTCAGTGGGATCAGGATGAAAGTTGGCGTAAAAGCTATCAGGGTCCACCTGAGAAATATGGTCGTGGTTCCGCGATTCTGGCTGATGGCAAGCTCATCGTCATGGGGGAGGCTGGTCAACTTGGCTTGTTTCAACCCTCTCCTGAAGGCCCCAGAGAAATCAGCCGCTTCCAGGTTCCTGGGATGAAATACCCCTGCTGGACAGCCCCTGTGCTCTCTGATGGGCGACTCTTTCTTCGTAGCGAAGACCAACTACTGAGCTACCAACTCCGAAAACCCTGACCCAGATTGGAGCCAGCGGAAGATTCAGGAAAGAATCACATTGGAAAGGGCATCGCGAAAGCGGCGATAGCTGAACAGGAAGAAAACCATCGGTGGGATCATGGCCACAAAAGAGCCAGCCATGAGAGCCGCATAAGGAAATCGTAAGCTACTGCCGTAGAGGCTGGCTAAAGCCAGGGGAAGCGTCTGCTGCTCAGCTCCCCCGAGAACTACCAGTGGAATGAGATGCTCATTCCAGGCGAGAATGAAGTGGATCAGGCCATAACTCAGCAGACAGGATCCGAGCATCGGCAAAAGAAGGCGATAGGCTCCCCACTCATTGGCGCCTTCCAAACAGGCCGTTTCGACGTAGGCATCCGGAACCTGGCGAAAGACCTGGGTGAAGAAAAGGACCCCAAGTCCACTCACCATGCCGGGGAACATGACGCCCCAAACCGATCCATGAAGCCCGATGCGGTGCACCCATTCGAAGAGCGGGACCACCAGCAACTGACGAGGCAGAACGATTGTGAAAAGACAGGCGACAAGAAGAAGAGATCGGCCTCTGAAGCGCAGTTTTGCAAAGGCAAAACCAGCCATGGATGTCAAAACAACGGCTCCCAATGCCTGTCCAACGGCCATGAAGAGGGACAGTCCCAGCACCCTCCAGAAGGGAAACCATTCCCCAGCCAGAAGACGTCGAAGGTGGGCGAGATCCCATTGGTCAGGCAAAAGAGAGGTGGGCTGAAAAATTTCCTGATTGCCCTTGAACATGGAGAGAAACATCCAAAGGAACGGATAAGCAAAGAGCCATGCCATGGGCAAGAGAACCCAAAGCCCCCAATACCAGCGCTCGTATGNGCGAAGAAAAGGCCCNTTGTGACTTTTCATGCCTTGTGTCCTCCGCTCTTAAAGGCCCACCTTCTCGAAATCCAGACCACACATCCAAGGATTCCAAGCAAACAAGGTGCTACACTGACACTCATGGCAGCTGCACTACCAAACTCACCAAAGGCCAAAGCTCTCTGATAAGTATAGGAAACCAACATCAAACCGGCATCCGCAGTACCACCTGATCCTCCCAGCAGCACATAGGCCCCACTGAAAAGCGCAAAGGCATCCACCACCAAATACATCAGGCAAAAAAGAATCACATGCCTCAGACATGGAAGGGTGACCCACCGGAACCGATGCCAGGCCTTGTGCGTTTCCACTTCAAGCGCTTCGTAATACATGCCCGGAATCGCCTGCATCCCTGAGTGGATGAAGAAGGTCATAAACCCAAGCCATCGCCAGGCACATTGCATGATGAGCGCCATAAGAATCACATCGGGATCCTTGAGCCAGTTGATCGGCTGCCCTCCCAACGGAATGACAAACCACTGATTGAGCAATCCTTGTCGCCCGTGGAACACCAGCAGGAAGAGCAATGCCAACACGGCGGGAGGCGTCAACCCGGGAATGAGCAAGACAAATTGCAGGAGAGATCGCAAACGACCTCCCAGGCTTTGAAGTGCGTGAGCGAAGACCACTGCCACAGGCAGGATCAAGGCCAAGGACAAAAAGGCGTAGAAGGAGGTATTTCGGAGAGCCTTGAAGTATCGGGCATCCTCCATGAGCTCACGGTAGTGCTCCAGTCCAACAAAGACCCCCTCACCCACCAGGGTGTTCGAATGCAAACTGAGCCTGAGACCGCCGATCAGGGGAACCAACCAGAAGAGAAGGAACAAAAAGAAAAAGGGGCCTAGCAATCCAGCAAGGGATCGCGAGCGTACCGCACTCATGCCCTTCTCCTCTGCATCAAATTCGTGCGATCAATCGCCTCCAGCCTTGAGCATGGTACGCATCTGGCGCATCGTTTCCCGGGGCGTGATTTGGCCATACATGAGAGAACTGAAAAAATTCTCCTGAAATAAAAACACGGCTTGCGGCCGTTTGGGATGCATGACCACCTCTGGAACTTCGGGAGCCANGCCAGCGAGCAAATCACCGAATGCTTGCTGATTGAAGTAGGCTGAAGGCTGATGCATCCTGGGGTCGGCCCAGGAAGGCTTGAAGGCCGGGAAGCTGTTCCCTCCCACAAAGCGCTCCACATTGGATTCCTGATCTTCAAGCACCCACTGAATGAATTTCCAGGCACGATCGGCTTTTTTGCTTTGTTTGTAGATCAGCAAGCCTTGTCCGGCGAACGTGGAAGTGCGCCTGCCGGGTACTCCAAAACGATCTTTCCATGCAGGCAAGGGCATGGCGCCCCACTTCCCTTTCAGCTCAGGAGAAAATTGCTGAATCATGTCCAGGCCATACCAGTCCGCTCCGATCATGGTGAGGACTTCTCCATAGTTCACCATGCTGCTGAAAAAGACGGGATCAAAAATGCTGGCTCTTTCAGGGATCAAGCCAATGCCTTCATCGTTGAGCTCATACAACCAATTCATCACCGCTTCGGCCTGGGCTTCATCCGGGAACATCTGCCCCGCATGATCAAACCAATCACTCCCTTTTTGCCTTAGGAGAATTTCAAAATAGGTCGGGTCCAGCGCAATCAGTGCCTGATTCTTGCTTGNGAGATCTCTACCCACATCGACAAAGGCATCCCAGGTTGAAAGATCTTCAGGCTGGATCCCATGTTCCTTGAACAAATCTACCCGGTAGTAAAGAACCATGGCGCTCAAGGATTGCGGCAGGCCGTATATCGCATCACCTTGAGCGAAAAGTTTGAGACGTTGTGGAACCAGGCCCTCCAACAACTTGGTTTCCTTCAGACGTTCGGATAGATCCAGAAAAGGCACCTCTCCGGCCAGATAGGTCCCGAAGAGCACTTCATCGAGCTGGACAATGTCCGGTGGATTGGTGCCGGTTTTCATGGCGATGGCCAGTTTGTCCGGCATCTCCCGAAATCCGAAGGCCTGGATGGAGGCCTCGAATTCGGAGTCCACCTTGGACTGGTAGGCGGCTACCATCTTTTCGTAGTAAACCTTGTCCTGAAAGGAACTGATCCANATTTCAAGGGNTTCGCCAGCCTGAAGGGTATTTCCCGCCGAGAGAAGTGTTNCCGAAACCGCNCCNAGGAGGGTGGCTTGNATCCAACGACTCATGCCTGAAAAAACGTTGTGCTTCATNACGTTGNNNANTCTACCGCAACGGTCTGCCCAGATCAATCCCNGCATGACGCGTGGTTTTNGAGACTCGATCTTCTGNAGNATCTGNCCCATCATGANGNCATGNTTCGCCTCGCTCTTNCAACGCTNTGGGTCGTAGGTTCGCTCTTTTCATGGGGCATGACTGCCACCGAACCACCCCCCAACATCATTCTGATCATNGCAGATGATCTGGCTTGGGACGATTCCACACCTTACGGACNCCCTTCGGTGCGAACACCTCACCTGCAACGCATGGCGGAGACTGGCATGCGATTCGATCGAGCCATGCTCACCATCAGCTCCTGCAGCCCGAGTCGTTCCAGCATCATCACCGGACGCTACCCACATCAAACAGACGCCGAACAACTTCATTGGCCACTTCCCAAAAACCAAACCACTTTTGTGGAGATCCTGAAAAAATCCGGTTACTGGACAGCTGCCGCCGGCAAGTGGCACTTGGGCGATGCCATCAAGGACCGTTTTGATCGCCTTTGGGAAGCGGACAGTTCCGGTTTCCAGCTCCCCTCAGGAAAGGCTGCCGAAGGCAATGCTTTTGTCGAGTCAGCGCAAGGGGAGGCGCGGAGTGGATGCAGCGAATGGATCGAGGCATTGAATGCCAGACCCGAGGGTCAGCCCTTTTTTCTATGGCTGGCCGCGCTGGATCCTCATCGACCTTATGATGAGGGTATCCTGGATCGACCCCACACCGTTTCGGAAGTGAGGGTTCCGCCCACGCTACCCGATCTTCCAGAAGTCCGACAAGATCTGGCGCTCTATTACGATGAAATCACTCGACTGGATCGATATGTAGGAAAGATCCTCGATGCAGTCCATCAACAAGGGATTTCAAGAAACACACTGATTCTGTTCATCAGCGACAACGGAAGGCCTTTCCCGAGGGACAAGACCACNCTTTATGACAGTGGNATTCGCACCCCGATGCTCGCAGTTTGGGAAGGGCATNTTGCCCCAGGATCGNNTTGTCCCNANTTGGTCAGCAGCGTGGATCTGGCCCCGGGTTTTCTTCAGCTTGCAGGACTGGANATNCCCTCCTCCATGGCAGGCACCTCTTTTGCCCCCNTGCTNNTGCATCCCGAGCAATCCATACGCNCTTTNGCTTTTGCCGAAAAGCATTGGCACGATTACGAAGATCACTCACGGGCTGTTCGATCCACTCACTTCAAATACATTTTCAATGATTATCACGATCTTCCCATGACGCCACCAGCCGATGCAGTCCGAGGCCCTGTCTTTCAATCCATGCTCCAATTATCCAACAGCGGGGCTCTGCCTGCTCACCAACAGCAATGCATTCGCCTCCCTCGCCCTCAGGAAGAGTTCTATGCACTAAATCAAGACCCTCATGAATTGAACAATCTCATAGGGGATCCCGCTTACACCCGGGTCATCGCAGAGCATCGAGAAGCATTAACTTCCTGGAAAAACAGGACCCATGATCTTGTCCCGACCTTTCGCACGGCTGACGAATTTGAGCGAGAAACCGGCAAAGTCACTCCAGCCCGCATCCGGCCACGCCCCTCCAAGGCCGAAATGAGGGCCACCCGTCATCCATAGAGAACGATTCATCCCATGAAACCTTCCATGCGAAATCCCTGATTACAAACTTGCATCCACCAGCGCCTATGGTCCATTAAAAAGTCAATCCACGCACAAGCCCATGACATGTGACCCATTCCTCAAATCCGTTAATTCCATGCCGAAGACACTCAGCTTCACCTTGCTTGTCGCAGTTCTCGTTTTCAGCAGTCACCAAAAAACCTATTGCGCAGAACAAACGGCTCAGACCAAGCCAGCCAAAGAGCCCCATTACCAGATTATGCCGCGAGCTTCTCGAGATGGCATTGGCAAGTTTTATCAAGATAGGGAAATCTCTCAAGTAATGGGCCACATGGGAGCTAGCTGGCTTGAGCGGGCCGGACGTCAAAACGAAGAACGCCCTGATTTACTAATCGATTCCTTAGGTATTCAACCCGGACAGATAGTTGCCGATATTGGAGCTGGAAGCGGTTATTTCACGCGTCGTCTTTCGGCAAAGGTGGGGCAGGAGGGGCGAGTTATGGCTGTGGATATCCAACCTGAAATGCTTGCAATTCTGCGGCGGAGCCTGACCGCCGCAGGAATTTCTAACGTAACCATGATCCTGGGTAAGGAAACTTCTCCAAATCTCCCTCCCAATTCAGTCGATCTAGTGCTCATGGTCGATGTGTATCATGAATTTTCCTTCCCGCATGAGATGATGACCCGAATTCACAGTGCGCTCAAACCCGGAGGTCAGGTAGTCTGGGTAGAATACCGACTGGAGGATCCCACGGTACCCATCAAACTGCTGCACAAAATGTCCCGCCAGCAGGTTCACAAGGAAGCAACCTTCCAAGGCTTTGAGTTTGTCCGGTCCTACGAGGGGCTTCCAAGACAGCATGTGCTCTTTTACAAGAAATCATCGAACGACGTTCCTACCCCAACCTCAAAGCCCTGAACATGTCCCATCCATTGGTCGCCTCCTGCATCCGCTCGTGCTGCTGCCTGCTTGTCGCCATCGTGTCGATGAGCTGGCTTGAAGCTCAAGAAACCTCACCAGAGAACAAACCTCAAGTTTTGATCCAGACATCTCATGGCGAGATTCAGCTTGAGCTTTGGCCAAAGGCTGCGCCGAAAACCGTTGCTCATTTCATCGATCTGGCAGAAGGCCGCAAGGCGTTCACCGACAGCAAAACCGGCGAGAAGGTCACCCGCCCCTTCTATGATGGCCTGATTTTTCACCGCATCATCAAGGATTTCATGATACAGGGTGGATGCCCCTTGGGCAATGGCAGTGGAGGGCCGGGCTTCAACCTCCAGGATGAGATCAACGCTTCCGGCCTGGGTTTGGACACCCTGAAGGCGCTTGATCTGGAGAACAACCGACTCCCCCATCCTTGGCTGCTGATTCGTACCCAACAGGATTTTCAACGCACATTGCTCAGTCCTCTGCTCAAAAAAATGGGTGTGGAAAATGAGGCAGCGTTCAAGGAGCGTCTTGAAGAAATACAGGCCGCAGCCGATGCCCTGTCATTGATGCAGGTTTACGAAAATTTGGGCTACGTCTTTGACTCGACCCTGAAGGCTGAAAAACCACTCCGTGGGGTGATTGCCATGGCCAATGCGGGGCCCAACACTAATGGTTCCCAGTTTTTCATCAACCTGGTCGACACACCCCACCTGACAGGCAAACACACGGTCTTTGGCAAGGTGGTCAAGGGAATGGATGTCGTCGATCAAATCGCCCAACTCGAGACCGATGCTTCTGGCAAATCCACTGAACCGGTGATCATTCAGTCGATTCGTCTGATCGAAGAGAAGCAACCCTGAAAAAAGACCCCCAAGAGTGTTTCCGCTCCTGAGGGTCCTCGATCATCCATCGGTCAGGTAAAACCTGAAGCTCATGGCTAGGATTTTTGTGCCGTCAGCACTTGGTCCAGAAGTTCGTTGAGTTGCTTGACCATGGTCTTTGGATCTTCGACCACACCCGCAGCAAGACGAGCATTGTCCACCAACTGATCCAAAACCTTGGTCGCAAGCAGTTCGTTGCCTTGTTTCATTTGGTGCAACTTGGAAACCATGCTGTGGCGCGGGTTGAGCTCGAGATCCAAGGTCATGGGTCCGGATTCCTGATTCATGGATTTCATGAATCGGCGCATCCCGGCGGTCATGGTCTTGTCGTGATCCACCACCACAGCCGGACTTTCCACCAATCGGGTGGACACACGCACCTCCTCCACCTTGCTGCCCAATTTTTCTTTCGCCCATGCAGCCAGGTCCTTTGCATCTTCCTCGCTCAAAGCAGTGGTCGAATCATTCGACTCTTCGATTTCCAATTCCGCTTTTTCTGCAGCCGTCAGGGTTTTTTCGTCAAAACGTCCCAAGTGATCCATGACGATTTCATCGATGGGATCAAACAGGAAAAGGACTTCCAGATGTCTTGATTGGAACACTTCCAGGTAAGGGCTCTGTTCTGCAGTATCACGACTGGAGGCCAGCAAAAAGTAGATGTCCTTCTGATCATCTTTCATTCGCCCCACATATTCCTTGAGCGAGGTACGCTTGCCCTTGTCCAGTGAGCTGGACTCAAAACGGAGTAAATTGGAAAGGCTTTCGCGATGAGTAAAATCGGTTGCCACACCTTCCTTCAGAAAACGATGATACTGGTCATAAACCTTGTAGAAAGTCTCCTCATCCTTCTTGGCCATTCCATCCAGGTGTTTGATGAATCGGGAAGTGAGCACCTTGTTGAGTTTCTGCATCAAGGCGCTATCCTGCATGGACTCCCTGGATATGTTGAGGGGGAGATCCTCACTGTCTACGACCCCCTTCAAAAAGCGGCACCATTCCGGGAAGAGCTGTTCTGCCTTGGATTGAATCAGCACTTTTCGGCAGTAGAGGTGAACTTCACTTTCACTGCGCGCCAGCCCCAGGGTCTCCATGTTCTTGGCTGGCACATAGAGCAGTGATTTGATATCGAGAGGAGCATCCACCGCAAAATGCAGGCGAGTGACGGGATCCTCGTGATCGTGACCAATGTAATGATAGAATTCGTTGTATTCCTCGTCCTTGATCTCATTTTTACTGCGAGTCCAGATGGCACTCATCTTGTTGACCACTTCCCCGTTCAGTTCAATGGGGAAAGGAACGAAGTTGGAATACTGCTTGATGATGGACTCAACCTTGGAGGCCTGGGCAAACTCCTTGTCCTCTTCCTTGAGTTTAATGAAGATTCGCGTCCCTCTTGGCCAGTCAGGGGCTCCTTCAATTTCGTAGCTTCCACTACCTTCGGATAGCCAACTGTGGCCTTCAGCATCCGCCTGATAGGAACGGCTGTGGACCTTGACCTCCTCGGCCACCATGAAGGCGGAATAAAAGCCGACTCCAAATTGACCAATCAAGTTGGCATCGGGCTTTTCCTTACCTTCGGCGATTTGCTTGAGAAAAGCCTTGGAACCCGAGTGGGCGATCGTACCCAGGTTTTCGATGAGCTCATCTCGCGTCATCCCGATCCCGGTATCGGTTAAGGTGATGGTGTGAGCTTGATCATCGGTTGCAATGCTGATTTTGAGATCGACTTCCGGCTGATGAATGGCTTCACCCGAACTCTGACGAAATCTCAGCTTTTCGCAGGCGTCTGCTGCATTGGAGATCAATTCACGAATGAAAATTTCTTTATCGGTGTAAAGCGAATGTATCACGATATCCAGCAATTGCTGGATTTCTGCCTGAAACGTGTGCTTTTCGGTCTTTTGACTCATGGGAACTGAAGTAAAAATAAGTTTGGGCTTTCGTCAAGGACTGGAGAGACATTTTTACCGAACAATGATTTGCCCGATCTGTGTGGGATCAATTTTTTCAATGGCCATGCGACATTCCTGTCCAACCCCCGAAAAATCGTTGTTCATGGCATCATGAAGAAACGGTAGCGCTTCCTTGGCCTTAGGTCCCATGTCTCCCAAGGCAGTAGCGGCTGCAACGCGAACCCCCATCGATGGATCGCGGAGCAGCGGCAAAAGGGCCTCGAGGTGGGAAATGGCTGATTCCCTCAAGTTACCCAGGCCCTCTGCTCCATAGCGCCGGATATCTTCATCTGGATCTTTCAAAGCCTCTGTCAGATAGATCATGCACTCCTCCTTTGGGGGAGCGATCTTGGATAAAGTCTGCAACGCGATGCGACGATCATGCGGGCTGCCCTCCAAACTCGGTTTGAGCTTTGGGAAGCAGCTCTCACCATTTAGACCAAGCCATCCAGCAGCGAGAATGGCTCGATGCCGAATGCGCCGATCTTCATGGCCCAGCCAGGGCAAGACGTCCGGTTCCAGGGCTTTGGCAAGCTCTCCCATACTCCGAGCCAGAGTCAGAGCGTTGACCAGCATGATGATATCGCCTTCCCTTCTCACAGGTTGTCGCAGACACGCCCTCAAGGCAGCGACATGGTCGGCCATCTGTGTTGGAAAGGTGATCAGGATCCTCAAAGCCCAGTTTCTTTCAGCAACATGCCCGTGACTCAGAATGGGTATCAAGGCCTCCACCATGGCATCCCTCCAATGGGCTGGAGCATGGGTCATCAGCACGACCACTTGCTCAGCTCTCCGACTGTGTCTTTCTACAATATCCTGAAAGGAAGCTGGCAGGTAATCCAAGCCATCGCGATGGGGGGGCAACCAGCGATTGAGGACCGTCAGCCATGGGTAAGGGCTACGCAATTCCCCCACCAATGGTCGGATGGCCCCAACCCCCATGTTGTGGATTACCTGAGTGGCCTCTGCCCTCTTCTCTTGAAGGATCAACGAATCAACCCATGACAAAAGCGTTTTGCCCTGAACTGTCAACTCGGGTGCCTTGGAAGGTTCGCTTAGGAAAAACCATCCTGCGCAGACAAAAATGCCCCCCAAAAAGAGCCAGACCTTTGAAGGAAACCGGCGTAAAAATTTAAACATCGCAGGTTCGAACCGCCTCATAAAGGCTGCCAAGGGGATGACGCTTTGGAATGAATTCCTGAGCCACGTATCCCTTAAAACCAGTATCGACAATCGCCTGGCAAATGGCGGGGTAGTTCAATTCCTGGGTCTCATCGATTTCATTCCGCCCTGGATTTCCCCCAGTATGGTAGTGCCCAATGTACTCGTGATAGGTGCGAATATTGCGAATGACATCACCTTCCATGATCTGCATGTGATAAATATCATAGAGCAACTTGAAACGCTCAGATCCAATCCTCTTGGCGAGATCCACCCCCCAAGAGGTATGGTCACACTGGTAGTCCTTATGATTGACCTTACTGTTGAGCAGCTCCATGCAGACGGTCACTTGATGTTTTTCGGCCAAGCTCATGATCTTTTTCAAACCTATGGCACAATTCTCCAAACCTGTTTCATCGTCCAGCCCCTTCCGGTTACCCGAGAAGCAAATGATGTTGGGAAACCCTGCATCGGCCACCTGAGGGATCATGCGCTCAAAACCTTCAATCAACTCGGCATGATGCTCGATCCGGTTGAATCCCTTAGTGATGCCGCCCGGACCATTGGCCATGGCACAGACCAGCCCATGTTTCTTGACCACGGCATACTGATCGGGGTTGAGCAACTCGACTGAATGCATGCCGAATTGGGCAGCCGCCTGGGCAAGTTCTTCCAGAGAGAGATCCGGATAACACCACTTGCAGACCGAGTGGTGAACATTGCCTTTAAGTTTTTGAGGTGCGATCTCAGCGGCCTCCAACGAGGCCCCTGCACCCACTGATGCGGCGGCAACTCCTGCCATGGAGATAGATTTGAGTGCATTTCTGCGAGAGAGGGCTGGTTTTTTCATAGGCTTTGGGAATCTGGGGAAATTCCAGCGTATTGTGTGGTAGCCGTCAATGGCTTAAGCAGCCGAGTGCTGGGTCCATAGACTGGAAAGTTTGCGCATACCAGGACATCTGACCGGAACATTCCTCTGACAACCCTAGGGTCGATTATCACATTTTGTCCTTTATCGGCTTACCGGCTAGCCGTTACCTTCCCCCCTTGTTCTGGTTATGGCATCGATGAGAAAACCAACCCTATTCGTTCTATTCCTAATTGTTTTTGTCGACCTGGTGGGTTTTGGTATCGTCCTCCCACTCCTGCCGCTGTATTCAGAGAAACTAGGTGCCTCAGGTTTGATGATTGGTTGCATTGTGGCCTCCTACAACCTGATGCAATTCTTCTTTGCCCCCTGGCTAGGTAAGCTCTCTGATCGCATTGGCCGTCGCCCCATCATTCTTTTAAGCACTGCCGGTTCCGCCATAAGCTACGCCCTCTTTGGTTATGCCAGCGGGCTGTCTGGCACCCAAGGATTGGTCATGCTCCTGGTTTCGCGTGTTCTGGCTGGGATCTGTGGGGCCAATTTATCCGTAGCTTCAGCCTATGTGGCTGATATCACGCCGCCAGAAAAGCGCTCCAGTGGGGTCGGCATGGTCATCGGCATGGGTTTTGGTCTTGGCTTTATCTTTGGCCCACTCATTGGAGGGCTCAGTAATCATTTTCTTGGCGAAGCAGCGCCCGGATGGGTTGCCGCCAGCATTTGTCTGTTCAATTTCATTGCTGCTTTTTTCATATTGGCAGAGAGCCGCTCCAAAGATGCCAAACCCCCAGTCAAACGCAGTCAATGGGCACAATGGGCCCACACCCTCAAGCAGCCCAAGCTCGGTATTCTGGTGCTACTGGTTTTTCTGGCCACCATCTGCTTTGCCTGCTTTGAAACCACCCTGCCCCTGCTTCTGGTCAAGCACATGGACTTTGAGGAAACTCAACTCTATTATCTGATGGCTTATTCAGGCTTCATTGCCGCCATGGTTCAGGGCGGGGCGATTCGCAAGCTTGTGCACCGGTATGGGGAAAAGCCGCTCATTCTAGCCAGCTTTTTTGGGTTAACCGCAAGTTTTGTCCTGATCCCTCTAGGATCCAGCATGGCAGCCGTATTGGGATCTCTGGCCATCTATGCCTTTTTCTCGGGCATCAACCGTCCTCCCCTGACCGGATTGATTTCCATCATTTCTCCCGACAACGAACAAGGCGCCAACTTAGGGGTTTCTCAAAGCGCCTCCGCTATCGGACGTATCATCGGGCCTCCCCTGGCGACCAGCCTTTATTTCATTCAGGCCCCCATGCCTTACTGGGTGTGCGCGGGTATTGCTCTTGTCGCCGGTCTGATTGCCATGGTCTTCCTTACTCGGCTCCTGGCCGATGTTCAAGGAGGCAAGGGTGGAGGAGACGCTCCATCCCCCAAGGAACCCTAAACCATCGAGCCCACTCATGAGCCGAGACAGCACAGCCACTCTGACCAACTTTCTCTTGTGGCTGACACTGCTGTGGTGCCAAGAACCACAGAACCAGCTGCAAGCCGCACAATGGCCCCAGTTTCGCGGAGACAAGGGACAAGGTCGCGCTGAAAATGAAAAACTGCCCATCCCTTTTGGCCCCAACGAAGCCGTCCAATGGCAAGTCAACATGGGTTCAGGACATTCTTCTCCGTGTGTGTGGGGTGAAAAACTTTTTTTAACTACTTTCGAGGAGGGTCTCCTTCAAACCCTTGCGCTGGATGTCCGGAATGGACGCTTGATTTGGAAACAATCTCTCACCCCTTCAGGCATTGAGAAAGGACATCGCAATGGCACCCCGGCCAATTCCACCCCAGCCACCAATGGCAAGGTCCTGGTCACTTACTTTGGAAGCTTTGGGTTGGCCGCCTACGATCTGGATGGGCAGGAAATCTGGAGAAAACCCTTGCCCGTCCCTGTAACGCAGCACGGGGCCTCTTCATCGCCCGTTCTGGCAGGTGACCGAGTCATTCTTCAGGTGGATCAAGATGTGGATTCCTATCTGATATGTCTGCACTTGCGTACCGGAAAAACGCTATGGAAAGTGAATCGCCCTGGCTTCCGCCGCGGTTTTGCGACTCCCATCACGTGGCCAGCCAAGAAACCCACAAGCATCATCACCTCGGGAACTCTCAGAGCCATCGCCTACGCTCTGGGTGATGGGGCCGTCCAATGGGAAATGGGAGGCTTGCCCAACGAGACAGTCGCTTCCCCTGCCTTTGATGAAGAACACCTCTTTCTGTCGGGTTGGACCATGGGCGCTGGAGTACCAAGCCTGCCTGATTATGATCAGCTGCTCCTTGAGGATGAAGATGGTGATGGTTCGGTTCAGCGCGCGGAGGCAACCGGGGCAGCGCGCATGCATTTTCCTTACATCGATGCCAACAAAGACGGTGGCATTGACCGCAACGAATGGCAGACCATGAAAGATATTTTCCAGCGCAGTGAAAATGCACTTCTTGCCATCCAACCAGCAGAATCAGCCGAGAAAGATCCGATCCTGGCGTGGAAGCAAACTCGAGGCCTCCCCTATGTTCCATCACCCTTGGCGTATGCCAAACGCATCTTTCTGGTCAAAAACGGAGGCATGGTCTCCTGCCTGGACGCTTCATCAGGAGCCTTCGTCTATCGCGAGGAGCGCGTGGGTGCTTTGGGAGACTATTACGCATCTCCCATCGGGGTTGGAAACCATGTTCTAATCGCCTCTCAGCGGGGAACCATCACGGTATTGAACGCTCATTCCGAGAGCTTGAAAGTGGATCATCAGATAGACTTCGAAGAAGGGATCATGGCAACGCCGGCCATGGTTTCAGGGCGCCTTTTTGTGCGTACTTCCCAGAAAATCTACTGCTTCGAGCGCCCATGAATTCGTTCAGAGGCCGCCTGATTACCTGGATCTTCGTGAGTTTGCTGGCCGCCATGCTTGTCATAAGGCTGGGATGGGGAAAAGGAGAGCATCGACGATTTCAGGACCAAGCCCGACCCGTCGCCTCACTGGATCCGATGGCTCCTCCTACCCAAGGTTGGCTCAATGATCATGCGGTGTTTTTTCTGAGAGAAAAAAACCAGGGCGACTTTCAGTGTGTGAGCGTTGATATCCACACATTGAAAGAAACGGTCATCGAATCGCTCTCTCCACTCCTGCGCGACTTGGAAGATCGAAGCCAAATCGTGGAAATCAGGGCCTCCCCTTCTGGACAATTCCTCGCGGTGATCACGGGAAATGCAGACTCTCCAAACCGCTATCGCCATGATTTGATCAGCGGTCAATCAGAACTCATGATGGGATCACTCAATCAACATGCATGGAACCAAGGGGTGCTTTCCTGGATGCCGCACGAAAGAGGATGGATAGAATGGGACTGGATCGACGCACCCGACCAACCATCACTAAGCCTCAAGGGGAGTCCATTTTCCAAACCGGATTCCACGACCGAGTCCTCCCCCTTGCTCCGATGGCCAGAAGGCTCCCTTCCTTGGATCCTCCATGCACCTGTAATGACAGAGCAGGGTCCGTTTTTGCTGGCTCATGCATTTGGCGATCCAAGCATGCCCGCATCGAACACTTTCACACTTCGCCTGGAAAGCATTGCCCCGGACACCTCCTTCCAAACTCTAAAACCTGCTTTGGAGCTGGTGCGACAAGGAACACTTTCCAAATGGATCAAGGTAGCACACTCCGGAAATGGTCAGCGGTGGATGGTTCTTTTCGAACGCACTCGATTCCTTCCCAAGTGGCACTTCATACCGAAATTCCCCTTCGTGAGAAGGGATTGGAAATCCCAACGACTAGGGATGGGAGATCGTCAAGATCCGGCTACCATAAGGGAGATCGAAGTGAGCTCTTCGATGTATCCGGCTCAATGGCATCTCAACACAACCGGTACGTGGATGAGTTTTGTCCACCAGGGGCATTTGTGGGTGGCTCCATGGGAGCAACCGTGGAATGGCTCGCTGTAAGTCTGCCATCCATCCGGTCAACTCCCCCCCTACCTGCTTTGAAGATAGGTCTCTGCCAGACGCTTGCCCAAGGCAACGATACCTTCTGTACCGATAAGCAGTCGATCCTGCTGGGGCAAATCGAAAACTTTGATGTGGGTCAAATGTGGATCGGCCGCAGCAAGCTCAGTCAATTCAGCGGTGACATTCAGGCGATTAAGTGCCTCCTGATCGGTGGGAGGCTGTTGACTGACGAACCAATCCAATTCTGGCGCCTTTAGATCTGCGCGGGTTTGTTCCATCAAGCGCTTGAGACGTGAGACTGCCTGGCGACGGTAAGGCCCAAAGGACATGTCATTTTCACCCAGGTGATAGAACACACCGGCCAGATCGACAGGATGTCCACATGCTTCGAGGTCGGCTACGGCTTCCTGGATGCACGCAATCCAGACTGGGTAAAAATGCCGATCTTTGGCTTCACTTCCCTCAGGCGTCCAATCAATGATCTGGGAACCACTATGAGTGACTTTCAGCATACCCATTGGGCCTGAAAGTGCTTCCTGCATGACGTGGCCAAAACTCACCTCAGGCCCGAAGGTGCCATAGAGCCCGGCGGGAGAGAGGGCTTCCCAGCCATTGGATTGCCACACACCACCCCCAAGGGTGTACTTGAAGGCCACCTCAGAAATTGGTCGCCTCCAATCCCTTGCCCCATCATCGGATTCAAGGTCCTGGACAAAGGCCCATTCACCCTCCATGTTGCGATGCCCCGCCAGAATGAAAAGACGAACCGTTTCACCCTCTTTGTAAGGCCACTTTGAGAGCGAAGGGTTCCCTTTTCGACCTTTGCCAAGATGACGGAGATACGCCTCGGCAAACTCCACCCCCTGCTCCAGTTGCCCCAATGTCCCGTAATGATAGTGGAGCCCCACAGGCTGCCCCATCTCAACACCCACATGCGCATTGCGAACGTAAAAGGCATGCTTGTCGACCGCGGCAGCTTTTTTCTGCCCCTGGCTGATGGCATACATGCGTGGTCTCAAGTCCATTCCCCATATCGTTTTGGTACACAGTTCCCCGATGAATACGGGAAGTTGAGGCGCTTTCAAATCCTGACGTAGTCGATCCATGAAGCCAATCAGATGATCTCCATATCGGGCCATGTATTCTGGAACGAACATATCATTCTCACCCTGATGCCAAACCAGACCCTCAAGTCGATACGCCACCCCTTGAGCTGTAAGTTGGCCAAGGGCCTCGCGCACTTCTTGCAATAGGAGCGGATACATCTTGAAACCGGAAGGTTGATCTGGATTCCAGTCACCGCCAAGGTGCGTTCCCCCTGCAGCGCACTTGATGATAGCAAGAGACCCACTGAGTTCCGGCTTGAGATGCGCGGCAAAACTAAGCTCAGGACCAACCAAAGACCCCACCGGCTGCAGCGTTGTCCAGCCCTGCGATCGATTCTTGTTTTCGCGCCCCAGGCAATACCAGAAAGGCACATCAAGCTGTGGTTGATCCAAACCACGGAAAGGAGGAAAGCGCTGGATATGATCTTTGTTGGAATCGGCTCCCTCCATGTTGGACTGACCGGCAAAGATAAACACCCGGACTGCCTGATGGGAGTCCCCGGATGCATCGCCGCGCGCCCATGGAGACTCTTGGATGATATTTACCAGAAGGTAAAGGATCAGGCACTGAATGAAACCATGGGGCTTGTTTCGAAGGATCATGGAATGCATCATGACGCTTTCGAAGCTCGAGAACAAGGATCCGCTGGAGCATGGGTTGATTCAGGGCGACTCGGATTCAGTGACAAAGAGGCAATGGCTCTCCCACTAAAAGGAAGGGATCCATTCCGAAAAATTCAATCAATGCCCTTCCATCCCGCGGGAGCTCCGAAACTTACCTGGGAAAGGCAAACTCACTGACAGGTTCTCCATAGACGTCCCGATGCCTCAGCACCAATCGTGGCTGACCCAGCTCATCCCGCCAGGCGTCGCCACTAAGATACCCACCTGCCACGCGCAGAAATCGGTGCTGGGGCCTTTGATCGCCTTCCTTCCATCCCAACTGGTGTCTGGCACTTCCTGGTCCGCAGCCAAATTCCCACAACCCTGTCGTCGGATCTTCCGAGGCATACTGCCAATGACGGTCTCCACAAAAAAGGATGGTACCATCCACAGAGGAAAACAAAGTCCTGAGCTCCTTGCCCTCATGAGAAAACACTTCATTGGCATGATTGTCTTTCTTATTGGGTCGATCAGGCCCAACGACCGGGGTCGGCGTGAACACCAGCTTGAAGGTAGCCGAAGAGGCTCTAAGGGAAGATTGCAACCAAGCCTTTTGGGTGCTTCCGAGAATCGATTTTTCCGGGCCATCTTCCATTCGATTGGAACTCCGATAATCTCTGCCTTCCAGCAACCAGATCTCCACATCCTGGCCCCATCGGATGGAGTGATATCTTGGATCGCGGGCGGGAAATTGCTCCTGATTGAAAAGATGGACACCCTCCTCGAAGGTGACCGCGCCATACTCCTGCCCGGGCCAACAATCGTTTTTGAGAGTATCATGATCATCCTTGATGAAGTAGGTCGTATGCTGCGAATAAAAGGTTCGATTGCGCGGCATGGAAAAAAGTCTCGCCCACTTGAAGCGCATGAGCTCCACCGTCCAAGCCCATGGTTTGGGCTTGTCGTAATATTCGATGTCTCCGGCATGCACCACAAAGTCTGGATGCATTAACTGCATCGGTTGGTAAATCAAATGTCCTTCCAGACCATCATCACGGCGTAGAAAATCATGACACGTTGTTACGCAAAATCGAAGCGGGCCTCCGTGTTCCGGTGCATGGGCCGTCTTGAAAGCGCCTTTGAAGGCGCTTGTATGGCTTTGTTCCCCAATCGGGCGAGCCTCTAACTCAACCCCATAGGAAATTCCGGCCTTCAGGCCGTCCAATTTGAATTGAACAGCATAGTCAGTGTCGGCGTGCGTTTCTCGCCACGGAGTCTCAATCTTCTCTTCAGGCTTATCAATCGGATAACACCTCAGACGCACCTCGCCGGGAAATCCAGGGCAAGCGCCCAGCATTTCATCTAACATGGCACCCTGTGGCAGCTGATCGGCAACATATCGACTCGCCGGCCCTTCCTTTCGTATGACCCCCTCGAGCGAGGCTGGAACATTCAGAAATGCATGCCCCCCCTGATTCATTTCTTCGAAGCGGGTGGTACGGGTCCAGATCACGACCGAATCTTGATCCGCCCATCCATTGCGCATTCCATTTCCAAAGTAAGGAGGCTTGGCGTGGATCAGAAGTGCGCCAAAGGGTATCAAAAGCCCTAGCAATAAGGAACGCACCACTCCTGGAAAGGAGGAATGGATTCTCCATCTTCGTGGACTTTTCATGAAAAGCATCAAATAGCTAAGCTGCCTGAGTCCCCTTGGCCAATACCTGGTCTGTCTTTGCGATTTTCTCCATCGGCATCATGAACCATGCATAGACAGCTGCTTGCTGCAGAATGTTCAAGAAGGGAGAGGAATCCCTTTTATCCTTTCCAACAATTACGGCAAGCTCAAATCATACTTCTCTGCTCTGTTCATTCAATTGGACTGTAACCGAACAAGTGGATTGTTTGTCTCTTCAGCTTTACGTAAAAGCATCTCATTGACATAGTCGATAAGATATTCCCGGCCATACGGTTTGAAAGAGTCGAGGGGCTGTTTTAACTACAAAATGCAAACACTACTCAAAGGCATCGTCCCTCTTGGCTTTCTAGGTCTATGCGTTGGCATTGCGTCCTTCATGATGATGACCAAGCCGGAACCCTCTCGACGGATTCCACCGGAAGAAACGTTGACGGTGCAGGCCATGCGATTGATGCGTCAGGAATATCAGGTAGTGGTCCCCTCCCAAGGCATTGTTCAGGCAAAAACGAGAACCACGGTCATTCCAAGGGTCAGTGGAGAGGTGATCTGGGTCTCAGAAAGCTTTCGGAGTGGTGGATACTTCAAGGAAGGAGAATCCTTGGTGCAAATTGATCCCAGCGATTATGAAACGGCCCTGAGCACGGCTGAGGCAAGGCTTTTAGCCTCCCAGGCATCGCTGGAGCTGGCTCGACTCACACATGAACGAAACCAGGAAATCATCGAAGAAAAGCTCATTCCTCGTGCGGAGCTTGACCTGAGTGCTGCCAACCTCAAGGTAGCCGAATCGGATGTTCAATCGGCACAAGCTAGCCTGGATCGAGCCAAGCGGGACCTGGATCGCACATGGATCAAGGCACCTTTTGAAGGCAGGGTTCTTTCACAGAATGTCGATATAGGACAAAATGTTTCCCCAGGCATTGAACTGGCAGACATTTTTGCCACCGATTATGCCGAAATACGACTTCCTTTGAGAAACGATCATCTGGACTACGTTTCCCTTCCTGAAGCACCCGACTCAGGGAGCGTTATGAACCCTTCCTTTTTCCCAGAAGTACGTCTGACGGGTAAAGTCGGCACACAAAGCACGGATTGGATCGGGCGTGTAGTGCGGACCCAAAGCGCCTACGATGCAAAAAGCCGGGAACTTTTCGTGATTGCGCAGATCGATTCGCCTTTTGCCCAAACAAAACAAAGCGATCTTCCGCTCAAGCTCAATCAGTATGTGAATGCGGAAATTCAGGGAGATCGGCTCAAGGAGGTTTATGTGATCCCCAGGTCTGCTTTGCGCAACAATAGCGAGGTGATCATTATCAATGAAGAAGGAACGATTGCTCGCCGGTCGGTGAAGGTGGTCTGGAAACAAGGAGAGGACATCGTGATCTCGGAAGGGATCTCGGATCGGGAACTTCTGTGTCTTACCCCCATTCTCTTTGCTTCTGAAGGTATTCGCGTCAAACCACTGATTGAAGGGGAGTCCCTACCTACCCTCGAAGAATCCCCTGACCGCCCCAGAGAACCCAAAGCTGGCAAGGGGAATTCATCCGGGTCAGAGCCCAAAACAAAGGATTCCTGATGCATCAAATCATCGCATGGTTTGCCCGGAATGGCGTTGCTGCCAACTTGTTGATGCTGGCCATCCTCATGGCAGGCATTAACACCTTATTCAAACGCATTCCAACCGAAGTTTTCCCAGAATTCGAGCTGGACATGATCACCGTGTCCGTTCCCTATCGTGGGTCCACTCCTGCTGAGGTCGAAGAATCGGTGGTCGTTAAAATTGAAGAAGCCATTCAGGACCTTCAAGGGATCAAGGAAATCAATTCCACCGCATCGGAGGGGGCAGGCTCGGTTTCCATTGAGGTAGACAAGGGTTATGACTCCAGAGATCTACTCGATGACATTAAAAATCGTGTCGATTCCATCAACACGTTCCCCGTCGAAACTGAAAAGCCTGTGATCAATCTGGCCAAACCCAGGGGAGAAGTCATCACGGTGGTCCTGGCAGCAGACATGTCTGAATCAGACCTCTGTCTTCTTGGTGAGCAAATACGGGACGAAATCGTCAACTTACCCAACGTAACCCAGGTGTCTCTGCAAGCAGTTCGCCCTTATGAAGTCGCCATCGAAGTCTCAGAACAAACCCTTCAGCAGTATGGCCTGACCCTGGATGGCGTGGCGCAGGCCATTCGATCCTCTTCGATTGACTTACCCGCTGGAGCCATCAAGACCACAGGTGGAGAAATCCTTCTCAGAACCAAGGGACAAGCTTATGTCGGATCGGATTTCGAAAATATCGTGCTTTTGACCCGAAACGATGGCACCCGGTTGACGTTGGGCGAGATCGCAAAAGTCGTTGATGGTTTTGAGGAGACCCCTTTGTTTGCCCGCTGGAATGGCAAACGCTGCGTCATGATTGCCGTTGCGCGGGTCGGGAATCAAAATGCCATTGATCTTGCCAACGAAGTGAAGGATTACCTGGTGGAAAGGCGACATACCCTTCCTCCAGGTGTGGATCTGGATTACTGGAATGACCGATCCAAGATTGTGAAAGGGCGCATCCAAACCCTCACTTCCAGTGCCATGCAAGGAGGGTTCCTGGTCTTCCTCGTGCTGGCTCTGTTTTTACGGTTTTCACTCGCGCTTTGGGTCTGCCTGGGCATCCCGGTAGCCTTCATGGGAGCTCTGGCTTTCATGCCCCAGTTGGGTGTGACCATCAATATCATCAGTCTCTTTGGATTTATCCTGGTCCTGGGCATTGTGGTTGATGACGCCATTGTGACGGGGGAGAATATTTACAGCCATCTTCAGAGGGGAAGTCATCCAACTCAGGCAGCCATCCAGGGGGCCCAGGAAGTCTCGGTTCCTGTGATCTTTGGTGTGCTGACCACTGTGGCAGCCTTTGTTCCGATCATGATGATCGAGGGCTTTCGAGGAAAAATATTTGCTCAGATTCCCCTGGTGGTGATTCCCGTACTGCTTTTCTCGCTGGTGGAATCCAAGCTCATCCTTCCAGCTCATCTGAAGCACCTCAGAATGCATTCGAACCCCGAAGGCTCGGGTTCGCTTCTGAACCGTTTTCAACAATTCTTTGCTCGCGGCCTCGAACGCTTTGCCCAGGGTATTTACCAGCCGACACTGCGTCTTGCCATGCAGTATCGCTATATGACTCTGGCGGGCTTCACCGGCATTTGCCTCATCCTTTTCACGTTGCTTGCCAGTAATCGCATGATGTTTGTGTTTTTCCCGAGAGTGCCCACCGAACGCATCACTGTTCGGTTGACCATGCCTGAAGGCACTCCATCAGAGACCACACAACGACACATCAATCACATCCTGGCCGAGGCCAACAAACTCAAGCAGCGCGAAGACTACACCGAACCCTCCACGGGAGAGAGTATCATTCAAAACATCATGGATGTCGTCGGGGTTTCTGGCATGACCGGCGGCAGAAGACGATCCGCCGGGCTCACCCACGTGGGTGAAGTCGCCATGGGCATAACGCCACCGGAAGCCAGACAACTGCCCTTGACCAGCCAAGAGGTCGTCGCGCAGTGGCGCAGAGCCATCGGCATCATTCCCGGCGCACAGGAACTCAGCTTTCGGGCAGAGATTGGTCGATCCAGTGATCCGGTCACTATTCAACTGACAGGACCAAGCTTTGATGACCTCAAATTGGCTGCCGAACAAGCCAAGGAAAAGCTGGGACAATACCCGGACCTCTTTGACATCAAGGATACCTTCGAGGACGGCAAGCCCGAGAGAAAAATGCGCATCAAGCCAGAAGCTGAACTGCTGGGCTTGACCATGACCGATTTGGCTCGCCAAACCCGCCAGGCTTTCTTTGGAAGCGAAGCTCAACGTATCCAGCGAGGCCGCGAAGATGTTCGCGTCATGGTGCGTTACCCCAAGGAAGAACGCACTTCCCTGGCAAATCTGGAATCCATGCGCATTCGAACTCCCGATGGTCAGGAAGTACCCTTTGCCTCTGTTGCCGATATTGAGGAAGGACGTAGTTTTTCCAGTATCAAGCGAATCAATCGGAATCGAACCATTCAAGTCACCGCCGATGCCGACAAGGAGAAAGCCAATTTGCAGATCATTCAGGAAGACATCATACGATTCATGCCGGACATTGTGCGCGACTACCCTGGCATGCAATTCACTCTGGAAGGAGAGGCTCGAGAACAGCAGGAATCCTTCGGAAGTGTCTGGATGGGGTCCCTTTTCGTGCTTTTCACCATCTACTCCCTATTGGCGATTCCTTTTCGCAGTTACATGCAGCCTCTGATTGTGATGTCGGTGATTCCCTTTGGTCTAGGGGGTGCGATTCTTGGACACATCATCATGGGACAAAACTTGAGCATCATGAGTGTGTTCGGCATGTTGGCCCTCTCCGGGGTGGTGGTCAACGACAGTCTGGTGCTCGTCGATTACATCAATCGAAAAAGGCGTGAGGGCACCCCCCTGCTCGATGCGGTGCGAACGGCAGGTGTGGCCCGCTTCAGAGCCATCATGCTCACCTCCTTTACCACTTTTGCCGGGCTGATTCCCATCATGTGGGAAAAAAGCACCCAAGCCCAATTTTTGATTCCCATGGCCATTTCACTGGGTTGGGGCATTCTTTTCGCAACGTTCATTACCCTACTGATGGTCCCGATCAATTACCTCCTTTTGGAAGATGGCGTACAGCTCGTGAAAAGATACCTTCGCTGGCAATTCAACCTTTCCACCCGCGAGCCCGCTTTACAAGAAGCCCAACCAAACTAAGCTCGCCATCCCAATTGTTGACCAAGGTTTCCACCATGCCCCTGCTTCACATCCAGACCAACCTTTCACTCACTGCTAAGCAAACCAGTGACACGCTCAAAACACTGAGCTCTCAAGCCGCCAATTGGCTCGAAAAATCTGAGAACTTTGTGCAGATCATCTTACAGCCGCAACAGCCCATGACGTTTGCCGGCACCGAACAACCCACCGCACATATCCGTTGGGAAAGTCTTGGATTTGGGCAACGATCCTTTGAGGAGCTTAGTCAGCTGCTCTGCAGGCTCATCCAACAATGCTTGGGTATCCCCTCGGAACGCATCTTTATTCGATTCTGCGAGGTAGCCAGAAGTCAATGGGGCTGGGACGGTCATACATTTTAATTTTTCCAATGTCGTAATCTCAATGCGTTCACGAAAAGTTGACTCCTCTGCGGCGATGGCACTCGCGATTCATTCCGCAACCTTGATATGAGAACCCTCACCTAGGTATTGCCAGAAAGGCTCGTTAGCCTTTTGATAGGAGGCCTTCAATGAAAACAGGTCTCCATGATCAAGCCGCTCCTGCCTCGCCCAACCGCACCAAGGCATCATCTTGGGATCTTTGGCTTCGCTACCTGATTCCAGCCAGTATCTTACTTTTGGCCGTATGTGTCTTTTGGGCTCTGATGCAGCAAGGCAAGGATGCGGATACCCCTCCCCCAAAAAAACAGGTCCTGAGAACTCAAATCCTGGAGGTGCAATCTGGTGACTATCAAGTTTGGGTTCCGTCTCAGGGGGTGATCACACCTCACACCGAAATCCCCCTTCAAGCTGAAGTCAATGGTTCGATTGAAAGCCTGGAAGACGTTTTTGAAAGTGGCGCCAGTTTCAAGAAGGGGGACTTGCTTGTTTCCATGGTGAGGCATGACTACCAAAATGCTGTCGACCTGACTAAAGCCCGACTCCTCATGATGGAGGCTTCACTTGAATTGGCAGCTGCCAATCATGAGAGGAACCAAAAAGTCGTCGCCGATTCACTCATTCCGCAAGCTGAGGTGGATTTGAGCTTGGCCAATCTCAGACAGGCCGAAGCAGCATTCAAAATAGCTCAATCAGAATACAAACAGTCCATGAAGGACCTGGAGAGAACGCATATCCGAGCTCCTTTCGATGGAAGAGTGCGGGATCGTCTAGTCGGGGTTGGCCAACAAATTGGGCCTGGCACCACGTTGGGGCGCATCTATGCGACAGATGTTGCTGAAGTCAGACTGCCCATATCCACACGGGAACTGCCTTTCGTGGATTTACCAGAACGTGAGAATGATCCTCCAGTCAAAGTCATCCTTCGAGATGCTCTCGACCCTGACAACCCTCATCGCTGGGAAGCAGTGATTATGAGATGTGATGGTATGCTCAATGAAGATTCACTGGAAGTTCATGCCATCGCCTCAATTGAGGATCCCTTTGGCCAGGCAGGCCTTCGACAAACACTGCGCATGGGGCAACCTGTCTCAGCAGCCATCATGGGAAAGCGACTAACCAATGTCGTTGCACTTCCAAGGAAAGCCATACGCGAGCTGGATCAAATCTACCTGGTCGATCCCATGACCCACATGTTATCGAAGCATCGTATTTCTCCGATATGGCGTGATGAGGTTTCGGTTATCGTTCGCGATCCCATGTTACCCGATGGGCAATGGGTTGCGACAACCCATCTGGTGTATGCTCCCGACGGAACCAAAGTGGAGGTCATCCCTGATTTAAGTGATGATCAGGAAAAATCAAAAGAAACTCTCGCCTCGGACAAGTAATCCATCTCCCACGGCAAACAAAACATTCTTCTTATCTTTTGCCTCATGATCCGCTGGTTCACTCAAAATGGTATCGCCGCCAACTTTCTAATGATTGGCATCCTCTTGAGTGGACTTTATGTGGCCTTTTTTCGTATCCCGCTTGAGGTCACGCCTGCATTGAGCTGGAACACGGTCATGATTGAAATGCCGTATCGTGGAGCAACAGCTAAGGATGTGGAGCAGGCTATCCTCATTCCGGTTGAAGAATCTCTGGAAGGAATCCAGGGGATAGAACACCTTCATGCTGATGGATCTAGGGGGATGGCACGGTTTTATCTGAATGCCAAACCAGATGTGGACCTTCGATCACTCATGGATGACGTCAAGGCCAGAGTCGATGCCATCACTACCTTTCCATCCGAAACCGAACGTCCCCGAGTTTTCATTCCTGAATCCAGTCATTATGACGAAGTTCTTAGCGTCGCGATCAGCGGAAGACTCAATCCTCGAGAACTCGGAATGGTGGCTCGGCGCGTTCAGGAAGACCTACTAGAAATCCCGGGAATCAGTCGGGCTGATATCGAAGGAGGGCGTCGTTTCGAGATCGCCATCGAGGTAGACCCTGAAAAACTCCTTTCATATGGCTTAAGTTTCCAGGATTTGGCGAATGCGATCCGTCGATACTCTTTGGATCTCCCAGCAGGGGCCATTGATAGCGAAAGTGGCACATTGACTCTAAGAACAAGGGGGCAGGCTTACAGTCAATCAGATTTCGCCGAAATCCCCATTCGATCCGTGAATGGATCGGAACTTAGACTAGGAGACATCGCCACGATTATCGATGGGTTTGAAGAAGGAGACAAAAGCGTAAGATTCAACGGTGCCCCTGCCCTTTTCATCGAAGTCATGCGGACTGGGCGAGAAAGTGCCATCGATATTTCCAATAAAGTGCGTGATTATGTCGACGCTGCTTCGGGTCGATTTCCTGAGGGTATCGAGCTCTTTGTATGGGATGACGAATCCAAAGCAATTCGAGGCAGGCTATCCACGCTTGGCACCTCTCTGCTGCAGGGAAGTTTTTTGGTGATGCTCACCCTTGGACTGTTTTTGCGTCCCGCGCTCGCCTTTTGGATCATCGTCGGCATCCCAGTCTCCTTTGCGGGAGGGATCTGTCTCATGCCATGGTTTGGTATCACTGCCAATGTGATGAGCCTATTTGGGTTTATCATTGTTGTGGGAGTCGTGGTCGACGATGCGATCGTGACCGGAGAGAATGTCTACCAGAAATTACGCACTGGGATGGATCCAACCCAAGCGGCTATTGAAGGAACCCAGGAAGTAACCCTCCCAGTCACCTTTGGTGTCATCACTACCATGGTGGCCTTCATACCGCTGATGTTCTTCGATGGTACGTGGGGCGATTTTGCCAAACAAATACCTCCAATTGTTGCACCGGTTTTGCTCTTCTCTCTTCTTGAATCCAAATGGATTCTGCCATCGCATCTCAAGCACATTCACCTCACACCAGCCACGGGTATCTTCATGCGCACGCAACAGAAAGTGGCTCTTGGTTTGGAACAGTTTGTCGATCGTATTTATGGACCGAGTCTTGCATGGGCCCTGGGGCATAAAACCATCGTGCTTTCCTCTTTTGCTGGCATTGCACTGTGCATGGCAGGTTACTGCTTGGGAGGACATATGAGCTTTACTTCCTTCCCTACGGTCGACCGACAACGCATCACAGCCATTCTCGATCTTCCCGATGATACCCCCCTGAATACCACTCAAACCTATGCCGATCGCCTGGAGGAAGGCCTTAAACAGTTGAAGAGTGAATTCAAGGATCCTGCAAGCGGAGAATCCTTGATCAAAAACACGACCAAAGTCGTAGGTGCTTACGGTGCTGGGGGATCTTTCGACAAGTCACGATGCTACATGTCCGTTGAAATCATGGCTCCTGAAGAACGCAGCGAGCCTGGCCCCAAAAACAGTGCGATTGCCAATCGCTGGACAGAAATCGTGGGCCCCATTCCAGAAGCATTGACTTTCCGGGTTTTTGCAGATCAAACCCTCAAACAACGGCGCGAATACGATGACGAATATCTCAACCTGGAATTACGTGGCCCCATGTCTGATCGTAAAGCTGAAATCGCCGAATCCATCAAGGAAATGCTTGAAGGCTATCCAGGAATATCGACAGCTTGGGCTAGGATCAACCGAGGTCAGGATGAACTGGAACTCAAGCTCCGACCGCGCGCCGCTGAACTGGGCTTGAGTCAAGCCGAATTGGCTCGACAAATTCGGCAGGCATTTTACGGAGAGGAAGCCCAGCGGGTTCAAAGAGGTATCGATGACATTCGAGTCATGGTTCGCCTTCCAAAAGAATCCAGAGAGTCGCTTCGCACTCTTGAGGAAATGACCATTCGAACGCCTAGAGGAGCCGATGTGCCCATTTCCACCGTCGCTGAAATTACTTTTCGCAAGGCCCCCACTTTTGTGGAGCGCAATGATGGTGCGGAGATCATCCGAATTGGGGCCCAGCCCATCGACGAGTCAGTGGATGTCGTAGGTATCGCTCAGGAATTGGAACCTCGATTGTGGGAACTCTGCCGCCAAGCGGACAACTTGTCCTTTCAATTCATTGGATATGTCGCCGAGGCAAAAGAGGCCAAGAAACGTACTCTCTTGGGAGGTACTGCTTTGTTACTTGCCCTTTACGGACTTCTTGCCATTCCCTTCAAATCCCTTGTCCAACCCTTTTTCGTCATGACTGCAGTCCCGTTCGGCATCATTGGCGCCTTGGTAGGCCATATCATTATGGGAGTGACGCCGTCATACCTTTCCATTTTTGGCATGCTTGCGCTGGCAGGAGTCACGGTCAATGACTCCTTGGTCATGGTGGATCATGTCAACAAGCAGCTCAAAAAAGGGAAGGATCTAGACCAAGCCACTCGCCAAGCGGGTAAAAGACGTTTTCGCCCTATATTGCTCACATCCCTAACCACTTTTTTGGGGCTATTACCGCTCATGCTTGAACGATCGCTCCAGGCTCAGTTCTTGATTCCGATGGCTATTTCATTGGGATTTGGAGTGATTTTTGCTACGACCATCACCCTGTATCTCATTCCCTGTGTCCTCATGACAGCAGCCCATTTCCAGGAGGTTTGTCTTCGGACAAAAAACTGGTATTGGAAGCCATTCAGAGACCAGGTTTGAGGTAATATCTTGAATGAAAGCCACTAATTTCGGCTGGCTGCTGCCTTGCGAGCCGCAGCCACGCGCTTGACAATTTCATCGGCGACGACCCCCACCAGAATCACGGCACCAATCACCGCATATTCGATATGCGTCGGAATCCAATCGACGAGGGTGATCATATTGCGCAAAATCTGCATGAGAGCTGCACCGATCACAACGCCAAGGATGGTCCCCTGCCCCCCGCGCAAACTACAGCCACCCAGAACGGCGGCGGCAATGGCATACAGTTCATAGAAATTGCCAAAGTCGACAGGTTGAGCCGAATTGACATCCAAGATGAAGAGAACCCCACCAAGGCCCGCCAATCCGGCGCAAATCAGGTAAGCCATCACAATCATCTTGTCGGTGTGAATCCCACTGTAGCGGGCGGCTTGCTCATTTCGCCCAAGAGCCAGCAGGTAGCGGCCATAAATGGTTCGGTTCAAGAAAATGGAAGCCAAGATCGCCACGATGAGAAGAATGAAAAAAGGCACCGGAATGCCAAAGGTCTCCAGAGGAATCCCGGGGATGGAAACGCGCCCCTCTCCCAGCCACCTCAACCCTTTGAATACCTGGCCAAAGCCCTGGGTCTGATCACCCGTAAAACCTCGAGTGATGCCGCGATACATCAACAGCCCGCAAAGTGTGATGACAAATGGTTGAAGCTTGAGCTTGGTGATCAGCAACCCATGAAGAAGACCGATCAGGACAACGGTGATCATGACCACAAGGATGGCCACGGGCAGCGACAGTGACATTTTCGTTAAAAGCCACGGAAGCCCGCAACCAATCAGACAAATCACGGAGCCAATGGACAAGTCAATACCACTGGTGATGATCACAAAGGCAACGCCGATGCTGATGATACCGAACAGGGAGGTACGCAGGATCAGTCGCTCCATGTTGTAGGGCGTAAGAAAGCTGGGGCTCATCACGGCAGTGAGAATGAATACCACCAGAAAAATGCCTAGAATTCCGTATATTTTTTTCATTTTATTGGCTTCATGCGGCAGGAGAATCCGAAATCCGATCGCTACCTGTGGCCAATTGCATGACGGACTCTTCGTTCAGCTCGTGACGCTTCAGGCTGCCTGAAAGTCGCCCCTCATGCATGACCAGGGCTCGGTCCGACATCCCGATGATTTCTTCCATCTCACTTGAGACAAAAAGAATGGCAACACCTTCCTCCGCCAGTTGTTCCATGAGTCGATAAATATCCTGCTTGGCGCCGACATCAATGCCTCGCGTGGGTTCATCCAGAAGAAGGACCTTGGGTCTCATGGCCAGCCACTTTCCAAGCACGACCTTTTGCTGATTACCCCCAGAGAGGTATTGGGCCTGCTGCATGTCCGACGGTGTCTTGATGTGCATGCTTTCCATCATCTCGTCACAGATGGCCTGTTCCTTCTTGCGATTGAGGAACCCACGATGTTGATCGCGGCGCAAACTGGCCAGACTCATGTTCTCCTTGACGGCCATTTCAAGGACTAAACCCTGTTGTTTACGATCTTCGGGCACCAAGGCGAGTCCGCATTGAATAGCATCCCGCGCATTCTGCAGGAGGCGGACCTGCCCGTCCATTTCAACGGCTCCCCCCAAAGCAGGAGTTACCCCAAAGAGGGTTTGAAGCACTTCGGTGCGACCCGCACCTACCAACCCGGCGATCCCGACAATTTCTCCTTTTCGCAGCTCAAAATCGAGGGTGTGATGGGGATTTTGAGGTGTACGAAGCCCATTGACTTTCATGACCACCTCTCCGAGCCAACGCTCCTTGAGTGCGTAATATTGGGAAATATCGCGGCCCACCATCAAACGCACCATTTGGTCATGACTGATGGCATCACGCTCGATATCTCCCGCGTTCTCACCATCCCTGAGCACCACCACTCGATCCGCCAGTGCCTTGACCTCACTGAGGCGATGAGAAATGTAGACGATGGCAACTCCCTTGGAGGAGAGATCCTCAATGACCTTGAAGAGTTGTTCGGTTTCGTGCTGACTCAAGCTGGAGGTGGGTTCATCCATGATCAATACACGCGCATTGACTGAGAGAGCCTTGGCAATTTCGACGAGCTGCTGGTGACCAATGGTCAAGGTGCTCACGATCGTAGAGGGGTCCACCGAGAGCCCGACACGTGAGAGCCAGGTTCCCGCTTCGCGATGCATGGCCGCCGTATCCATCAGGCCACCTTTCAAAGGCTCACGGCCAAGAAAGATATTGGCCGCCACATCCAAATTGTCGGCCAGGTTGAGTTCCTGATGAATCAATGCAATCCCTTGGGCAAGGGCATCTTCGACTCCATGAAATTGAACTGGTGAGCCATCGACCCGAATCGTTCCCTCATCATGGGTTTGAACCCCAGCCAGGATTTTCATCAAGGTACTCTTACCGGCACCGTTCTCACCGATCACCGCCAGGACTTCACCTGCAGAGAGGTTGAGATGAACACCCTTAAGTGCTCGGACACCGGGGAAGCTTTTGGCGATACCTTGAACCTGGAGTAAGTTCTCTCCGGCGTTCGAGGCTTGGCGTGGTGCGTGACTTGTGGATGCGGCATTCACCCTTCACCCGTTTTCTGCTTCAGATCATCCCAAAAGGATTGTGCATTGTCCTTGCGAATGAAACGGGCTGGGATATCGATGAATTGGTCATCCGGTATCACGCTCAAGTCCTCATTATGAATGGCATTAAGCACTTCAATGGACTTGTAACCATACATGTAGGGATTCTGAACAATCGTTCCATGAACCGTTCCATCCAGAATGCCCTGAAGCGATTCGTCGGCTTCATCAAAAGCGACGATTTTCACCTGGTTGAGTTTCCCTGCCTGAGACAGGGCCTCAAGGATGGCGGGTGGGTTGTAAGCAAAAAGTCCAACCATGCAGGACACATCCGGATGCCTTGAGAGCGTGTCTTCCGCATTGGCCTTGGCCCGAACAGGATCACCCTGATCGGTCAGCGTACCCAGAACTTCGTAACCATTGCCGGTGAGCGAGGCATCTGGGGGATCAAACCTCATGGGGTCAGGGTCCCGCCCCAGCAACTCATCGATCACTCCCTGTCGCCGTCGACGGCCATTATCCTGTTCCACACGTCCTACAAAAATCATCACCTTACCACCGTTGGGTAAAGCTTCCTTAACCAGCTCACCGCACATACGGCCCGCCGTATAGTTATCCATACCGATATAAACCATCCGCTCGGAATCCGGAGCATCCGCATCATGGGTGATCAACGTGGTTCGACCAGCGACTTCGTTGAGAATATCCGTTTGGTTGGCAGGGTCGATGACGCTCACCGCAATCCCCTGGACACCCCTGGCCAGCAAATCCTCCAGCACACGCTTCTGACCTGTCACTCCATCAGCAGGCATGTCCACCGACACATTAACGTCAAGATCTTCGCCAGCCTTCTCAACGCCTTTCTGGGCAATGACCCAGAAAGAGGCTGGCATATTGGTCACAAAAGCAAACCTGGGTTTGTCATCACCACCACCTGAGGGGGCGCATCCAACCCAACTCACTACCAGGGCCACCAGAGCAGCCGCCATCATTACTCGCTTTTTCATCATGTTCTAATATGGAATTTCGACTTCGGGCTTCTACACGTTAAGCCCTATCCCGTGGCATCAGAAGGATTTCTGCAGGGGCATATCAACGGAAAGGCTTGACCCATTTCATGTCAAATAATCTGGATGGCGTCAAGCTAAGGCCCCACAGCTTTGCTGCATGTCAGGCGATAGAACGCGCTGGAGCATCCTCCGTGACCCTCATTATCAGGGGTGTTGTTTCTAGTGAAGGGTCAACCCGCCATTGACATGGAGATTCTGGCCGGTGACAAAAGACGAGGATTCGCTCGCCAAAAAGGTCACCGCACCTGCCAGATCTTCGGGAATCCCCCACCTCCCGATCGGAATGGTTGGCAGGTAGGCGTCCTTCCATTCCTGAGGCTCCTTGTCGTGCCGCTCTACAGGGATCCATCCTGGTGAGATCATGTTCACCGTGATCCCAAATGGGGCCAATTCTCTGGCCATGCTCCGAGTCCAACCGTTTTGCCCCCCCTTGGCGGCGACGTAGGCACTGAACTCAGGCACTCCAAGATGAAAAACCTCCGAGCCGATATTGATGATTCGCCCCCATCCACTGCGCTTCATGGCAGGTAAGATCGCACGGGTGATCAAAAAAGGGCTCTTGATGAAAAAGTCGAGCATGGATTGGTAGAACTCCCATGAATACTCCTCGATGGGATGATGCGGTTGATCACAGGTTGCATTGATCACCGCCACATCCACCGGCCCCATGGATTGTTCAATGGCATGCACCATCTGATTGACCTCCTTTTCATCTGTGACATCCGCCTTGAAGAGTTTGGTCTGACAGCCCAGCTGATCAAGGCGCTCACGGGCCGCCAGCGCCTTTTCCTCATCGTTGTAATAATTGATGGCAACCTTGGCACCGGCCTCCCCCAGCGCACCTGCCATGGCAAGCCCCAATCCCTTGGTACTTCCGGTAACCAACGCCACTTTGCCTTCCAAAGAAAATCGATTGATATGGTTTGTCATGATGTACACGCGATGGTTGCAAAGGTCATCGACGGATGCAATATCTCAAGTCGCTTCTATCCGAACAACAGGGACGAAAAATCTTGCTTTGACTCGTATGCCCGCTTCCGAGCAAATTGAGACTTCCACATAGGAAACCCTCTTGGGAGGGAGATGGAGGTAAGGCTACATCGCCATGGATACCGACTTGCATAGGCCGATTCTCTCATTTGGAGAGGTACTCTGGGACCTTCTTCCAGACGGACCTGCCCTGGGGGGAGCACCTCTGAATTTTGCTGCCCGCATGCAGGCCTTTGGTCACCCCACTCAAATCATTTCACGAGTCGGTCAGGACTCTCTTGGTCAACAGGCGCTGCTGGGAATCCAAAAGTTGGGACTCTCCACCTCCTGCATCCAAGAGGACACCCATCAGCCCACAGGCACTGTGGAAATTCAGCTGGATGCCTTTGGGAATGCCGATTACCACATCCTCCAATCAGTGGCCTACGATGACATCATCCTCCCGAACGAGACAGAGCTCCTGGTCCCCAGGGCTAAAGTTCTTTATTTCGGAAGCCTGGTTCAGCGCTCTCTGAGAGCAAGGCAGACGCTGAAACAAATCGTGGCAATCCTTCCAGAGGACGCCATGATCGTGTACGATCTCAATCTCAGAAAAGACTGCTATTCAAGGGAAACCATTCATGCCTCTCTGGAAATAGCCCAATGGATGAAATGCAATGAAGAGGAATCCCGTTGGGTTGCTGACACCTTTGAACTGAAGGCAAATTCCCTGCCTGAACGCGCCGTGGAAATACTCGAACGTTGGCATCTTGAGGGTGTTGTGATGACGCTTGGCAGCAAAGGGGCCCTTGCCGTGACTTGCTCAGGTCAGATCGTTTACCAACCCGGTTTTCAAGTGCAGGCACTCGAGACCATTGGTGCAGGCGACGCCACCACCGCAGCGTTTGTCCATCATTGGTTGGCCAAAGACCCTTTGCCTTTTTGCCTGAGAAGAGGATGTGCCCTTGGATCAATGGTGACCACCCAGCATGGGGCAACTCAATCCATCTCCATGAACGAGTTGAATCAATGGATACGCACCGCCCCCTTGCAAGTGATGGATCCCACGCTGGAACCATGGTGCAAAAACCCTTAAAAAACGATTCAAACCTTCCATTGATTTCATGAAATCAGCTTCTTTTATTCGGGGTCGGCATTGGAAAAGCGGGAAGTCCATTGAAGTGGTGTTTGAGAACGGTTGGATCCGTGAGATCCACACTCTCCCAAATGAGGTTGCCTCCAGCAAATGGATCCTGCCTCCTTGGATAGATTGTCAGGTCAATGGTTATGCGGGCATTGATTTCCAGCAAAGCGGGCTGACACAGGAGGCCATGGAACACGCCACCTGGGCTCTGAAGAAAGACGGTTGTGTCGGTTTCTTCCCGACCCTTATCACCTGCCCCTGGCAGGAAATGATGGACCGCCTGACCCATCTGAAGGCACTCACAAAAAAGAGCTCCTTACTTTCCAATCATATTCTGGGCTGGCACCTAGAAGGTCCATTCCTGTCACCTGAAACTGGCTATCGAGGCGCTCATGATCCCCAATGCATGGAGGACCCAAAGCCAGAGCATCTGGAACACATCCGATCCATCACCGAGGCAGACCCTGTCCTGCTCACCTTGGCCCCCGAACGTAAGGGAAGCATGGCATTCATCAGAAAAGCCAAAAAACTGGGCATGCGCGTCAGCCTGGGACACACCAACGCAGACACTCAGACGCTCCATGAAGCGTTCAAAGCCGGTGCACGAGCCTTGACTCATCTTGGCAATGCCTGCCCGCAACAACTCGACCGTCATGACAACATTCTCCTTCGTGCACTCGACCCACCAAGATGGATCACCGGACTGATCCCGGATGGCATCCACCTCAGTCCGACTCTTTTTCGGTGCTTGCACCGTTGGATTCCTGCTTCCCAGATTTACTACACCACCGATGCCATGGCAGCAGCGGGATCTCCTCCCGGTCGCTACCAAATCGCGGGATTGGAAGTGGAGGTTGGCGCCGACCAAGTCGTTCGCCAGCCGGGCCAATCCAACTTCGCCGGATCCGCTCTCAAGCCGATCGATGGCATCCTTCGGGCAGCTGAAATGTTGGGAAAAAACTGGAAAGACCTCTGGCCACATGGATCCCTGATTCCTTCCAAGTGGTTGGGCTTACCTCTGGGGCTCAAAGTAGGTTGTAAGAGCATGTGCTCGATGGTGACTGAGCTACCCCAGGGGAAGCTTCATGTCGAAAGTCACAGCCCATGAGACACTGCAATTCCCGGCAAAAAATCTGGCTTGGCAATGGGATCTTCATCATTTGGAGCCTACTTTACCCTTATGCATCGGCACTGATTGCGCAGCCCATCACCCCCTCAAGAAATCTATGGCCTGCAAAAGCAGCCAAGATTGAGGGTCAACCACTTCAAACTCCTCAAGCACTTTGGGAGAAGCAAAAGGATGTGTTGAAGGATGCCATGAAAACGGTCATGGGCCCCCCTTCCTCAAAACCTTTGACGCCACCGAAGTTTACCTTACTGGAAGAAGTCGATGCGGGGTCCTACATACGAAGGCTCATCGAATACGAAACAGATCCAGGTACTGTGACACCAGCCTTTCTCTGCATTCCAAAACGCGCCTTGATGAAAGGAGCCCAATTACCTGCAGCCCTTTGCCTGCATCCCACCGACGATCGCGTCGGCCATCGAGTGGTACTCGGGTTGGGAGGTCGCCCCGGACGAGAGTATGCGCATGAACTCGCTGAACGTGGGTGGGTCGCCCTTGCCCCAGCTTACCCACTGCTCGCCCAATATCAGCCTGATCTGGATCAACTGGGCTACCTGAGCGGTTCCATGAAGGCGATTTCTGACAATCGTCGTGGAGTGGACTTGTTGGAGACACTTCCCTTTGTGCAACCTGAGGGCTTCGCAGCCATCGGACATTCACTGGGCGGGCACAATGCGATTTTTACAGCAGTTTGGGATGAGCGCATCAAAGTCGTGGTAAGCAGTTGCGGATTTGACCGATTCGTGGACTACAAGGGAGGGGACATCCGTGGATGGACCAGTCGGCGTTACATGCCTCGCCTCCTCGATCATCCCATCGATGCACTGCCCTTTGACTTCGACCAGTTGATTGCTTCCCTTGCCCCTCGTTCCATTTTTATCAGCGCACCCGTGGAGGATGATAATTTTCGAGTGGAGAGCGTGCGTGAAATCGTGAAAGCCGTGCAACCCGTTTTTAAGAACCTGGGCAAACCCGCGGGTTTAAAGGCAGTTTATCCACTGGTTGGCCATGACTTTCCTATGGAAGTACGTCTGGAAGCCTATGCATTCATGGAAGAAGCGCTGGCTGCCCATCGGTGAAGGCAACTCTGCGCCGCAGACAATCCATGCCTGGGCTGGACTCAGGGTTGGTTTTCAGGGAAGTGCAGCCCAAATTCGATGCACATCATCATGATCATCGAGGGCTTCGAGAAATTCAGCCACCTCATCCATCTGATCCTCACTCAAGCTGCAGACATTCTTGGGCACAAAGCCAGGCTCGCTGGTTACGACTTTCCAGCCATGGTCTGCCAACCATTTGGAAACCGCATGGATTTCGGTGCGATCACACAGAAAACGTGCCCCAGTCACCTCCGCGGGGATGTCATCATTCTGGGCATGAGTGAGGGACTCGACTTCATTGGCACCCGCCTCAATGGCTACCTCTTCGAGGTCTTGAGACGCCTGTTCAGTCCATCCTTCGACCATACCCATCTGATCAAATAGAAATTTATTGCTTCCTGGGGCCCCCAACTGTCCCTTACGGAAAAGAACACGGATTTCAGGAGCTGTGCGGTTGGGGTTGTCGGTCAGGGTTTCAATCATCACTGGCACCTTGTGAGGGGCGTAACCTTCGAAGTAAAGGGAACTCAAACCTGCGCCATCACTGCCATCGCCCTTTTTGCAGGCCCGTTCAATCACATCCTTGGAAACACTATTTTTGCGCGCCTTTTCGCAGGCCTGAGCCAGGCGCGGATTCATGTCAGGATCTGAACCTCCCGCTTTCGCTGCCACAACGATCTCACGGACAAGTTTACCCGTAGCCTGCGCCTTTTTGAGTGAGGCAACTGCCTTTTTGGAGTGAAGCCATTGTCTTCCCATGACCAACCAGATAACGGATGGGAGAGCGGATTTCAAGCAGGCTCTTGGCAAGAGCCCAGATGGGGATGGACCCAAGTTAAAAGGACAACATTCAGTGCCTAGAGGTGTCTTGGACGCGTGCCCCCGCCATCACCGACGCGTGCCAGCGCTCGTATGCCTGCCTCATGGACTGAACTCTCTCCGCATGTTGACCAGCCACATTGCGCGATTCATCCAGGTGATCGCTCAGGTCATAAAGTTCTTCCCCATGGCCACGCTGCTCTTGAACAAGGTATTTCCAGGGCCCCTGACGCATGGCCTTGTAGTTACCATAGGACCAAAAAAGAAGACGATCTGCATGAGGCAGGGATCCATGCGTCCATGCCCCGGTCAGGCTCAGGCCATCCAACACATGATTTGCCGGAACCGATGCACCGGACAATTCCAATAACGTGGGCATCACGTCCAGACTGATCGTCAAATCATTGCAGAGGACATTGGAAGGAATCGTCTCAGGCCACCAAGCAATGGCAGGCACGCGATGCCCCCCTTCATACAATCCTCCCTTGAAGCCTCTCAACCCGGCATTGCTTCCATTGCGATTGGCCCCATTGTCCGAAAAGAAGAAAACCAGAGTTTGGCGATCCAACTCTTGAGACTTGAGCCATGTCAGAATCCTGCCAATACCTTGATCCATGGTCTGAACCATTTCCTTGTAGGCTCGCGGGATGCGACCTGGTTCATAACGATTGGAAACCACCTTACCCTCCACACGAATCGGAGGATCCTCAGGTCCTTGATAGGGGTCATGGGGAGCCTCATAAGCCAGGTAGAGGCAAAAGCGATCCTCCGCATGCGCTTCAAGATAGCTCAGCGCATGCTGGGTAATCAGTTCGGTGGTGTAACCGGTTTCATCGGCAAGCAGATCATTCTGCCACCAATCCTGCACCCCCATGCGATCAATGTGGGCATGGTAATCCACATTACCACTGACATAGCCTTTGAAGACCTCAAAGCCATGGTGGATGGGATTGAAGACGGCTCGATAACCCAGGTGCCACTTACCAAACATGGCAGTGTGGTAGCCTTGACCTTGGAGGGCTTCGGCAAAAGTCCACTCCTCAGGGGACAAGCCATGATGCCGATTGGCCTGAAAGGCCGCATTGATCACCCCTGGAATGCCGCTTCGCTGCTGGTAGCGCCCCGTGAGCAACCCTGCCCGGGTAGGACTGCAAACGGGTCCGCTGGAGTGAAAATCGGTAAATCGCATCCCCTCACTGGCCATTTGATCCAGCGAAGGAGTCTCAAAACGCTGGTTACCATAACAACTCAAGTCTCCATAACCCAGGTCATCGGCAAGAATGACAATCAGGTTGGGTTGATTTGCCATTTCCGGAGCAGGCGGAGGACCCGCAGCGGCACCCGCTACCCATTCGAGCAGTGCCCCCATGATCACGATCAAAAACCGATTCATGGGAAAACTGGAGAACATGAAAGAAGAATAATCATTGCCAAGGTCACATGACCAGCAAGAATCCCTTCATGGACATACGCAATAAGGTGGCTTTAATCACGGGTTCCAGCCGAGGGGTGGGTCGCTCGGTTGCCCAGCAGCTGGCTGCACGCGGCTGTCGAGTTGTCATCAATCATCGGGACTCGGAAGATCAGGCACAGGAGACTCTTGGTTGGATTGAGAGCCATGGAGGGAAAGCCATCATTTTGCGTGCGGACGTATCCGAAGAATCCGCCTGCCGGAGCTTGGTCAATCAAACCATCGCACACTGGGGTCAACTGGACATTCTCATCAACAATGCAGCCACGACCAACTTTCTGCGATTTGATGATCTGGATGCCCTGACAGAGGATCACTGGGATCGAGTCCTGCAAACCAATGTGAAGGCACCTTTCTACATGGTACGCGCCGCCAGACGATGGCTTGAGGCATCCACGGAAGGTGGCGAGATCATACACATCACCAGTATTGCTGGCATGACAGGAAATGGCAGTTCACTGGCCTACTGCGCCTCCAAGGCAGCACTGATCAACATGACCCTTTCAATGGCTCGCATTCTGGCACCCAAGATCAGGGTCAATGCAGTCGCGCCCGGATTCATTGCCGATCAATGGACTCAACAGGGCCTGGGAGAGCGCTACGGGGCAGCCGTGCAGACTCACACACAGAAGGCTTTGCTCGGAAAGGTCAGTGAGCCTGAGGACGTTGCCATGGCAGTCCTGTCCCTGATCACGGGATCAGACATGATCACCGGGCAGAATCTGGTTTGCGACGGGGGATCGATGATCGGCCCGCGAGCCTGAACAAGCAGCGAGGCGTATGTTTTCCTTTCAGGGCAAAGAAGGAAAATCAGGGTCCATCTCCAGGAAGTCTTGAACCAGTTTCAAAGGTAAGGCAAGGGTCGCGACTCGGTCGAATCGCGAAATATTGATTCCCACCAATTCTCCCTGAAGATTCATCAGAGGCCCCCCCATTGCCTTGGGCGGCAGAGGCATGTCATGTTGAAGGATTTCCTGAAAACCAGTTCGCCTTTTGGAAATATCCCCGCTGAGGGTGATGTTCAAATCAGCATCTGGGAAAGTGGCATCGAAAAAGCCCAGCGTTGCCTTGGCGACCAAGGACTCCTCCCCTCTCTGAAATGTCAATGTGATGACCTCACCCGCTTCATACTTTTGGATGGCCTCAATCACGTCCCCGGATGCTTCAACATCCCTCTCATTGACACGCGTGATGCGGTCACCGGCCTTCAACCCCGCCTGGTCCGCAGCACTGCCATCCACTACCTCGTCAATGCGCGCACCCCGAAGACCTTGTGATGTTTCATCCTCTGGAATCGAAGGCTGTCTTCTGAAAAAGCGGGAAAACTTGATGCCCAGAGCCCCGGGCTTTCGAGTGACTTCACGGGGCAAGGTGCTGATCACACCCACCCTGATCTGGGTTTCATCCTCGTGAGGTGAAATAACCCACATCCCCATGTCGACCTTCGATGGCGATGCCCACGAGAGAGGTTGCCATTCAGCTCCGTCAATTTGAATCACAGCCAAATCGTTGGAAGCATCCACTCGAATGGACGATGGAACAAAACGTTTACCTGTATGATCTCTCACCTCCAATGCCTCACCAAACTCACTGGCTTTGGTCACAATATGCCCCATCGACGAAACAACCGTACCCAGTGCGATCTGGTGACCCGCCTCGAGTATTTCAACGACCGAAGCTCGTTTGTCATCGTAGAAAGACTCAAAAGCTTTGCGCGTTTTCCATCCGTTGACACGCTCGCTACGATCCAAATAATCCTCCGCTGCCTTGAGAGAGTCTTCTCCGCAAAAGGAACCTAATAAAATCGCCGCATGTGAGGCGATCCAGCGGCCAAAGGCTCGGGAATTTATCGTGGAATACCACATCACAAAGACCTCCGGTGACGACGCTGGGATCTCCCCAGGGTGATATCCACTTGGCCAGGAACACCATCACGCAGGTAGCGCAAGCGAACGGTTTCACCCGGAGCACGCGAACCAATGGCCCAACGCAATTCATCCACATCCTCGAGTGGCAGGTCATCCACCTGTTGTAGAATATCTCCCTCTTTCATTCCTGAAGCCTCAGCGGCACTCTCCCTCCGCACTTCTTCAAGCAGGAGTCCCTTTTCATGAGCCTGAACCACCACACCCAGATAGGCCTGCTGGCCATCTTCCCGAAAACCCGTCAAGTCCTCTCCCGCTAACATGGCATCCCATGTTTTGTGAAAAGCATCGATGGGGGCATGGTAATTGTCGTCCAGAGGTTCACCGATGCGGCTATGAATCCCAATCACCTGGCCGTTCAGATTGAAAAGCGGCCCACCGGAATCCCCCCTGAGCAATTCACAATCGCTGCGGATCAGATTGCTGCGAGTCCGGATCACCTTACCCACCCTCAGCACCACACCACGCTCTGCCTGGTAGCCACCTGGATGCCCTAGAGCAAAACACCAGTCTCCAGCCCGCGTGCTGCCCGCCGAAGCCATGGAAACAAAAGGCCATGGGCCTTCTTCCTCTATCTGAACCATACCGGCATCTGCAAATTCAAATTTGCCCAGGGTTCGAGCCTTGACTCGACGACCATCGGGCATAATGCAGCGGATGCTTCGGTTGGGTGGCCCACTGACGTGGGCTGCGGTAAGCACCAAGCCCTCGGCTGAAACAATCACCCCACTGCCGCCTTCACCCACTCCGACTGTTGCGGCCATGGATGAGGGAAGTGCCATCTGGACTTTCTGCTGGGTTTGCACCCATCCCTCCAGATGCTCACCCGCATGTGCAAGGAGCGTGAGTAAAGATCCCCCTATCCACATCCATAGCCAGCTCCATACATGCATGAACCGTGCTTTGCCGGAAAAATTTAACATGATTTTCTTTAGTATGATCACCTTGACGAAAAAGTGGATAACGGACCTACCTCGCACCGATCTCGGACACCGTTAGGGGAGGAGCCAGCTGCCCCCTTCCTTGCGAATCAGATCATGCAGGGAGATGGATCTCCCATCCTCTCTTTTACTGATGTCAGCCGCTTCCATGAAGGCAAACATCTCGACCGTTTCGCGGACGGTGACGGGTGGTTTACCCGATTTGAAAAAGGCCATGATCTCGCGCACCAACGGTACGTAATTGCCTCCTCCTTCCTGTGCGATGACCGCTTTGCTTCCAAAAACTGTTACCTTGTATGGGGTATGACCCGTCCGCAAGCCGTAGACAATCCCGGTGTTTCCATTCCCCCAAAGCCCGGTGACCACGTCGGTGTTCGCACTGTGGACTCTGGAAACAGAGACACAGCCTGGCCCCATGACCGCAAAGAGGGCCTCTGTAGGATGCACTCCATACCAGAACAAATCCGGATGATGCGGTTCGATGGTGCACGGCCCATAGGAAATGGCACCCTTGAGATCCCCGAAATCACGATTCATGAGCTCGGTGAGGCTGGGATAATATCTCAATGAGGAACTCGAGAAACACGGCACGTTGGCTTCTTTGGCCAACCGAAAAATTTCGATGACATCCTGTAGGGAACCCGCCATTGGCTTGTCGATGAAAAGCGGTTTTCCCGCAGCAATCACCGGCTTGGCTTGTTCCAGATGCGGCCTGCCATCCACACTCTCGAGAAGCACTGCGTCCACTTTTTCGCAAAGAGCCTGGATCGTATCGACGATTTCCACCTGGAATTCATCTCTCAGCTGCTGCGTGAATCGGTCCACTCGTGAGTAGCTTGCCTCGACATCCTCACTGCCTCCCTTGAATGCAGCGACCACTTTGCCCCCAGGAACATGATCTTCCCGGGATGCATCATTCAAAATGCGTGTGAAGGCAATGACATGCGAGGTATCCAAACCAATCATCCCCAACCGAATGGCTGGTTCTTGGGCGCCAGCAAGGGACAAGGACACCATCGCAATAAGGAAATAGGGAAAACTAGAGGGCATGGACATAACTCAAACACCCTAACCCTCAAAAGGGGAAAAGCAATCCAACAAGATGGATCCTTGCATGATGGAAACCGAAGTGGATGAAAAGCGGTGATCCACCTCACCCTCAAAGTGTTTTGATTCTTGAAGTCTTCCCCAAAGAAGTCCTTCAAAAAGGCTTTGAATTCAACGTAAAATTCCCATAATGCTGGGCTTCTTAAGCGAGGCTTTTACGAAAAGGAATACTGAAATAACTATGGGAAATTTAACCATCAAACCTGCCGAATCCTGCAAATATGATCTTGTGTCCCTTGGGGAAATCATGCTGCGACTCGACCCCGGTGAGGGCCGTGTAAGAACCACTCGCACCTTCGATGTCTGGGAAGGTGGCGGGGAATACAACGTGGCACGCGGCTTGAGACGGTGCTTCGGTTATCGCACGGGAGTCGTCACCGCATTTGCCGAAAATGATATCGGACGCCTTCTGGAAGATTTCATTCTGCAGGGAGGGGTAGACACCTCGTGGATTCAGTGGGTTCCCTACGATGGCATTGGTCGATCGGTGCGTAACGGGCTCAATTTCACCGAACGTGGTTTCGGCATTCGCGGTGCCGTGGGCACTCCGGATCGAGGACTGACCGCAGCCTCCCAGATGAAAGCCGGGGACATTGATTGGGAGGAGCTTTTCGGCAACCAAGGAGTTCGATGGTTCCATACGGGAGGTATTTTTGCTGCCTTGTCCGAATCCAGTGCAGGTGTTGTTGAAGAGGCTGTAAAAGTTGCCCAAAAGCATGGTACGGTGGTCTCCTATGATTTGAATTACCGCCCGTCTCTCTGGAAGGCCATTGGTGGACATGCCAAGGCGCAGGAGGTCAACCGCAACATTGCCCAGTATGTCGATGTCATGATTGGAAATGAGGAAGATTTCACGGCATGCCTTGGTTTCGAAGTGGAGGGCGTGGATGAAAATATTTCTTCCATCGAAATCGACAGCTTCAAGAAAATGATTGAGAAGGCCACAACTGAGTTTCCTAATTTCAAGGTAACGGCCACCACACTGCGTGCTGTCAAGACCGCCACCATCAACGATTGGAGCGCCATTTGCTGGGCCAATGGTCAGTTTCACTTATCCAGAGCTTATCCAGATCTTGAAATTCTCGACCGAGTGGGAGGTGGCGATAGTTTTGCTTCCGGCTTGATCTATGGGTTCATGGCAACGGAGGATGCCGCCCAGGCCGTTGATTATGGTGCAGCCCACGGTGCACTCGCCATGACCACCCCGGGAGACACATCGATGGCGACCTTGAGTGAAGTTGAAAAAATCATGAAGGGTGGCGGGGCCCGCGTGGTACGCTAGGTTTCTTATGTGGGTCCTTTGGCAAAGAATGGCTTTCACATGGAAAGGTCATTCCTTGGCACCCATTTCCCGAAGCACATCCGAGACCGATACTGTGAGATGATCGTCGACTGTCACATGCATACGCCCCTTTGTGGCCATGCAACAGGAAGCCCATTGGATTACCTCAAGGTAGGGAATCAGAAAGGGATACATCTGATGACCTTCACCTGCCATGTCCCCATGCGCCAACCCTCCTTTGGGGGACAACGAATTCGCATGGATCGGAATCAATTGGAGGATTACTTCCAACTGGTGGAAGAAGCCCGGAAGCAAGGAAAGGCATGTGGCACAGAAGTATTATGCGGCATCGAAGCAGAAGTCTTCCCCGTGGCAGAAGAGCTCGAGGAAATGAAAGCGTTGCTCCAAGCGCACCCCTTTGACTTTGTCCTTGGCTCCCTTCACCATCAGCTCAAAGCTTACCATGACTGGCTTGAAGATCGAAAAGTGGTCTCCGACGAAGACATCATTCGCGACTATTTCAAGCACCTCGCCAATGCTGCCCAATCAGGCTTGTATCACAGCATGTCCCATCCCGATGTGATTCGTATTTACGGAACCATCGATCCTGAATCTTTCATTCCTCAGAGGTTCGAAACGGAAATTCGCGGGTTCCTCAAGGCTTGCGCGACATCCGGTACGTGTATGGAAGTCAACACAAGCGGCCTGTCCAAAGGAGTCTACGAACTCCACCCGGACCCTTTGATTCTGGACTGGGCCTTCGAGGAGGGAGTGGATCTCACCATCGGTTCCGATGCTCACGCCCCGGAAAATGTCGGGCGACATTTTGAACGCGTGCTTCCGCTCCTCTACAGCAAAGGGTTTCGATCCCTCCACTACTTCAAAGGAGGGAAAAAGCACTCAACGGCCATGTCGGCATCGATCGAATCCGCCTCCGCCTTAGAGTGTCTCTAGACTGGGCCCAGGGCGTGGGGATTGAACTTTTCATTTCAAGGCTGAGGTCTTATGCTGAACCGCATGCTGCAAGCTCCAGCACCCTCAGAGTCACCGAAGACTAGCAAGCGGCGCTCCAGGTCCAACTGGCGCATGCGCATCCTCCCGGGACGGATGGTTTGGTTGGGGGTCCTGATCTTCTTCCACCTAGGCGCAACGGGATCCGATTGGCCTTTTTATGGCGGGGATCCCACCAATGCACAATACAGCCCAGACACCACCATCCACCGACAGAACGTGCAGCATCTGGTTGAGGCCTGGCGCTACCATTCGGAAGCCAAAGATCCCAAAAGACAATCTCAGATCCAGTGCAACCCTCTGATAGTTGAAGGCGTTCTTTACGGCACCTCACCCAAATTAAAAGTTTTTGCCCTGGACGCGGATACAGGGAAGGAACGATGGTCATTTGATCCCTTCGAAGGCCAAGACCCTGTGGGAGTCAATCGTGGCTTGGTTCACTGGGCATCGCAAAAAAATAATCAAGACCGTCGTATCCTCATCACCGCTGGTCATTGGCTTTATGCTCTGGATAGCGCCACAGGAAAACCCGTCGCATCTTTCGGTCAAAATGGCAGGGTCAACTTGAGGGAAGGGCTTGGGAGGGAGACGGATCGGCTCTTTGTGCTCTCCAACACACCAGGCATTCTTTTTGAGGATCGCCTGATCATCGGCACTCGGGTGAGTGAAGGCCCCGGGCCTGCTGCGCCAGGACATATACGAGCCTACAACGTGTTGGACGGCAGCATGGAGTGGATTTTCCATACGATTCCACAACCTGGAGAAATGGGTATCGACACCTGGCCTGAGGAGGCATGGAAAACGATGGGGGGAGCCAATACCTGGAGTGGCATGTCCTTGGATATCAAACGTGGCTGGATTTTTTGTCCTACCGGTTCACCGGCATTCGATTTCTGGGGAGGCAATCGCCACGGCAGGAATCTTTTTGGAAACTGTCTCTTGGTTTTGAACGCTCGTAGCGGCAAGCGGATTTGGCACTATCAAGTCGTTCACCACGATCTCTGGGATCGAGATTTACCTGCAGCTCCGAATCTCATTGAACTCAACATGGACGGCAAAAAGGTCGAAGCGGTGGCTCAAATCACCAAGTCCGGACATGTTTTTGCCTTCCATCGTGAAACCGGTCATCCTCTCTTTCCCATTCAGGAAAAACCCTTCCCTCCATCTGATTTGAAAGGAGAAAAAGCCTGGCCCACTCAACCCATTCCCACCGTCATCCCTCCTTTTGCGCGGCAGTCTTTTAACGAAGAGGATGTCTCAAAACTTTCACGTCAAAACCATCGGAACATGAAAGAAAAGTTGATGAGCGTTCGCAGCGGAGGGCAATTTGTCCCTCCAAGCACAGCGGGCACGGTCATTTTCCCTGGATTTGACGGAGGAGGAGAATGGGGAGGTGCCGCATGGGATCCCGAAAAGCAATGGTTGTATGTCAATGCCAATGAAATGCCCTGGATCCTCACCATGGTCCGATCCGATGAAGCGTCAACGGATGGCTCAGCAACCCTTGGGAGCACCTTGTACAACCGACTTTGTGCGGTATGCCACGGACTGGATCGCAAGGGGGATATCCAGAAAACCTACCCCACACTCCAAGGAATCGAGACAAAAATGAACGCCTCTCAAATGGTGGATCAAATGAGCATGGGGCGGGGACTCATGCCATCCTTTGGCTTTTTGAGTGAACAAGAGAAACATGCCATCGCTGCCTATCTCTTGGGTGACCACAACAAAAGGGCATCGGCTCAGCCTGAAACCGAAGAAAAGCCGGTTTTCCTTCCCTCGTCCAAAGAACCTTATTCGCATACGGGCTACAACCGATTCCTCGACTCAGAGGGTTATCCTGCCATCAGACCCCCATGGGGGACTCTCAATGCCATTGACCTCCAACACGGCCGGATTGCCTGGCAGGTAACTCTCGGGGACTTTGCCGATCTGTCGGCTCGAGGGACGAGCCCAACGGGCACCGAAAATTACGGTGGTCCAGTCGTCACTGCAGGAGGGCTTGTTTTTATCGGAGCCACCAAGGACGAAACCCTGAAAGCATTCGATAAGGATACAGGGCAACTGCTCTGGCAAGCCAAACTACCAGCTGGCGGGTATGCCACCCCTGCTGTCTATACGGTGGACGGCAAACCCTACGTCGTTATTGCTTGTGGTGGAGGTAAAATGGGCACTCGCTCAGGAGATGCTTACCTCGCCTTCACCCTCCCTGATCGATTATGAGATCTATCCATGTCTCTAAAATAAAGCTGCTGCGAAATATCCACAGGGGATTCACCCTGATTGAGCTTCTGGTCGTCATTGCGATTATTGCCATTCTGGCAGGACTACTTCTTCCTGCACTGACCAGCGCCAAGAAAAAAGGTCATCGCATCGTTTGCGTATCCAACATGCGTCAAATAGACATGGCTTTTCGCATGTATCGCTCAGACCACGAAGAACGATTTCCTGATAGAAGGGATCTCAAATCCATTTTACCCGGAGGGTATCGGCCTTGGGGGCATTGGCCTCGATCCGATCCACGCTCTGGGTGGGCCGGCCTTGTTTTGTCCAATTATACGTTTTCTCAAAAAATTTGGATGTGCCCAAGCGTTCAAAAATCCCCCTTGCGAAAAGCGGTATCATCCGTCCAGCACATGGGATTCACGACGAACGCTCCCTTGAGTGGCTACTGGATGTGGCGCTTTGATCGAAAGGACGAGTCCATCCCGCTGGATAATTTTTGGGGGAAAACCGAAAACCAAGCCATCCAGCATTTGAGAAAGGAAGCCAACCCATTCATTGGCATCCCAGAGGGTCCAACGGATGTCGAAGTCATGGTGGATGTTTACTACCCAAATACCATCGACGATTTGGACGATGAGATTCGAGGACGTGCGGTGCACCCCCTGGGTCGAAATCGACTGATGCTCGATGGCCATGTTGAGTATCTCAAGGACAAGCGTACTCGATAAAAAAAGCCCCATCCTCCGGAAACGGAGCATGGGGCGATCTTGAAAAAAATACCAGGAGGCAGACTAAGCGTCGTCTTTCTTGATTTCTTCGCCAGCACTTTCCTCACCTTCTTGAGCAGAAGCTTCAGGTGTTTCTTCCTGCTGGTCGGCAGCCTCAGAAGAAGTTCCTTCGGGTGCTGCGGTTGTTTCTTCCACGACACCAGTCTCTTCTGCAGTGGCGTCTTCAGCGGGTGGCGCGGCCACAGCCTCAGCGGAAGGTGCTTTTTCCTTCTTGTTGGCCTTTGCCTTCCCCTTACCACCCGTAGCAGAAGCCGGAGCACCAGATTCCACAAATTCAATGATGGCCATGGGAGATGCATCGCCCCTTCGATCGCCGAGCTTGATGATGCGGGTGTAGCCGCCCTGACGACTTTCGAACTGGGGTGCTATCTCAGTGAAGAGGGTTTTGACGGCCCCTTCCTGATGAAGACGCGCAACAGCAAGTCTCCGATGGTGGATGCTGCCCTTCTTGCCCAATGTCACCATCTTCTCGGCAACCGGTCGAACTGCCTTAGCTTTGGCAAGCGTCGTCGTCACCCTCTTGTGAGTAATCAGACTACATACCATATTGGCCAACATCGCATTACGATGTGCCCCCTTACGACCGAGCTTGGCGTTTCGTTTTAAATGTCTCATGAAAATGAATAGGTTTTATGTTATTCGAGAGCACTGAAATCGTCCTTGGAATCGATCAAGGAAGCATCAATGTTCGCACCAAGGGAGAGCCCAAGTCCTGTCAGCTTGTCCTTGATTTCGTTGAGGGACTTCTTACCAAAATTCCGATACTTGAGCATCTCAGCCTCGGACTTGATCGCCAATTGTCCCACAGTGGTGATATTGGCATTATTCAAACAGTTGGCCGCACGAACGCTCAACTCAATTTCGTTGACGCTCATGTTGAGAAGTTTCTTCATCCGAGACTTCTCGTCATCCTTCTGATCAACAACTTCTTCGAATTCAATGGCGTTTTTATCGTAACCCACGAAGACATCCAGGTGATGCTGAAGGATGGCCGAGGCCTGCGTCAGGGCATCATCCGGACTGAGGCGGCCGTCGGTGGTCACCTCGAGAATCAGGCTGTCATAATCGGTTCGTTGTCCCACACGCGCATTTTCAACCGAATAACGAACTCGGGTGACAGGTGAAAAGATGGAATCAATGGGAATCACACCAATGACCTGGTCTTGTTTCTTGTTTTCATCGCCAGGACAGAAACCGCGGCCCACCTTGACTTCCATTTCCATTTCGAACTTTTTCTTCTTGTCCAAAGTGCAAATGTGCTGATCAGGATTGACCAATTCCAGATTCTGATTGAGCTGGATGTCCGCTGCGGTCACAGCTCCATCCTTGTTGACGCTGATCAAAACTGTCTGCGGATCTCGCGAGTGGGAAATGAATTTAACCTTCTTGAGATTAAGAACGATATCAGTCACATCTTCAGCCACACCATCAACGACGGCAAATTCATGCATGGCGCCATCGATTTTGACCGACGTGATCGCAGCCCCTTCCAAGGATGATAGCAATACCCTTCTGAGAGAGTTGCCGATGGTGTGCCCAAAACCCGTTTCAAAGGGTTCAGCAATGAATTTTGCGTATGTGTCGGTGGCGGTGTCTTCCTGCTTGGTCAACCGCTTGGGCATTTCGAAACGACCTAATCTTACTGGCATATGATTTTATAACAGTTTTAATCTGACCCATAGGTGCATTCCCAAACACCCAAGGGCCCATATAACTGAATGGTTTGTTTAGCGGGAATAAAATTCAATGACTGTCTGCTCGTTACCGATCGGTTGGATTTCATCGCGAGAGGGCAATCGCATCAGCACGCCCTTGAAGAAATCCTTATCGAGATGCACCCATTCGGGGACTCGACGACTGGTGGAGAGTTCGAGATTTTTGTTGGCCAACTGACGTGAGACACTTGAGTTCTTCACTTCGATAACGTCGTTGATCTGCACAGCGTAACTGGAGATGTCGACCTTCCTTCCATTCACCTGAATATGGCCATGGCCCACCATTTGCCGAGCAGCTGGACGACTGGGTGCGAATCCGAGTTGGTAGACAAGATTGTCTAGACGAGTTTCAAGAATTTGAAGCATGTTTTCGCCTGTCACTCCCTTTCGTCTGCGAGCTGTTTCATAGATGGCTCGGAACTGCTTTTCCTGAAGCCCGTAAAAGTAACGGAATTTCTGTTTTTCCATCAAACCGAGGGCGTACTCGGTGTTTTTCCTACGTGATCGGGGACCATGCATACCTGGACCATAATTACGGCGTTCCAGATATTTGGATGGGCCGAAAATGGGTATACCAAATCGGCGACTGATTTTGGTTTTGGGTCCGGTGTAACGAGCCATATCAATACTAATAAAAGGTTAAACGCGACGTTTCTTTCGTGGACGGCATCCGTTGTGAGGAACCGGGGTAACATCTTTGATGGAATTGACTTCAAGACCGATTGCTTGGAGTGCACGGATAGCTGACTCACGACCCGAGCCAGGTCCCTTGACCTTGACCTCAACCTCCTTGAGTCCGTGAGCCATGGCTGCGCGACCAGCATCCTGAGCGACTTGCTGTGCCGCAAAAGCGGTGCTTTTACGCGAACCTCGAAAGCCTACCTTGCCTGCAGAGGACCAGCTCACCACATTGCCATGCATGTCGGTGATCGACACCAAGGTGTTGTTGAATGTAGCACAAATGGTCACCACTCCTGCAACGACGTTCTTGGAGCCTTTGGCCTTGATGATTTTGGCTGGCCCCAGATCCGTCGATAGGAGCTCGGCAGCCGATGGTGCCTCGGCAGCAGCAGGGCCATCTGAGGACTTGGTCTGATCTGCATCGTTCTTCTCAACCGGCTTGTCTTGGGCCGCAGGAGCTGCCTTCACTTCTGGGGTAGCTTCCTGAGCCTGGGTGGCCTCCGTGTTTTGTTGTTCTTCCTCTGCCATATCAATAATGAAAGTAAATGCTTCTAGATACTGCGGTCATGAATCCTTTATCAGGACTTGCGTTGCACCCCTACTGTCTTGCGAGGTCCCTTCCGAGTGCGTGCGTTGGTGCCCGTGCGTTGTCCACGAACGGGTAATCCACGGATGTGACGAATGCCACGATAGCAACGGATTGCCTGAAGACGCTTGAGATTCATACTGATTTCTCGCCTCAAATCACCTTCGATGATGTATTGCCCTTCCTGGATCGCGTGAACGATTTTGGTGAGCTGATCTTCTGTCAAATCCTTGGCCCGGGTGGTCGGGTTGATCCCGGTTGCTTCGATGATTTCTCCTGCGATTGCCGGACCGATACCATACATGTATCTAAGCGCAATATCGATACGCTTGTGCCCGGGAATGTCTACGCCCATGATTCTTGCCATATTA